>JBGAVP010000022.1:0-57745 GCA_044228065.1 Chitinophagales bacterium | reverse complement strand
GAATGGAAACCTAACCGTATCGGGCGGTACAGGTCCATACACTTGGTCTTACTGGCAATATGCTACCAGCACCACCGTAACCAATGCGGCTACTTGTACTGCTTGTGGCGGAACTTGGAATGCCTTTGTTGGACAATGTTTAAACGGTATATTTCCTGTTTCATCTTGTAATACTCCAGCTGCTTGGGTGCAGTTTGGAACAGGTGTTACCGTTACACCACCTGCTGGAAAAGACAGTATAAAAGTAGTGGACAATGCAGGCACCACGGTAACCATTTATGGGCTGGCAACCCTAGCTCCATGCTCTGCTTGCCCTACCCTCACTGTTACACCTGCCAATCAGGTAAATGTAAAATGCTTTGGACAAGCTACTGGAAGTTTCTCGGTAACCACTACGGGAGGAGCATCACCTTATAACTATGTTCTCAAAAATGGCGCTACTACCGTAGCTACTTTTAATGCAGTAGCAGGAAGCCAACCGTTTACTGGCCTGCCAGCAGGAACGTACACCCTCAATGTAACTGATAAAAATGGTTGCCCTGGTACTAGTACAGTTACCATTCTCCAACCTACTGCTGCGCTAGCCGTAAGCACTACCCCTACCGCCACTACTTGTGGTAAAAACAATGGAAGTGCTACCTCTACTGTAACTGGAGGAACTACCAACTATACTTATGTTTGGAACAATGCAGGAGGTTCTGCATCAGCAATAACCAATGTAGCAGCCAACACCTACACAGTAACCGTAACCGATGCCAATGCATGTACCGCTACTGCATCTGCTGTGATTAATACTTCCACCGCGATCACAGCTACTGCATCTGCTACTGCTACTACTTGTGGTGCAGCGAATGGAACTGCTACTGCTAATGTAAGCTTAGGAACAGGACCATTTACCTATGTATGGAGCAATACGCAAACAAGTAACCCTGCTATCAATTTAGCAGCAACTACTTATACCGTAACCATAACTGGAGCAGGAGGATGTACGGCTACAGCCTCAGCTACAGTGAATTCTTCTACTGCTATCACTGCTACAGCTTCTGCCACTGCCACTACTTGTGGCGCAGCCAATGGAACTGCTACTGCTACTGTAAGCGCAGGAACAGGACCATTTACATACCTATGGAGCAATACGCAAACAAGCAACCCTGCTATCAATTTAGCAGCAGCTACTTATGCCGTAACCATAACTGGAGCAGGAGGATGTACGGCTACTGCCTCTGCTACCGTAAATCCTTCAGCTGCACCCAATATTACGGCTGTGAGCAAAACAGATGAAACTTGTTTAGGACAAGGTAATGGTAGCATCAACAGTGCCACCACTACAGGTGGAACGGGTGCATTGCAATACGGATACGCACTGGCGAGTAACCCACTGGCAGTAACACCTATCCTCACTTTCCCAGTTACCAATGTAGCTGCTGGAACTTATATAGTAGGGGTACAAGATGCGAGTGGCTGTAGAGATACTTTTTATATCACCCTTAACCCTGGTCCGAATTGTTGTGGTTTGGCATTCAAAAATATAACGATAGCTCAACCTGGTTGTACGACTGCCACTGGCTCTATTGATGTACTTATGACCAATGGTACTCCGCCTTACACCTATACTTGGAGTGCCAATGCAGCCACCGGAAATAGTCCTACCGCATCGAATCTATCATCGGGTACTTATGGTGTTACTGTACAAGCGGGAGTAAACTGTGTGAGAGATACCTCTATCACATTAACAGCACCGAACGCTCCAAACATCACTGCTGTCAATACTTCCGCTCCTTCTTGTTCTGTTTTTACAGATGGCTCGCTAGTATCCGCTACAACTACAGGAGGTACTGGTACTCTACAATATGGCTATGCTCTATCTACCAATCCACTAGCGGTTACTCCTATTGTGACTTTCCCTGTTACCAATCTTGCCGCTGGTACTTACATATTAGGCGTACAAGATGCAAACAGTTGTAGAGATACATTTTGGTTTACAATTGCTCCAGGTCCTAATTGTTGTAATCATACCCTATCTGGGGTACTCACTCAACCTACTTGTACTGGCAATAATGGGGCTGTAGATTTATCGGTAGCAAATGGCTCGGGACAGTTTACCTACCTATGGTCTACCACAGATGTGACTCAAGATATTTCATCGCTCAATGCTGCCACTTATTCTGTGACCGTGACCGACACGATTTACAAATGTACTAAGGACACTTCTTTTGTATTAGCAGCACCCAATTCTCCTAATATCAATTCGATTGTTACCACCAATGAAACTTGCCTAGGTCAAGGAGATGGAAGCCTTACTGCTGCCAATACAACCGGAGGCACGGGTACATTGCAGTATGGTTATGCACTTTCATCTAATCCACTAGCCATTACACCGATTGTGACTTTCCCAGTTACTAATCTTGCCGCTGGTACTTACATTTTAGGGGTGCAAGATGCCAATAGTTGCAGAGATACATTTTGGTTTACAATTGTAGCGGGTCCAAAATGTTGTAACCTTTCGCTAAGTGCTACGCTCACACAGCCTACCTGTGGCAATGCCAATGGAGGTATAGATGTGACAGTGATACAAGGTTCAGGTAATTATCAATACACATGGAATGGAACCGTTCAAAGCCAAGATACTTCCAATGTAAGTGCAGGAAATTACACGCTACACTTAGATGATATTACTCAAGCTTGTACGATAGATACTACTTTTGCATTAAATAATAGCAACGGCCCTGTAATAGATAGTTTCAAAATTAAAGGAGAATCTTGTGCTGGAACAGTAGATGGTGCGGTGACCGTATTTACTTCGGGAACAGTAAATGTATCTACAGGCTTTACTTGGGCAAATAGTTCTAATACAACGGATACCCGCAGTGGAATAGCAGCAGGAACTTACTTCTTTACCGTGACTGATAATTCAAGTTGCTCAACCTTTGGAAGTGTGGTGATTCCAGGTGGAGGAAGTTGTTGCACGCTACAATCTAGCACCAACAGCACTCCTACTACTTGTGGTAAAAATAACGGAAGTATCACCGTTACTATTTCACAAGGAAAAACACCATATGACTATTCGATTGATAATGGGGCTACATATGGAACTACTAACTTATTCCAAAACTTAGCTTCGGGTACCTATGATGTAATTGCTCGCGATGCCGACTGCTCTGATACTTTCCAAGTAACGGTTACAGCATCTTCTGGTTTAAGCTTTACACAAAATGCTACCGATATAAGTTGTAACGGAAAACAAGATGGAACGATCTCTATCAATATAACGAATGGTGCTGCTCCTATCAATTATACTTGGAGT
This sequence comes from Chitinophagales bacterium, assembly GCA_044228065.1. Taxonomy (GTDB): domain Bacteria; phylum Bacteroidota; class Bacteroidia; order Chitinophagales; family LD1; genus JBGAVP01. The sequence goes on along the minus strand of JBGAVP010000022.1, from coordinate 54,441 downwards.
AATGGTTTGCCAAATCAAGCAACACAGAATGGTTTAGCTGCTAATACGTATACCGTAACCATAACCGATAAAGATAATTGTACGAACACAGCACAAGCTACTATTAATGAACCTGCGCCTCTAACTGTTTCAGTGGGTGTAGATACCATTCAATGTGGAGGAACTATCACTTTAGTAGCGCAAACCTCTGTAAACCCTGTTCAGTATGTATGGAGTACTGGGGAACAAACAGCCAGTATTACAGTGGATAAAAGTGCTACCTATGGAGTAACAGTGACTGCTGGCACGAACTGTACTGCCTCTGATGAAACACAGGTAACTATTTACACACAACCGCAATTAGAATTGGGACAAGATACGTTCATGTATTCTGGACAAAGTATTCAACTAGATGGAACTGTCACAGGAGGAAGTGGCTCCGGTACTTACCTATGGACACCATCCAGTTTTGTTACCTGCAACAACTGCCCTACTCCAAAGGCAGTGCCTACAGATAAAACTACTTTCTATGTAGTCTATACCGATAATAAAGGTTGTTTGGTATCTGACTCTATTACGATTAATGTAATAGACGATGGCAACCTAGAAATGCCGAATGCTTTCACTCCAAATAGTGATGGAAAGAACGATGAGTTTAAGGCTATTTACCGCTCTGTGAAAGAATTTAAAATGAGCATATTCAATAGATGGGGTGAATTGGTTTATCAATCAAATGACATAGACAAAGGATGGGATGGCGTTTACAAAGGAGTACTACAACCACCTGCTGTTTATGTTTATTATGTTACAGCTACTTTCTACAACAATAAATCAGTAAACAAACAAGGCAGTTTAACCTTGATAAGATAAAAAAGAGAATGTTGGTGAGGAGAAATCTTCACCAACACTTTCCATACAAATCATACGCCTCTTTTTCTAATACTTCTCTATGAGTAGGATGTGCAATTTGTATTAAAGCTTTGGCTCTTTGAGCTATGTTTTTCCCATATAAATCGGCTATACCATATTCCGTTACAACATAGTGCACATGGGCTCTTGTGGTAACTACCCCAGCTCCCACTTTAAGCGTGGGAACCAATTTAGAAACACCCTTATTCGTAATAGATGGAAGAGCAATGATAGGTTTACCACCCTCGCTCAAAGCCGCACCTCTAATAAAATCCATTTGCCCTCCTACTCCACTAAAAATATCGGTACCAATAGAATCGGCACAAACCTGCCCCGTTAAATCAACTTCAATGGCGCTGTTGATAGCAGTCACTTTTGGGTTTCTACGAATATTGGTTGTATCATTTACATATCCTACATCGAGCATAATTACTTGCGGATTGTTGTCGATAAAATCATATAATTTTCGAGTACCCATAGCAAAGGAAGAAACAATTTTACCTCGATGAATTTTCTTTTCTAGTCCAGTCACAACACCTTTTTCTACCAATGGTAAAATTCCATCGCTAAACATTTCTGTATGTATGCCTAAGTTTTTGTGATTCGCTAGAAACTGTAAAGTAGCATTCGGAATACCACCTATCCCCATTTGAAGTGTGGCTCCATCTTCTACCAATTCTGATACATATTTTCCTATTTGAATTTCCACTTCAGATATTGCTGCATTGTTAGATTCGAAGATGGCATCTTCTGAATAGACAGCCGCTGTAATTTTAGAAATGTGAATCATACTATCCCCTAAAGAGCGAGGCATATTGGGATTCACTTGTGCAATAATTTTTTGAGCTACATCACAAGCTGCTCTGGCTATATCTATAGAAACACCCAAAGAACAATAGCCGTGTTGATCGGGAGGACTCACCTGTATCAAAGCTGTGTCAATAGGAAATTTTCCGCTTCGAATGAACATGGGAATTTCACTCAAGAACATGGGAATATATTGCACGTTTATTTCGTTTACATAAGCACGAACATTTCGCGCAATGAAGAACGCATTCACATGAAATGCTGACGAATACTCAGGTTTAGCATAAGGAGCTTCTCCTTCTGTGTGCAAATGGGTAATTTCAACATTCTTTAACTCTGTAGAACGAAGTGTAAGGGCGTTCACTAACTTTTGGGGAGTGGCACATCCTCCATGTATAAAAACACGTTCGTTGCTTTTAATAAGTTGTACCGCTTCTTCTGCTGAAATGTAGTTCATAGCTAATGTTTGGCTACAAAGTTAGCTGTTACATTTTAGTAAGGGAAAATCTAACATTTTATGGGAGAATGAGATTTATCATTTTTCTTTTCAAAAAAAAGGGATGCAGTGTTGAATTGCATCCCTTTCTGTGTCATTAATTCTGATTTATTACTGCAATACAACTTTCTTTACCACCGTTTTCTCGCCATCTTTTATTTCAATATAATAAGCACCTTTAGGTTGCGTACTTAAATCTAAATTTTCTTTTACCCCTTGAAAGAAATTTTGCTTTTCTAAAACCAATCTTCCTGAATTATCAAACACTTTCACACCCACATTTTTGCTTGTTTCAGAAGTATAATAAAGCGTTAACATTCCAAAAGATGGGTTAGGGAAAACTTTTACTTCCATACCGCCATCAGCTATATCTTCCACTCCAGTTGCATCACACAATCCCATATCACACAACCACGATTTTCCATCTAAATTCCAGTCAGTTCTTTGTTCTGGTCTTACCCCACTTCCATAAATTAAATGATGCAAAGCCGTGACTGCTATGTCTACTTGAACAGGAGCAAGTTTTTGTGTATCCGTATTTATAGCAGGGATGGTAGGCAAGGATGCGGTATTGTAAGTACCTGGGTCTGGTCCCGAAATTTGCTTTGCTATTCCTCTGTCAGAATATCCTATCCACCAAATATTTCTCTCCGTAATCGTATTACCCCCATGTCCTGTTCCTATGCCTCCGTGGTCTGTAGTTAATAATACCAACCAATCTTCTTGAGCATAGGTAGGTCTTAATCTTAATTGATGAATGATTCTACCGATTTGAACATCTACATTTTGAATTGCATTTATATAAACGGTATTGTTAGGTGTAAAACCTGTAGCATGACCCGATAAATCTACGGCATCGAAATAGGTAAACAACACATCTACATCGGGATCTTGAATTTGTGCCACCGCAGCATCACCCGTAGTTGAGGTCGCTCCATCAGGTCCCTTCAATTTTGAGTCCCATCCATCATTGTAAACATTATCGCTCATAGGAGCCCACTCTGTATATTGAATACATTTAAGGTTGGGTTTAATTTCCTTTGCACGCTTAGGAAAATAGGGATACACATTGTAATTACTATTAGAATAACTATTACCAGTTACTCCATGCTTATTGTGATAAACACCACACATAATGCTAGACCATGAAGGACCCGAAACTGTAATATCGCAATGCCAAGAATTGTAAGAATAGAAACCCTTAGCTACTAGAGAATCTATGTTTGGAGTAACTGCTTGTTGTAAAGCATCAGAGCGACATCCATCTACTCCTATTACTAATACTTTTCGTTTTTGCCCTCCTGCAAAAACTACAAAACTGATTGCTGTAAGCAATACTAAAAGGGTAAATTGTTTTTTCATGGTTGTATTTTTGTTTAATAAAATGAATGGAGTTAATTATAATTCATACTTGAAACCTATTTGCCCTCTTGATTTGTAATACTCTACTCGTATAGGTCTATTGGGATTTCCTCTATATTCTTTGTACGCTGAATCGAGTAAATTATTTCCTTCAATGAAGACTGAAAAGTGTTTTAAGAAATCATAAGAAATCTGAAAATCTAAACTATATATCTCTCCTAAAAAAGTATCAAAGCCTGTGTCTTTGTGCAATAGTTCACCATCACCATTTGGTTTTGAAACTAAATTTAATTCTAGAAGCGAGGCACCAGTATAATTCATAGCTATACGGGCATTTACTCCATACTTCTCATAAAATAAAGACACATTATAAAGTAAGGGAGTTTGCTCAGCCATAGGCTGCGCATTTGGTCTTCCAGGTACTTTCATTCGGGATAAAGAGTAGGTAACATTGGCACTCACACCAAAGCCCGAAAGAAAACGGGGTAAAAAATCAAACCTTCTTTTAATATCGGCTTCTACACCCCAAACCCACGATGTGCCAGAGTTTCTAAATGATTTGGTTACAAATCCCGATGTAGCATCTGTTGCTATACTTTGCGATGTATCGCTACTCACAGTCATAAAAATATGATCTACTATATATTTACCATAAGTTCCTATAGAAAACATTCCCTTATTACCCCAATAGTATTCATAAATCAAATCCAAATTGTGTGAATAAGCAGGTTTCAAATCAGGATTCCCTACTACTTTTAAGAAGTCATTGTATTTAATAAGTGCAGCTCCTGGCTTTGTTTCCTGAAAATTAGTTCGATGAAATGTACGTGAAATAGCTGCTTTTAAATTCATTTTATCGGTAATGCTCCATGTCATATTCAAAGAAGGCAACACCGCTAGAGAGCCCTTTTTTGTATAGGTTTTAAATGTAGGATTGTAATAAGTACTGGTAACTGTATCTAATATTGTTTTGCTAAAATCTAGTGCCAATGCAGTTTCGTTCAAGTATGTATGCTCCAATCGAATTCCACCAGTAAGTGTCACATTTTTTATGGTAGCATCTACCATAGCATAAAATGAATTCTGAATTTCAGAGTAGGAATAGCTAGAGCCTACCCAAACTCTGTAATCTACATTTTGCTCGTTCATATAAAAATTTTGCATAGATCCTTTGCTCCTCCCTTCTATATCGGAAACAAAGTTTGATAACTGATTTCTTGTCATATAAGGAAGTTTTTCATCCTTGTAAGGTGATCCATATTCGCTTAGAAATTGGTCGTATCTATTAGCTTGTGTAGCAAACTCTGCTAAAATATAAGAGTGTGTATCTCTACCTCCTCTTCTATCTATTCGCCATTCATGGTAACTCAGATTTCTTGAGCCCATTTTATACCGACCTTTGTAACCAAATTGAAATTTTATGTTGGATTTTATTTTGTATTGGGCATCTAGTTGTAATACACCTGGGTCGTATTCCCATGTTTTATTGGTTTCTGAAAATGCTCGCAGAAACTCCAATGTAGAGTCGCTATATTCTGTTGTAAATTTAGGTTTAATTTTGGTGTAATGATCACCCCAACCAAAATGATTATCTAAGTCTAAAAGTTTTACCGAGGACCAAAGTTTGTTATTCGGGTCTACTGGTGCACTGGGATCATAGGCCTGACCATTGGTAAGTATGGGGTCTACATCGGTATAACCAATGGGAGTAGTAGCAGTGTACTCTACCGTAAAGTATCCATTTCGGGGGTCGTTCTTTTTGTAGGGAAAATTTCCATAAGAAAAACGATTGTAATAGCTGGCATACTTAAGATTTACTTTCCATTTGTCATTTGGTTTTATTTCAGCATTAATTTCTCCACCATACAATTCTCTATTTAATATCCCATGAATAAACTGTGGCTTTAAAGTGGCATTATCGCCAGAAGTATAGGTGTAGGCTAATTTGTTTTGCCATTTATCATCTTGCATAAAACCTTGCATAAACTTCATGCCTATCTTAACTTTACTATTTACCTTGTAATCCCATCCACCATTAAAACCAAAGGTGTTTCGCATACCAGAATAATCTTTCAATTCAAACCTATTAATACCGTGATTGAAGTTATTCCCGTATATCAATTTGATAGCATCGGTTCCATAGTATCTGCCCAAATAAGTTGCATTTAAAACATAACTAAATTTTTTATTCTTGCTTACATCGCCCCAAAGAACATTGGCACTCATAATAGGTTTCTTTGCTAAAAAATTCATGCCACCACCTACATTAATTTTGAAGGTGCGTTTGTCGACAGGATTCTTCAAAATAAAATTGATACTCCCCCCAATGTTATCTCCTTCTAAATCGGGAGTAACAGTACGTGTTACGAAAATATAATCAATCAAATCGGCTGGGAGCACTTCAAACTCAAATGAGCGAGAAGTATTTTCTTCATCTGCTACAGGTATTCTATCGCCATTTATAAGTGTAGAAGTCCAATCATTAGGCGTCCCTCTTAAAGAGACATAACCACCTTCTCCTTTATTGTTTTGAACACTAACACCAGCCACTCTTTTCAAAGCATCCGCTGCATTTTTATCAGGTAATTTCTTTATTCCCTCAGAGGATACAACGGTGACAATTTGTTTCGATTCTTTAGTTAAGAGAATGGCTTTATTCTCACTTCCTTTTCGCATCTCCCCTTTAACCTCTACTTCATTCAAATTCTTCTCGTCTTCCTTTAATTCAATTTTATCTAATCGTAATTGCTGTGAAGTTTTTAAAGAAATATCTTTATATAAAGTTTGAAAGCCTATAAAGGCAATTTTAAGTTTATAATTTCCTGCTGGAATATCTACCAACTGAAAACTACCATCCTCTTTTGTAGTGGTAGCATAAGAGGTTCCATCTAAAAAAACATAGGCACTTGGGAGCGCTTCTTTTGTTCCAAAAACCTTTCCAGATATAGTACCAGTCTTAGCTTCTTGCGCAATAAGACTATTAAATAGTAGAATAAAAAGAAACGAGAGAGTAAAGATTTTATTCACAGATTCTATTTAAAATTAAGAAGTGGTGAAAGTAATGCTACACTATTAAAACTAATGAAATTCTATATTACTAAATAGTTAATAGAAATCTTAAACAAAAATGAATCAACTCAATTTTGGACTTCCTCCATCACAAATTTTCTGGCAGGCTTAGAATTTCTCGTATAGCTATTTTCGGTATAAAATTGATTGTACCATGCTCTCATTTTCATTATGGGACCATCTCCTTTTACGAGCAATGGTTTCACAGCAAAATTTTTCTTTTCCCAAATAGCTATGTCATCGTGAAACTGAGCAGAAGCCTCTCCCAAAAGATATTTGATAGCTAATTTAAAAGTGCCAGGAGGCGCATAAATATAATCTTCCATCCGCACCTTTAATTCTCCGAGCGGTGTAAAGGTTTTTACAATCATCATTCTCCCAATTTTAGTTTCAAATTGAAAAACTAAAAAACCAGGTCCAAAGAAAGTAACCGTGGCATGGCCTCCTGCATGGGGTATTTCTTTTTGACTTTTTTTCCAAACTAAATCGGCTTGATCTGTAAACCATGCCATGTGCTTTTGATCGCCCTCTCCAAAATCAATATTCAGCTTATGTTTTACATCTACAATATGGTGTGCCAAAGGAATGGTAAGTAAATCATGGACATAAGCAAAGTGTGCATGGTCGGCTCCGTTTTCTGCAAAGTCTTGCAAATGTATGCGAAGAATATCAGTCGTCTTAAAATGAAATTTATAATTTTTCAATTCTGGCAAATAGCCATCAGTCGTCCAGCTGGGCGCTATTTTTTCTGCATGATACCATACCAAAATTAAGCCCCAATTTTCTTTACATATCCATGATTTTGTTGAAGCAGCTGAAGGTACTTTATCGCTGTAGGGTATGTGCTCACATTTGCCATCTTTACCAAACTCCCATGCATGAAAAGGACAGACTAAATTATTCCCTTTTACACAACCATGCGCTAGATTGGCATTCAAGTGCGGACAGTAAACATCTAAAACTCCAACCTTCCCATCTTCTCCTCTGAAAACTGCAAACTTTTGTCCCAATGCATCTACCTCTATTACTTTTCCTTTTTTTACAGAATCGGCACTACATAAACTAAACCAACCATTGGGAAATGGTGGCGGATAATTTTCTGCTCTAATTTTTTCGTAGGCTTCATCGAAAACAATCAGTTTTCTGTTTTTACCTTTTACAAAAATAAGTACATAAAAAATAGCTAAGAAAGAGAATAAGAGTATAGCTATACCCAACAAAAAATATAATACCATAAGTTCTAAAATATAACTTAGCGTGAGAAGTAAAATATATTAACGGATATTTTCAGTCAACATGCCGTATTTGCAAGCCATCAATTACTTGGCATGGCTATACCTAATATTAGATACACTAAAAGACCAGCCCCAAAACCAAAAAATGCAACCAGAAATAAGATGCGCACTACGGTAGGATCTACGTCAAAATAATTTCCCAAACCACTACATACACCTAACAATTTCTTTTCCCCCTTTACTAATCGCTTTTGCATACTATTAATTTTTGATGTTAATTATTTCTTTTGAGGTTCGTAGGTTTGTACTTCATCGTGTAAAAATTCCAACTTCACTCCAGCCTCTAAAAACATGGCTTCACTCTCAGTTCCTGCATGATATTTTCGCTGACAAACCACTCTTTTAATTCCACAATTAATGATGAGCATACAGCAAACTCTGCAAGGTGTCATTCTACAATATAAAGTAGCACCATCTAGAGATACGCCTCTTTTAGCTGCTTGACAAATAGCGTTTTGCTCTGCATGTACCGTGCGCACACAATGTTCTGTAATGCTTCCATCTTCGTGTATCATCTTTTTCATTTGATGACCTATTTCATCACAATGTTTCAGCCCTACAGGCGAACCTACATATCCCGTAACCAACAATTGATTATCTCGAGCTATCACACAACCACTTCTGCCTCTACCGCAAGTAGCGCGTTTGCTGATGGCATCCATTACTTCTATAAAATATTCATCCCATGATGGACGTACGTATACTTCTGAATTATTTGATGACATGAATTGCTTTTTCTACTTGTGAATATAATTGATCGAAAGTTCCATTGTTTTCAAACTTAAAATCTGCCAAAGCCTGACAGGCTGCTAAATTCTGCTTATTAGGATCATCGGAATTCATTTCCCTTGCTTCGTTTTCTAAAAATGTTTCGTAAGAAATTTTATCAGTTTCTGACCCTCTTAGCACCACTCGATTGTAACGTAATTTACTATCGGCATCTACTGCAAAAAGATAAAAACCTCCTTTCTCCTTTAATGCTGTTACCTCCCCTACCGTTCGAATGCTTTCTATAATACAATCTTTACCACTTTCTTTGGCCAGTAAAAAAAGTTGTTCCGCAATATAGCTAGGACTGTGATTGGCTCTTAGCTCATTTGCTACTGCTACCATACTATCGCGATTTAACTCCAATCCTTTTTCTTGAATTATTTTGGTCAAAAAACCACGCACTGAAAAGTGTTCAAACCCATGTTGATGCAAATAATCAACTATAGTACCTTTGCCAGCACCCAAAGTGCCTGTAATTCCAACAATTATCAAAGCTTATTTTTTTGAAAATTAAAAACTATTTCTAAATGTTCATCCACAACATGTAGATAACATGAAACTTTCCGTTTTAAAAAAGGAAAATTAACTTCGCATTCCATGAAAAAATCATTTTTCTTATTTCTAATTTTTATAGCAATTGTAGCGGGTTATTTCTACTACAGTAAACCAAAGCCTCCTGTATTTAGAGGTATGGAAGCAATTCAGATTAAACCTATTGGAACTGAGGGTGCAGAGTTAAATGCAGATTTAGTTTTTACCAACCCAAATTCTATGCGAACTCAGCTTGGAAAAATAAATGCAACCATCTCTATTAATAAAACTCAAATAGCCATTTTACAAGAAGAATTTAATGCTGGCATTAGTCCTCAAAGCGACTATCATTATCCAATTCAAATTCGATTTGAAAAAAAAGAGGTGCTCTCTTCACTAGACTCTCTATCAGTTATATCAGTAGATGTAAGTGGGAATGCGGGTTCTAGCACTATGTTTTCTAATTATACACTACCTATAGAATTTCATTCTACCATTAAATTACGAATCATATGAAATCCATTCTTTTGAAATTGTCAGCTGCTATCTTGATAATAAGTAGCATTTCCTCTTGTAAAATTTATGCGCCCACCTATGAAAGAGTAGAGAATTTTAAATTTGAAAGAGTAGATCAAAAAGGATTTCAAATATCGGCAGATGCTGTTTTTCACAATCCTAACAAACTAAAATTTAAAATAGATGATATAGCCATGGATGTACTCATGGATAACAAAAGAATAGGCACTTTGGGTGAAAAAACGGAAGTTGCCATCAATAAAAAAGCTGATTTTGCTATACCCTTAGCCATTTCTGTAAATCCTGAAATGGGACTTTTTGAAGGACTTAAAAAATTTGTAGATATAATAAAAAGCAAAGAAGCAGAAATTACACTTTCTGGTAAGGTGATAGTAAAAGCATATGGTTTCAAATTCCCAATTCCCATTCAAGAAACTCAAAGAGTGAATCTTTCAAAGATTAAATAATAAACAGGATAATACCTATTGAAAGACACATTTACTGTCTCAAATCAATCCTGAAAACCAACCTGGAAAAATTCCGATGATAAGGCTCAGTAGCACAGATAGTGCTATTATGAGAGAGTATGAAAGATTGAGTTCTAATGGCTTTTCACTAGGTTCGGCAGTGTACATCGCCACTATTACTTTAAAGTAGTAATATACCCCAATAATAGAACTTACTACGCCTAATACCGTCAAGCCTAAGTGACCATTTCTGATAGCCTCTGAGAAAATAAAATATTTAGCAAAAAAGCCAGCAAAAGGTGGAATACCTGCCATAGAAAGCATACACAAGGTAAGAGCCACTGCCATGAATGGGCTCTTTTTAGCCAAGCCATTGAAACCCTCTATTTTGTCAGTACCGGCATACTTTGCAATTGCAATTGCAATTGCAAAAGCACCGATAGAAGATACACCATAAGCTAAGGCATAATAGAAAAGGGAATTAGAAGTATTGCCATATAAACTTAGTATAGCTAAGAGCATATAACCTGCATGAGATATACCCGAAAAGGCCAACATACGTTTGAAAGAATCTTGATTCAACGCAGTCAAGTTTCCTACCAAAAGAGTGATGGCTGCCACAGCACTTAGCACCCATCCAAATACTGGGAATGTACTCAAGAAGGATACACTAAACAATCTGTAGAATGCAGCAAATGCAGCAATCTTAGCTACTGTAGCCATAAGAGCAGTAGTCAAAGTCGGAGCTCCTTCATATACATCAGGTGCCCAAAAATGAAAAGGAGCCGCAGATACTTTGAAAAGCATGGCTATCAAAATCAGCAATACTCCGATATTAAACAAAGGGTCTACGGTAGCACCTGAAGTAGTATATTGATTTATAGTAAACAAATTAAAACTCCCAGTCACACCGTAAATAAGTGTAATACCAAACAACAAAATACCCGAAGCAAAAGAACCCATTAGGAAGTATTTCATCCCAGCTTCATTGGAGCGAATATCTTTTTTCTTGCTCCCAGCCAAAAGATAAAGCGATATTGAAAGCACTTCTAATCCAATAAAAAACATACTCAAATTGGCAAAAGAAACCATAGCCAATGCGCCACTCAAAGTAAAAATAATAATGGCGGTATAATCTGATATCTTGGTTTCTTCCTCCTCATAAAAATTCCCTGAAAGAACTACTAGCAAACCCGCAAGCAAAATCAATAAACCAGAAAATACAATTGAGAAATTATCTGAGCGAAGCATATCGTGGTAATAGGAAGCAGAAGTTCCATACTCTAAAGCATTCAATCCAAAGATGACAGCCAATGCCACAGTTACTATTGGAACAATCCACTTACGCAGATTCAATATCTCTGCTACCAAACAGAAAATACCTAAAAAAGAAGTATATGTTAAAGTTCTCATTTTGCTTTTAATTGACAGTTGTTAGTTGTCGGTTATCTGTTTCAAATTCATCAGTCACAATTCATCACTAAATACTATCTCCAAGCCAATGCAAATATGTTATCCAATGCAGGTTGAGCTATTGTAAAAATCGGTTTCGGATATACACCACAAATAAAAATTGCACTAATAAGAATCACAAATACCGATAGTTCACTCCATGTCAAGTCAGCAAAATTTAATGTCTTAGCATTAGGTTGTCCGAGCATTACTCGTTGATACATTCTGAGCATATATACAGCTCCTAAAATGATAGTCAAACCTGCAAAAATAGAAAGCACCGTATTGTATTCATATACTCCGTAAAGCAACAAGAACTCTCCTATAAAACCATTGGTAGTAGGCAAAGCAACAGAAGCTAAAACAACTATCAAAAATACAGTAGCAAATTTGGGAGCAATATTTCTTATACCTCCTAATAAAGAAATATCTAAAGTTCCTGTTCTCCTTAATATAATTTCACCAGCAAAAAATGCTCCTACTACATTCACTCCATGTGCTAGCATCTGCACTACTGCTCCTTGAAAACCAGCCTTTGTCAATGTAAAAATACCTGCTGAAATCAAACCAACGTGTGCTATAGAAGAATACGCCACCAATCGTTTTAAATCATTTTGTTTGATAGCAATGATAGAACCATAAATAATTCCAATCACACACAATACCATCACAATAGGAGTCCAGCAAATAGCACCGTGAGGCACTACTGGAATCAACCAACGCAACAAACTATAAAGTCCCATTTTAAGCATAATACCTGAAAGCAACATCGTTCCAGCAGTTGGAGCTTCTTTATAGGTATCAGGTTGCCAAGTATGAAAAGGGAAAATAGGAATCTTGATAGCAAAGGCTAAAAAGAAAGCAACAAACAACCAGCATTGCTCTTTATCGGAAAGCTGCAATTGATACAAATCTTGTAATTGGAAACTACCTGCTTTTTGATATAAATAGATAAAACCAAGTAACATAAAAAGTGAACCAGCAATAGTATAAATGAAGAATTTGAAGATAGCTTTCTTTCTAAATTCTTGATCTGCTCCTTCTCCCCATAGCCATGCAATAAAGTAAATAGGCAACAAGGCTAATTCCCAGAAAATGTAATATAAGAAACCGTCCATAGCTACAAACACCCCCACCAATGCAAATTGCATGAAAAGAATAAGAGCGTAGAAAGCACGTGAGTTAGAAGGTTGTTTATCAAAAGTAGATAAGATAATAAGCGGAACTAAAAAGGTAGTCAAGAGTACCATCAAAAGACTTAAGCCATCCGCGGAAATTGCAAATACAATGTGAGGATTTTTAATCCATTCTGTAGCAAATGAAAGCGTAGCTATATTACCACTTCTGATATCCATTAATGCAACAACTGAAAGTGCAAACTCAATGACACCAAAGGCAAAAGCAACTTTAGCAGCTAGCTTATCTCCTACCAAATAAGTAAGAAGTGCACCCAACAATGGAAAAAATAATAAAAGTAAAATCATCATCTCTACTACCTACTAATGAATAAAAAACACCCAAGCAAAAATCGCGCAAATACTCACGACCATTGCCAATAAATAAAATCCGATATTACCACTTTGTAGCACACGAATCTGTTTACCTGCCAGCAAAGAAGTTCTACATGTCCAATTCACCACACCATCTACTATCAGTTTATCAAAAATATCATAACCGATTTCAGATAGTTTTAAGATTGGCTTTACTACTACAGCATTATACAACTCATCTATTTTATATTTCTTATAAATCAAATCAGAAACACCAGATAGCTGCCCTTCTTCAACAGGTAACTCTGATTTAGATATATATTTAAACCAAGCATAACCGATACCGATGAAAGCACCAAGCACTGCCAATCCTACTGGCACTAGTGGTGATGATTCATGTGCAGCTCCTTCTGCTACAGGATGCGCTACTGCCACAAACACTGGGGCTAAAAAACCTTTCAACCAATGATGAAAGCCAAATGCCTCTGGCAAACCTATGAAACCTCCTACCACCGAAAGAATGGCCAATACTACCAATGGGAATGTTATAGTAGCAGGAGATTCATGCAAGTGATGTTCTTGCTCATGTGTTCCTCTGAAATTTTTGAAGAAAGTGAGAAACACTAAACGGAACATATAAAATGCTGTCAGGATGGATGCTAACGAAGCAACCGCCCAAAGTATTTTATTGTGGTCAAAAGCGTGCTCTAAAATTTCATCTTTAGAGAAGAAACCTGCAAATGGTGGTACACCCGCTATAGCCAAAGAAGCTAACAAAAATGTACCAAAAGTAATCGGCATCCATTTTTTCAATGCACCCATTTTACGTATATCTTGCTCTCCTCCCAATGCGTGAATTACAGAGCCAGAACCAAGGAATAAACAAGCTTTAAAGAAAGCATGGGTAATCACATGGAAAACACCAGAACTAAATGCTCCAAATCCCAAAGCCATAAACATAAGTCCCAATTGAGAAACAGTAGAATAGGCTAATACTTTTTTAATATCATTTTGCAATACCCCTATAGTAGCAGCAAAAAGAGCGGTTGCGGCTCCAACTATAGCTATAATTTCTAAGGTTTCAGGAGCAAGAATATAAAGGAAGTTGGCACGGCAAATCATAAAGATACCCGCTGTAACCATGGTAGCAGCATGTATCAAAGCAGACACTGGTGTAGGACCTGCCATAGCATCTGGAAGCCAAGTATAGAGAGGGATTTGAGCCGACTTACCACAAGCACCTATGAACAAAAATAAAGTAGCGGCAAAAATAACTTCATGGCTTAATTGACCCGCTGCCACAGCCTGCTGAAGACCAGAAAAACTCAATGTCTTTCCATAAAACAACAAAATAAACATTCCTATCAAAAAGCCTAAGTCACCGATACGGTTCATCACAAATGCTTTCTTAGCGGCATCATTGTAGTCCTGATTTTTAAACCAAAATCCAATCAACAGATAAGAGCAAAGACCGACACCTTCCCATCCAATAAACATCACTAAAAAGTTATTGCCCAATACCAGCAACAACATAAAAAAGATAAAGAGATTGAGATAAGAGAAAAATCTAGAAAAGCCATCATCATCGTGCATATAGCCGATGGAGTAGATATGAATCAGAAATCCAATTCCCGTCACAACCATGAGCCATGTAGCTGAAAGTTGATCAATCAAAACTCCAAAATCAATATGAAAATCGCCAAAAGCTATCCAATCAAATACTTTAATATCGATAGGAGCTTGAGTTCCTTTTACAAAACCTAAAAAGTAAATGGAAGAAATAATGAATGAACCTAAAATAGAAGAAGACCCGATAATACCGGAAACATTTTTAGGTAATGATTTTCCGATAAAAGCGTTTATCAGAAAGCCAACTAAGGGAAGTAAAATGAGTAAATAAATATTCAACACGGCAATTTGTCTAATGTCTAAAATCTAATGTCTATTGTCTTCTTAATTCTTTAAATTTTTCAAATCATCGATATCAATCGAATGGATATTCCTAAAAATAGTTACCAATATCGCTAGCCCCACAGCTACTTCTGCAGCAGCCACAGCCATGATAAAAAATACAAATACTTGTCCACTCGTATCATGGTGAAAAGTAGAAAAAGCAACCATCAAAAGGTTTACAGAGTTAAGCATCAATTCTACTGACATAAAAATGATGATGGCGTTTCGTCTAAACAGCACACCAAATACTCCAATACAAAACAATACTGCACTAACGGCAATATAGTGATGAATCGAAACGCTTTGAAAAATATCTAACAGCATCCTATTTTATTTTAAAGAATCTGACTTCTCTTTTTTAGTCAATAAAACTACTCCCACCATGGCACTCAATAACAGTATAGATATAAACTCAAAAGGATAAAAATATTCGTCCAATAAAACCTTTCCTAATTGCTTTATAAGACCTACCGAGTTATCTGCCTCATTCATTGGATGCAAAGTGCCTGACTTGCTTACTGCACCTACCAATACTAAACCCAGAATGACAGCTGCAACCAAAGCTCCGATACGAGCTACTGCTGGTTTATGCTTTTCGGTTTCTTCATTCAGATTCATGAGCATCACCGTGGTAAGAAACAATACCATAATAGCACCTGAATAAACAATAATATGAACGATGAAAAGAAACTGTGCATTGAGCAAAAGATAATGCCCTGCGATACTAGCTTTTTTCGTTCACAGTTTTATTCTGCACTACCGTTAATTTGTATTTTATTTCATTCTGCTTTCTAACTTCTATCTCACAAAACCTGTTGTTCAGGCTTCATCACCAATTTATCTTTACCGTATATAAAACTCTCTCTTAAATATTCAGATGCTGTTAAATTCTCCGTCAAGAAAATGGCTTCTTTCGGACAAGCCTCTTCGCATAATCCGCAAAAGATACAACGCAACATATTTATCTCATAAGTAGAAGCATATTTTTCCTCACGGTACAAATGCTCCTCTCCTTTTTTACGTTCTTCTGCTACCATGGTAATCGCTTCTGCAGGACAAGCCAATGCACACAACCCACAAGCAGTACAACGCTCTGCTCCATTTTCATCGCGCATTAAAATATGACGACCTCTGTAAACAGGGCTAAACTCTCTTTTCTCTTCAGGATATTGTATGGTGTTCTTTTTACGAAAAAAATGCTTTAACGTAATCCCCATTCCTTTAATGATACCAGGCAAATACAATTGCTCCGCCAAAGTCATTTCCTTGTTGGAAACATCCTTCTTTCTTCCCGTTAATGATATGCTACTAAAATCCGTCATAAAGCAGTGCAAAAATATATTTCTATCTAATACTTCCGAATTAACTTCCTAACAAAATAACCACCCCTGTTACAATAATATTCACAATGCTGAGCGGTATTAAAATTTTCCATCCCAAATTCATTAGTTGATCATAACGGAATCTTGGAACAGTCCAACGCACCCACATGTAAAAGAAAATACCAAACAATATTTTTACAAACAACGCCCCAACCCCCATCAAAGTGGCTGCATTTCCACCCAATGTATTGGCTACCCAATCCATACCAGGATAGTTGTAACCACCAAAGAAAAGCGTAGCAATAATAGTGGAAGAGATAAACATATTTACATACTCTGCAAATAAGAAAAACCCAAGTTTCATAGAAGAATACTCTGTGTGATAGCCACCTACCAATTCTGATTCACATTCTGGTAAATCAAATGGCGTACGGTTGGTTTCAGCAAAGGCACAAACTAAGAAAACTAAAAACGCAATTGGCTGTTTAAATGCATACCAAGAAAAATAAGGAATGTTGCCTGTCCAATCAATAAAACCGTGTTGCTTTTCTGCTATATCTTTTAAACTTAAAGAACTTGTCACCATCAATAAAGCTATGATAGAAAGTCCCATTGCCACCTCATAAGAAATCATTTGTGAAGATGCTCTAACAGCTCCCAAAAGTGAGAACTTATTATTAGAAGCCCATCCTCCAATCATAATTCCATAAACACCTATAGATATCACTCCGAAAATGTAAAGAATAGCAATATTAATGTCAGCAGCTTGTAAGGAAACTTCTCTTCCAAAAAAGTTAATGGTTCTTCCCCAAGGAATCACCACACTAGTCATCAATGCGGTAGTCATGGCTATTCCTGGACCTAAAATGAAAAGAAATTTATTAGGTGTATCTGGTATAAAATCTTCTTTCGTAAACATCTTTACACCATCTGCTAATGGTTGTAAAAGACCACCTGGTCCAGCACGATTCGGACCACGTCTATCTTGAAAATAAGCAGCCAAAACCCGCTCTGCAAAAGTCGAGTATAGTGCAATACCCATAGTGATAGCAAACACCACTAAAATAATTGCTCCTTTTTCTATAAAAAATATTGAATCCATGTTTCTTTAAATTGCAATAACAAACAAATCTCTATCTCTCCTTACTGTTTAAATGCTTCAATCATTTTTTACATTCGTCATACTTATCGCTTTTCTATCCTCTTGTCTTCCTAAAGACAAACGCGAATCTGCTTCTATATCTACTTTATCCAATTTAGCAGTGTAGTTATTTTGATTTATCACAGACCATTTTTGCATTTTTCTTGGACCTTCTATTGTCCATTTATTCAAATCTTTCGATTCAAATCTACAATCATTACAAATCCAGCCCACACTTCCATCTGCTTGTGTTTCTACTTCATTATTCTCATCTTTTCTGGCAGATACTCTATAAATCTCATTGCCAAACATCCACACCGTAGTTTTCCCGCAGCATTTAGTACACTCTCTATGTGCATCAAAAGGTTTCAAAAACCAAATACGTGATTTGAAACGGAAAGTCTTATCTGTTAAAGCTCCTACTGGACATACATCTATCATGTTTCCACTCATTTCGTTGTCCACTGCTTTTTCTATATAGGTAGAAATCTCAGCATGGTCGCCTCTCCCAATAATTCCATGACTACGCTCAGGTGTTAATTGATCGGCTACATAGGTACAGCGATAGCAAAGAATACAACGATTCATATGCAACTGAATCTTATCTCCAATATTTATTCTATCAAAGGTTCTTCTTCCTTCTTCATAGCGAGTAGCTTCCTTGCCATGATTGTAGCCCAAATTTTGCAAATCACATTCGCCTGCTTGATCACAAATAGGACAATCTAAAGGGTGATTAATCAACAAGAATTCTGTAACCGATTTACGAGCCTCTTTCACTCTTTCTGAAGTAATACTTTTCACTTCCATTCCATCCATCACACCCGTGCAGCAACTCGCTACCAACTTAGGCATAGGAGTAGGATTGGCATCAGAACCTTTGGAAACCTCTACTAAGCAACAACGGCACTTTCCTCCACTTCCCTTTAGCTTGCTATAATAGCACATAGCGGGTGGTACACTCTCGCCACCTATTTGGCGTGCTGCATTGAGTATAGTAGTACCTGGTTCTACGTCTATGGATTGCCCGTCTATCGTTACTTTCATTTATGTAGTCTTTTCAGTTTCTATTTTGCGTTGCAATAATAACTTTTTCGATTGCAAGATTTATAAAAAAATTTACACAGCCGCCACTTCTTCCCTCACCATCAAATGTTTCACCTTTTCCCAAGGTTCTGCTACGAAATGTTCTCTGTTTTTTACCTTCTCTGGGAAACGAACGTGAAACTCAAACTCATCTCTAAAGTGACGGATAGCTGCTGCCACTGGCCATGCAGCTGCATCTCCCAGCGGACAAATGGTATTACCCTCTATCTTGCTTTGGATATTCCACAACAAATCGATGTCTTCCATTTTGCCATAGCCATTTTCTAAGCGCCATAGTATTTTTTCCATCCAACCAGTTCCTTCACGACACGGAGAGCATTGCCCGCAACTTTCGTGGTGATAAAAACGGGAGAAATTCCAGGTATTGCGCACAATACACTGGCGGTCATCATACACTATAAACCCTCCTGAGCCAATCATAGACCCTGTTGCAAAACCTCCGTCCGACATACTTTCGTAGGTCATTAAGCGGGTCTCTTCTTTAGCCGTTTTAAACAATAAATGAGCTGGCAAAATAGGCACCGAACTTCCTCCTGGCACACAGGCTTTAAGCGGTCTATCGGTTTGCATGCCACCACACCATTCATCGCTCATCACAAAGTCCTCTACCGTAATCCCTAATTCAATTTCATACACTCCTGGATTTTTAATGTTTCCAGAAGCTGAAATTAATTTGGTACCAGTAGATTTTCCTACTCCAATCTTAGCATATTCATCGCCTCCATTTTGCACAATCCATGGAATGTTCATGATACTTTCCACATTGTTTACTACGGTAGGATTTCCATACAAACCTACTACCGCTGGGAAAGGCGGCTTGATTCTCGGATTGCCTCGTTTGCCTTCTAATGACTCTATCAAAGCAGTTTCTTCACCACAGATATAAGCACCCGCTCCGCAGGTTACATACAAGTCTAAATCAAAACCACTTCCTTTAATGTTCTTTCCTAACCAACCGTTGGCGTAAGCTTCATTGATAGCTCTTTCCAAAATACGGTACACCCACATGTACTCTCCACGGATGTAGATATAACTCAAATGTGCCTCCAATGCAATGCTGGAAGTAATCATTCCTTCTACCAGCAAATGAGGTAGCTTTTCCATCAAGTAGCGGTCTTTAAAAGTACCCGGTTCACTCTCATCTGCATTGCAGACTAAGTGACGCGGACGACCACTCTTTTTATCAATAAAACTCCATTTCATGCCCGTAGGGAAACCCGCTCCTCCTCTACCGCGCAGACCACTTTTCTTTACTTCCTCTACTATATCGGTGGGCACCATTTTTAATGCCTTTTCCACCGACTCATATCCGCCCTTGCTGCGATACACTTCATACGTATGAATATTCGGTACGTTTACGTGCTCTAAGAGTATTTTTTTACCTGCCATTTGATTTAATTAATTGTCTTTATTTTCTAATAAATCCTTTACCTCTTTTTCTAGTTTAGGTAAGTAATTCACTATTACATTCCATACTTGAACATTATCTATGGCATCATATTCATGAACCATTTTATTTCTAAAACTCACAATCTTTACAGCATCTGTTAGTACAAAAGTTGGCTTTAATTTTAGTAGTTCATAAATCGCCTCTCCTATAATACTAAACTCATACTTTACAGCACTCTGAATTGTAATATTTTTATCAAACAAATTCCAATCTCGCTTTTGTTGCAAATGAACATCAATTCTCTCGATAGCCAATTGAACATCTACCAAATATTTCTCTTGTTCAATATCCATATATCAATTCTCTGGTTTCATTTACTTCTCTTATAAAAACAGGGTTTTTTAAAGAACGGGTCGTAAATAAATCTACCTTTCTGCCAAACAAATGCTCCAATTCAAATTGTAAATCCCACAAATGCCCCCCTAATTCTACTGGTTCTATTGTCTCATCTACCTCTACTAATACATCAATATCACTTTCCTGATTAAATTTCCCTTTCACACTACTTCCAAACAAATAACCTTTCTTCATTCGATGTTTCGCCATCAAATGTTTCACTTCTTCCAGCTTCGATTTTACCGCTTCCGCTATCATACTTTCTATACCTTACTAATCAATTCCACCTTTCCTGCTTTACAATCTTCAATCAGCGCATCTACTTTTTCAGGAGTCAAAAACTCATGATAGAAATCACCCAATTGCAACATAGGAGCATACCCACAAGCTCCTAAACATTCTACTCCTTTTACCGAAAACAATCCATCGGCTGTCACCTCTCCTTCTTGCACTCCCAGTTTCTGACAAGTGTAGTCCATCAAGTTTTCTACCCCACGCGTAACACAGCACGAAGTGCGGCAAAACTCAAACGCATATTTACCCACGGGCTTATGATTGTACATACTGTAAAAAGTAGCTACCTCATATACCTCTATGGGTTTTATATCCAGCACCTCCGCTACTTTATCCATCAGGGCAGTAGTCAGATAGTGTCCGTTTTCATCTTGTACTTCATGCAGCACGGTAATCAAAGCCGATTTCTTTTTCCCCTCTGGGTAACGACTCTTCAGTTCTTCAATTCTGCTATTTAATCTTTGACTAAATTCCATCTCCATTTATATTTAATTAAATCAACTTAAGCGTCTAATTCTCCAGCAATTACGTTGAGTGAGCTCATAATCAAAATAGCATCACTCAACAAACCTCCTTTTATCATTTCGGTGAAGGCCTGATAGTAAATAAAGCTCGGTCTGCGGAAGTGCAAACGTGCAGGAACTCTACTACCATCACTCACCAGATAAAATCCCAACTCCCCGTTTCCACCTTCTACACAATGGTACACTTCCCCTACTGGTACAGGTATTTCTCCCATCACTATTTTAAAGTGATAGATAAGTGCTTCCATATTGTTATATACCTCATTTTTCGGAGGCAAATAATAATCGGGTACATCGGCATGATAAGAGCCGGTCGGCATTTTATCTAAAGCCTGCTGAATAATACGCAAACTCTGACGCACCTCCTCCTGACGCACCATGTATCGGTCATAGGTATCACCCGTTTTCCCTACCGGTACATCAAATTCAAAATCTTCGTAAGAACAGTAAGGGGTTTGAATACGAATATCATAGTCTACTCCAGCCGCTCTTAGGTTGGGTCCTGTCATACCATATTGGATAGCTTTTTCAGCAGAGATAGGCCCTACATTAATACATCTATCCATGAAAATACGATTGCGGGTCAGCAATTGGTCAAACTCCTCCCATACCTTTGGAAACTCCACCATAAACTGGCGAATCTTAGCCCAGGCAGCATCGCTCCAGTCGCGCTCAAACCCTCCTATTCTACCCATATTGGTAGTCAATCGGGCACCACTTATTTCCTCAAATATTTCGTAAATCTTTTCGCGAGATTGAAACACATACAAGAAACCCGTAAAAGCTCCAGAGTCCACTCCTAAAATAGAGTTGCATATAATATGGTCGGCTATACGAGCCAGCTCCATCACTATCACGCGCATGTATTGCACCCGCTTCGGGATTTCAATTCCCAATAGCTTTTCTACCGTCATCCACCAGCCCATATTATTGATAGGCGATGAACAGTAATTCATACGATCGGTCAATACATTGATTTGGTAAAAAGGACGATTTTCAGCAATCTTTTCAAAGGCGCGGTGAATGTAACCTACCGTTTGCTCGGCATCTACTATACGCTCCCCATCCATCAGCAGCACGTTCTGAAAGATACCGTGTGTAGCGGGATGCGTAGGACCCAAATTCAATATGGAAAGTTCGCTGCCATCTTCGTTCTCACGCTGGCGAATCATATCTGCGTATCTTTCTTCTAAGGTTGGTGCTGTGATTATATTGCTCATATTGTTTAGCCTTTAGCTATTCGCTTACTTGTGATCTCAATTCAAATTTGTGTTTTGTGGCAATCTACCAAAATATCTATCGTCCTTATCGGTTCTACTGGCATCTTCCAGTGGAAACTCTTTGCGCATTGGGAAAGAAACCATTTCATCCATATTTAAAATACGTTTCAAATCGGGATGATTTTTAAACTCTATGCCATAGAAATCATACGTCTCCCGCTCCTGCCAGTTGCTCGATAGAAACAAATCGGTCATAGAATCTACTTCTGGGTTCACCCCGTTCAAATACGTCTTGATACGAATGCGGAAATTATCTACCCAATTGTGCATGTGGTACGCCACTGCAAACTGTGACTCTACGTCATTATTAGGATAATGAAAACCGCAAAGGGTAGTCAGAAAATTGAAACGCAGGGTTTCCTCTTCTTTCAAAAACTTCACCAATTCATGTGCCTGGGAGCGGTCTATGTTTACCGTGAGCAAATCCAACGATTCGGTATTTTCTGAAACCGCCTCCCCAAATTTTGCTTTGATTTTTTCTAACACTATTTCGCTTGATAAAGCCATATCTCAAAGTTTGTTTTTTTCGAAAACAGTTTAATTTACATTAATTCCATAGGTAGCCAACATAGCCTTATACTCTGGGCTGTTTCTTCTGCCCAATGGTTCTCTTTCTACCAGCTCCTGCAGGCGCATTACGCCATCCAAAATCTGTTCTGGGCGAGGCGGGCAACCCGGTACATACACATCTACGGGTATCACCTTGTCTATGCCTTGAAGCACCGAATAAGTATCGAACACACCACCCGATGAAGCACAAGCTCCTATCGCTATCACCCAGCGTGGCTCTGCCATTTGCTCGTACACTTGGCGCAAGATAGGTCCCATCTTTTTAGAGATAGTACCTGCTACTAAAAGCATATCTGCCTGACGAGGCGAAAACGAAGGACGCTCCGAACCAAAACGAGCTAAATCGTAGGTAGATGCCATAGTAGCCATAAACTCTATCCCACAACAAGAGGTGGCAAAAGGCAAAGGCCACATCGATTTAGAACGTGCCAGCCCTACTATTTTATCTACCATGGTCAGCTGAAAGCCAGGTCCATCATAGCCCTGTGCACTTTCTTTCAATGCCACTTTTTCATCGGTTGTCAACTCTTTCATAATCTTAGATTTTTAGAAGTAAGATGACAGAGGTCAGAAGTCAGATTCAATACAACCCCTTTCTCTACCATATCTTACTATAAATATTTATCTGTTTTCTATCTCCATCCCAACCTCCAAATCTCAAATCTCACTTCTCGGCTGCCACCTCTGCTTTCTAGCTTCCACTATATCTCACTTCTTACTTCTTCCTTCTGCCCTCTAAACTTCTGCTACATATCGACCTCTAACTTCAATCCAACGCCCCTTTCTTGATAATGTAAAAGAAACCTACCAGAAGCAATCCCATAAACAGCATCATCTTCCACAAACCATCTACCCCCAGCTCGCGGAAATTAACCGCCCAAGGGTACAGGAAAATAACCTCTATATCAAACAATACAAACAGAATAGCTACCAGAAAATATTTCACCGAAAATGGAATACGCGCATTGCCGTAGGCTTTTATGCCACATTCAAAATTTTCGTCTTTCACTTTAGAGTGGCGCTTAGGTCCCACTATGCTAGACAAAAACAACATTAAGGCAACGAATGCAGCTGCAAAAACAGTTTGCATCAAAATAGGGATATACGCAGAGTGAGATTCCATGGGTGCGATTTTTTAAGCGTTACAAAAATAAGATTCAATGCTTATAATGCAACTTAATTTGAACAAAAATACGGGCTGTTTATATGTTGAAAACACTTGCCCTACGCTAGCAATTAAAAAGACAAAATTGGTGATTGGGGGATATAACTACAATGCTTTATTTTTAAGAACAAATAGGCTTTAAGAAATATAAATTCTAAGAGCAGATTAAAACAACGGTTTAAAGCCGGTAGCGCTGCCGACCCACAACCATAACTATTTTTAAATTCTTTTTTGAACTGTTACGAAATACCATTTCGTAGGTTATTAATTTAATTTTTTAGGTTTTAACCTAACAGCTGTTGGGTTTTACCGATATAAATGGAGTGCTTAGGACCCATTTAACTAGGTTTTGGGCTCTATAGCTGTTAGCTTAAAACCAACATAAATGGAAACTCGAATGCCATTTTATAAAGTTTAACCCGCCTTGTAGGTTATTTATGATATTATATGAGGTTTAACCTACCTCCTATTGGGTTATTTACGATATTATAAGCCAGTTTAAAACCTAAAAAATGAATCCTAAAAAATACCCCTAACACAATCACCTAAAACAGAACTGGTTATAAAGAAATTAGTTCACCTTTCTTTGTAGGGAGTTCTGTCCATAAAGAAACTAGTTCACCTTCCTTATGGCAAATTCTTTCTATTGAATATCTGAATGAAAAAACAAGAATATCCTCTTATATTCGTGTGAAGTGAAATAGGGATATGCTTTTAGAAAGAAAACTATCTATAACTAAGTTGTAAGATGTTTGAAAAAATATAAATAAAATCAATTAATGATAAATAAAATTTTAGGAATTGGAATTGATGAATATTCAGATATTAGGTAGAAAAATTAATAATTTATAAAGTGATTTAAATATGATTAGTTAATATATTAAGTTCAAAATATGAATTTGAAGATGATATAGAATTATTGTTGAAAAAAGAACAAACAACAAAAGTTTATCTACAATAAGATTTATGAATACATAATGAATTCACTAGATGATGAAAATTTAATATTAATATTTTTTGGACACGGTGAATACAATTCAAGAATTCAAACTTCTTTTTGGCTTCCATCTGATGCCGATATTACAGATCAATCTAGCTGGATTTCTACTCTTGAAATATTAAATTTTGTAAAAAAGGCTGATCTACTTCATTTTTGCTTAATATCCGATAATTGTTATTCAGGTGCAATTTTTGAAGAATCTGAAAGAGGAGGAGGTATTGAATCATTAGAAAAGCGAAAATCCAGATTTGCAATAACATCTGGAAGTATTGAAAAAGTAAAAGATGGAAATATTGGCGAATCAAGTCCTTTCAATAAAGTTTTATGTGAAGTATTAATTGATAATAATTTGCCTGAAATTCCAATAGATGTTGTTGCAAACCAAGTAATTCTAAAATTTCCTAAAAAATTAGTTCAGACACCACGTAGTGGTATTCTAAATGGTTTAGGACATGAAGGTGGATCCTTTATATTTAGATTAAAAGAGACTGATTCTAAAATTATTAAATTTAAAGAGATTGAATTACCTCTGAATATTATTAATAAAATCAAAATTAACTATGACTGTAAATTACCTTTTTTTGAAAACAACGATAAATTTGATTCAAACATCATAAATATCAATTTGCAAAATATAGTTTATGAAATCTTAAGTAATTTAAGATCCGATTTGATTGATTCTGTAATAGTTTTAGATGAAATCCCACAAATATCAGATTACTTTTTTGAAATAAATTATAATATAAACCTTATATCTTCAAAATACATAAGTATAAATATTACAACAAATAGTTGTTTAGGTGGTATATCCTAGAAATGAAATTATATCCATAAATTATATTTTGTCACCAGAAAGAAAATTAAGTCTAAATGATATATTTCATATTGAGAATGCAAAGTCATTTTTCAGTTCTATAATTGATAAGTATTCAAATGATAGAGAACATAAAGAAACGCTACTAAAGTATTTAGAGTATTATTCAATTGAAGAAATACCATTCTCAATAAACGAAAAATCAATTAGCATATCTTTCTTAAATTACATACCAAAAGTTGTTCAATGTTATGCGTTTATTGATTTTCCCTTAAAAGATTTTGAAATAAATATAGGTGACGTATATAATTTAAAATAAAAAAAAATCTAACGCGAGTGTTTTCGCAGCTTGGCGTATTTTCCAGGCTACGTCATAGTGTCCATTAATCCCAAGTTGACAGTAAGTTTATTGAAATTCAAAAAACCATGACATTAAAGAAAAAAACACAAATAGGTATTTCACTAATAGCAATCATAGTTGGGTTGATACATTTAGTTTTTCCTGACTTAAAAATAGATGCTATTTTCATTACGATGATAATTGTTGCAATTATTCCTTGGTTAGAACCATTGTTAAAATCCGTAGAATTACCTGGTGGTCTAAAAGTTGAGTTTCATGACCTAAAGAAAATCGAAAATGAGGCAAAAAAGGCAGGACTTATTAAACCAGACAATGAAAGTTTTGAAAAAGACATTACAGATAACGGTTATCATGAGACATATACTTTTATACAAATTGCAGAAAACAATCAAGAATTAGCATTAGTTGGATTTAGAATTGAAGTTGAAAAAAGATTAAGAAGTTTGGCTGACAAATACAGTATCGAAAGCAATAAATCTTCAATCACAAGTTTAATTGAAGCCTTAGATAGTAAAGGTGTAATTACTAATGCAGAGGCAAAATCATTAAAGGATATTATCAAAACCCTTAATCATGCTGCTCATGGTATGGATTATGACGTAAGAAATGCACATTGGGTTATTGAGAATGGACCAAAAATATTGGAAAGTTTAGATGAGAAATTAGAAATTAGAGGTGGTAGATTTACTGTCGGACGCAGCGATGAGAATGAGCACTGGATTGACAAATCATTTACAGAATGCAAATGGACAACAAATAATGAATGGGGTGAATGTATAAATACACATTATGAACTTTGGGAAAAAGAGATGAATAATATTTATCAATCACTCCTCAAAAAACTTCCAATTGAACAAAAAGAAAAACTTATTGAAACACAGATAAATTGGCAAAAACAATTTGAGATGGAGAAAGAGTTCTTTTTCTCATTTGACAATTTACAATTAAAAATCGGTAGAGAAGGCATGTTTATATCTGCAACAAACTTTATGAACAAAATACGAGAAAGAACATTAGAGTTAGAAGAAATACTTGTTAGACTGACGGACTAAAACGCAGCTATCGCAAGTTTAGCGAAGCGTAACTTGTGAGTATAAATAAGTGAAGTTTGTAACTTTACTTCGCTATGCAGATTTCTTTCTTCATTGAGTAATTTTAGGTAGTTTTAAATAGCACTAGAGTATATAATTCACCCAAATACTACACAGTGCAAAACGTTATGCATCAGCTTATTTGAAAGTCACACTCCTAATAATTACATTCGTGACATGAAAAATTTAATTCTACCTTTTCTACTTTCACTTGCTACCTATACCTATGGGCAAAGTGTTATTAGTTCTTTAAACACGGGAGCAGTATCTAACAACAATTTGATTTATTCGGTTGGTGAGATTTTTGTAATCCCTACCACCCATCCAAATGATGCTAACTCTGGATTAATAGGTGCTGTATCAAGAATTAATTTTTTTGTAACAGGTATAAATGAGAATATCTCATCTGCTGATTGGAGAGTTTTTCCAAACCCGTTTTACAGCAAAATACGAAATCGGCATCCATTGATTTAACACATTTCTCAAACGGCATATACACAATACTCACAGACAATCCAAAAATTAAATCATTCAAAATAATTAAACAATAACCATGAAATACTTTTTCACACTCTTATTTGCAAGCTCTCTTTTTATTTCAACTGCAATAGCTCAGACTCCTCAAGGAATTAGTTACCAAGCAATAGCTTTTAATTCTGGCGGAACTCCTGTAACCAATGGAAATGTAGCGGTAAAAATTAACATCCTTGATAATTCTATAACAGGAACTGTGGTCTATTCTGAAACTCATACTAAAACAACGAATGCACAAGGACTTTTTAATCTTAATATTGGAGAAGGAACCCCTACAACGGGAACTTTTTCTTCCATTAATTGGGGTACCAATTCTAAATTTCTAAAAGTAGAGTTAGACCCAAATGGTGGTACCAATTATTCTTCCGTTGGCACAAATCAACTCATGAGTGTACCCTATGCACTGTATGCTAAAAACGTTGAAAACATTAATGCTTCGAGTATTGTAGGCTCTGTTGAGCCAGATTCTAATGGAATTGGAGTGATGACAAGTAGTACTGGATACGCTTTTAATAACGGACAATGGTATTCTCAATCTCTTGGAGGCACACCTCAAAAAATAATTTCGACCAGTAAAAATATAGGTATCATGACAAGTGGTTTTGGTTATGCCTTTAAAACGAATCAATGGTATTCACAATCATTAGGTGGAACGGTACAAAAAATTATAGGAAGTAGTGGTAATATTTGCATTATGACAAGTAGTACTGGTTATGCATTTTATAATGGGCAATGGTATTCACAGTCATTAGGTGGTACAATCAATGAACTCGTTACAAATCAAGGTGTTTTTGGAATTATGACAAGTAGTACTGGGTATGCATTCAATAACGGACAATGGTATACTCAATCTCTTGGAGGTACAGTTCAAAAAATAGTTGCCAAATCAGGTAGAATTTTGATCTACACAAGTTCAACTGCATATACTTTTGACAGTTCACTAAATCAATGGTATTCTCAATCTTTAGGAGGAACACCATTGGACTATGCACATTAAGAAAGCAGAACGCATAACAGCGCGTTCCCTCGCTGGCTCAAGCTTGTGTAAAATAAACAGGAAAAATTGAAGATATGATTCCATCTATTTTAAAGACTTTTCTAATGACCATTTTATTTTTAACTGCCAATAGAGCTATTGCTCTATCAAGTGAAAATGAAAAACAGAAAACTTCTGACAAAACAGTTATCATGAATTTTAACTGGGAACAGGAAAACAAAATTCGACAAAACAGCAATTCCACTTACGCTGGTGCGAACCTATGTTCCAGATGGATTCATTTTTCTGATAAAGAGTTTTTTAAACTCAAAGAGTTGGATGGAAAAAAAGTGAAAATCACCACTAGACATTCTGTTATAGAAGGCCTTGATAGTAAGAAACAACGGGGAGTAGATATTACCCTTATGCAAGGAACACAGAATGATATTAACTGCGATTGTGTTCTAACAGTTAAACTTAATGAATAGACGCTCCAACAGTCGCTCGATCTCTATTCTTACCGAGTGAGTTACTCTATTTCTTTTTTGCTCCTATATTTGTAGAGCACTTCACCCTAACACTCTTTATTTTGATTAATTTATTTTTCGCCATCAGTTATTTAGTTTGGTTCTTATCGGAGCTTATCTTGAATAGATTAATGCGTTCCAAAACAGAAGATAAACAACATGCAGACAAAGGTTCGCTTACTCTAATTTGGTTGACCATTCTAGTTAGTTTCGTAGCAGCCATCACATTCAAATCTTTCTATTACTTCCCCATCTCCCTCTATAGTTTCTTCCCTTTCATGGGGCTTGCTTTCATTCTTGCAGGAATCGTTCTTCGATTGGTTATCATTTCTACATTGGGGCAGTTTTTCACCGTAGATGTAACCATAAGACAACACCACCAACTCAAGACGGACGGATTTTATAAATATGTAAGACACCCCTCCTATTCCGCATCCTTACTGTCTTTTATAGGCTTTGGCATATCGCTCAACAATTGGGTATCGTTTACCATTGTGACCATTTCGGTGGTAGCTGCTTTTCTGTATCGTATAAAAGTAGAAGAAGAAGTATTAGCCCAGCAGTTTGGCGCTGACTACGCGAACTACAAAAGTTCTACAAAGAAAATTATACCCTTTGTTTTTTGATACACGCAGCTATGAAATATGCTATTTGCTATATTACTGAAGGGTAGAAAAGCATTACTCTTCCGAATAGCTAGCTATTTCCAAGGGGCTCTTATCGCTGTAAAAAATAGCCTTTGCCACCGTTTCGCTTACTTTTAACGTAGCTTGGTCTTTCTCGGAATCGGCAAGTCTGCCTATCACCTTGGCATAAACGATGGTGTTGTTTTCCTTATTTACCAGTTTCACAATAGAGCCCACGGGCGCGTGGTTGTAGTAAACCGCATTTGACTGAATGGAAGCATCTACCGCCAAACTCCCCGCCTCTATTTGCTTGCGCATACCCGAGTAGATGTATTGGTAAAAAATACTTTCGTAATCATTGGTGGGTTTAGGGGTGCTTTTGACCTCCGTAGCCAATGTAGTATTTACTAAAACTGGGGTATTGGCTGGGGCACTTACCGCTACTTCCTCTTCTGGCAAAAGTACTTTTAGAACTTGCCCTTCTTTTAAGTTTAAGTCAACTAAGTGATTGATTTTTTGCAACTCTACTCGGTCCATTTTGTAGGAGCGAGCTACACTGTAAAAGGTTTCGCCCCATTTCACTACATGGGTTTTATAATTATTGGGGGCCGCAAAACTGCTCAGGGAAAGAGCGATAAAAAATAAACTTACAGCAATCGTATTTAAGCGCATATTAAATCAAATGTAAAATACTTATACGAATTAATTATAATATAGTTACATCAATTATTAGAGAAACTAGAAACTTCTACTAAAAATTTATTTTCATTCACAGAAAGTTGTTTGGCTATTTCATTGCTTACTTTTATGATGACCTCGTTTTGCGATTCTGTAGCCGAAACTTTTCCTATTACTTTTAGGTACACTACTTTCTTGCTCATTAAATTGGTTACTTTTAAAATAGAGCCTATTTCAGCAAAATTGTAAAGTGCCAGATTTATATTTCCGTTAGAATTTTCTGGAAGAAAGGTACCTATGCCTCTGTATGCCTTACGTTTCATACCACTCGAAGCATAATTATTAAATACAGCCGCATAATCTTCGGAATTGATGTTAGCGGTTTTCACTACTTCCATTTCTTCTTTTTTCACTTCTACTTTCGGTGCTACTACTGCGCTCACTTCCTCTTTCACCGCCTCTTCTTTTTTAGGTTCTATCACCTCTACTTTTATCTCTTTATAAGGGGTTACCTTTCTTACTAGCGGAGTGGCAGGCACTTTATTATCGGTAGCCAGTTTTTCGGTAGCAGGTATCACTGATTTGGTGTAAAGTGCTTCTTCCTCCACTTTCCCTACAATTAGTTTCTGCCCTATTTTAAGTTTTGAATCTGCCGTTAAAGCATTAAAATCCATCAACTGAGTGCGGCTAATCTGATACCGTTTAGCTATCGCATAGATATTATCCCCTTTTCTCACTACATGAATTTTGTTTCTTGACTTCTGCGCAGTGGGAGTTTCTGGCTTGGCAGAAATCACTTCCTTCTTTACTGGCTCCGATACAGCTACTTTTTCTTTGGCAACAACAGATGCTACCGCTTCTTTTGTTGCTGGCATTTGAGGAATTTGAATCTTTTGCCCTATCTTAATTTTCAAATCTTTGCCTATGGCCTCGTTGTATTGAGTGATGGTTTGTGCTTTTAGGTGATATTGTTTTGCAATAGAGTAAAGGGTTTCGCCTTTTACCACTTTGTGGTTAATAAATTTTGTTGGCTTCTGAGCCACCACCATTTGAATGAAAAATAAAAACATCCAAGAAAAGAAAATCCTTTGCATAATTTCGTTGTTCTAATTAAGCCACAAAGTTAACACCACTGCTTACAGCTATGCGTACACATCATCACATATCCACAAAACTTTTATTGCTGTTGTTTATTTTAATAGGCAAAGTAGATTACGCTCAAAAGAAAGTTTATCAATTTGATATTCATCAAGAGATAGGTCCTGCCATGACTCGCCTCACCGAAAAAGCAATAGCAGAAGCTGAAAAAGAAAAGGTGGATTTTATATTGATTGATATGGATACTTACGGGGGCTTGGTTTCCGATGCCGATGCCATTCGCACGGCTTTACTACGCACTAAAATTCCTACCATAGTTTACATCAAAAACAATGCTGCCTCTGCGGGAGCGCTTATATCCATAGCATGTGATAGTATTTTTATGGCCAGCGGCAGTACCATAGGTGCGGCATCGGTAGTAAATGAACAAGGGGAATTGATGCCTGAAAAATATCAGTCTTACATGCGCAAAAAAATAAGAGCTACTGCAGAAGAAACGGGTAGAAACCCTCTGATAGCAGAAGGAATGGTAGATGAAAACATGGAGGTAGACAGTATAAAAGCTAAAGGAAAGATAATTACGTTTAGCACCGATGAGGCGGTGAAATATGGCTACTGCAATGCTAAAGTTGAAAACCTACAAGATATATTAAAACGCCTACCCAACGGTCCTTACCTTGTGCAAAAACACAATATCTCCTGGTTGGAAATGTTGTTGCTTTGGTTGATTGCCCCTTCCGTTTCAGCAGTGTTAATGCTCGGAATTTTCGCGGGCATCTATTTTGAATTTAAAGCCCCAGGAACTTTATTGCCAATAGCATTTTCACTGGTATGCGCAGCCTTGTATTTCGCCCCACATTACATGGATGGCTTAGCTGAAAACTGGGAAATTATTATCTTCTTTTTTGGCGTGGTTCTATTGCTGCTAGAAATTTTTGTAATACCTGGATTTGGAATTGCTGGCATTTTAGGAATCGTGTTTACTGTGGGCGGACTCACTCTTGCAATGGTCAGAAACATTGCATTTGATTTTACATTTGTACCCAAAGGAGCCGTTTCTATTTCTTTGCTAATAGTATCGGTAGCCATGTTCTTGCCGCTGGGTTTGGTATTGGCATTTGGTAAAAATTTATTTGACTCTCCCCTACTCCGAAAAATGACGGTAGCACCTGAAATGAAATCGAGCAAAGGGTTTTCGGTGAAAGAAAGTAAACTCGATTTATTGGTGGGTACTAATGGAGTTGCTCTTACTGACCTTCGTCCTGTGGGCAAAATTTCAATTGATGATTCGCCTTATGAAGCGAGCACAGAAGGCGCTTTTATTGCTTCGGGTAGTAGCATCGTGGTGATTGCTGTAAAAGGAAATTATCTGGTAGTGCGAAAACCTCATTAAGCAAAATTGCTCTCAATAAAAAAGCGCAACCGATGTAAAATCTGTTGCGCTTTTTATGTAAGTAACAGTTTCTAATTATTGGGGTGTACCATTTTGAACCCAACAAGAAATTAATTTAATATCTGAATCAGCTAGCTGACCCGAGCCTTGTGGCATTGCTTTATAGCCAGATTTATGTTGAATAGAACCTAAAAAAGCACTTTTCGAACTGGCGCTTTTTGCACCTGTATAAGAACTCAAATCGTAACCCTCTGATTTGGAAGATGCACTGTGACATCCAGAAGAAGCACAATTAGCATCCAATATGGGTTTAATAGTAGCTGTGTAAGTAGGGGTTACTCCTGTACAATCATAAGTAGTTACAGATTCTTTTTTACAGCCAGCTACAGAACCAGCTATCATTAATACAACAAACATTTTTTTCATTCTATCCATTTTACTTAGTGATTATTAAAAGCTTATTTCATAGGAATAACATAGAGCGGCTTGTTAGAGTGGCGTATTACTTTTTCAGCAACACTTCCCATAAGCAAATGAGTAAGACCAGTTCTGCCGTGTGTTCCCAACACAATTAAATCTGCATTCCATTCCTCTGCCTTTTTCAAAATTTCTTCATAAGGATTTCCTATTTCTACAAAGGTAGTAACGCTATAATCTTGGAATACTTTGTCAATTAATTTTTGTTGTGTCTTTTTAAAATCATCTCGAACTATTTCTTCCATTTGCTTGGGCGTAATGTTTCCACCAGTAGAAAGAAATGTAGGATCTACCACACTTAGGATGGCTATTTCTGCATTTAATTGTTTCCCTAATTCAAAACCAGCAGTAGCAATTTTTTCAGCAGCTGCACCATCATCTAATGTTATTAATACTTTTTTCATGATACAATTCTTGGCTTTAGTTCTAGTAAAGATGTATAACCGAAGTTAGTATAAAAAATACCATTCGGCTTCGTTAAATAGTAACAGTTTACGGAAACTTAGGGAACTTACTCCAATCTGGTTTACGCTTTTCTATAAATGCATTCTTACCTTCTTTAGCTTCATCTGATAAATAATATAACAAGGTAGCATTACCAGCTAACTCTTGTATACCCGCCTGTCCATCGAGCTCTGCATTGAAAGAGGACTTGAGCATACGAATAGATAAAGGAGATTTTTCTTGAATCTTTTTACACCATTCTACGGTAGTATCTTCCAATACTTCCAAAGGCACAACTTTATTTACCAAGCCCATGTCCAATGCATCTTGTGCATTGTATTGGTCGCACAAAAACCAAATTTCACGGGCTTTCTTTTGCCCCACACAACGTGCCAAATATGAGGCACCAAAACCACCATCAAATGAACCAACCTTAGGCCCTGTTTGTCCAAATACCGCATTCTCAGAAGCAATGGATAAATCACAAACTACATGCAATACATGCCCACCACCTATAGCAAATCCATTCACCATAGCTATGACTGCTTTGGGTATAGAGCGAATTTGTTTTTGCAAATCCAATACATTCAAACGAGGCACTAAATCTTTGCCTACATAACCGCCATTGCCTCTTACATTTTGATCACCTCCACTGCAAAATGCCTTGTCTCCTTCCCCTGTCAAAATAATCGTTTGAATATCTAACGAATCTCTACAAGTATTCATGGCATCAATCATTTCCTTTACAGTAAGAGGTGTAAAAGCATTGTGGTAGCGCGGTCTATTGATGCTTATTTTTGCAATCCCCTCAAAGAATTCAAATTTAATTTCTTCGTATTCTTTAATTGTTTCCCATTGTCTTTTCATATAAGATGTATGTTTTTATTAGTATGATTATTGTTTTTATGAAGCCAAATATTGCTGATACTTTTTAAAAGTTTCGGCACTCAACTCATTCTTTGTTTTAATTTCTAAAATAGCAGGTTTCCCTTTTTGTGGTTTATAAAACTCATGTAACACAAAATCTAAATCCTCTTCGCGCTCGCAAAAATAATAAGGTATCTCATACATTTGTGCCAAATATTCTGCGCTCAAATGATGCTTGGTTTCAAAGAATTTTTCGAATCCCGCCACCTTTTGTGGACCAGGTATTAATCTGAAAATATTGCCACCACTATTGTTCACCATTATTATTCTCAAATTAGGGGAAAGTTGTGGATTCCAAAGAGCATTGGAATCGTAGAAAAAAGAAACATCGCCCACTATACAAATAGTCAGTTTGCCATTTACCCAAGCCGCACCAGCAGCCGTACTTACACATCCGTCTATACCGCTCGTTCCACGATTGGAAAAATGCTGTAAACTTCGCTTTTGTTGAAAGATTGTAGAATAGCGAATAGGAGAACTATTACCCCACTGAAGCTGCGCATTTTCAGGAAAACTGGCAGAGAGTTTTGAGAAAACTTTAAAATCTGAAAAGGGTGCAGAGGCATTATACACTGCCAGTTTATTAACCACTAGCTGTTGTTTTTTCCACCAATCTCTACTAAAATTAGAATCGGATGCAGGCGTGGCTATTAATGTTTGTAGCAGTTCCTTTTGCTCGCAGGCAAAAGCCTTGTCTAAAACCAAAAAAGTATTCCACTTCTCTCCTGTTTTAGAAATATGCCAATGCTTCTTAGGTTTATATTGCCTTAGCAACATTCTTATTTTCTTAGAAATAATTTGCCCCCCAATAGTCACAACTATATCAGGAATAAAGGCTTCTACTTCCTCTTGTTTTATGGTGTCAATGACTGCATCTATATTGTAGATATTTTGACTCACCGAAATATTAGAAATACTTTCAGAAAGTAGAATTACATCTTTTCTTTCTGCTAATTGTTGGAGTAATTTATTCCTTTCTTCGCTTCCTTCATCCATGCCACAAACAATCATTTTTTTAGAAGCAGAACTCCATTGTGAGTTAATATATAACTTGTCTT
Source organism: Chitinophagales bacterium (assembly GCA_044228065.1). Lineage (GTDB taxonomy): Bacteria > Bacteroidota > Bacteroidia > Chitinophagales > LD1 > JBGAVP01. Next base: position 18,151 of record JBGAVP010000022.1, on the reverse strand, counting down.
CCTTCGAAAGAAACGAAGAAACACTGGGGTTCTTTTTGATGCTTAAAAGGGGCAAAGAAGCTTCAGCAAAATTGTACAGAGGCTCTCGCAAAGGAATGTTTACATGTACGGGACCTGCATCACCTTGCTTAGAAAGATTCAAGGCATCGGCACAAATATTGGCTGCGTTTTGCATGGCAGTTTCATTCTCTACAGCCACAGGTAAAGCGAAACTCCCTTTAATATAATTCTTATAAATTTCGGTTTGTTCTATCGCTTGATTTTCCCCTTGCCCTATCCATTCGGCTGGTCTATCGGCTGTCATAATCAGCAGCGGTATTTTTTGATAATAAGCTTCGCAAATGGCAGGAGCTAAATTTAAAACGGCTGTACCAGAAGTGCAGATTACACCCACTGGAATTTTGGACTGCTGGGCTATTCCCATTGCAAAAAAACCAGCCACTCGTTCATCTGGAATTACAGAGCAGTTAAACTCCTTCATTTGCGAAAAGGCTACAACCAAAGGAGCAGAGCGCGACCCAGGAGAAAACACGAGGTGCTTCATTCCGAATGAACGACATACTTCTGCTAGTATTTGAATGGTAACTTTATCGGTGGTCATCTTCTTTACTTCAATCTAATAAACTTTTGAGAATATTCATTTTTGCCTTGGTTTCTTTCCATTCCTTTTTAGCATTAGAATCGGCTGTAATACCACCTCCGGCATAAAACAATAAGTTTTTATCTGTTACCTCCACACACCTCAAATTCACAAACAAACTGGTTTCGTCATTTGTATTTACAGGTCCTAAATATCCGCTGTAAAAAGCTCTATCAAAAGGCTCGTGTTGATTTATAAAATCAATAGCAAATTGTTGTGGCAAACCTGCTATGGCTGGTGTAGGATGCAGTACAGCAGCTACTTTTCGCCAATCAAATAGTTTTGATTTTTTGCAACTAAATACGGTTCTTAAATGATTTAGATTACCCGCAGTTACAGTTTCCGTTTTAGATTTAGCAACAGGCTGTTTTGTTATCAATTTTAATTTTTGCTCAATAAAATCGGTCACAATTTTTTGCTCTTCTATCTCTTTTGGAGACCAACCACCTGATTCACTTTTTAATTTGGTACCCGCTAAAGAATAGGTGTAAAGTTTAGTTTTTGTTTCTTTCACCAGCACCTCAGGAGATGCTCCTATCCAAGTGCCCACCTCAGGAATATGAACCAGCGAAACAAAACTATGAGGATAAACTACACATGCTTTTTCAAAAAAACGATATAAATCAAAACTCTTTTTCCGCTTCTTTTTTTGTACCCTTGCTGCTACTATTTTTCTTGACCTACCTGCTACAATTTGTTGCTTTATTAACTCTACGTAGTTGATGAAATCTTTTTTCTTGATGGTATTTACCTCTTTCGAGATGAAAGAATTCAATGGACTGCTTTGTTTTCTTTTAAGCGAAGCACTCTCTTTTTCTATAAGATACGCCACCTTATTTTCTGATGCATCAAAGGGATGAAAGAGAAAGCCACTCTTCACTGATTCTAAGGAAGCTATTTTACATTTTCCAGCAATTACTTTTACCGTATTGCTATCGGGCGAGCGATAATAAGCAAATGCAACACCTGCCGACAAATATTGCTGACATTGCTTTCTGGAAATGGAAGATAGTTTTTGAGCCATGAATTTTGAAAACAACTAAATGCTTGGAGAGTTTTTATATTCACACCAAAACTAAAATTAATCTTCAAAATAAATTTATGATTGCTAAAGAGATTTATGTAATACGCCACGGACAAACAGAACACAATAAAAACGGAATCGTGCAGGGCAAAGGGGTAAACCTGCCTTTAAATGAATTAGGGATACAACAATCGCAAGCTTTTTTTGATGCTTACAAACAGGTGCCTTTTGACATTATTTATACTTCCACCCTATTGCGAGCACAGCAAACGATAGCTCCCTTTAAGGAATTGGGGATTCCGCATGAAGTATTTTCTGAACTAGATGAAATTAGCTGGGGAAATATGGAAGGCAAAGCCAATACGATGGAAAGCAGTGAAGAATTCAAGTTGCTTTTGGATGAATGGCAACAGGGAAATATAGATGCTAAACCAGAAGGTGGAGAAAGCCCCAGGGAACTTCAGCAGCGCCAATTGAGATTTATAGATGCCTTAAAAAAATCGAGCTCTAAAAAAATTCTAGTGTCCATGCATGGCAGAGCTATTCGGTGTTTGATGTGTACGCTTACCAATACTCCACTGAGTAAAATGGAAGAATTTAAGCATGTAAACCTCACACTCTACAAAGTACATTTATTAGAAAATGGGACGTTTGAAATTGTTGCAAATAATGCCACAGAACATTTACAACAACTAAACAATTAGTATTTCACTATTCGTTTGTGCACAATACTCTTATTGCTTCTTAGCGATACTATGTATACTCCCGCAGCCAAATCTTGTATGCTTTGCTGCGTGCCCGATTGCACTTCTTTTTGAGCTACCATTTCTGCTCCGTTCAAATCCGTTATAGTCATCCATAATTTTTCAAAATCACCACTGGTAGTAAAAGAATTATTGGTAGGATTTGGGTAAAGCACTACTTCTCTTAACTGTAAATCATCAATATTCGTATACTCCCCTTCGTTCACATTTATGTTATCTATATAAAGTACATTTCCCCTAAAGTTTGTGTACTCAATCTTAAATAAAAAATTTGCTACATCATACGCTGCAGGGATTGTGTAAATAAAAGTTTTCCATTGGGTAGAGTCGGCAGGTTTCCAATTCTTATCGTCTACTGTTGTGGCTATACTTATCAAATCACCTCCCGTTTTCTTACCTACACTTAACCAACTCGCACCACAATTATTAGAAACAAATACTTCTAATTGATCAAAGTTATTTACCATTTTTCTGGTAAAAGCATATTTAAAATTCAAAGAAGGGTCAAGTGTGGCAGAAAGGTCAATAGAAGGCGAGTACAAAACTGTTCGACCCGTATAGGCATCTGTGCTATCATTGGGTCTTACTACCGCTGCTTTATGGCTGTTGTAGCCTTGTGTACTATCTGATAGTTGCAATGTAAGATTTTGATTATCGGTGCTTCTCACTAAATCTGTTGCATCAAAATTTGCCAATTGCTCAAAACGCTGTACATAGAATGGATAAGTACCCGATCCATTTACACGAATCAATACTGAATCACTTGTGAAGCTAACCGATTTTTGAGTAACAGTAAGCTTCACATAATAATTTCCAGGATCCTGATATATATGAAAAGGATTTTGAGTAGTAGCAAAACTACCATCGCCAAAACTCCAATTCCATGAAGTGGGAAAATGTAAACTCTTATCGGTGAATCGAATAGTATCACCTGCGCACACAGTGCGTTGTTTCGATTCAAATAATGCTTTACACAAGCTACTGTCTTCAACTCCCGTAGCTATTAGGTTCTGAGCACTTATCAGATTATTTCTGTTTGCCATAGGTGAATGAAGCGCAGCACGCATACGGTTCCGTTGTCCTTGTGTAAACATGAAATTGCAATAGCTGTAATCCATTGCATTTTGAACATTATCCACTACGTTTCCGCAAGAAGCTGCTGTCAAATTACAATTGCTATTACCTTGTGTAGGAGGTGTATCTGATACGCTATCGCCTACTGCACAGTTGCTCGATTGGCCCACTGGTAAATAATAATAATTAGGAACATTGTTTCCCCCCCAAATATGAAATAGGTTTAGATAGTGACCTGCCTCATGTGCGAGCACTACCGATTTTAAATGAGAAGAAGTACCCATGTCACCGATGTAATCATTAGAGACAACCATCCCATCCCATTCAGGTTTAGCAGCAGCTTGATCGGGCATTAAACAATGTCCTGCCAGATTAGCTATTTGTCTTACCACATAAATATTGAGGTACTTTGCAGGATCCCAATGCACCAAGTCTTTGACACGATGATCACCTACAATAGAAGAAAGCGAAGGGATGCGATTAATCCCATTGGTGCAGTTTCCATTTGGATCACGATGTGCTAACTTGAATTGAATTTCGCAGTCGGCCGCTATGGATTTAAAATCCGCTACAATGGTGGCAGTGTCGGGGTTTTGCTTTCTAAAATTCCAATTCAACACTTTCAATCCACTCTCTATTTGTTCATCAGATATATTTTCGGCACCATAAGTATGAATTACATGGAATACCACAGGAATAGTATAAAGAGAATCGGTTGCTCCTCGATTATGAGCTACATGAGCAAGGTACTGTTGGGTAAATCGATTCAGTTCTGCACGATTCATTTGCATACTAGTTTGTAAGCCAGGTTGCGATTGAAATAAATCCAAAGAAACTTCGTCAGAACCACAGTATTTAAGGGTTTGCGCAGTACTCATCAAAAAAAATAAAAAGACAAAAGGAAAAAATAAAAGTTTTTTCATGAAAAATATTTTATGCAAAAAAGCAGCATTTTTTCTAAACTGTTGATTTAATAAAACAGATGCATCAATTATGAATATCATAAAATTAACACATGTTAAAATAGTTTTATATATTTAAAACAACTAAACCATCATTATGAAAAAAATCTTCAAAATTCTTCTGTATCTAATTTTGACAGTTATTGTCCTAATTGGAATTTTCGTCAGTTACGTTTCCATAAAAGGTATTCCTACTTATGAAGTAGATAAAATTGAGTATCCTGAGGTAGAACAAGATTCCACGTTATTAGAATTAGGTGAAAAAATAGCAGCAGTAGAATGTATAGTATGCCACAGAGGTAGCGATGGAAAACTGAGTGGCAAACTATTAACAGAAGTACCTTCCGATTTTGGCGAAATGCATTCTGCTAATATCACTCAATCCAAAGAACACGGTATTGGAAAATGGACGGATGCACAATTAGTGGTATTACTTCGCACAGGAGTAAAACCTGATGGCTCCTTCGGTGCTTTCATGCCACGCTTTCCACACATGAGTGACAGAGACATAAAGGCAGTACTTACATTTCTGCATTCTCAAAATAATCTAGTACAACCTTCCGAAATTCAAAGCATTGCTAGTAAACCTTCTTTGCTTACTAAATTTTTGTGCATAGCAGGACCATTTAAAAAAGTACCTTACCCTAAAAGTGCTCTGGCTGACCCTGACACGAATGATGTTGTTGCATTTGGGAAATACTTAGTAGTAGGTCGATACGATTGCTATACCTGCCATGCCAATGATTTTAAAACATTAAATATGGAATTTCCAGAAAAAACTCCTGGCTATTTGGGTGGAGGAAATACACTCATAACCCCAAATGGAAATAAAATTTTTGCAGCCAATATTTCGTCTGATGAAAAAACAGGAATAGGATCTTGGACTGAAGAAGATTTCTCTGCTGCTATGTTGCAGCAAGTAAACAAACAAGGCAAGCATTTAAGACAGCCTATGCTACCATACAATGGCATGACGAATCAAGAAATTCACGCTATTTGGCAATACATTCTCTCAATGCCTAAAATTTCCAATCAGGTGGAGAGGCAATGGGAGAAAGAGTTGTAGGAATTCAGAAGGAGTTGAATTTTCACTTTTACTTCTTCCGTTCAGGATTATTCGTTACGAAATCTTTCCAGCCAGTAAATTTTTTGGTTTCCAAGGTAGTATGTCTGTTTTGGAAGTGGTGACAGACCGCAGCTGCTAAACCATCCGTAGCATCTAAAAATTTAGGTTGCAATTCAAATCCACAAAGGCGCTGCAACATAGCCGCTACCTGCTCTTTAGAGGCATTTCCGCTACCAGTGATAGACATTTTTATTTTCTTAGGTGAATATTCAAACACCGGAACATCCTTCAACAAGGAAGCGGCAATACTTACCCCTTGCGCTCTTCCTAATTTCAGCATCGACTGTACATTCTTACCAAAAAAAGGTGCTTCTATAGCAGTAGCAGTAGGCTCGTATTGCTCTATTAATCCAGAAACTTTCTGAGAAATGATTTTCAATCGCTCCAGAATATCATCATACTTTCCTAGTTGCACCACTCCCATACTTAGTAGCTTCATCTTTTGCCCCTGCACCTCCAAAATGCCATAGCCCAGCACAATAGTACCAGGGTCTATTCCTAAAATGATGGTTGGTTTGACGGTTTTAGTTGGCACTTGAAAGTAGATTACTATTTTTGAGAAATGTGGTGGAGTTATAAAAATATTTTGACGACATTAAAAGTATTGATTTTACTGATAATGATAGTCGTAATTTATCAAAAGATACAATCGTTCTATCAGATAGAAAAATCGTTTGCGCTCTTTACCGAAACCTTCTCTTCTGGAAATATACCACTGCTTCTCTTTGCTGTTTTACTCATGCCACTCAATTGGTTAATCGAAATAATAAAATGGAAACAACTCTTAAAACTAGACCTCCCCATCTCTTTCACTCAAAGCCTAAAATCGGTGATGGGAGGCTTATCTATTGGTTTTGCAACTCCTGCAAGAATTGGTGAGTTTGGTGGAAGGGTGCTGTTTTTACCCAATAATAAAAAAGTAGATGGCATTTATTTAAGCGCCTTGGGTGGATTGGCGCAAAGCCTTTTTACTATTCTGGTTCCACTTTTTTTTCTGCGCTTTTATTCAGGTAAAGCACAATCGTATTTTACCTTTCCTTCCATCACAGCTCTTTCTTTCCTGCTTGCACTGCTGCTGTTTTGCTATTTTAATTTTGAACGAGTTATTGCTTTCATCAGAAAGCATTATCAGGATACTTTCCTATCTGACTATTTGATTCAGGAAAACCTCATTCCTAATTTTTCGCACAAGCTTATAATTCTGGCTCTAAGTGGATTTAGATATTCAATTTATGTACTTCAATTCTTTTTGCTTTTTGAATTTATTGGAATAGATCAAACTCCGTTTTCCATTATTTCTGCTATCACCATTTTACTTTTATTTCAATCTATTTCTTTTATAGCTCCCTTTATGGATGTGGCTGCCAGAGGAGGTATGGCACTTTTAATTTTTGAACATTTCGATGACTTAACAGTGAGTATTTACATGGTACCTGTTTTATTATGGACTATCAATTTATTGTTTCCGGCTGTACTGGGTTATTATTTTATTTGGCAATTAAAATCAGAAAATGCTTCCTGAAAAAACACATGAATATTGGATGAAAATGGCATTGAAAGAAGCCATTTATGCTGCCCAGCAAGATGAAGTTCCTGTAGGTGCTTTAGTAGTTTGTAACGGTACTATAATAGGGAAAGGATACAATCAGGTAGAGAAATTAACCGATGTAACCGCACATGCTGAAATGCTAGCTATTACAGCAGCATGTAATTATTTAGGAGCTAAATTTTTAGAAGATTGTACCTTGTATGTAACCTTAGAACCGTGCCTCATGTGTGCCTCTGCTCTCAAATGGGCACGCATCGGGAACTTGGTGTATGGCGCCTCCGATTTAAAAGCTGGCTTTTCTTTGTATGGTCAAAATATTTTACATCCCAAAACGTCTGTAGTAGCAGGTGTACTAAAGGAAGAATGTGGCAGTATCGTCACAGATTTTTTCAAATCGAAAAGAGAATAAATTCGCTCACAAAGTATACTCGGATCCTAATATATTTACACTCCATTTGAGTGCAATTAGGTATAACTGTCTTTGTAAAATCAAAGCACCACACTACAAACAAAAAACCACTACATTCGTATTCTTAAAATAATTTCATAAAACTTAAAATAAAACAAAATGGCATTTACATTACCAGAACTTCCTTATGCACACGATGCTTTGGAACCACACATTGACACTTTGACCATGCAAATTCACCATGGCAAACACCACAACGCTTACGTGACCAACTTAAACGCAGCCTTAGCTGGCACAGAGTGGGAAAATAAAACACTAGAAGAGTTGATGGCAAATATTTCTAAACTTCCGGCAGCTGTTCGTAACAACGGTGGCGGACATTACAATCACTCTCTTTTCTGGACCGTGATGGCTCCCAATGCAGGCGGAGAACCGACTGGGAAATTAGCAGATGCTATTGCCAGTGAGTTGGGTGGTTTCGATAAATTTAAAGAAGAATTTGCAAAAGCAGGGGCTACTCGTTTTGGTTCGGGCTGGGCTTGGTTGTGTGTAAAAAGTGATGGCAAATTATGTGTTTGCTCTTCTCCTAATCAAGATAATCCTTTAATGGATATTTCAGAATGCAAAGGCACTCCTATTTTAGGAATGGATGTATGGGAGCACGCATACTACTTACACTATCAAAACCGCAGACCAGACTATATTTCAGCTTTCTTTAATGTTATAAACTGGGCAGAAGTAAGCAGAAGATACGAAGCAGCTTTATAAGCTATTCTTTATAAATTATTAATGACCATACGGCAGTAATTTGTTACTAATGTATGGTCATTTTATTTGGTGCTAATCTTAAACACAAACTAGTGAGATAGTGAGTGGAAAACGAACGATTCTTATGTGTAAACTTAATAGTTATGTTACTCAGCAATAATACAGAGCCGAAAGACAGTTGGTGCTGAGGGACTGTTAGGGATTTTATCAATTTAGTTGAAAATTTATAGGCACTGTTAACGAATATGAAACAAATTTATTATTCACTTTAGCAGGAATCCACATACCATTTGTTTTCCTAATTACATTTTCTGACGCTTCGTATAATTCTTTGGGTCCTGAAATTGCTTTGATGTCGATAACATTTCCTGATTTATCAATAACAAATGAAACTACAACTTTACCTTGTATATCATTTTCGCTAGCTTCTTTTGGGTAGATAATATTTTGTTTTAAAAAAGTCATCAAATCTCCTTTAAAAGAAGCAGATTGATTATTGGAATTCTTTAAATCACCTTTACTACCTATGCTGTATCCTTTAAGGTCGTTTTGTGGGGTGGTGGTAATTGTGTTGTTAGTTTGATTTGCAGAATTAGAGGTACTTGAAGTTGTTGAAGTAGTTATAGGAGTTTGCGAAATACCTTGACAATTTATGTAATTATTATTTTCACAATTGCCTAAACATACGTCTTTGATATAAATTTTGTAATTGGAGGAGCTCGATTTGAATAAAATAGCCGTTGCCTTAGTTCCATCATTACTATATACTCCACCGGGTTCAATTTTATATGTTACAGTGTAATTGTATTTAGTAGGTTGTTTTTCGTCACCCACATTAAGAAGATAAGATCCCCAATAGTAATCAGAGTAGTCTCCTGATACCTTACCCCAATTTGCTGTTTTGTATTTTATTCCTGAATAACAATCCGCTGTTATCCAAGAACCCCAATCAGCAGAAGTTTGCCCATACCCCAACATAAACTGGAATCCTAGAATTATAAGTAATAATGCTTTTTTCATTTCTATAAGTTTTAATACCGTGTAATCAAAATTTGGATTTCGGCTTTTCCGTTTTCTGGACTATTGTTGTTTTGAGTTGCTGTCGTCCAAATTTTTCACCAACTCCAACTTGGTACAACTAAAGATAATTTTTTTCGCTAACACGTATACTATTGGTAGCTACTTTCTAGAATTTTGTCTCAAGTTGATTTTCACCGTACTATAAAATATCTTATTATTCATCAAAAACACCACCTTCACTACCAAAATCTTTGGCTTTATCTATGTGGTCATTTTCATAGTTTCCGCAATTCATTTCCACTTTCATTTTATCGGCAGGGGCTTCAAAAACCTTGGTGGTAGAAAACTCTTTAAAGTGTAAACTATCGGCATATACTTTCTGAAAAAACTTTGCCCAAATAGGCAAAGCAGTACTCGCTCCTTGTCCGTAAGCCATGCTTCTAAAACGGATATAACGATCATCGCAGCCTACCCACGAACCTGCCACTAAATCGGGGGTTGCGCCTATAAACCAACCATCAGAGTTGTTTTGTGTAGTACCCGTTTTACCCAATATATCATTTCTCAAACCATATTTAAACTTAAGTCGTTGTGCTGTTCCATAATTTACTACTCCTCTCAAAAGTTCTACCATAATGTATGCCGTTTGTTCATCTAACACTTCATTACGAGTGGCTACAAAATCTTGCAATACAGTACCAGAGCGATCTTCGATACGAGTGACAAAAATAGGGTCTACATGCACTCCTTTATTTACAAAAGTGGTATAGGCCCCTACCATTTCAAACAATGAAATATCAGCCGTACCTAAACAGATAGATGGTTGATTGGGAATATTGCTCTTCACTCCCATTTCCTGCACCAATCGAATAACAGTAGCAGGCGACATTTCATGCATTAAGAAAGCTGTGATAGAGTTGACGGAATTTGCCAAACCCTGGCGCAGACTTAACATTCCGCCATATTTATTATCAGAGTTATCGGGAGTCCAGTCCTTTATCAAATTAAAACGTGGGTCGCCCTTCTCAAAAGTAACGGGCAAATTAGGAACCTGAAAACAAGGGGAGTACCCTTTATCGCGAATAGCAGCCGTGTATATAAATGGCTTAAAGGTAGAGCCTATCTGTCTTTTAGTATTAATATTTACATGGTCAAATTGGAAATGCTTGTAGTTAATACCACCTACCCAAGCACGCACAAAACCACTTTCCGGGTCTACTGCCAAAAATCCATTTTGCAAAAACATTCTGTAATACTTCAATGAATCTTTCGGACTCATTACGGTATCCTTCTCTCCTTCCCAAGCAAAGATGCGCATGGGAATGGGGGTATTCATAATTACATCTATTTCAGCACGAGATTTTCCTTCCTCTTTACAATCTTTAAAACGACTGCATTGGGTGTAAATTCTTTCCCACTCTTTTTCATAATTTTTCCAAGGATTAGAACCCTTATTCACCGAAGCAAAAATCTTTTGCCACTCCGTCAAATGCTCTCGCTGCGCCTCTTCGGCATAGCGCTGCATACGAGAATCGAGCGTGGTATAAATTTTCAAGCCATCTTTGTAAATACTGTATTTTGTTCCGTCTGGTTTAGGGTGTGCATCCAACCACTCTTTTAAATACAAGCGTAAATATTCCCGAAAGTAAGGAGCAATTCCATCTTCGTGAGAATCGGCATTAAAGGCTAAAATTATAGGTAATTTGAAAAGAGAATCACGCTGTTGCTGGGTAATAAAATTGTAATTAAACAACTGGTCTATTACTACATTTCTTCTTTTCTTAGAAGCTTCGGGATGTATACGCGGATTGTACTGATACGGGGCTTTAAGCATACCCACTAACACCGCTGCTTCCTCTGTTTTTAAAGAATCTACGGGTTTGCTGAAGTAGGTGTAAGCAGCCGATTTGATTCCAAAAGCATTATCGCTAAACTCCACAGTATTAAAGTACATTGCCATTATTTCTTCCTTAGTATAAGAGCGCTCCAGTCGGGCAGCAATTACCCACTCTTTTAGTTTTCGAAGAGCCAACGTAATCTTCCATTGTTTTTTTCTGGGAAAAAGATTTTTAGCTAATTGCTGTGTAATGGTACTTCCTCCTCCCTTGCTGCTTCCTGTAAACACCCCGCCTATGGCTCTGCCTATAGCTTTCAGGTCCACCCCCGTGTGGTCGTGAAAACGAATATCTTCTGTAGCCAACAATGAATTTACCAAACAGGCTGGCAAATTTTCATACCGAATGTTAGAACGATTTTGAGAATAATATTTCCCAATTATTTCTCCATCGGTAGATATTACTTCGGTAGCTAAGGCATTCTGTGGATTTTCTAAATCATCGGCAGAAGGTAAGGAACCAAAAAAACCAATTGAGATTAAAAAGAAAATAAGAACCACAGCACCCAATCCTCCCCAAAAGATGGTCCAGAAAAGTTTAGAGGGATTAGAGGTATCTATTTGGGGTAAACGCATACGACAAATGTAAAAGAATCGAAGTGATAAAAAAATATTCAGTAAGTAGAAAAAGGGAAGCACCTATCTGATGTACTTTCCTTAACAGTATCTCATAAAACTGTTTTACTTTGTACTTTATAAAATATATGGATTCCATTACACATATTGTTTTAGGCGCTGCTATTGGAGAAATTGTCTTAGGAAAAAAAATTGGCTATAAAGCTGCACTTATTGGCGCAGTGGCAGACACACTACCCGATTTTGATATCTTTCTACATCTTTTCACCCATGATGAAATCCTAAAACTACAAATACATCGTAGCTATAGTCATGCTATGCTTCCTCAATTAATTGCAGCCTTTGCTTTCGCTCAGTTATGTTATCTGTTATTCAAAAAGAAAATAAGCTACTGGCAATGGTATTTACTCTGGGCTTTAGGATTTACCACACATTCTTTACTGGACTGCTGTACCACCTATGGCACTCAATATCTCTTGCCCTTTAGCAATAAGCTAATTGCTTTCAATAATATTAATGTAGTAGATCTATTTTTTACATTGCCTTTTTTAGTAATTATCTTAGTGAGTCAATTTTTTAGAAAAGAAAATCCCTGGCGAATCAAAACAGCGTGGATAGGATTAGGTTATGCTTTAGCCTATATTTTTATTTTCAGTTTGATAAATAAATGGGAAGTAAATAAAAAATTCACTTCCGAACTTTCTCGCCAAAATATCGAGATAAACAATCTATCTACTGTCCCTACCTTCTTCAATAATTTTTTATGGAATGCCATTGGTACTTCTAAAGATAGTCTATGGTTTGGAGAATATTCCATTTTACAAAAAGAACAAGAAGTTAATTTTGTAAGCTATCCAAGAAACATTGATTTACTCAGCCAGCATCCTGACCAGAAAAGTATTGAAGTTTTAAAATGGTTTAGCAATGATAAATATCTAATTCGTGCAAAAGGAGATACCTTACAATTCTTCAATGCTAAATGGGGAAGAGGCGATTTTCGAGAAAAGGAGTTAGATAAAGCATTGGCATTTTACTTTTTTCTTTACCCATGTAACCATAGCTGGAAAGCAGGTGTAAGAGAACCTGATTTTACAAAGGAAGAATTTAAATCAGCACTCCATGCACTTTGGGAAAGGATGTTTAGAAATTACCCGTTTAAAAAGTAGCTAAAGTGGTAATTACAAAACACCAATTCAAGAAGAATTAGAATCCCATTTTGTAGAAATTAGCTTCCTCTTTTGCAGAGCTATTTTTTTGTTATACATTTATGCAATTGTATGAAGAAACAGCTACTCGCTTTTTTATTGCTTTTTAGTTTTACTTATACCTTTTCTCAAAACGGTTTTTGGAGTAATGCAGGAGCATTGGTTTCTATAAAAGATACTTCCTTTCTTTCGGTGATAGGTGATATGTACAATAGTAATGCCGGGCATTACAACAATTCCGATTCTATTTTTGTAACAGGTGATTGGTCGAATACTGCGGGCAATCATGCCTTCGATTCGATAGATGCTGGCTATGTGTACATGTGGGATAAAGACCAACGAATCAAAGGAACCGATGAAACCTATTTCTACAATTTAATTCTAAAAAACCAAGGTGTAAAGTATGCCGATTTAGATGCCAAAGTTGATGGTTTTTTAGATATGACCGACCGTGAGTTTTCGGTAGATACCAATACCATTTGGGTGCGCAACCCGCTTTTAAATTCTGTAAGAAGAACCTCAGGTTACCTCTCCAGTTTGAAGGATGGCGGGCTTTTGCGTTATACCGAAAAAGATTCTGTTTATGTTTTCCCTGTAGGTTCTAAGGTAGGTACGTTTCGCTACCGCCCTATAGAAATGACGCCTACCTCTTCCCAAAAAAATCAATTTAAAGTGCGCTTTGCCAACTTTGATGCCACTACAGAAGGCTATGATAGAAACATTCGTTTTCATTTGTTGTGTCAAATAAATCCAAACTGGTATCACCGCATTTACCACCCACAAGGTACCGACTCTGCGGAGCTTGCTATCTTCTACGACCCAGCTGCCGATGGACAATGGAACGATATAGCACATTGGCAAAACCAACCCAGATGGGAAGCTATTACGAAAGATGCCATCACCGCTGGTTCGCCTTTTACGAAGATGAACAAATTGCATTGGCCTAATTACAACTTCTCTCCTTTTGCCTTAGCCATTAGCTCTCCACCCTTTGCCAATGCAGGTCCCGATGATTCTATTTGCAGTGGAGCAGCAGTGATGATTGGAGCCAGTCCCGACACCAATCATTTTTACAATTGGACTCCAGGTTTTGGATTGAATGATTCTACGCTTTCTAATCCAATTTTCAGCACTACCAACCCATCTACTTCCAATGTAGTATATCCTATTACCGTGGTAGCAAGTTACATTGGCTGCACCGATACCGATAGAGTCAACATTACAGTATATCCTAAAACCATTGTGAATGCAGGGAAAGATGCTTCTGTTTGTAGCAGCGAAGAAATCCTTTTAGGCGAAGATGCTCGCCCGGGTTATACCTATAATTGGTCACCACCAGATGGTTTGAGTGGCACTACTATCTCCAACCCCGTCTTTAGTAAACCTAATTTAGGAAGTACCGATGTGGTATATACCTACACCCTTTTAGCCAGCCAAAATGGTTGCCCAGATAGCGCCAAAGTAAGCATTACCGTTTACCCTAAAACAGTGGCTGTAGCAGGGGTAGATACCATTATTTGGCAATACGATACCATACAGTTTTTAGCGAGTGGTGGCAATGCTTATAATTGGACTCCTAACTACAATTTAAGTGATGCCAGCATTGCAAATCCTTTGGCACACCCAGAGAAAAGCACCATTTACTATGTAACGGTAACCGATAAAAACGAATGCAGCAGTTACGATAGTTTGTATGTTTTGGTTCGCCCAAAACCTTTTTCTAATTTCTTTATACCCGATGTAATTACTCCAAACGGAGATGGCATCAACGATTACTGGCACATCCGTGATTTAGAACGATACCCCGATAATACCGTGCGCATAATCAATCGCTGGGGCGATGAAATTTTAAACCAAACTCCCTACCAACAAAACTGGTATGGTACCTGGAAAGATAAAGATTTGCCAGGCGCTACTTACTATTATGTGATTCATGTAAAAAATGAACAAGGGGTAGAAGCGGTGTTTAATGGTCCTTTAACGGTGGTAAGGTAAGAGGAATTATGAGTGATGAATGCTGAATGAAAAATGTAAAAGTCAAAATGTTTGAAAAAAGTTTGTTTGAAAACTGGAAATTTAGGAACTGCCATAAGCTGTCTAAATTGCTATTGCTTTTCTTCTTACTGCTCACTTCTCATTGCTCACTTCTGGCCCAACAAGTAGAAGAATTTTCATTACTAAGAGAAAATGGAATAGCCCTAAACCCTGCTATGGTAGGCTCCAGAGGGTTCTTATCGGTATTAGGTACTTTCAGAAAACAATTCACCAATATAGACCGCTCTCCTTACACCGCTTACCTGAGCATGGAGGGACAATTAGAAGAAAAGAATGTAGGAATTGGGGGGAGTTTTATTTACGACCAGACAGGACCCACCGGCAGAACGGGCGGAACTATTTCTGCTGCCTATCAATTTAATTTAGGCAAACGAAGAGACTTGCTTTCCATAGCTACCGAACACGAGCATTACAATACCGAACAAACGCACATGCTTTGTGTAGGTATTTCGGTAAGTGTTTTTCAATATCGATTAAATGGTAGTGAACTGCATCCCGAAACGACTGGCGACCCTACTTTGTACACCAACAATTCTTTCAAAGTATTTCCAGATGCATCTTTCGGTATTTATTACCAATGGCGCGATAAATTGTACGCAGGGCTTTCGGTGCCTCAGTTGGTGGGTTTAAATCTAGACTATCAAGGGAAAGATGGCTTAACTAAAATTAAACGCATTCAGCATCTTAACTTTTTAATAGGCGGCAGAATTCCCATAGTTGAAGATAAATTTAGCATAGACCCCGTAGGTGCTTTGCGGTGGGTAAACAATGCACCCCCTCAAGGCGATATTGGGTTGCGTTTTACCTTTTTGCGCTCCTTTTGGGTGGGTGTAAACTACCGCTCGCTGAGCAGTGCTATTTTTGATGCGGGTTTTGAAATTAAAAACAGATACCGACTCTGCTATGCCTATGATTTGCAAGCCAACAAATACAGAAAAGACATAGGCTCTACCCACGAGGTGCTCTTCTCAGTGCGCTTTAGAAATAAAACCGTGCGGGAAGATAGATGGCTGAGTGGTCCCAGGTTTTAAATTCCATCTTCCTTTAGATTTGACAACTTTTGAAAAGCTGTCAAATCTGCGAATTGCTAAAAGTAACCATCATATTTCATCTTCAAAAAACAACTTGTCCTCTTTCATTACAAGGTGCTTTTCGCTGTGGTATAGTTCAAACTTGCCTTTATCTCCAAACCAATTCAAGACTTCCTGCTTTTTTAGTTGAGTAGGTTTTTCCACTAACATGCGACCATACGAACTCCATCTCCATTCACGAAAATCGTCTATCAACCCGTGCCATTGGGGATTGGCATGAATGTAATAGACCAAGCGGGTGAAATAGCTTTCATTATCTACCAAAGCACGTTTGAAAGGCGTTTGAAACAATGTACCCGTGCGATTTTGTTGTTTATTAAATGCCATAGCATAACTCTGAAAAAACTTTCGAAACTGATGGCTGACGATATCGTGATCAGATTTTGGTAACTCTAGATTTGACAACTTTTGAAAAGTTGTCAAATCTGTGGACTCGCGCACCTGCACCAATAGATGAAAATGATTACCCAATAAACAGTAGGCATAGGTATCTAGCACGGGCGATAGATAAGCAGCATACTGTTTTAAGAAAAAAGTGTAGTTACCTTCGTTGCAGAAGAGTGGTTTCCTATCTACACTTCGATTGTAAACATGATAGAAGCGACCCGTTTCGAAGCGTGTATAGTAATGTTCAGTTAATGCCATCTGATAGGCTAATATAAAGATTTGACCTTTTAGATTTGACAACTTTTGAAAAGCTGTCATAGCTCACCAATGCCAAGTAATTACTTACGGCAAAAATACTGATACAAACGTATTTCTATCTGCTGACGAACCATCCCCTAACTGCCCAAAACCATTAAAGCCACTAGCCCAAATAGTATTATCGCTTTTAAGTATCAGATTGTGACCAGAACCTGCACTGATGCCTTTTACACCATCTGCAATTTTTAAGGGCGCATTAGAGGATGTACGAGTTCCATTGCCTAATTGCCCATCATTGTTGTAACCCCAAACCCATAGCGATTGGTCGTTTTTAATGGCCATAGTGCCATAAGTTCCCGCACTAACGGCACGCACCCCATCCATAATTTTTACCAGCGAATTTCTATTTGTATATGAGCCATCCCCCAATTGCCCCTCCCGGTTTTTACCACATACCCAAAGCGATTGATCGTTTTTAATCACTGTGGAATGAACGCCTCCGGCACTAATGGCAGAAATACCATCTTCAATTTTTACCAGTATATTGCTGCTGGTATTACTTCCATTGCCAAATGCCCCATCAAGGTTACCACCACAAGCCCATAGGGAATTATCTGTTTTAATAATCAACGTATGAAAATAACCGGCACTAATAGCTTTTACTCCTTCCGCAATTTTTACCAACGATCGCCTATCGGTATTGGTGGCATCGCCTAGTTGCCCATAATCATTTTTGCCGCAAGCCCAGAGCGAATTATCTGTTTTTATAACTAATGTATGTGTCTGTCCTGCACTTACGGCTCTCACTCCATCCGCAATTTTCACCATCGTATTTCTATCGGTGGTAGTGCCATCGCCTAATTGTCCGTAATCATTCCGCCCACAAGCCCAAAGAGAATTATCACTTTTAATGACCAGGGTATAATTGAATCCGCCACTCACGGCTTTAATGCCATCTGTAATTTTCAAGAGCGCGTTTCGGTCTATGGTGGTACCATCGCTCAATTGACCGTATGCGTTGCTTCCGCAAACCCACAGGGTTTGGTCTGGTTTAAGTACTAGGGTATGGTCGTTTCCGGCACTAAGCTGAATGGGAGGTTCATCCATTGTAATTTTATCTTTCTTACAGGAAGATATGGCCAGCGATAGAATACTCAATATGGCCAAGAGGTTGAAATGCTTTTTCATGGCTAGTAATCAGGTTATAGTAATAGGTATCGTAATGGTAAGTTTACTATTTTTTATTAGTAAAGGCAAATGGTTTTTTACCCTTTAGTTCTTGATGCCTTTCAGAATAGGTCGAGCAGTTAATAAATTTGTCGAAAAAGACGAGCACGAGCTATAAACTC
>JBGAVP010000054.1:0-7403 GCA_044228065.1 Chitinophagales bacterium | reverse complement strand
GCTAATAACTGGTAATCAACTTATCCTTATTTTTGCGCCCTTTGTAATTGGAGACTTGTCCGAGTGGTTGAAGGAGCACGCCTGGAAAGTGTGTATACCTCAAAAGGGTATCGAGGGTTCGAATCCCTCAGTCTCCGCTTATATTTCTGTGTTTTTTTTCGCAATGGAATAATCTACCACATTTCAAACTGTTGATATTTAGATTACTAAAAACTATCCTCTAGAAAAATGGTGAAAGAATTTTAGTTTCTAATTCAAACTTCATTTACATTCAAAAACTTAATAAAGTTTTTGCTTTCAACAAATACCAGTTTTCCCAAAACTCTTGAAGTGCTGCAATATAATTTCTCCTTGAATTATCTTTCTCAATTTGCGAAGCCTGTAATTCAAAAAGGCTCACCTTGCCCGATTGAAAGAGCCGATTGGTGATCGCAAATCTTTTTTGTGACAATGTATCCAATGAAAGGGACTGATTGATATTATTTTTTAAGATAGCTAATTTATCTGCAATAAACCTGATCTCCAACAAAAGTTTTTCTTCTTCTTGCTTAATGTTTATTGCTGTTTGCTCTTGTTCGAGTCTTGCAATTGCAAAACTGTTTCTCCTTTTCCCCCAGTCAGTAATAGGAATATTAAATCCAATAGTAAAGCGTTGTTGGCTTTGTGGGCTTATATAGACTGATGATATGTTTGTAGCAGTGTTATTGAGGCCAAAGCTTGCCATTAGGTCAATTTGTTTTCCTTCTTTTTTAATCTGATCAAGTTTCGCTGCAGCCTCTAAGCTTCTTATTTGAAATGAAATGACAATTCAACAAAAGCCTGTCTCTTGTTGAATAAAGCTAAAGTAAGTTGTTGTTCATTCTTAATTTGCTGCATCTCTAAAGCAAACACTTTATCTTCTGTGGATACGCCAAGTTGTACCCTCCTTTTTTCTATTGCAAGATTGGTATTACCTGATTCTAAATTAGAAGTTGCAAGTTTTTCATCTTCCTGTGCGGTTATTACGCTAAAAAATAACTTACAAACATCGTACGCTAACATATAATTAGATGAAATATGGGATTGCTTTTCCTCCATTAAGCGAAGTGGAGCTATTCTCTTGTTCCATTTATACTCGTTATATTTAAAAATTGGCTGAGATAGTCTTATAAAAACCGGCGTGCCATTATATTGTTTACTGCGAGCTGTAAAATTGTCAAAACGATAAAGGTCGGTATTCGCAGAGATGCTGCCATTGCTAAAAAGCAATGGCTGTGAAAAGGCAAATCCGGCATTACTAAAATTTTGACTTCTCGGCAAAAATTTGATACTGCCATCTGGCTGCGTTACAGCATAATTATCTTTATTATAAGCGGGTATATTGGCATTGAACGAGAGCAAGGGTCTGCTGGCCAATTTAAAGCTTTGGAATTTGAGCTTTGCCAGTTTAAGATTATTATTGGCAGATATACTTGTAAAACTTTTAGATTTTGCAATTTCAATTACATCAGTAAGTGTAAATGTCTGTCCGCTGCACTGGCCAACCCAGAGCAGCAAAAAGCCCGCAAGTGCTGTTTTCACAAATATTTTTTTGCAAAATAATTTTTTTATTCAAAAGTTTTTCTAATTTCAGCAGATAAAATATTGACGTAAGTAATTTAAGATACTCCCTTTATTGAAAACTTGCGAATTTTCAAAAGAGAAGAGGAGATGCTTAAGTGAACACACTGGTAAACGGTGTGTTCCTTTTGCTGACTCTATTCTCAAGGCTCCGCAAGTGCCCCAATAAGTAGATGATGCAATCGGGCACACCGTTAGCATTTTAGCTACCCGGGAGTTTGAACTTTTTTACTTCATTATCAACTGTCTATGACAGTGAAAAGAAATAAACCGAGGTGCCAGCAATGGGACTGAGCGTAACGAAGTTTTGCCCTCAACGCAGCAAAACAACCCCGGTGCGTTGCTGTAGCAGTGGCCACTGCTGCAAGGCGAATGTTGCAGTTCTTACAGGTACAATGGCTTTGTACCTATTGTAAAACCAAAGCCAATTCTTAACATTAAAATTTTATAACATGAGAAAGTTAGAAAGAAACGAAATGAAAAAATTGATGGGTGGTAAATTTGCTCCAGGTGGTGGCGGTAATACCCCTGACTGCTACAATGATGCCTGTCAAGGAGGCGGTGGCGGTTCATCATGCTGGCATAATGCAGATTGGACAAGCTGGGACTGCACTTTAAATCAACTTGACAGAACTTTAATAAATGCAACAACCTAATGGTGGTTATTGGTGTACAGCAAGCTGTTGTAGTTCATGTTCTTACTGAGGTAATTTCATTACAAAAAAATGTATTACAAATTTTGTTGAAGATTGCCTCCATCAGGCAATCTTCTCAATTATGCACAAACAAAATGATAAGAGTCATCATTATACTATTTTATTTATGTAGTATCAGAATCATGGTTCACTTACAGCATGAATCTTATATTTATATTATCAATACAACTAAAAAATGATGCATATATCAGAAAGGACAAACGTCTTTTTTGAAAGGCTCTTTTCTTATGTAGTCAGAAATAATGGCAGGCTGAAAAAATTCCTGTCTTTCAGCACAAACCTTTATTTGTTAATATTCATTTTTATAAAAGTGAACTAAGGCAATATTTAGTATACCCAAATGATACTTTATATATTAAAGAAGATTTTCAAAAATGTCCCATCATAGAACGTACAAAACAACAGAATCAAAATGAAATATTATTCATGAACGAGTTATTTACAAAATTAAAAGAACTAAACGAAAAAGATGATTCGAAAGGACTATACCTAAAACGATTTCATTAAAAGACCATAATCTTTATATAACAAATATTTATAAGAAGCCCATAGTATTTTTAGAAAACAATAAAAGCCGATTTAATTTATCATCCGAATTTGTTAGTTATTTTCTTGCATTAATGAAATCTATTGAATTAATAAAGAAGGTTGAAATTTCAGGTTTACAAGTATGTTTATGCCTCATCAATTAAAAATTTCGCTGAAGGAGAATTCAAAACATTAATATCACAATTTAACAATCCGAAATTCAGCAATATCTACGAATATCAAATGGCATCATACCTGCTTTTAAATACTGTTTCACCCGCAAAATCAGATTTATTTGAACAGGCAACAAAAATATTTACCGATTCTATAACAGCTTATAGAATGCAGTCAAAAATTCTATACGACAGGCTAAACAATAATGATACTACAGCATATCAACATACACGCAACTTTTTATCTCAGTTTGGCGACTCATTGATTAAGGCTCAATTGACTGGCCTATTTAACATGAAAGTCAACAGAGCGTTAATTTCAGATACTGAAACTTTTTTGATTGATGAAAAGGGGGTGACTTTGAAAATGAGCGATTTTCTAGCAAAGCAAAAAGACACATTAGTTTTCATTGATTTTTGGGCTAGCTGGTGCAAGCCGTGTATTGACCAACATACGTACACCCGTCAGTTGCAGGCATCACTTAAAGATAAACCAATAAAATTTGTTTTTTTATCGCTTGATGAAGATTTTATAAACTGGACTTCAGCCATAAAAGCATATTCATTAAGAGAAAACTCATTCTTACTTCAAAATGCTTTTAAATCCAACTTAGCACAACGATTTTCAATAGAATCTATTCCAAGGTATTTACTCATAGGAAAAGATGGTACTATCATAAACGAGAACGCACCAAGACCGAGTAACCCGGCTTTGAATAAATTAATTCTAAAAAGTTTTTAACAAATTTTAAGTACTATAAATGAATTAAACATAGCAGATGTATGAACAAATTAGCATGATGCTTAGTGAAATGAGGACAGTGATGAATAAAAGATATTATAAAATTCGTTTTGAATCCCACCCGGATTATCCATCTCTGATTGCAATTAAAGATTGCCTTGAAGAACTAGGAATAAATGCCTACGCATGTACAGGTACAAAAGATGAACTTATCAAAGAAAATAGGCCATTTCTTGCTCACCTGAATTTAGGCGGTGGTGATATAAGATATTTCAAAAATGTAAAGGATGCAGAAAAAAAAGTAAAGGATTTTGATAAATACTGGAGTGGTAATGTAATGTTTGTAGACAGGCCGGAAAAATATGGCAATACAGCACATGATAAACTGTACAAAAAAGAAAGACTTAATAAAAATTTCAGCACAATTGCGGTACTCTTGTTTGCCGGAGGCATACTTGGGTTTGCTCTATATACAAACAGTATCACCAGCTTTTTATTTATTGCATTGAGCCTGATAGGAGTATATATTAGCTGGCTCATAGCTCAAAAAGAACTGGGCATACAAAACAGCGTTAGTGATAAAATATGTAGCTTGGCAAAGCACAGCCGATGCGAAAGTGTATTATTCTCAAAAGGTGCCAAACTGTTTAACTGGCTTACCTGGGGCGATGTGGGGATGGTTTATTTTTCGAGCTCACTACTCTTTCTACTTATTTGCCGGTTAACAGGCCAAGCCATTAACTTCTTTTACATCATTTCTCTGGCCGGTCTTTTATTTCCCCTATACTCAATATACTATCAGTGGCGGGTTGTAAAGCAATGGTGTATGTTATGCCTAGGTGTATTATTAGTATTGCTTTTGAGCGGAATAATTAGTTTTTATCTGGCTCAGAAGCACGGATTACAGTTTCCTGAGTATCTTTCTATCCTGTTATTTCTGGGAATCACAGTATTTACTATAGCCGCCTGGCAGTTATTAAAATCATTGTTTCAACAAAGCCATGAGTCGCTTTCTAATGAAATAAAAGCTACAAGGCTGAGAAGAAATCCCAAAATATTTAAAGCCTTGTTGGACAAACAGGAGTTTAATAAAAACAATCTTCCTAGTGTGGATGAAGCCATACGGTTTGGCAATCCAGCTGCACTGCTGCAGTTAGTAATCGCTTGTAATCCTTTTTGTAGCCCTTGCGCCAAAGCACATCATGCTATTGAAAAATTGTATGAGCAACATCCGGATAAATTTTTTATAGCCATCCGTTTTGCACTTAGCAGCATTGATATAAAGGACAAAAAGACCAATGCAGCAACAAAAATTATACAAGCCGCCATTCAAAAACCATTAGAAGCGATAAGGGGTTGGTATCAGTTAATGTCCATTGATAAATTTAATGAACGGTACACCCCCAATGAGGCAGATATAAGTAAGGCCATTGAGCATCAAATAGCATGGAGTAAAGAGGCAGCTATCAGTGCTACGCCTACTTTGTTTGTTAATGGCCGAAGATTACCGGAGCTTTATAACTGGATGGATTTTGTGGAAATTGCCGTTTATGAACTGGAACAATAATACTATATATAAGAAGTTTTGCCCTCAACGCAGCAAAACAACCCCGGTGCGTTGCTGTAGCAGTGGCCACTGCTGCAAGGCCGGGTAGCAGTTCTTACAGGCACAATGGCTTTGTACCTATTGTAAAACCAAAGCCAATTCTTAACATTAAAATTTTATAACATGAGAAAGTTAGAAAGAAACGAAATGAAAAAATTGATGGGTGGAGTGGCAGATGGTGGTAACACAACCTATTGTGGAGGATGTGATGACTACATAAATCCCCAACACCAATCACCAACCCATGAAGTTGTATGTATCTCATTAAATTCCAATTGGAGTTGTATCAATCTAGGTGGACAATACGGAAATGCTTTACAATGTGCTAACACATCAACAGGCGTAGTAGCATTACATGAGTGTAATGTACCACATCCCTGGCAAGATTAGTAAATAACAAAAGGGTTGGCTATTTCCATTTTCTGAATTTCAAAAAAGGATTAGCCACCCTTTACTAAAAATATTAAAATTAGTGTAAAATGAAGAACAGATATTTGAAACCAATGCTTATTTTAAATCTAATAATTTTCTTTCCTGTATTTCTTTGGGGGCAAAAAAAAACTATCTCTATCCATAAAGTATATAATTCACTTACCGATCCATCATTTTTAATAATCAGTTCAAATAAAATAAATGAAACCAAAAATAATTTCATTTATCAACTTTTAGATGGTAGTCGTATAAAAGATTACTCCATTTATAAATATGAAATTCAAGCAAAACAGAATCCTTCGAAATATGATTCAATATCATTGCTGGTAGGTTATATAAAACCTGACTTAATAATGGTAGCAGACAGAAATAGAAATAATGTATTTACTGATGATTCCGTTTATAAATTGAGCATGCTCAATCATTTCAAAAGTGATTTTGAATTCAGAAATGCAATCCCAGTTGTTCACATAGATTCTATCAAAATAATACAGGAGTATAATCAAATCACCTTCTCTTCTATGGATTTGAAATTTTGTCCGTCATCAGGCAGTAATGATAACTTTAAGGACACATCAGATATTAGTGGATTAAAACAATTTCAACTGGCAAGGTATTCTATCGGCTATTATATTTCCGATAGTTTTGTTTATAAAGGGAATAAATATTGGATAAAAATTAATCCTGATCCATTCATTTATAAATTTTATCCGCTTAAAAAATCGAGATACAGTATATCCACAGTAACTGTTCTCAACCATCCACATCAAAATGGATTTGTATCTTATGGAGGCATTACAGAAATGTTATTGGCAAAAAAGACAGGTATAAAATTCTTAGATGCAGAGATTATTTTGGATTCATTAGATTTCAAAAAATCCGAACTTACTTTTACAATTCAGACTCCTGATAGTAATACATTTCATCGACCTCTACCCGACCTCACCAAATACTCCTATTACAAAATAGCCAATAAAAAATATTCTAAAATAGAAGTAGGCAGAAAGGCTTTTACAGTAATAGAGTTTTCCGGCTCATGGTGTAAGCCCTGCATAAAAATAATTCCGGAAATGAAAGAAATTGAAAAAACTTACTCAAAAAAAATAGATTTTATAACAGTGCTAAACGAAAAGGACAGGCTTGCAGCTATTCGGTTTTATACAAAATATGCACTAAGCAAAAACACATATTTTGAAAATATTGATTGCTATTCGGACACCTGCTTAAGAAAGATTTTTGATATAAAGAGTTTTCCAACAATTTTGGTAGTTGATAAAGAAAATCAGGTTTTATTTAATGAGATTGGAGATGAAGCTGTTGAAAAATTAAAATTTTTTTTACAGAAGCAGGTAGCAAATTCGGAAACAAAGTTTTGAAAAATAATTTAACTTTTTAGAAAAAGACTTTGACACAATCTCTCAGAAATATACTTTATACATTCAAAGAGAGTAACTTCTCCCTTATTACATGAAACCATTCCCCTTCTACAAACAGCACGATGCCATGGACTGTGGCCCTACCTGTCTTCGAATGGTGGCAAAGCATTATGGTCGTTCAGTAAGTTTAGAATCATTGCGTCTATATACACAGATAAGCAAAGAAGGTGT
>JBGAVP010000021.1:0-71370 GCA_044228065.1 Chitinophagales bacterium | reverse complement strand
GTAAAAGCAGGGTATGACCCCGAAGCGTTCTCTATAAGTGGAGATATTGTTTTCAATAAGAAGAAAGATGCGGAAAAGATTTACGCATTGATTCATTCTATCCATTGTGCCGACAACCCAAAGTATTCAGAAGAATTTGCAACCGAACTAAAACCTATCTATCGTATCAAGAATTTGAAAAACGAAAGTAAGGCGAAGAACGCTAATGCAAGTAGAGTAAGCGAAGCATTGCTTATTATCACTAACAGAGAAAAAATTACCGATTCAAAGATTACTAAGTTGTATAAAGCAGGTGGATTTTCAGATGCAGAATTGCTAATAGGCAATGAAGAATTTGAGAACATGAGAGCCACATTGACTGATATAGCTATGAAAGAACCTGATAAGTTCTTTAAGATATTTGAAGATGGTTTGTCAGATACGAGAGTAACTATCCACGATGCAATTACACATGGTATAATCAACTATGTAGATGGCAAAGGATTTACTTGGGGTAAGACAATAAATGCACACAATAAGCCGTTAATTTGTTCGATACCGAGAGGTAAAGAATTGAAGGAAGCGGTGGAAATATTCATCAACTTTTTGAAGTTAAAAGACGATACGGGAGTATTTGAAGAATTGAAAAAAGAATTAGATGAAAAATAAATAAAAAATCATTAATTTTGAGCCGTTATCGCATTTGTGGTAACGGCTTTTTTTTAAACCTTAGAAATGGCAACACCTACACAAGTATATAATGCACTTAGAGTGCATAATTTATTCAACATTTTAAATGCTAATGCTCCGATAAACTTCTCACAATGGGATGATATAACAGATTGGAGTTCACTTGGATTGAGTACATCAAATGGTGATGTAGTAAAGATTATAGGACAAGTAGTAGCACCAAGTGGAATTGTAGCCTATGAGAACGCAGGATTTGCAGGTAGTAGCTTTGCTTCACCTGATACATCATTAACAGATTTAGTTTCTCCGCAATGGAATTTACCTGCATATACTGGTACTACAACTTACGTAAATGGTAATTATGTTTTCAATTTAAAGGTACAAGTAACGCCAAATGGATTGTCTGCATTTGTTGTAGAAAAAACATTTTCATTTAATTTGCCAAAGGGAGTAACACCAACTTTAACTTTAACAGAAACTTGGGATTGTACGGTAGCAACTTATACTTCAACAGATACAAGTGAATATTGTACGAGTGGGTGTGCAAGTGGATATAGCGTAACAACTATTGTAAGAAGTCATACAGTTTATCCACCCGATGTGAGTGGACAAAGTCCTGTAACAGCAGATGCACAAACAATATTGCTTGGTGCGCCCGATAATCAATTATGGACAGGAACGTATGAAGCAAAGTTATCGAATACGATAACTTTAACACAAGGAGATTGTGAGGTTATCACACACGCATCTGTAACAACAGAAGCGAAGGTAATATGCGATGATTTACTTTGTGGATTGTATTGTTCTTTAAAAACTTTATACAACACATTTAAGGGTTATTTAGGAATAAACACCACAGAAGCTACAAGATACCAAGCTATGCTAACTAAAGGCTTTTTTGCCTACGATATGGCATTAAGGGCAAGGTTGTGTAGTGATGAAGCAACGGTAGCGACTTATGTAGCAGATTTCTATAAATTTACGGGTGCAGACCCTAACTGCGATTGTTGCAAAGATGAAAGTTCACCAGTTATACCTACGAATGTAATTAACGGAACGAATGGAACGAATGGAGAAACACCTGCTTTCAGAGTAACGGGAGGTACGATATTTCAGTATAAGTTCCCTTCTGATGGAGGGTGGACTACGATATTTGATTTCTCTACAATTACGGGATTGAATGGAACATCATTCTTGCAAGGTGCAGGAGTACCTTCAAGTGGCGATGGTGCGGATGGAGATTCATTCTTGAATGTTATAACTTACGATATTTATTTAAAGACAGCAGGTAGTTGGGCGATTACGGGCAATATTCAAGGCGCAAGTGGTACTAACGGAACGGACGGAGTTGCAGTATTGGTAAACGACCAAAGTACAAGTACGACACCGAGTACAACTGCTAACTATGTTTTAAAAACATATACTGTACCTGCAAATACTTTAGGAACGAATGGCGATATGTTGAAAATTGAAACAACAATTTCGAGAGATGTTACTGTAACTTCAAGTACAGGAATCAATGTTTATAAAGTAAACTTTGGTGGAACACAAATCCAAGTAGGCATTCTTTACGGATATGGCTCAAACTTAAATCAAAATACAGTAACAATAAACCTTGTTAAAAAATCTTCAACCGAAATTCAATGTGATGCAGAGGTAAGGTCATATACCGAATCGGGAAGTATTTTAGGTATTGAATTTGGAGTTGGAGCTGTAATTGCAGGATTTGATTTTACTGTAACCAATACGGTAACATTGACTACCACTTCGATTGTAACTGGCGATACTTATTCAAAATTATTCAGAATCACAAAATTTAAAAAATAAAAAATGGCATTAAATATTATACAATCAATAGATGTACCTGCAATCGGTGGAACGGACGTAATAGACGTTACACAGTTGCCATTAGCAGGTGTGATAATACTGTATAGTAGTTCACCTTCACTTGTTATGCTTGGTAATTATAGCCTTAGCTTATCGGGTACACCACAAGCAGGAACAACTATTCAAGTCTATTGGAATTTTCAAAGTATAGATACTGGCATTGCTTCATTTCAAATATTTGGAGATTCTTACCAAACTACAACATCACAAGCACCTTTATTAGAACAAGGTGGTGGATTTACTTACACTATTGACGCATTTGGATTAGAAACAAAATCTCATTTATCGCCATTTTACTCTCGTGCAATATCAGGATTTTTAGTGTTAGATAAATCTATCGAACTAAGATGTTTGGAGTTAATAGCAAGTAACAAGGTTATTATGGGCGATGGCTCAAATGAAGCCACAACGGACTATATCAAAAATGCTAACATTGATGCAAGTGCAGGTATAGCAAGAACAAAAATTGCGAGTGGCACAGCTTCGAGAGTTGTTGTAAATGATGGTGCAGGTGCATTAGCAGAGTTAGCGCAACTTACACCTGCTTTGGGAGGTACAGGAATTGATAGCAGTTCAAGCACAGGTTTTGCAGTAGTATCAAGTGGTACTCATAGTGTAGGCGCATTAACCGAAACAATAAGAGTTGATGTATCTTTCGTAACTGCAAGTCAAGGAACGTACTATGTAGCCTTACCTGCTTGTACTGTAACCAAAGTAAAAGCAAGGGTAACTTCTGCAATAGCGGGTACGGACGATGCGACTATTACTTGTCAAAATGCAAGTTCTACTAACATGACGGGTGGTTTAATTACAATCCCTGCAAGTTCGGCACATGGTACGGGAGTTTCTGTTATTCCGAGTGCCAATAACACACTTTCGGCAGGCGCAGAGATGCAACTTGTAGTTTCTAAGGTTACGAGTGGTGGTACAGCAAGTGTAGATATTACTTTCACAAGAACGGCTTTAACTTAAGATGGAAGAATGGAAAGATGTTGTTGGATATGAAGGTTTATACATAGTTAATAAAATTGGTATAGTAAAAAGTATTCCAAGAATCAGACAAACAAATGATGGAATAATGTGTAAATTAAAAGGAAAACAAATTGCACAGCAAATATCTCACAGGGGATATTATAGAGTTCAATTATTTAAAAATAGATACCAAAAACCTATTTTAGTACATCGAATTGTAGCATTAGCTTTCATAGATAACCCACAGAACAAACCATGTGTAAATCATAAAGATGGGAATCAATTAAATAATAATGTTGATAATTTAGAATGGTGTACTCTTAGTGAAAATTCAATAAACGCAAGAAAAGTATTAGGTAAGGTAAAAATGAAAAAAGGGGCAGATTGCAAACAAAGCAAAACGGTATATCTTATATCTATGGGAAATGGAAATATTTTGGCTAAGTTTGGAAGTATAAAAGAAGCAAATAGGGAAACAGGTATACATAGAGTTACCATATATAATTGTTTGGTTGGAAAAATAAAAAAACATAAAAATACAACATGGTCATACGACCAATCAGAGCCAATAGAGGATTTTTCACCAATAAATGCAATAGCATAATAAATGACAATAGATAATTTATATCAGTGGATTAACTTTATGAGCAATAAAACTCAATCAGGGCAAATTAGTCCCGATGAATTTAATCTATGCTTAGATGCTTTGTATTTAGAACCTATGAAGATTAAGATAGGTTTACCCGAAGCATATCAAGTAGGCGTACCTACCGCACCACAAGCGTATCAAGTATCACAAACAATTACCGATGAATTACGAAAATTCATTGTACCTTTAGTGATAAATAAAAACACAAGTGGTTATTTCCCTATTCCTGCTAACTATGTGGCGTTTTCTACGCTACGTTATATCCAAATTGAGGAAGCGGAAGAATGCGATGAACAACCGATAGTAATTGACAATAGTGTAGAGATAGTAACCGATGGAGAGTTAAGTTTAAGACTACCAAATACGATTACACCACCTACATTTGATTACCCTATTGGTGCTTATTTTGAGCAAGGGATTAAGGTATATCCAAAAGAGATAGACCAAGTAACTTTGACTTATGTTAGAAAGCCATTAAAGCCTTTTAGAAACTATACAATTACGGCAAATGACGAAAACATTTTTGACCCGAATGGTAGTGTGGATTTGGAATATCCTGATGTTATGCACAACGATTTTGCGGTTATTGTAGCAAAATATTTTGGAATTAACTTAAAGGACGGAGATTTGATTAATTTTGCTCAAAGTAGAATGATACAAGGACAATGACAAAACTTGAATTAGCAGATGGGGTAATATTATCAATGGGTTACAACTCTATTGATAAGAAGTTAGACAGACGTTTGGTTTGGTTTTGGGCAGATAGATTAATTCCCGTACTCATAGAGAAACAAGCAAATGCTAAAGGATTAACCGCAGAAGAAATTGCCGACAACTTTGTTATTACTAAAGAAGCCGAAGTTAAATTCAGCACCCGCAGACAACAAAGCTATGCTGATTTACCTACGCCAATGATGAATATTGCAGGATTTTCAAGTATTAGACAAGTGGGCGATATACAAGATGAAACGAATACTTTTGTGCCTGTAAAAGCAGGACAACAAGCAATCATAAAGAATTTAGAAGTAGGTGGACTTGGTGGAAGAATGGGTTACAGATTGGAAGGTACAAGATTGTGGTTTATAAACATTCCACAAGGAGTATATGAGTTTGTTTTGGTAAAATATTTACCTACGATTACGGGTTTAAAAGATACCGACCAAATTACGATTCCTGCACAAGAGGAATTTGACTTGGTAAATATGATTAAGCAGTCTTTACAAGAGCAAAAAATTACTCCCGAAGATAAAACCGTAAACAATGACGCAAACTAATCAATGGACAGTAGAAGATTTCAAAAGGTATCAAAAGGATAAAGTTGTTCCACAAGAACCTAAGAAGTCAAAGTACAACAATGTAAAAGTAGAAGCAGATGGATATACGTTTGATTCTAAAAAAGAATATAGCCGATATTTAGATTTAAAGGCGCAAGTAAAAAGTGGTATAATTAGTGAATTGCAACATCATGTTACATTCACATTTGTCCACAACGGAATTAAGATAGGGGGATATGAAGCGGATTTTACCTATAACAAAGGTGGCAAGGAAGTAGTAGAAGATGTGAAGTCTAAGGCGACAATAGGTTTGCCCGTTTATAGACTAAAGAAGAAGATGATGAAAGCGTTTTTTAATTTAGAAATCAATGAGGTATAATGAAAAGTTTAGCATACATAGTTAGTAGTGTTATGACAGATATAGGTGTATCTGATGAAAGGCACTATGTTCGTTTCTTAAAGTGGGTAGTAGATGGCTACCGTAAAATGAATCTTCATGGACTAATGCCTACTGTTAAAACAGTTGAACTTGACCTTGATAAAGCAACGAATAGCGCACCACTACCACAAGATTACATAGACTACCTAAAAATTGGTGTATGTAGAAATGGCTACATGATAAACTTTGATTTGAATAACAATATTTGCTTACCAGCAGATAATAAAGTAGCACCTTGCCCTTGTGAGCCACAAGTAATTGAACAAGCATTAAGTGATACTTCGGGTGTTTATTTAGATTACGGATATACATGGAATTACTATAACCCTCATGTGAACAATGGTATTTATACCGCAGGTTGGTATGGTGTAGGTGCAGGATTCTATGGTGGTGGTTATCGAATAGATAAAAATAATAATAGAGTTGTATTTGACAGTTATGTTCATGCAGACACTATCCGTATGGAATACCAAAGCACAGGTGTATCTGATGATGGTACAGCGTTAGTAGATGAAGGTGCGATTGAAGCATTGACAGCTTGGGTAAACTACCAAAGATGTTTATTTTCTAAAGACGTTTTAGATGTAAAATTAATACCTTTGCATAAGAGTAATTTTGAGAACGCAGCGATGTCTTACAATGCAAGAAATAATGCAAGGACACCTGATTTTTGGATTGATTTAATGCGACAAGATATTCACCAAGCGGTTAAAAGATAATGGCAAATAAACGTATCATAAACATTCCCGTAGGTGGACTTGATGTAGATAGCGAAAACAGAATGGTAGACTTTAAAGACTACCGCTATGCGCTCAATATACGCAATGGAATTGCGTACTTAAATAAACAAGGTGGCACTACAAATGTAAAGGGGAATAAGAAGATAGTAAAAACTATTTACCCTTATACTAAGACTGCGCCACTCGGAACTAATAAATGTTTGGGCACGTATGAAGATAAGCAAAATAACACATTGCTTTTTTTTATGTACAATAGCAATGGTTCGCATCAAATCATGCGATACTTCCCTGAAAAAATAGATGCTAATAATCCTTACGGAGAAATACACCAACTATGTGTGTATAACTTCGGATGGAAGTCTTGGACTAAGATTACTTCGGTAGATTTAGTTGCAGGACACTTGCTCTATTGGACTGATAATATTCATAGTAGGAAGCTGAATATTGATAAAGCGGAGTTAGTAGATAAGCATAAGTCTTGGACGGTACATTATCCATTGACAAATCAATTTGCTACTACTGGAAGCACCTTTATTACCTATACTCAAAATGGAGTTCAAAGAGGTAGAAGTTTAACAACTTTTGCACCATTCGCAACAACAGCAGAGGGAGTAGAGGATATTGCTAATAACTTCAATAATTTCTTTAACGGAGTATTGAAGTTTGAAGCGTGTAAATGCAAATTGTCAATTACCGAAGTTGGTACAGATATAACCGATGTTACCATTAGCGGATTTGGGGCGCAAATAAACACCGAAAACTTTTACGGGTACACTTTTATAGAGAGATACGTAAACGTGGTAAAATACCCCCCTACGTTCAATCCTACTGCAATTTACAGAAAAGATACTAAGAAGAATTACAACTACGTTAGAAATAGAGTATTTCAATTTAGATTGCAGTATGTGTATGACGATAATGAAAAGTCGGCACTATCTCCAATTAGTCAAATAGCAAGTGGTAATACTTCTGTTAATACAGCACAAGCAAACTCACTCAACTACATTGATGTAGATTTTAACAATACTGATATTGTAGATGTAAAGAATTGGGTGCTTATCAAATGGGTGCGCTTATTTGTGATTGAACACAATACTGGCAAGTGGCGACAAATTGCAGACTTAGAGCCTTGTGATTTTTACGATATAGTAAATGGCAAAGTTACCATACACTACAAGTTTTTTAATGATGTAGATAGCAAGGGTGTGGACGATGCTTTGGCTGCGAAGTTGTATGACGATGTGCCAATAGAAAACCAATGCCAAAAGTTTGTTAAAAACAGATTGGTAATGGCAGGAATTACACAAAACTATGATGCGCCAGAATGTGTAGATGCAACCATTTTGCAAGAATTTGAAACCGCACAACAAGACGTTTACGATATAACTGCTAAGATTAGGATATTTAACCCTACTTATAATGTAGATTACAATACAGGAAACCTTAGCATACCAAAAGATATTACTTGTGCTTCATTAGACCTTACAGATAAAAAACAAATAAAGGGTGCAATCGTAAAACACGCTAAAGTTGAAAATCAATTTGACTATCCCGTTTTTGGAGGTATCTCAACAAGCCATAATTCAGACCAAGAGTTCGGTTCTACATTCAATACAAATCAAGGTACAGACTTTGAGCAATGGCTACCCGAAGGTGGATTTGTTGGTTACTTAGCAGGTACAGATTTTTTAGGAATATCAGTACAAGAAAAAACAAATGGTTCAAGTCCTTCTGTGATAGGACAAGCAAGGGCGTTTGACGCTTCCGATATGCTTACAACTAAAACATGGATAGCAGGAAAGCCATACAGCATACCAAATCCCGATAGCGCATTAGTACAATTAATGACGGACGATAGTGCTGATGTTTATTCTTTGCTCACTATTAAGAATGTACCAAATGGAACGTATGTTTTAAGACTCGCTTCGCATTGGTGTAGTTACCCTAATACTGGTGATACCAAAGATAAACTTGACAAAGGAAGTATGTATAACCTTAATAACAGAAGGGCAATACAGAGGACTTCTACAAATGTAGCTGCGGTAAAAAATAATGCAGGTACTATAATAACCAATGAATTTGAATTGGTAGTTACTGTAAACAATGGTGATGTATATGCTGGGGAGTTTTTCGTTTCAGACCAAACAAGTTGTTTTAACTTTGCTAAGAATACCATTTATAGACCTCGTGATGAAAACTTTAGTGGTTACAGATGTAGCATCGCTGCGAATGGCTATTTAGTAGATAATGATGGCAAGTATTCAGATAGTGATTTGAAGGTTGCTATTGCTATGGAAAAACAATACATCACTACTGCTTTATTAGCGGATATTAAAAATGTACCTGCACTAAAAGACTTAGGAATAAGCGTATTGGCAAGAATAGCTACTGACCATAATGGCTACTACAATTCAGTACAAAGAGTAGATTGGAATTGGTTAAAAGATAATATTCCGCCAATTTTATTCCCTATCACAAATCCTACTTCTGCTTCTACGTTGGAATTTATTAATTTCAGAGTAGCTACAAAAAGGGCGTATGGGATTAATGTAAGTGGAGCGCAAATACTTATCAATAATTTAACTGTATTCCATTCCGCAAGTGTATTAAGAGATATTTTCAATGGTGGACTTATACCCGAAACCATTGGTGCGCCACAACAAGGATTTACAGCAGTAAGCAACAACTCACAAACACAATTTCTTGTTCCCTGTGTAAACGTACAAGCATCAAAGGATTTAAAAACATACATTTACGGAAACGTAATTGATAATAATGGTGATGGCTTTGCAGGTATAACTACTGTTTATACAGGTACAGGAAGAATAGGTACATCAGATAATGACGGACAATGGGAAATACCTATCTATGCTGAATCTACTGGTGTACATACAACAGCTCAAACAAGGGGTGATAATATCATTTACTACCTAAATGGAATTTTAGCATCTTTTAATACTAATAATACGCCTAACATAATCATAGGCATAGGTACAATATACACTACTCGGTTTGTATCATGGACAGATAATGATTGGTTTCAAACTTTCTTTAATCCAGTAACTTGTACTGTATCGGATGCGATATTAGGTAGAACACATAAAAGAGGTGGCAACTACATTTACGCACTAAGATACTATGATTACGGAGGTCGTTTATGCTCGGTTGTTAGCGCACCTAACTTAAACTTCTACATACCATTCATCACAGAGGATTTGAATAGATATTTCCCTAATCAATACTCACAACCAACATATCTACATGGTAAGCCGAAACTAACTTGGACTTTAAATTCTAAACCTCCAATTTGGGCGTATACTTATCAATGGATGCGCACTAAAGACAACCACTATCAAAAGTATTTATCTTGGGTAATCAATGCGGTTAAATACGTTTCTAAGATTTATGAGGACGTAGATAATCCCGAAACAGAAACCTTGTATTCTAATGGCGATGCTACAAATATCATGCTTGACATCAGCAATCTTGCAGACTATAAAAGGAGAAACCCAAGTAGTAATTTGGCTTATGAGTTTCAAGTAGGGGACAGAGTAAGATTAATTCGTGACCAAGATGGGGTTTACTACAATGGACTTATCGAATACGAAGTAGTATCATTTCAAACAACGGGTAGTTATTTGATACTTAAAAATGATATTGGCGCACCCGAAATAAAAGCAGGTACACAAATTGAAGTTTACCACACAAGAGATTTAGAGGACGAAAAAGGACAGATATTCTACGAGGTGGGCGAATGTTTCGCTTGTACAAATCCCGATAGAAGTAACAATGACCATAGCGTAACCACCGCAGTATTTACTAATTCAGACACATATTGGAAAAATAGAGAGATACTCGTAAATGATAGCGCAAACACTAAATTCACAGGAACGTATAACTACGCTTTTGAAGATGCTTCGATTTCAGATTTCTATGAATCTAAGGATAGCGACATAGGTAGAATAGGAACAATCAATAAAGATTTTGTACGCCAATTTAGACCTACATTGCACGTATTGTCAAACGTATTTATACCCGATACACAAGTAAATGGACTAAGTAATTTTGAATCTTTGAACTCCAAAGAGCTAGATAGAAATTATGGCCCAGTAGAAAGACTAATGTTTACTGGCGATACCATGTTTTCAATTTGCCATAATAAGATTGTGAGCAACTACATTGGAGAAAGGGTGCTTTCAGAAGCAAGGGATAATCAAGGAATCGTAGCAATTGCAGATGATTTCTTTGGTACAGATAGGGCGCAACTTACAGACTTTGGATGCCAACACCCCGAAAGCGTAATCCAACAAGACAATAGTATTTACGGAGTAGATGTGTATAGAGGGTTAGTATGGCGACACGCACAAAATGGCTCGGTAGAAATATCGGCTATCAATAATCGTTCTTACTTTAAGTCAATATTTATTGATGGAGTGTTTGATGCCACAGCAGGGTTAGATAGATTCTATAATGAGTATATCTTAACCATTTACAGAAGTGTGTTTGCAGGAGCAAATACCATACTAAAACGTGGCAAGAATGTATATCTTAATTTCACAACTTTACCACCAGTATCAGTAGGCGAAGAAATTGATGTAACATACTATGATACTTCAACTCAAACCACAAAAAAAGTTAGAACTTATGTTTTACAAATTAGCGGAAACGACATTATTATTCCTTTATTTGAAGGGTTAAGAAGTGATGGAAGTTATACTTTCTCAAATGCTTCTATACGCTACAAGGGAGAAGGGGAAACAATTTCATGGAGTGAAGAAAAAAACAGATGGGTAACTTTCTATTCTTACACACCCGAAAAATATGGCATTATCGGAATGAATTTCGTATCATTTGTAAATGGTGAAGCATGGCTACATGATGTGAATGATGTTAGAAATAACTTCTATATAACGCAACATAACACAAAGATTACACCTGTGTTTGTAGGCGAAGATACTTCTACCAAGAAAGTGTGGGAAGTAGCTAAATTAGAGCAATTTCAAACAGACCAAAAGTGCAATTGGAGTGCGCCAATAATAGTGAACGACTACAATCAGTTAAGCAGATTAGCTAAAACATTTGTAAAGAAAGAAGAACATTGGAGTAACCCTTTCAAAAGAGATTTGAGTGATGTAACAGTACCTATAAACACAAGAATATTGAATGGTAGGACGCTAAGAAGCACAAGTTTAACGGTAGGATTT
The DNA here is from genome assembly GCA_044228065.1 of Chitinophagales bacterium. Taxonomy (GTDB): domain Bacteria; phylum Bacteroidota; class Bacteroidia; order Chitinophagales; family LD1; genus JBGAVP01. The sequence goes on along the minus strand of JBGAVP010000021.1, from coordinate 59,536 downwards.
GAGAATAATTATACAGACGAATTTACTTTACGTGCATTAGTGGCAGAATATATTGTAAGTTTAGCGTATTAATACTAATTTTGTAACAAATTAAATCTAAGATTATGGCTGACATGGGCGGTGGCGGTGGAATGGGAGGACTTGGTAATATCGCAGGTGGTATTGGCGCAGCAGTAACTACGGTAGCGGGGATTGTGCAAGCATCCCAAAGAATGAAAGCTGCAAAGGAAATGGCAAAACAAGCAGAAGAATTAAAGAAGTCTGCTAAGTTTGTTCCTAAAGATAACTTACGCCCCGAATTTAGACAAGTTCAAGATGCACAAACAATAGCATCTACTTACGGGTTAAACAACCTAAATAAATACGAACAAAATATTGACAATAGTGTTGCGAATATGAATCGTGACGCTACTGCTATTGGAAGTAGTGGTGGTGCAAGTTTAGCTGCTTTGTCGGGTGCTTACAATAAAGGACTTGGCGCATACAATGAGTTAGGATTAAAGAATAGCGAAGTACAACAAGGTAAAATGAATCAGTTGTATCAAACTACTTGGAATATTGGCGATGAACAAAGGAAGTTAGAGTTAGACCAACAACGCAAAAAAGAAGCGTTATTGGCACAAGCATCTGCTTTGGGTGCTGCTGCGGTGGCGAATAAACAAGGCGCACACGATACTGCTGCAAATGCAACTATGCAAGGTGCAGCGATGTATGCAGGTAGCGCAATGCCTAATCAAACTGCACCACAGCAACAACCAAGAGTACAAGAACAAACCTATTCAATGCCATATCAACAATCAAGACAGATAAGCACAAACGATTCACAAATGCAATTAAATTCGGGAGTTTATCAAATGCCGTATCAACAACTACAAACCAATAACTCTAATCCTAACGTAAATATGAACTATGTAGGGAAACAAGGATGGAGTGGTGGGTACTTTTACAATAGACCATAATTTAAGATAAAATATGCCACAAATAGTTAGTCCACAGACGGGTAATTTAGCAGGGGGAACGGATAGTTCGGGCAATGCTATGGGTGCTGTTATTTTCGATAAACCCGATAATAGTGGTGCGGAAATGCTATTCCATGCTTTGCAGAATAATGCAAAGAGAATGGATGACCAACAAATTGCTAAACAAAAGGCTATTAATGCTCGTTCACTTGGGTTATTAGATAAGATTGACATTAATAAAAATGGTGTATTTGAACCCGACCTTCCGTACTTCCAAGAAAAGACACAAGATTTAGTAACTAAGAGAGGTGATATATATAGCAGATATGGTGGTGATTTAACTTCTAAGGAAGCTATGAAGGAAGTTAGCGATTTAGAGGGTGAAAAAGTTAAATTACAACAAGAAGCATTTATTTCGGCAGCAGATAAAGAAAGATATGTTAAAGAAAATCAATTATACCTAAAAGACTTAGGCGAATACGACCCAACTCTTTATGATGCTAACAATGCTGAATACCTAAAGCATGAAAACTTAGGAAAAAGAGCAGGTATTCAAAGATTACATGAATCTACACCCGACTTAATAACTTATAGCCAAAAAGTAATGAAGGATATTAAACCTTCAAAAGAAACAGAAGTTGGGAAAGGGGTACTGCCTAATGGACGTAGTTATTTAGAAATTAAAAAGGATTATACACCTGAACAATTTGATGCAATATCAAGTTCTATTTGGGATAGCGAAAGAGGTAAAAAAAGTGTAGAAAGAACTTATAATAATTTGCCACCTTTAGAAAAGGCTAAATATGAATTATTGGCGTTGAAAAAAACGCAACAAGCGCAATCAATTAGTCCAAACTATCCACCTATTGTACCACAAAGAGAATTTCTAAGTTCATTCATAAGAGGATTGAAAAGTGGTGCATCTAATGAGATAAAAGAGTTAGCTGAATCTCCATACTCAAAAATAAATACTGCGGTTTCTATTGCAAAAGGAAAGGCAGATATAACAAGTAGTGCAGATGAATATGCCTATCAACAATTAGTAAATGGCATAAATGGCGATATTGAAAAGTTGGCTAACACACAAGGCGATAGCGGAGTTGCGACTGCACCCGAAACTATGTTGTTTCCAACACAAAATGGTTACACTACCAATACTTTTGATAATATTTACTTAGGGAAAATAAACGTACCACAACCAGTAGTTCAACAAGGAGAAGTTGTAAAAGATGCAAATGGCAAAATGGTAACTACGATTGCCAAAGTGGACGACAATGTATTGGGAACAAAGTTTGTTCAAGACGGAATAGGTGCTGATGGCAAACCAAAATACAAAGGGTATTATTATTCAACGGGTACTATATTAGGTGCAGGTAAAGATTTAAACAATATTACCCAAGCTGATTTAGATGACCCTACTATTTATAAGCCATTAGATGTAGTAGTTGCAGATAGATTTGCAAATGCAAATAAACTTAAATTAAACAGAGCAGACTTTTACCAAAAGAGAGATGCGTATAAAGGAAATACACCGCAAGTACCTAAAGCAACATCTACTCAAACAATACCAATGTCAAAACAAAAGGCTTCTACAAGTACAGAAGCACCGAAAGTAGAAGTTCCTAAATTAACTCCTACGCAATGGAATAGCAAATGGGGTTCTTTAAAGAAGGGAGAGAGTTTAGTTGGATTAGACGGAAAAACATATACAAAGAAATAATATGGCAGATAATTGGACACCACCAAGTGATGCAGAAGTAGTAGATTGGACACCACCAAGTGATGCTCAAACTACGGATGAACCTGTAAAAAAAAAAGTAGTTACTACACCATCAGAATCTACAAGCCAAGATGGGGCGAAAGTATTGTCCGATGTTTCCGAGCAATTCAGAAAAGCTGGTACGCAGGGAGAAAAGCCTTTGTCAGAGAGTGGAACATCGCCCAAGAAATTAGTTGAAGATACACCTACTTACGAGGATAAACAAAGTCTATCTACTACCGATATAGCAAATGAGAAGAAGCGTTTAGAAAAAATGCCTACTTCTGAATCTATGTTATTAGAATCGGGTACTATCAATGCAATATCTTCTGATATTGTACGCAATAAAAACATATCCGAAATAGCCTCACAAGACCCAAATGTTTTAAAGTTAAATTCTTTAATTTTAGAACGTGATAAAGCTATACAAGCCAACGAAGGACAAAAAGTAGCAGACCTTAGTTCTGAAATAGAATCATTAAAGAAAGCACCTGCCGATAATCCAATAGACCTTCAACAACAACTACAACAACACAATTTACAATATCAAGGTGCGCCACAAGATACACCACAAGAAGTAAGTGGATTTAAACCACAAACTTTGAATGATAGGCTTGTTGCAAATAAAGCCAAACCCGTAAAGACCGTTGGCGAGTTACACGACCTTTCTAATGAAGCACAAAAGAAAGTATCTGAACTAGAACCCGAACTTGATAAAATTAAGATACCATTTGATGAACAAGTAGCACAACTTAGAAAAGAGAATAGATTTAAGTCCACAGAAGAAAATGGAGTAAGAAAGTTAGAAGGTATAGCCGATGCTCCCGAAGCATTTGTTATGGGTGCAAGAAACACTTTTAAGGATGGACTTGGAATGTTAAAGCAAGTATTCGGAACTAAGGAAGATAGACAAAACTATTCAGACCAAAGAGCATTAGAAGATGGTGTATTATTTCCAACCGAAACTAAAGGCGGTTGGACAAGTGGTGCAGAAATGGCAGGTGGAGTTGCGCCATACATAGCAACGGGCGCATTGGGTGGAGAAACTATTTTAGGGCAAATATTATCTAATGGATTAACAATGGGGGCTACTGGTATAGGTAGCGCATACCACCAAGAATACCAAAAGCAAAAAGCATTAGGATTAAGCAAGGACGATGCAGACAAAGTAGCATTAGAGAAATCAGCATTTCATGGAGGAACACAAGCTGTTCTTGGTGGAAGTTTGCCATTCTTAGGTGGTGCAAGTAAGTCAATATTAATGCACCCAAAAGATTTAAAACTATTAGAGCAATTTGCAGAGGAAAGCGCATTAGGGAAGCCATACGCCTATAACGCTAAAAACATAAAAGCGTCCTTGAAAGGATTTGCGAGTGAAATGGGTGGTATTCAAACAGCTTTTGCAGGGGAACATATAGCAAATAACGCTTTTGATAAATACGTTCTTGGAGATAAAAAGAAAAATCTATTGGAAGGAACTGCTGATGTAATTATGCAAGGTAGTTTATTGCATTTAGGTATGCACGTATTACCAAGTGTTCCAAAGGCTATTAAGGATATTTATGATGTTAATTTCAGTAAAAGATACCCAAGCATTCAACAAGCGGTGGATATGGCTATGCAAGAGGGTAAAATAACTAAAGAACAAGCGGATGCTATTACAGTTCCATTAAGACAAAAATACGTTATCTACAATGCTATGCCCGAAGGATTAACGGCAGAGCAAATGGTATCTATCAAACCCGAAACGGAACAGATACTTGAATTGAGCAAGAAAGAGCCGAGTGCGGTTGAAAATCCCGAAATAACTAAAGATAGAATAGCGCAACTTCAAAAGACTATTGCTGAAAAGTTAGGTACGCCATTGACTGAAAAGGAACAAAAGGCTTATGAAAAATTACTTGAAAGACAAAAGCCAATTAAATCAGAATCGGGTAAAGAAATAACATTAGAACTTTTCCCATCCGAAAAAGCAGAATTAAAACACTACGAAAAGCGTATCAAAACAGCCGAAGATATTGAGTTTAAATTAGCGGAAGAAAAAAAGGTAGCCGAAGCAGAAGCACCCCTAACCAATGTAGGTGTAGAAGAAGGTAGTGGGGGTGTAGGGGGAGATGTAGAAATAAAGAATGAAGGAAAAGCAGACGCACCAACAAAAGAAAGTGTTACAGAAAGGCTTAGTATCAATAATCCGTTCTATAAAAAAGTAGAAGATGCGTTAGTAAAATTAGGATTGATAGAAAAATATAATGCCGAAACAGGAACAGGAGATGTAGTTGGTGGGTATGCTCAACAAACATCTGATGGAGGCTTTAGTGTAGGGAAAATGCTTTTTAGTCAAGATGGTTCTATTTCATATTTTAATGGCGATGTAAAAGTTTCTTTTGATAAGAATGGCAATGTTATTTCCGAAAACACAAAAGAAGCAAAACAAAAAGCAAATGTTTTGGCAATTGAATCAAAAAAAGAAAGCATTGATAATCTTGAAAAAACAAGAGATAGTGAAGCGTTTAAATACAAAGAAGTAACAGAAACAGACACATTAGGCAATAAGAAAAAAGTAAAAAGATTAAAAACAGAGCAAGAGTTAAAAGATAGCACAGACAAAATAAATGCTGCTATTGACAAGGCGAAAGCAGAACTTTCTAATTTCGAACAATCCCTCAAAGAAACAACCAACGCAGAAACACCAACCACTACTAAAGAAAGTAATGTAGTAGAAGGTAGTGGGGGTGTAGGGGGAGAGAAAACGTATGCAGATTTTATTTCTAATGGTAGGTTAAATGAAATTTCGGATAAGTTTAAATCAAAGACTTTTGATGAACTGAAAACATTATTGGCTGACCAAAAAGATAAATTTGACAGGAAGGTTAAGATGGGGCAAAAAGACCAACAACTAAGGCAAGTGGTTTGGGATTTACAGGAATTAGTATCGGCACATGAAAAAGCCAATGGACATAATAGTAATTTGTCGCAAAAAGATACAAAATTTGCGACAGAGAACACACCTAAAGACGATGGTTTTGATTACGTTAGGAATAAATTTTCGCAAGAGGGGGTTGGCGGGAAAAGACTATCAGATAAGGAATCTAATATACTCAATAAAGAAGTGGATAAACTTATTGACAGGGCTGAAAAAGAAAACGGAGTTAAGCGAAACGAACTTAAACAAGCAACGTGGAAAACCAATGATGGATATACCGTAACAGATTTTTTTGAAAATGGTCGTGGCGGCACAAGAATAATTACTCCCAAAGGAGAAGAAATAAATTTATTTGATAATAAATACAAGGGCGAAAGTGGTAGAGATATTTCTTATTTTTCAAAAGCACATGAACCATTTAAAGCCACAGAACAATCCCTCAAAGAAACAACCAAAGCAGAACCCATAGTTTCAGAAAAGCCAGTTGTTGCAAATAAGGAAGCAGAACCCGAAACTTTGAAAACAGAAATACCAAAAGAGGTTATTAATAAATTCAAATCACTAAACGAACCACAAAATGAAGGAAAAAATGGAGGAACAGACGGAATTAATACAGGAAAATCAAAAGATGGAGAAAGCGGAAATGTGGGTAAAGCCAAAACAAAAAAGGCTGACACATCTTCAAAAGATAGCAATGCAGAAAGTAATGAAGGTAGTGAAAAAAAGAAAGGACTTAAAGGAAAAGGAAACCGCATTGTTGCTAAAATAAAAGGTGCGTTAAAACATCCTGATTACATTCGTGCATTAGCGCATGAAGTTACCGATGTAAAGGATATTGTTCTACAAGCATTTATTGGTGGGCAAAAAATAAACCCTTCTTATATAAAAGAACTATTTGCAAATTCACAAAGAGAGTGGAATGTAAGGATTGGTTTAATGGATGGGAAAGCACCTTCAATAAAAGAATTAGCACATGATATGTGGGAAGCACATAAGATGAATTTTGGAGAAGAAACAAAAGTATCAGACCAAGATTATGTAAATGCCATTGAAGCTGTAATAAGAGAACATAATGGCAAGAAGACAATGGTAGATGATATAAACAATCGTTTTATTTCAGAAGATAAAATTGATGAAGAACATCAAAAGTGGAATGAGTATCACAGAAACCATGAGCAAGAAGTTGTTGATGAATCTGCTAAGATATTAGAGGGTATAGACAATGAAGAACTTGGCAATAAAATAGCAAATGATAAAGACGATGCAGAAGTAGAAAAGTATATATCTGAAATAGAGTTAAAGGCAAAACAAAAGGTAGATGAAGCCATTGAAAAATACAAAAATGAAAAGGGGGAAATAGATTCAGATGCGGTAGATGCTATCGAAAAAGAATACGGGAAATCAGTAGCGGAAGAAGTAAAACAATCGGATAAATTCTTTCCTTTTCAAGTAGAAGAACCTACATCTAAACGACAAGAAATGGTTAAAGATGCAGTACAATCTTTAATTGATAATGGCTTTACTAAACTTGAACAGATACATCAAATAGCCAAAGAACAACTTGGAGAAGGATATAAGAAACAAGAGATAGACGATGCGTTTAATGCTATTGGCAAGGATAAAGTTTCTAAGGAAGCCGAACCTATCACAAAGGGCGTAATTGGTAGAGTATCGCAATGGCTAAATAAGACTTTTGGTGGCAAAGAAAATGTACAAATATTAGGTAGCACTAAGGCTATAATGGATAAGGCGAAATCTTTAATGGGTGGGAATAGTAATGGTCAACCTTTGTTCATGCACACCCCCGATGGCAAAGTATTAGGATTTACGCATGACAATAAAATCTATCTTAACCAAGAACACTTAAATCCAAACACGCCAGTTCACGAAGCAGGGCATATATGGACTAATTGGGCAAAAGAAAACCAAGCAGACCATTATGAAAAAGGAATGGACTTAGTAAACGGAACAGACTATTTAGCCAAAGCCAAAGCATCTGAATTTTACCAAAAAGAAGCATTGAAATTAGGCAAAGAAGGTAGTAAGGAATACGAGGACTATATGAAGCATGAAGCACTTGCAATGGCTATTGGCGACAAGGGTTCAAAATTTGTAACAGAAGCAACAAGAAAATCTTTTACCGAGTGGGCAAAAGAACTTTGGGATAGTGTAGCAAAAGCAGTAGGTCTAAAAGATACATCAGCACAAGAATTACAAAACCTAACCTTTGATGAATTAACAAGTCGTATTGCGAAAGATATACTAAGTGAAGCACCAAGCAACTATGGTACATCAAGAACTATAATTAATGAGAATAGAGCAAAACTTGGACTTGGAGAAATAGGCAAAGGCAAAGGTAGAACAAATCAAGAAACAAGAACAGTAGCAAGTGAAATATATAACCAAGAACAAGCAAATGAATTAGTAGATGAAGTTCTTTCCCCCGATTATAATAAATTTGAAAGAACATTGTCTGCTAATGAATTATTAGTCTTAGAAGAACACTTACGATTACAAGAACTATCTATAAAACAAAAATGATAAAGATAGACTATCTATAAAAGAAAAATTAGCAAAAGAGCCTGATAATACAGAATACATGGGTAGCCTTGTTTTGAATCTAATAGACAGATGGATATTGATAATAAAATTAGAACAGAATACGCAATAACAAATGCTAAAACCGCAACGGCTATTTCGCTACAAGAAAGAGGTATTGTTACAAATGAACATGGTGTATTAAAGCAATTGGTAAATGGCATAAAAGATGCTTGGGGAAAAGATATACCCGAGTGGGCAAAAAAAAAAATTTCTGATTTAGAAAAATTACATAGCGAAGCAGTTGCTAAAATTGAATTACTAAACGATAAATATATTCGTGGTAAAGCTGAAAGAAATTAAAACTATAAAGAAAGGTGCAAAAGGAAAGGCTACCAAAGAGCAAATATTAGAACGCTCGAAACAGAGATTAGCAGAAATGATTGCTAATAGAAATAAGGTTGAATTTTCCGTAGAAGGGAGATATAGAAAAAACTTTAGATAAAGAACTATTTAAAGCTATTATACCAGATATAAGAGAATTAATAAATTCAAAATTAGCAGAGGGTAAATTAACTACTCTTGATGAAATTTCAAGATCAGTAGCCAATGATTATAAAGATGTAATAGATGGTGTAAAAGCAAGTGATATAATAGATGTTTTAGGAGGAGTGTATTCAGAGAAAAAGAACAAAAAGCACCCTTCAAAAAGCAAGCTGCCGAACTTAGGAAACAAGCAGGAGAAGCAAGAAGATTAGAGAATGCACAGAAGGGTATTTTTTGAGAAAGGGCAACCGCAAGGAGAAAAGTCTGAAACTTCTAAAGAGATAGCAAGACTTAAAAGCATACATGACGCTAAAGCTAAGTTAGAAGATTTAGAGAAAGGAATTATTCGTAAGACTAAAGAACGTGGTGCATCAGACCCCGAAGTAGTTGCCCTTCAAAAGCAAGCTGCCGAACTTAGAAACAAGTAATAAATAATAGTCCTGAATTATCATCTGAACAACTATTTAAAAAGGCATTAGCTATTGAAAGGCAAATAAAAGAAGGTAATTTTAACAAATCGGTAGAAGAACGCAAAAAGTTTGAAAGTAATGAAGATTGGATAAAAGCCAATAGAAGTCTTGCAAATGCCAGAAATCAACTAAATGAACTAAAAAGAGATGCGCTAAATAGCAACAAGACTAAGATAATGAAACTTGAAGATTGGGTAACAAGGTTTGGCAGAAATATGATTTTCATTGGAAACTTTGCGACTTTTGCAAAATTAGCATTGCATCTTCACAAGGATTTGTTCTTAGACCAATACAAGAAAGTGTAATTGGTAAAATAACAAAAAAGCATTCCCATTTTTAGCAGATAAAGCACCAGTAGAAGGAACATTAGAAAATGATTACAAGCAATTCTATGGCGATTTTTTAAGTCCAAGACAATTATGGGCAACTATTAGAGATGTTTCAAAAAGTAGCACTACTGAATTATCTAAGAAAACGACCCATACGTAGATGAATCTATAAATATGGCAGACTTTTTATCAGATGATATAAAAGCTAAATACCCTAATGCAGAAAGGTTTTACGTACAACATCACATATTGGTAATAGGATTATTGATATGTCTTCTGCTGGGTGGCATCAAATCGTGAAAGACCCAATTAAAAGAGCAACTTACAATGCTTCATTTGGTAATATAATGAAATATTATGCAGACCATAACTTAAATTACAACGACCCATTGCTTATTGAACAAGCAGAACAAATAGCTTGGATTAGAGCAAAGCAAGAAATATTTTAGAAGGAAATGCTTGGGGTGGTTCTTTAAAAGAATATGCTCAAAAACAAAAAAAGATTGCCTTAGAAATGGTTAGATTAGGAAAGAAAACCCTGCACTAAAAAAAGAATGGAAAGCAAATTGGGAATATACTAAAGGTGCAATAGCAGATGTATTAGTTCCTATTGCTACTGTTCCTGCTAATATAGCAAGAAGGTCGGCAATGGCTAATCCTGTTAAAGTCTTGTAAGTAGTATAGCAGAAGCTAAAAAAATGAATAATATTATTAAAGAATCATTAGGAGAGGTTACTAATGAGGAAGCTGATGCGATAATTCTTAAAATAAAACAAAGGTCTATTGGGTCTGCGCTATTTATCTTAGGTGGATTAGCAGGGGCAGGATGGCTTGGGAAAAAATATAGCGCAGGTGGTTTGTATTCACCATTCTACCCAGATTGGAAACGTGATAAAGACGAGCCTGTTTCAAATGAATTAAATATAGCAGGGAGGAAGTTCCACATTCAATGCAACATATTACTTTATTTACAACATACCAAATGCAGCAACATTCGGGGTTATGTTTAATCATTTCTACGAAAAAGAAATGAAAGATAATAGTAACAGAGCAGAATACCTAAATATTCTTATGGCAGTATTAGATGCAGGATTGGCTACTGGTGGAGCAATAGCAGGAACAGTTCCAACTTTACGGAAAAGTTCAGTCGGTAGCTGCTGGATTTGCAACAGGTAAAATGGATAAAGTATTTAGAGATACTAAAAAACAATTTGGTGTACAAAAAATTAGTGGGGCATTAGACTATACAGGAATATTGAACTATTCAAAAGACGAATTAGATGCGCAAGAACTAGAAAAAAAGAGAAATAAAGAAAAGAAGATAGTTCTAAAGAAAGACACGATAATATGAGAAAAGCCAATTAGGCAAAAACAACCTATTAGCAATCTAAAATAATTTCTACTTAAAGTAAAAATCATTATCATTGTATATGGAAACAACGGTTTACAGATTGCGAAGAAGCGCATAGGAAGCGCAAAAGTATCATTAAAAGCAATACTAAGCAGGGTTGTAGTATTTTTCACAGACATACTGCGCTTTTCTCAAATGTGTTGTTACCTGCTGTGGCAATTAATAAGTACGCTTCTGTCCATGTTCCGAATGGGGAATACAAAAAGACAATTCCATTCCCGTTTGCTGATTTGTCTTTAACTTGTGTTGATTATACAGAGAATAAAACTGGTCGTATTATTGATGAACGTATTACTTGTGTCAAGTTTGAAAATTAATGTCGTCTATTATTCATATTCGATAACTCTGAAGTACACCAACGCTTATTTGCATTTGTGTATCAGCTGTTCTCGCTTTAAAATAGGCAATATAAAGTTGCATATTGGTAGGATTAAAGTCAAGTCCTGTATCTTTTTTAAAGTCAGACTTGTAAGCATCGAAATTGTTTTTAATTGTTACCATTGTCAATAAGGTTTAATTATTTAAAACACTAAATATAGAAAAATGAAATGGTTTAAAAAATTTGTATCAATGTGTGCTGTGGGATTAGGTGGGTCTAAAAAAGAGGTGGATTTGGTTGCTTCTGATAGCACCAATGAAATAGATTTAGGTTCACATGGTTTAAAGGGTAAAGACGATTGGGTTAAATTAGTAGAAACGCCTTTTATGCCAATAAGTAAAACCAAAAAAGTTTTAGATAGTGGATGTGGTTTCGTTGAACGAAAAGTTACAATAACTAATTCTTTCTTAGTTCGCTTTTTTGGAGTTGCTCCAAAATATCGTTTTCAGAAAGTGGTTGAAAATCAAGTTGCGTTTTTAAAGTAGAATTAACTTTTTTAGTAACTATTTCCCAAAGAATTTCTCCAGAATTTTTTATTCTTTCTATTTTGTCTTTTTTAGATAGTTCTATTCCGTCTAAACGAGTTGCGCTATAATTGATTTCAGATTCTAAAATAATTATTGAAGATTTTACAAATGAAATAAGATACCTTATATCTATTCTGGCATCTTCATAAGTAACATATTCAAATCTTTCTCGTATAGCTAAATTGTCTTTTGTAGAAATACTATGTTTGCCTATCAATATTGGCTTTATATTATGACTTACAATGAAATCGCCATCTTCAAATATTACTGTGTTTTGTATCATACTCATTTATTTTACGTTAAAAATTCCCACGTAGCACACAAGCCATTGCAGGTAACGGTGGATTAAGGATGTTTAAAATGAAGTAAATACTCTAAGTATCTATTTTTCACAACTATTCATTTTAAATTTCTTTAATCCGCTTTTGTTTTAAAAAAAAATTTCTACTTAACGTAACACACTTTAACTGAAATATCTTATTTTGTGTAAAATAAATAGTTATGGGTTGGGATATTACAGACAATGGCACTTCAATAATCATTGATAATACTGATGGATATAGCAAAACTTAAAGACCAATAAGTAGTAAAAGAAGCAAGATTGATAGCCTCATCACAAGCACCATACTTAGATTTAGCATGGTGGACACCCGAAACTATAACAGACCTTACAGGCGCAACTACTATTGCAGATGGGTACACTATTATCTCAACTTATTTAGCATCTAACTAATGGCAAATTGGACTGTAACAGAAGATGGACTTAATTATGTAATGGAATATCCGAAGAAACGCTCCATTCGCCAAAGTCAAGTAACCAAAAACATAAAAGGAACATTACTTGAATATGCAAGTTCCCAAACACCATATCAAGTATTAGCAAATGGTGAACTATCTATTTCTTCCTACACAGCAGGAGTATCACAAATAGATGTAACTAATAACGGGGGCGATGATTGGAGTTTTGAATTTTTTATTGCACCAATATCTTTACAAGTCCCAAGTGGTGTTACCGTAGACTCAATAGACTATGCAGGTACTTTTTGGAGTGGAGGAACAGACTCCGCATTAGATAATGGCAACTCAATAACTGATTATACATTTAGTACCAATAGCAACGGCGCAGGAGTGACTTAGATTGTGTGTACAATATGAGTGACGGAAGCTTATTCCAAATAACTCAACTTGTTTTAGTAGATGGAAGTGGGACTATTTTACTGTTGAAGCTGGAGGGGTAACAGTTAATTCTGTAAGTGGATTAGTGATAGACAGAAGATATTACACAAGTAGGAGTTACTTATCCTATAATTTGGGGTGCAGGAATAATGGAATATCCTGGCGCAAATGTAGTATTAACATTGCCTCCGACAACGTATTAACATCTACATTCGCCAAACTACAAGTAGGACCAAAAACATAAAATGAAATTAAAATTTGAAAGAGGCATTACAGGTAACAATTAAGAGAGGTAAGTGAGGAGGCAAACGGTGTTTATTTGCAAACGCAAGGACAGACGCCAAGTAATGATACTGCTGAATTAGGATTTAAAGTAGGTAACGCTGAGGTTTACAACTATGGCGAAGATGCTAAGGCTTTCAAATTAACACACATTACAGAAAGTTACTACACAGCAGTAGTAGTATGGTTGTGTATTCAAATAGATGTAGCTGACTGACTGACTAATGAGTTTAGGAAAAGACCAAAAAGTAAACGTACTAAACTAATTTGGATGAAAAGAACAGAATAAATGACTTTCAACAAATATTAAAAACAAAATAAATTAAAATGAAGTCAGTAGTTATTGAGAAAATCCTTAACTCATTTAGTGAGTTTATTTGTTTCATTATTTTTGCTTATATCAAAGGTTATTACCTGCTGATTTTGCAGTAATAATGGGAGCAATAGAGGTATTTTTAGTTACCGATGTGGAGATAAACCTAGCACTCTTTTAAATGTTTATAAGTCAATAATGGTTGGACTTATTGGTAAAGAAGTAGATATTCCTTAGAATGGTAAAGGAAAGCCATGATTTACTCATAGTACATGAGCAAAAAATACAGCAGTTAGAGTTTAGTTGTGCCGAAATAAAAGAACAGAATAAAGGATTTGAGTTGTTATTCAAAACTTCAGCAACTTTGCCGAATAATGATTTCGATGTTAAACCAAAAGCGAAAGAAGATGGCACAACTAACTAAGGAAGCTAAAGAAGTATTGATAGAATAATATTAGTGTTAATACTATTAGCTGTATTTACAAGTTGGAAAGTTTATGAAAAGAAGGTTAAGAAATTGGACGCTCAAATCCAATCTTTAGAAAGTGAATTACTCAAAAATAAAATAGGGCGTGAGATATTATGGGAGGGTTTGCAGATTGCAGAGCGCACATCTGATTCGCTCAAAAACGAAATTGATATTTTGATTAAGAACAAAACCAAAGTAAAACCTAAACCAAATGCGCCTATTAATTATTCTCTTTTGCCTTCTTCTAAGCAAGATAGCCTATTCACAATCAATTACAACCGATTCAAGCAAGGCGGTATTTAATTACGTAGTTGGACTTTACGATTCGTGCCATGCTGAAAATGTACTTTTAGATGGTGCGTTAAAAATATTCAGATACGATTATTTACAAGCAACAAGACTTATTAGAATCTAAGCAATACGAAACAGATAAGCTCAAAACGATTATAGGCACGTATAAGAGCGATTCGGCAGTTTACAGGCAAGTTATAACAAGATTGGAAAGCATAGCCGTAAAAGAGAAAAGAATAGGTAAACTGAAAGGATTAGGCTATGGACTTGGTGGCGGTGGTTTCGGATTAGGGTTGGGAGTTATTATTTCATATTTTACGATTCATAAATGACACTTAGCGAATTTCAATCTATCTTACCACATACTAAAAGTGAAAGAGTATTGGAGGTATATAACCAACTAACTCCATGCTTTGCTAAATACGAAATAAATACACCTATCAGGAAGTGCCATTTTTTGGCTCAAATGTTACATGAATCGGGAGCATTAAGATACAGCGAAGAAATTGCAAGTGGGAAAAATTATGAAGGTCGTTTGGACTTGGGAAATATCATAAAAGGTGATGGAGTTCGATACAAAGGACGCGGAGGATTCCAGCTTACTGGTCGTGCTAACTATAAAGCATATGGAAAAGCAGTTAATGAAGATTTAGAGGGGAATCCATCACTTGTAGCAACTAAGTATTTCACAGATGTTGCAGGGTGGTTTTGGAATAGCAGAAACTTAAACGGATGGGCAGATAAAGACGATTTGCAAACCATTGCTAAAAGAGTGAATGGAGGTTTAAACGGAATTGACGATAGAAGAACTTGGCTAATAAAACTAAAAGGAATCTATAAAATCTAAGGGTAATTAATTTCAACAATCCAAAACCAAATGCGGATAAAAGAAGTATTTGAGCAATACCCATACTCAAAAGAAAAATACGGAAGCATCTATAATTACGCAAAAGAAATGATGCAACATTTGCCAAATTACAAGGCAGAAAGCATTAGAGTAGATTATGGTAAATTCAAAAAGAAGTTTGTAACAACTACTCAAAAGTTGGATAAAAATGGAAATGTAACAAGCCAAACACAGAAACTCCAATCCGAAACAATAAACCCACCAAGCGACCACGAAATAGTAAGGACTTCTACAAACCTTACTACGGGGCAACAATGGATTATAACCAAGAAAACAGACGAATTAAAGCAGTTAGAGATAGAAGATATTGCCGATGTACTAAAGTCGCTAAATATCGAGCCTATAAAGATAAATGAGAATACTTCCACTTCCAATAAAATACTTCGTGTAATTTACACCGATACACACGTAGCAATGGAAACTAATAAAGATGGCTATGGGTTATATGGTGGAATTTGGAATAAAGAAACTTTATTTATCAGACAATCTGAAATCCTAAAAGCAGTTAGCAAATACACTACTGAAAATAAGTACGATGAAATTCATTTAATAGACTTAGGGGATTTCATGGACGGATGGGATGGACTTACAGTTAGACGGGCGCATCCGCTCCCTCAAAACATGGATAATAAAGAAGCGTTTAGGGTAGGTTTGGAATTTAAAGTTAAGCTATACAATAGTATTGCTACAATGACTGGATTAAAGGTTGTTTCGCATAATATCACTAATTCCAATCACTCAAACGACTTTGACTATATAGTAAACTATTCAGCTAAAGAGATATTAAGTAAGCAATTTGAGAACTGCGAATACTACATTTATCAAAGGTTTATTAATCACTACATAATAGGTAATCATTGCTTTATTCTTTGTCATGGCAAGGATAGCCATAACCTTAAATTTGGATTTAAACATATCTTAGATTCTAAGGGGAAAGACAAAATAGTTGAGTATATTAAGCACCATAACTTACAAGATTATTATTGTACTTTTGAGAAAGGCGATACTCATTTACAATTGTTCGACCATTGTAGTATGGATAAATGCGATTATAATAACTACATGGCATTATCTCCAGCGAGCGAGTGGGTACAAACTAACTTTAGTAAAGGGCGTAGTGGATTCAGCATTATGGAGGTGGACTTAAAAGAGAATGAGAAAACTATTACGCCTTTCTATTTCGATTGGAATAGGGGCGAATCATCTAAATTTGGCTACTAATGTATCAATGGACTTTTGAAATCAAAGATGTAGTTAATTTCGCAGAAACAATTATTACTGTTTACGGATTATCTATTGAGCAATGCTATCAAAAGATAAAAGCAATGAAAATACCAAACCTTAGAACATACACTAATATTGAGGAATACTTAGTGCTAAAAGAAGTGATAGAGATAGATGAGGACTTAGAATTAGACTTTGAAGATGAACCTGAATCTGTTGCATAATTCGTGCAATAAATAGACTTGTTGCATAATTCGTGCAATATTTTTTTGACTTTATTAGTAAAAATATTTTGACTATTAAATAAAAAGTTTACATTTGCATTATGACACGAGAAAAAATAGGAGAATTAGTCTACAAGGAACGTAGAAAAAAGAAATGGAGTTATTACAAACTTTGGAAGCAATCGGGAATAGTAGCGCATCAGATTAAGAGCATAGAAAAAGCTAGTTCAGATTATACATTCTGTACTCTTCTGAAAGTTTTAAATGCGCTGGAGTTAAATGTGTTTAAGTAACGGTCGAGTATAACCGCAGTTTTAACTAAATAAAATATATGAAAAAGATAATTATACACCCTCTATTGCAAAAAGGTAATAAAAAATTGCGGTTATACTTTGTTAGCTGCTGGCTTAGATTTCATAAGTGGAAAATTGATGAAGTAGTACCGTGTGATTTAACGCAAAATGGTAAAATCAAAGGCAGTTGTAACATGACACTATACTACTGCAAAAAGTGTGGAAAACAGAAAATGGTTGCAAGTGAGATAGCTTACAGCTAACGTATTGGGGCTTGCCGAAGTGGTGGCGAAATTGAAGCAATAAACTTGATATAAAAACAAATGTTTAACCGATTTGCTTTATAATAAACTTTTGTTTATATTTGCAGTATGAAAGCATACGTTTATACACACACAAGATTAGATACCAATGAAGTGTTTTATGTTGGTATTGGAACGCAAGATAATTATATAAGAGCTTCACGTTCACACAATAGAACAAATTACTGGAACAATGTAGTGAAAAGATGTGGATGGAAAGTAGATATACTTTATGATAATTTAAGTTGGGAAGATGCTTGTAAAAAAGAAAAAGAACTTATCGCTTTCTATGGTAGAATTGATTTAGGAACTGGCACTTTAGTTAATTTAACAGATGGTGGAGAAGGTACTTTAGGTCATCAGCATACAGAAGAAACAAAAGAAAAAATGTCAAAAACAAGAAAAGGTAGAAAATACAGTGAAGAACATAAAGCAAAAACAAGAAACTCTATGCTTGGTAAAAATTGTAAAAAAATAATTAATACAGAAACTGGAGAAGTTTTTAAATCAGTAGAAGAAGCTGCTAATAGTATTGGTATTTCAAGAGTAGCATTATCTTTAAAATTAACAGGTAAAACAAAAAACAAAACAAACTTAAATTATTTATAACCGAAGCACAACAGTTGATATTAGCACTAAACCGCCACTTTTGGCAATGTGCTGTTATAAGCCGTTTTTCTTCACAAATTAAAAGTAATGGAATACAAAGAAGCAAAAGAAATTGTTGGCAAATTCAAAGAAGCCATAACCAAACTTGAATGGGATGCAAGTAGCTATTATAGCACAAAAGAAAGATGTCAAAAATTAGAAGATAAAAACAAGGAATTGAAAAAAGAACTTGATGAAGCAAAGAGATTTAAAAGACACTTTACTCTTTTGGCATCTGCTTCAAATATTCAAATTTGCCCACAATGCGATGGATGCGGTGGTGGATATATTGATATGGGTGAACAAGGTGCGGAAGGTTGGGAATGTGATATTTGTTTAGGTGCAGGAATTGTCGATAAGGTTGTGTCCTAAAATGGCTTATAACGGATTAGGGCTTTGCGATGTGTGGGCATCGAAGCACAAAAGCTGAATAACCCACAAAAGCATCATAGAAGTACGATGCTGAATATTAGTACTTCTGCCCACATATACGCAAAACCCCTGTTATATGCTGTGCTTTTTTAGGGGTGTAAAATTTTAAGAAATGGATAGAAATACATACAGAGGTAGAGGTTTTGTCAGAGTACAAAGATTCCCTGAACGATACGAAAAAACAGCGTTTGTTTATGGCGATTTTCATAAAGATTATGATGGAAGTCTTTATCATTTTATAACTCAATTACCTGATTTAGATACTGATGACTGGCAAACAAAACAGTATAATGTTGAAGCAAATACAGTAACACAATGTACTGGATTAAAAGATAAAAATGACAATCCAATTTTTGAAGGAGATTATTTTATCTACAAAAAGCACCCAAAATATACAATGGATAGTTTTATTGGTCAAGTTGTATGGATTGAAGAGTATGCTTGTTTTGGATATATAAAATTAAAGGGTAGTTATAATTTTATTCCTACCCCATTTGCAGAACACGATGAGTTAAAAAACGATGTCCTAAATTTTTTAGAGGTTGTCGGAAATATTTTTGACAATAAAATAGACGAGCTTGTCGCACTGCATAGCATATAACGATTTAGAAAGCAAACTGAACGGGTCGCAACCGTAACTCCGACCGTAGCTGGGGAGGCTCGAGAATCCGCTACACCCCGCTTTCTTATATACAATGTTATCGGCTGCCCTTCTTTCGGAATTAATATTAATAATTTAAACAAATAAAAAATGAACACAGAAAAACAACAACAAGATTTAGTCGATTCAATTAAGCACGAATTGGCAAAAGAGAATGAATTTTACAAACCTTCGTCTTATTTTCATTCAGTATGGTTTCAGCCTTCATCAGGTCGATTTTTGTTTGCAGACCAATACACAAGATATGAGATTGTTGAGCCATTGATTGAAAATAAAACTTTAACTTTTAAAGGAATTGAAAATCATCAAGGTGAACAAATGCTTCGGTATGTTCTGTCTTAGGGTTGCCGATAACGCTTTCGGGCTTTGCGTTCGGCAGGGATTAAAAGCACAAAAGATTAATTAACAACTAAAGTTTAATAGAATGAAAAAAGCTGAATTAACAACCAAAACCCCTGCTGACGCAAAACCCGTGTTATGCGAAGGGCTTGAATGTCCTGATTGCGGTGGGTGTAAAGTGGAACAAAATGATACAACCTACTCAAATGTAAACACAAGTAGAGCAAAGATAGGGCAACATACAGGCAATATCTACTTTTTGTGAAACCTGTGAAAATCATTGGTTGGAGAATTTTCTGAATAACTCGAAGCGGTGGGCTGGGTAGCCTTTCGCATAACTATTGGATTGGAGCAACAAATGTATAAGAATGCAGTATTTACAAAACATAAAACTTGATACATTTATAATAGTATCTTATGGGGTCAAAGGGACTGATTTATTTATTTGTGATTTAGGATTGTTAAATGCAACTACTGGTAAGATAATTAATCGGGTGTATAATAGTGGCAGTTATGGTTACTTCATAAATAGAAAATTCAAATCAGAATCTAAGCTAAAAAAATATCCTATACCAGTAGTTATATTAGGGTTTGTATCAGAACAAATATACTGTCCTTTCTAAAATTATACGCTTTGAATATCAAACAGTTAGACCTATTTTAATAAATTTATTTGCATTATAATTAAACTTTACTATTTTTGATTTCGATAAGCAATTAAGCGTATCAATTAAACCCACCGTATGCAACCGATATTCTCAACCTACGATGTAGTGCAACTAAAAAAGGCTAAAGCGTATTCTAAAAGAGCAATTAAAAATTGTGATACCATGAATGAACATGTTGCTCATGCTGGCATCTATTCTGAAAATCAAAGAGCGAAAGGTTTGCATCTTCAACACTTGGCTTATATTAATTCACATTTAAAATCTTTAGAAAATGCTGAAACTAATTGATAATTTCAAAAGCTGGTTTAATCATTTAAAATCACCTGACCAGTTCGCATTTATTTGTACAATCCTTTTTTGGTTATTCTTAGCACTTATTTTAATGGCAAATAAAATTGTAGGTATATGAGCAAAGAAGATTATATAGAAAATCATTTTTTAGATGATATTCAAAGAACTAAGGAATGTGAACATTGCGGACAAGATGACATTCTAACTACTGTGAACTTTACTATATTAGACGAGAATGGCAAAGATGAAACATTAGAGCAAAACCTTTGCAATGATTGTTTATACTCGCTTAAAAAAAATAAAGGAATCCTTATAAACCAAATCAGATGAACCTACAAAAAATCAAAGAATATATCCAGTCAGAATATGGTAACTGCGATATTGAAATAAACCTTCATGGGGTAGATGCGGAGTTAATGCTACGTAAATATGGCATGGATGCGGTGAATGGCAAAGTAGGAGAAATGGCGAATGGAATAATGCTTACAGCCTACTCAAATGACTATTTGCCTTTTGCGCCAAAGTCTAAAACACATTACGGAGGTGGGATAGTTGAATAATATTTTTTAATCATAAAAACAAAACAACATGGCAGACTTAGAAATCAAAGGAGTGGTGAAAGAACTACTCGAAATCAAAAGCGGTGAAGGGCAGGAAAGAAAGGAATGGAAGAAACAAGAGGTTATTATCGAAACTACTGATAAGTACCCGAAAAAGGTATGTATCGGAGTTTGGAATGACTTAATTAAGCCGTACAATATAGGTAGTGAAATTACGGTTAAATTTAATATCGTTTCAAAGGAGTTTAACAACAAATGGTACACAGAAATAAAAGCATGGAAGATAGAGGGCGAAGTTGAAACTGTATCGAATAATGTTGAAGTTGATAGAAATGGGAGAGCAACTTCGGACGGGCAAGATTTACCTTTCTAAAATAAATTAGTACAAATATTTGCACTATTCTAAAACTTTATTATCTTCGTATTCTAAATAAAAAAACATGAAAAATTTAACCTTAATTCAAAACGAATTAAAAGTGCCGAAAGGCAATCTAAACAAGTTTGGAAACTACAAATATCGTTCAGCAGAAGATATTTTGGAAGCCGTAAAGCCTATTCTATTAAAGCATAATGCTACACTAACTCTTAGTGATGACATTGTTTTAATAGGCTCAAAAATCTTTTGTAAAGCTACTGCAACTTTGAATATCGAAAAGGAAAGCATCTCGGTTAATGGATTTGCAGAAACAAGCGAACACAAAGGAATGAGTGCTGAACAAACTACTGGAACAGCTTCGAGTTATTCTCGCAAGTATGCGCTTAATGGTTTGTTTTTAATTGACGAAACTGAATCAGATGCAGATTCACAACCTACTGCAACTCCTAAAGAGGAAGTAAAAGCACCCGTTAAACCTTACCTTCAAAGAGCAACCCAAGATTGGACTAATGTTACAAATGCCATATTGAAAGGTACGGCAACAATTGAACAAGTGAAGTTGAAGTTTACTTTGCTAGAGCCTATCGAAAATGAATTAACTAACCTTTTAAAAACCGTAAAGAAATGAGAGCGTTATATCACATCGAAAAAGAACTGAATGAGTTAAATGAAATCTTAATCAATAGCGGGGGCGAATTAACCCCCGAAATTGAAACAAGGTTAGTAATTAGTCAGGAAGAACTACAACTAAAGGCTACTAACTACGGGTTTGTAATTAAACAGAACCAAGCTGAATCAGATGCTATTGAAACCGAAATAAAGCGGTTAAAAGCTATTAAAGATTCTTTAGATAGCACAAATGATAAGCTAAAAGAAACTATCTCTTTTGCCATGCAGACCTACGGAATAACGGAGGTTAAAACTACAACCTTAAAACTATCATTTAGAAAGAGCGAAAGCGTGGATATTTTAGATGAAAGTTTGTTAGATGCTAAATACTTTAGCTACAAACCAAGTATTGACAAAACAGCCATTAAAAGCGATATTAAAGCTGGGTTATTGGTGGATGGTGCAACTATTATTTCAAAGGATAATCTTCAAATCAAATGAGAAGCGCAGTTTTCAGACCTAAGCCTAAAGGGACAAGACTTCCTCACTCCATCAAGATATTTGAGTTAAACAACATTAAGCAAATGATTGAAGATAAATACACTCTTTATACCATTGCAGAAAAGTATGGGGTGAGTTATGAAACAATTTCGAGAATTAAAAGAACATTATAACGGAATTTCCGCTTACCGAAGTAAAGGGCGGTGGATGCGGAGCAGACAAAGAAGCCCTTGAATGAGGGTACATAACCGCCCTTTATTTTGGTAAACGATTAGGCGAGAGTTACCGAAGCCAAGTATAAGACGAAGAAAATAAAGTGGTGGGTTATGTGCAGGAAATGTTACGCAAAATGGTAGCGAGTGATGTTTTTGAAAAAACGATAAACGAAGCTAACCGAAAAAAAGTAAAAGAAGCAAAAAACGGAGCTGTATTAAATAACCAATTAAATAAATATAAAATGACACGAAAAAAACTAAAAGCCATGATTGAGGCAAAGCATAATTTGATAAAAAAAATTCGCTTTGAAATATTCCGAACTTCAACAGCAAGAGATTTTGCTGTCTGACGAAACACAAGGTTTGAAGAAAAATAGAATCACACCCAAAACGCAATATGAAAGAAAGCCGAATTGGCTTGATGGAAAATTAGTAGGGCGCATTTTTGAAGGAAAATTTTAAAGATGAATCTACGGGAGAAGTTGTCACTATTGAAA
Source organism: Chitinophagales bacterium (assembly GCA_044228065.1). Classification (GTDB taxonomy): domain Bacteria; phylum Bacteroidota; class Bacteroidia; order Chitinophagales; family LD1; genus JBGAVP01. Next base: position 36,417 of record JBGAVP010000021.1, on the reverse strand, counting down.
GAGAACAAGTAGTTCGTGTTGATGGTGAGTGGCAGTAGAAATTTAATAACCGAGCTAGCTGTATTCGAGGGCAGGTTTTTTGCTTCTAGCGGAGGTAATTTTGCGTAACGGTTTGCACCTAAACGAGGTGGCTAATTAATACCTCGAAACTTCATTAAAAAACGAATTTATGAACACAGATAAAACTTCATTAGAAAACGAAATACAGCCGTCTTGTTTAGGTGCTGTTAAATATTATTCAAGAGAGAATAAAAAACCACGAGCAAGAAATCAAAAAATGCCAAGACGAAATTGATAGCCATAAAGGGTGGGAGTATACTTGGAAAATAAAGATTGCTGAAATGAACGCAAAAATAAATGTATATAAAATAAGAATATCTGAACTACAATTAGTTATTAAATATTGTTTCTAACGGAATACAAATAAACATAGTAAAAGATATGAAAAAACAAATTTTAGAAATAGCGGAAAAACTTAGATTGGAACTAATAACCGAAGATGAAGCACAAGACCTTTTATTGTGTTTATTTGGTGTTAGTAGTAGGTTTTAGTGGTTACTGTTCAAAAGAAACATTAGAGGGTAAAAGATGTAAAGATATTTGTGATAAAACCACAATGCGGTTGGTAAACTTACTACTAACGTTTTGCGGCTTTGCGTTCGGTTTTTTGCCTTATCCGAATGTTCAAATTTAGCACAATGTTTAAAGGCAAAACCTGACGCAAAACCGCTGTTATACGCTGGCACGGTTGATTAGTAGAATGTTCAATTGGAATACAAAAAACCTTTTTCTTTTCTTTTTTAAGGGAGGGAAATTTAAAAAAAAATAAAGATTTGGAAGTAAATAAAATATATCACGATGACTGGAATAACCAACTACCTGATAAATCGGTTCAGTTGATTATTGCAGACCCGCCATATTTTGAAGTTAAAGGCGACTTTGATTTTATATGGAAATCATTTGCTGATTATTTATCTAATGTGGAAAAATGGGCAACAGAATGTAAAAGGTTATTGGCTGATAATGGAACATTACTTTGGTATGGACATGCTAAAAAAATCGCTTATACGCAGGTGATATTTGACAAGTTTTTTGAACTGGAAAATAACATCACTATTGAATTTAACCGACAGACAAAAAAAGGAGTTGAATTATTTAGATGTTTTGCTCCTGTAAGCGAAAGGTTATTAATGTATTCAAATGGAAATCCATTCCAAAATTCTTAAAATGATAGGATGGCAGAATTAGGATTGAAAGAAATTGACTTTAGGAAACTAAAGACATCCAGAAATGGACATCCGACAGGATGGTGCAGCAATATTTTGACAGGTAAAGTGAGCCATTAAAAGAAGATTGGGAAGCCATCTGTTCTTTGATTGGTGAATATGATTACGAAACATTAAGGCGACCATTTAACAACTTTAAGAAACTCTTTGATGTGATGAACTTTGACCAAGAAGCACACATTACAAGGAATTACGAACACGATACTTGTAAACCTGAAACGCTTACAAGGACTTTAATTTTAACTTGTAGCCTACCAAATGATTTAGTATTAATTCCTTTTGCTGGTAGTGGAACAGAGGTAGCAATGGCAATAAAAGAAGGTAGGAAAGCAATAGGATTTGATATTGAAGAAAAGTATGTTGAAATGGGAAACAAACGAACCGATATTATCAAGGCTCAACCGTCTTTATTTTTTTAAATGTGCGTTGGCAAAAAAAGAAAAGAAAAAGAATGATACTACAAAAGCTCAATTGGAAACGAAATGTAGTGCTTGCGTATAACGGTTCTGGTATTGCCGATGGTGGGGCATTAAACCACCAAAGTTAAATTGAAAAACAAATGTTTAATATGAGTACAGAAGATAAATTGAAAAACGTAAGCCCCACTTTTGGCAATACAGTGTTACCTGCCGTTGTGGGTTCTCAAACGAAATACCAAATTGTGTATGCTGACCCTGCTTGGGATTTTGGAAATAGGATGTATAGCAGTAATAAAAACGACCATCATAGAGAAATTGAAAGGGCTTATTCTGTGATGAAAACAAAAGATATTTGTGATTTGCCAATTAAAAACATTACGGCTGATGACTGTGTATGCTTTATGTGGACGACTGATGCTCATATACCTGATGCAATAGAAGTGATGAAGGCTTGGGGTTTTAAATACAAAACAGTTGCCTTTATATGGAACAAGAAAGAAAAAAGTGGAAAACAAGTTTGCTTTATGGGGCAATGGACTATGAAAGGAAGCGAAATTGTTTTACTTGGAACTAAAGGCAAAATGACACAACACCTTAAGAGCCGAAAGGTAAGGCAACTACAAGAAGCACCAAGAGAAAGAACGATACACAGTAGGAAGCCACAAATAATAAGAGATAGGATTGTAGAAATGTTTGGCAACGAACTAAAAAAGATTGAATTGTTTGCAAGAATAAAAACTGATGGATGGGATGTTTTTGGTAATGAGGTTGAAGGGTCTGTCAATTTGGAAACGTCTGCTAACAATGGCAGGTAACTACGTGATTGGCGAAATAAAAGTATAAGAATGCAATATTTACACAATATTAACCTTGATACATTTATAATCGTATCTCATGGAATTAAAGGCACTGATTTGTTTATTTGTGATTTAGGGTTACTAAATGCAACTACTGGAAAGATAAGCAACAGAATTTATAATAGTAGCAGTTATGGTTACTTCATAAATCGAAAATTTAAGTCAGAATCAAAGCTACCAAAATATCCTTTCACTAAAATCATTGCAATCAAAGAAAAATTACCTTTTAACAACTAAACCATAAAACCATGCAAACAGACTTATTTAGCGCACAGAACGCAGTAAAAGACTTTTACAGTTATTTAGATACGATTCTTGGTGTAACTCCAAAACAAAAGCAATCGAACTATCTGTTACCAACCAAGATGCGAAAATAAACGGATGGAGCGACAAGGCACTCGAACTTCTAAAACAGTATTCTTTAATTGTTACCGACTTCATCACAGAGGACTTAGAATCTACGCTGAAAGTAACGGACTTGAAAAGCCTAAAGAACCAAGAGCTTATGGGGCTGTGGTACTTCGGGCACTAAATCGAATTTCATCATGTGGACGGGAGAATATCGAGAAATGAAAAATCTAAAAAGTCATGGATGCCCTAAAAAAGTTTGGTGTAAATCGTAAAAAATAATTCAAAAACTAAAACTATGAAAGATATTTTTGAAAGTTCAGAATCATTTACTGCCCATGCAACAATTTCAGCAGGGTATTATTTAATTGAAGAAGCACAAAAGGAATTTGATAAGAAAAGTCCAAAGAATACTTTGGAGAAAATGATTGACGATTCTACGGGATATGCAGAGGGAATGCTAAGAGAGCATATTTTATATTTACTTGTATGCTTAGAAGATATTATTGATGCTAAGAAAGTAATTGAAGCAGACTATTCTAAAGACCAAGAATTTAAAGACAAACTTTTAAAGATATTACCTAATAATGGAAACTGAAAAACAAAATTTATAATTGAAGCCGTAAAACCCCGATGCCTTTAGGCTCGTGGGATGTAAGGCTAAATGTTAATAATTTACTTTAGGTATTTGGAAGTTTGGAATATTATTTGTAATTTTACAAAAACAATATTTTTCGTATAAATGATTAAAAACAAAACATACAAATTCAGGATATATCCGACAGCGGAGCAGGAAGTTCTCCTTGCGAAGCATTTCGGCTGTACTCGTTTTGTCTATAATCATTTTCTAAACGAAAGGAAAGAGCAGTATCAGCAAAATAAAAAGTCTGATAATTATTATGCACAGGCAAAGTCTTTGACAGAAATTAAAAAGAAGGCGGAGACCGAGTGGTTGAAAGAAGTAAATTCACAAACACTACAGTTCGCATTGAGGTCTTTAGATACTGCATTTCTGAACTTTTTTAGAGGTAATGCTCAATTTCCAAAATTCAAATCAAGAAAGCATAAGAATACTTTTACTATTCCTCAATTTGGTTCTATTTCGGATGGGTTATTACATATCCCAAAATTTAAGGACGGTATAAAAATAAAATTGCACCGTGATATAGTTGGTAAAGTTGGAAAAATGAGTATTTCAAAAACACCAACAGGTAAGTATTATGTTTCAATTTTCACAGAACAGATTATTGATGAACTTCCTAAAACGGGTAAACAAGTTGGTTGTGATTTAGGTCTGAAAGACTTTGTAATAACTTCTGATAATAAGAAATTCAAAAATAACAGATATACAAAAAAATATGCTAAACAATTAAAGAAAGCACAACAGCATTTGTCTCGTAAACTTAAAGGTAGTAATGGGTTTGAAAAACAAAAACTCAAAGTTGCTAAAATTCACGAGAAAATTGCGAGTTGTAGATTAGATACCTTACATAAAGTTTCATACAGATTAGTCAGCCAATTTGATTTAATCGTAGTTGAGGACTTGAATGTAAAAGGAATGATTAAAAACCACAAACTATCCAAACATATTGCTGATGCAAGTTGGGGTAATTTTGTAACATTGCTTCAATATAAGTGTGATTGGTATGGGAAGGAACTTGTAAAAGTTAACCGTTTCTATCCCAGCTCGAAGGCTTGTTCAGAGTGTGGTTGGATAAATCAAGAATTAAAACTTTCAGACAGGGAGTGGTACTGTAAATCCTGTGGAATTAACCACGACAGGGATTTAAACGCAGCCAAAAATATCCTGAAAGAAGGATTAAAAAATATATCGGCTGGGACGGTCGATTACACGGGGGGAGAGGAAATAAGACCAACATCGTTGGCACACTCTGTGAAACCCGAAGCCCCTTCGCCTTTAGGCAAGGGGTAGTTCACCACTACTCCAAATATTTAAACTTTGTCTGTTAAAGCTAGTTTGTTCACATAAGTGGGGAAAATATGCTGATAGTTTAACTAGAAATAGAAAACATGAAATTATTAAATATGAACACACCTTAATTTGCTCAAATTGTGGTAAGATTAAACGAATAAATCTTTAAAATAACCCATCCTAAGTTTTAGGAATTAAGAAAATAATGCTATATTTGTAGTAGTAAAAGCGACCAATGACAAAATTTAATTTAAAAAACGGAGGGGAAAACAACTGTTTCGCAGTTGGGTTAGTCGCTTTCCCTGAACCTCCGTTTTCATATACTCCCATAAAGCGACATGATAAAAAAATCATTTTTACTTCACATAGATAGTCTTTGTATTTTAGATAAAATGACAGACCAACAAGCTGGCATCTTTCTAAAAGCAATATATCATTATCAATTACATGGAGAGTTACCAAAACTTGACTTTTCTATTGAAATGGCAATAACTCCATTTATAAATCAGTTCAAAAGAGATAATGAAAAGTACATAGGAATATCTGAAAAGAGAAAAGAATTGGGTTCTTTAGGTGGCAAGCAAAAGGTAGCAAATGCTAGCAAAAGCAAGCAAAGTGTAGCAAAGCTAGCCGATAATGATAGTGATAGTGATAGTGATAATGTAAAAGAAAAGAAAAAAACAAATATATTTAGTTTTAAAAAATCTCTTTTAGAATTATTGCATGACGAACAACTTACAAATGATTTCTTAGAGGTAAGAAAAAATAAGAAGCTAACAAATACTCAAACTGCTTTAAAAGGGTTAGTAAAACAAATTGAATTGACTGGCAGACAACCGCAAGAAATAATAAATTTGTGTGTAGAGAAAAGTTGGGGAGGATTTGAAAAAAAATGGCTTGATAATATAGCAATAGCCGAAACTCCAAAAATTACCACAAAAGAAGAAAGCAAACAAAGAGAAATAGAAAAGTTCCGTAAACTTGGTTGGTCGGAAGAAAATATAAAATTGGTAACTGAAAACAATGTTTGGTAATGAATTGCACGATTTTTAAAAACATATTTGATAAAGAGCCACACTTTATCTCTGTTCCTAAAGCATTGGAACGGATAAAGAATGGCAAGAGCAAAGAGCGTGTGTTAGAAATTCGCTCACAGTTAGATAAAGAACGTGCAAATAAACTCAAAGCAAATCTACCAAGTATCTGTTTTTCGGGAGAATTTAAAGAACGTGAGGACAAAAAACTTCTAAAACATAGTGGATTTATATGCTTAGACTTTGACGGATTAGACGATGTAATGGATGAAAAAAGCCAAATTTGTACCAACGAATACATTTATGCTTGTTGGGTTTCTCCATCAGGAAACGGACTAAAAGCACTTGTTAAAATAGCAAACGGAACAAAACACAGACAACATTTTCAGTCGCTAATTGAATTATTCCCAAATCTTGACCCAAGCGGAATAAACGAATCAAGGGTTTGTTATGAATCTTGGGATGAGGACATTTTTATAAACGAATCTTCTAAGGTTTACGCTAAAATTAAAGAAGTAACCAAAGAAATAATAAACGAAAAGAAAACTGAAAATGAATCTTTCAGAAAATTATTGGTTTGGCTAATGAATAAGGGCGGTGCATTTGTTACTGGAGAAAGAAATATTTTCCTTTTCAAATTAGCATCGGCTTGTTGTCGTTTTGGGTTCAATGAATCTGAAACAATTAGCCTTTGTTCTATCGAGTTTAGTATCGGAGGTGATTCATTCAGCCACTCAGAGTTAGAAAAGGTCGTAAAATCGGCTTATCGTTCAAATCAAAGCACTTTTAACACAGCTTCATTTGATAGCGAAAGATTAATAACTACCACTACCCGTTCTGAAATAGAAATAAATTCAGACCTATACGATACTTCGATAAAACCAAAGGACGTAATTTTTGGCGAAGATGTGAAAGCAGAAGCACTGAAAATTTACGATGAAGGGTACGAGAATTTGAAAGGTGTAGGCATACCCGAAATAGACGAGCATTGGAAACTAAAGAAGGGAGAAATTACACTACTTTCGGGTATTGGTAACTATGGAAAGTCCACAGTTTTAAAGTATATGCTACTGCTTAGAGTGATTTTATACGGCGAAAAATTTGCTTTTTTCTCGCCCGAAGATAATCCAGCAGCAGAGTTTTACCATGACTTAGTGGAGATACTTGCAGGTATGAGATTAACTCCCGAAACTTTTAATAGGATTAGTAGGGATAATTACCAAGAGGTATTTGACTATGTGAGTAAGCATATTTTCTATGTGTACCCAAAGAGTATAAGTCCTACTCCTGAATACATCAAAGAAAGATTTTTAGAGTTAGTATTTAAGGAAAAAATAGACGGGTGTATCATTGACCCTTTCAACCAAATGACGAATGAATATGGCAAGACGGGAGGTCGTTCTGATAAATATTTAGAAACATTCTTAGCAGACTGTTCAAGGTTCGCTCAAAATAATTCTATCTTTTTTATCATTGTGGCTCACCCTACCAAGATGCAGAAAGATAGTACGGGTAACTACCCTTGTCCTGATGTGTTTGATATTGCAGACGGGGCAATGTGGAATAACAAAATGGATAATATTTTGATTTACCACAGACCAAACCACCAAACCGACCCTGATAATACTGGTTGCGAATTGCATACTAAGAAAATACGTAGGCAAAGAGTTGTAGGTAAAAAGGGAGTAGTTGAATTTTCACTCCAAAGAGGGTTAAGAAGATTTGTTTTTAGCAACGGTGATTATATGGGTTCTTTGGTACATACTTTTATTGACACAGATAAACCACCATTCTAACATGAGAGCGATAAACACATACTACAACGGGAACTACCATAGAAGCCGACTAGAAGCAAGATGGGCAGTTTATTTTAAGACTTTAGGTCTAGAATACGAATATGAAGTAGAGGGATATTCTACTAAGAATTTCAACTATTTACCCGACTTTTACTTTCCGAAGCTAAAGTTTTACGGAGAAGTGAAACGTGCTGACTTCGGGGATGAAGACGTAGAAAGATGGAGTGAATTTGCCAAAGAGATAGATAAACCTTTAGTGATATTTGAGGGATTACCACATTCAAAGCCATGTAGAGCGTATGGTATGCACGAAGATATGGAACTATTAGTTATTCCGTTTGCTCATTTATTTTTAGATAAATTTGGGTACTTTTATCATGCAGGAGGACACGAGGACTTTGGTATTTACAGCCCATTCACCGAAGCATTAAGACAATCTAAGAAACAAAGATTTGAGCATCTTTAACCTACCTTAACCGCTTCGTTCAGCATATCCATAGCTTCCATAACATCGAAGTCAGATGGTTGGTAATATCCACTTAGAACTGCTAAAGACTGCCCAGTAATAGCAGAAATCGTGCTATCGTCTATCTTTAGTTTCCGCATTAGGTTTATAAACGTCCTTCTGAATGTATGCGTACTTACTAACTCATACTTAGGTAAGATATACTCTCTTTTAGAATTTCCACTACCTTTAGACATTTGAATCATATCGGTAAAACCAAACTCTTTGAACATTAGTTTTAAGTTTCTGTTCATATCTCCAATAGAAGGAATCCAATCTACCTCCGTACTGCGTCTATCTAAAATAGCAGTAGCCAAGTCAATGAGTTTAACCTTAATCAGCTTATTAGTTTTCTTGGTGTTCGTTACATAGAAGTAATCAGCACCTTCCTTAATGATTTTAGTTTTGATAACTGTTTTTAAGTCTGAATGGCGCACACCAAGACAAGACTGCAATAAACAAGCATCTTTAGTATCGCTGAAATTAGTTTTGAATATGGATAAAGCCTTTAATTCGTCAAAGCTAAGGTACAATGCCCAAGACTTATCATTTGAGCCTTTAAGTGTCTGTAATGCGCTTTTGTTTATTGAGATACTTTCCTTTTCACACCAAAGTAGGAATGTCTTAATGATTTTCAGATGCTCCCCTATGGAGTTTGATATGTAATTATGCTCGGTGGTAAGGTATTGGTTATACTGCCAAGCGAAGTTTTCGTTAATATCCTCTATGAATATTACTTTTGATGTGAAGGTTTCAAACATCTGCAATTTAGTTTTGACCTTACGATAATTGGCTACTGTGCCATCACTAACTGACTTACTCCCCTTTAGTTGTTGAGCCACTATGAATCTATCGAACAAGTCAAAGAAGTTTTCGCTTGGTTTATCTTTAGCGTTCCATTGGTGCTTTATCCAGCCGTTACTTGGTTCGTTATTGTGCTGCATAAGATACCCGTCTTTAAGAGCCATTAATTTGTTAAATTGGCTTCTTAAAATGATATTCATTTGCTTGTGGTCTGTATTAGTTTTGACAATAGGCGTATTTGTACCTACTTCAAAGTATTTAGGATTAGTTTTCTTACCTGTGCTAAGTATGGTTTCTTTGCGCCCGTTTTGGTAGACTAACACAATCGGGCAATCACCGTTTTTATCTGCACATTCCTTTCTTAGTTTGAATCGTATCGTTGCCATGTTATTTAGTTTTCTTCCAAAGTAATTCATTAGACTTATACCCTAACTTCTCCAGCACTTCTATTTTTTTAGACAGTTCTAAATTCTTTTGATGCTTTATTCGGTGGCGTATCTTTGTGAGATACGGTTTAATAGTTTCGTCTTGATTCTCGTTTATTGCTTTGAGTAACGCTTGGTCGGTTGTTAGTTTCATGATTTTATTAGTTTAAATGAATATTTGATTTTACTTTTCTTTGAGGTTGTTGTGTGTCTGCCTGTGTTAAATAAACAACTCCACACAGTTCGATTGTTCACACTTAGCGTTCTGGCACATTTGCAAATGCTATCGAAGATGCCTACACTTTTACCTGTACCCTCGTTAAATGCTTCTACTTTTATGCTTTCTATGTTGTTCATAACATTAGTTTTGATGGGTTAAATAAATAAGTGTTCAAAGTTCTTATACAATTCCATAAACATTGCGTCCTTCACCTGTAACATACTTTCAATTTTCCTTAGTGAATAGATAGCTGTTGTATGGTTTGTATAACCTACGACTGCTGAAAGTTGGTTTAAACTATAACCCTTGTACTTTCTTAGTCCATAGCAATATAACTGTCTTAACATTGCCATTTGTGGCTTTCGGTTTTCTTCCCTTAGTTCCTCTATTGTCAGAAGATACTTTTCGAGTAGTACCCGTTCAAACCCTTTCATAAAATCAATATTCGGTTCTTCTTCGTTTAAGAAATGATTTTCAACCATTATTTTTAGTTTATCCAGTTGGTGCAATAGGTCGTTTTTAGTTGTTTTCATTAGATTAGATTAGATTAGATGTGAGATAATAATGCTTATATCCATGCAAGTTTAATTACATAGTGTTCTACCGCTTAATTATTCCTTACGGTTTCAATGCTAAGTCAGCTTCCGCATCCATAACGGTAAACAGGTAGTTTATTTCACCTTGCATTTGTCGTTGGTTGTCGCATTTAAAACATTGCCAACACTTTGCCTGTTTAATATTTTCCTTTAATACCAAGTTACCAATATTAAAGGGTTAATCTGCTTAACGTGCTACTTTCATTTTCTATCTTAGGACAAATAGAGTGGCTCGAAACATGTTTAAGACCACCAGTGAAAAAACGCATCCGAAGACATTAGTTTTTAGCTAATGGTGAAAAGTTCGGAGCGTTTAACTGTTTGGAACAGTTTAAAATCTTAAAAATAGTTTTTTAGTTTTGACTACGCCCCGCTTTTCACTTCGTGCATTAATCAACTGGTGCAAATATACAAAGAACGATGGAATTAAAAAGAAATTAGTTTAAGTGTGTGAAATTATTTTTGATTGGTCTATCTCTTGATTTTGCTTTTCGTATGTTTTCATGGATTAGTTTTTATTTTTCTATAAATTGGTTTTCGAGTTCTTCGCACCATTGGCTTAGGTCGGTTTCAAATAGGTGCAAAAATTCATCAGCATAAAATTGTTGGATTGTATCCCAGCTTTCATCTTCTGCCTTTCTATCTGAAAGTTCATCTATGAAACGAGTGTTTGTAGTGTAAATATGGCTTTCAAACTTTTCACCGTTCCAATTAGCCTTTAGGTTTATATTCCAGCCTCCACGTCCCTTGAATGTGTTGCTAAAATATAAGTCAATTTCGTATTGCTTCCCGCTTTCGGTTGTTACTGTTGTGTACATAGTTTTTAAATTTAGTTTTGATTAAAATAATGTTAGTTGATTTTCGTTTTTAGTTTCCTCTATTTCCTCCGATTCTTGCCCCTCTAAATTAGTTTTGACTAAAGTACCTTCATGACCTATCAAAAGTCCTGTTTTGGCGTCAAATATGCCTATATATTCGCCTTGTTTATCCAGTAGACTTTCAATTTTGAAGGTATTTAGTTTTGACTTCATTAGATGGTGGCTTTGTTTATTGCTTTATTTATAACATTAGCTGAAATATTTTCAAAGTGAAATTTATCAGTATTTTTTATTGACTTTGGCATATACTGGCGTACAACTTCAATTAATTTTTGCGCTTCAATCAATGATTCTAAAAGTTGTGGTGCTGCACAAATTAGTTTTGCATTTGCTTCGGCTTCCGCTTTAGTTTTTTGATAAAAAGCTACTGCCAAAAATTCGCTTTCATTAGAGTAGATGCCATACCTATTGTGCGCTGGCAAGTCTTGAAATGACCATTCGCCTTTCGTGTGTTTAGTTTCCATTGTGTGAAGATTTTAAAGAGGTTAAATAAAAAGTGCGTTTGTTAAATTGTTCGGTTATGCGCTTGTCTATCTCCTGCAATAAATACAGACCTTGAAAATATTTGTGTGCTTGTCGGTCTGCAATAGCTTGGTTTGTTAAGACTGTTACTCGTTCCCGTCTGTTTTCTAAATTGGTTTGCATACGTTTATTTTTAGTTTAATAAATAGTTGATATAATTTAATTCAATGTTTCTCACTCTTAACAGGTCGTTACTATTACCTAAAAAATAGTTAGGCGTTCCAATTAGTTTTATATCCTGTTCTAAATTGGTTTTTTGCTTTATTAGTTGCTATTTATTCAAGCTACTAATGTGGTTGAATATTGGTTTTGTTAGTTCCTTTTTGATTTTATCTATTTGCATGGCTTTTTAGTTTTGATGTGAATTAAAATATATTCCCGTCCTCTGTAAATTCGTATAAATTAGATTCTAAACTTTCAGCTATAAATTCATCGCTGTTTATCCAGTCCTCTGTATCTGAAATGGTTTTATTTATTGCGTCCCCTATTTCGTTCATCAAGTCCTCAAAAGTTGTGTTTTTGCATGGCTTCTTTAAAAAATCATAGATAGGTTTTAAAATATCTTCATCATAGCAGCAGCCTGTTAAAACACACGAATTATCTCTTTTAGTTTTGCTATAAATAAGCGTATATTTATTTCCGTCCCGTCCTGTGTTTACCTTGCAAATAAATAGTTTGCATCTAAATTCTTTATCAATACATTTGATGTATTTAGGCGTAAAAAGGTCGTTTCCGTAATTGTTTATAAGATATTTAAACAGTCTTACTCCCTTTAGTTCCAAAATAGTATCGTCAATGTGTCCCGTCCTTATGTCGCTATATTCCCGTCCTGTTTTCAGGTTAAAAAGGTCTATTGCTTTTTTTGCGCTATCTATAATTTCATCAAAATAATGAGATTCATCATAGTTTTTATTTCTGTAATTTTCAATCGCTTTATTTTTAGCCGTTTCGCTTAATTCATCAAATGTGAATACTTCTGTTATTACTGTTTTCATAGTGTTTATTTTAGTTGTTAAAAAATCGTTGAAGCGTTGCAACGGGCGCGGGTTTAATTATTTATCAATTATTATCATGCAGGTTGCTATATTAGTTCCTGATTCCTTAAATGTTCCCGCTTCTACATCTTCTATTACTGCTCCTATTTCATCAAGCCAATTTCTAAAATCAACTTGTTTCTTTTGGCTTCCTGTTCTCCAGCTATTTGACGCTATTGTTACAATTCGCCCCCCTGTTTTGCATCTGTGAAACATTTCTTTGATGTGGTCTATGTCTTGGTTTTTAGAAAATGGTGGATTTGCTACAATTCTATCAAATTGAATATCACGGACGTTTACTGTTGCGTGTGTTCCTTTTCTATATTGGTTTTGACTTAAAAAGTCCTCCCCTAATATTACAACGTCCTTAATCTTTTCTAAAATACCCCTATTGATGTCCATTAGTTCGTATGCGTGGACTATTAACTCATCTTTATAGTCAAATTCAAAAAGTGCGTTTATTATTGCTCCCTGCCCTGCGCTTGGTTCTAAGATTGTCATTGTGTTACAATTAAAGTCTTTCATGGCAAAGGCTGCCAATTCTTCTGCTAATGCTTTTGGCGTGGCAAAAAACTGAAATTCTTTTTTAATATTCACAGATTCTCCTTTCATTAATCTGTCAATATATGGCTTTGCATCATTAGGAAATACAAAAGAATTGCTTTTATATGTTGCCCCTGCGTTTATTAATGCTTTTCTAACATCTGCGTAATTGCTTAAGTTTTCACTTGGTAGAAAAACTGTATTCCCTGCCATGCTGCATTTTCCTATGCTTATTTGTAAATCTGTTTCACCCCCTCCAATAATGGAAGGGATGATTTTTTTTTGTTCTTTTTTCATTTTGTGTGCTGTGTTTGAGTAGTTCATAATTCTATTAAAGTTTTCTGTGTGGTTCATATTAGTTTTTTAATAGGTTAATTGATTTTGTTTTTCTTCCTCCTCAATTTGGTTTTGGTCGCTTGCCAAATATTCTTTATATTGTTTTTCACTTATTTGCCCAAGATAAACTCCATTTCTACAACAAATACGAACAACTCCAGCATGGTCGCCAAAATGTTTATCTTCTCTAATTTCAAAAATCTCTGCCAACTTGGTTTGATTCAGTGATTTCATGGCTCTGAAAATTTCAATTAGTTTCACTCCATCAGGTCTGTCAAAAGTTATTTTCACCTCAATAGTTTTTCCTTTTGTTCCTTTGTTCCATACTCTCTCGCTCGTTCCGTCCTCCTTTTCTACTCTTTCCCACCCTTGCCCCAATGTTTCAGTTTCCCACTTTACAGAAAAGTCCTTTTTTACTGCTCCTGTAAATTCATCAGTTTTTACTTCGTTGATTCCTAAAAGTTGGTTGTATTGCTTGCGTTGTTCCTTGTTTAAGTTTTCAATCCCTATCTGTTCAATACATTTTGTTACTGTTTCCTTATTGGTGTATATGTTTAAACCTGTACTTTGAATGTGTCCGTTTTCATCTATAAATAACCATTTTATTGGTGAAAATGTAGACGCTTTAGCAGCACACAATTTTCCAGTTCTTGGGTCTATCGTTTGACGTATAATTCTATCGCCTTTTTTTGGCAAAGTTTCAACCCACACATATTGAGTTGTCCTAAGTTTAAACCCCCACGGATAATTTTCAATTTTGCAAGCTGTTTCAAATGAGTTGTGCCCTGTTAAGTTTTTCATGTTTTTTTAGTTTAAATTATTAATAAATGATTTTATAAATTTATTTTGATGGGTGAAGTTTACAAGCTAATTGACTAAGCCAATTTTTATATTTCTGTTGTTATCATCTTGCTATTATTAAATCGTTTGGGTGTAAGAAATTTTTAAATTGTTCTGCTACTTCATAAAACTTTGCAGTAAGTTCTTTTTCATTTTTGTAGCTTACTACTTCAAGTTCTGTTTTAAACTCTGTTGTTTCAGTTTCCATAGTGTTAAAGATTGCATTTAATAGTTTTTCTTCTGCTGATGGGGTTACTTCTACACCTTCTTTGAAGTATTGAGTAACTTTTTCTAAGTGGATGATTGTTGCTTTTTTCATGTTGTTTGTTTTTTGTGAATGAATGATGATTAAAATTGAATGTGTTTATTTGATTTTTTTACAATCGCTGTGTTGTATGTGGCTGCATAAGCGTATGCCGTTAATTCATCTGTACTTTGGAATACTGCCAAACCGAACCAATAAACAGTAAAATAAATTTTTGCTTTCATAATATAATTTTTGTTTGTGTTATTAAATAATTGATGATGCAAATATAGATAATTATATTTCATACTTCCAAACATGGAATAAAGAAATATTCAAACATTAATCTAATGTATTGAAAATCAACCCGAAAAAATTACAATTGATTTTAAAAATAGACTGAATTAAACAAGCGTTTAATTATATCAAGTCAATTTTATTGCCTTCGCCCTGTGTAGAAATTAGCGTGTTTATTCGCTCCATTTCGGCTAAAAAATAGTTATATACCTCTATCCCTTTATCGCTATTCCTTGCTTGCTTTTCGTTTAGATAAGGTTTATATACATATCCCCTTCTTAATATACTATTCAATTTGTAATGCATTCCGAATTGTTTTAAATAGCTAAAACAAAGCGTTTGAGTGCCTATAAAGATAATTAGCCGTAAATCTATATGGCTAACTTTAAAATAGTCTGAAATGTGGCTAAATGATTTTAAAACCAGTGCAGTTCTAATGTGTTTACTTGTCTGAATACGCGCGCGCATGTGTATGCTAAATTACAAAGATTTTAGAAGTTGATTAAAGTTAAGTTGGGGTTTGTACTTTATTTAGACTATGCAAAACTATTAATTAAACTAATCTAAACAATAATTTAGACTAGTCTAAAAATATACTTCGATAAGTCTAAATAATTGATAATTAGACTTAATCTAAACAACCGATAACCGACAACAAACGGCTAATACACACTATAAACATACATAATTGCCAAGATGTACACTATCATTGAGTTTGTCAGATTGACAAACAGGTTTAAAAAACTTTGGAGCTGGCAAGGAATCTATTAAAATTCAGGAGCATAGGGGGGCATAAAAAAGAACGAGTACCCAAAAAAAAGTGAGGGGGTGGGGTAGGGGGTATACACCCCGACAACACAACGCCTTATTACGCATTTAATAATCTGACCTTCAAAGATTTACGATGATTGCTGGTGTGTATGGACATGGAGTATAAACAGACAATGAGTTATTAATCAATAGATTAGATATAATTGTTGATAATAAGTTGATGAGTGTTAGTAATTATCGGAGTAATGGAGGGTGATTTAGGGATGATTTGGTGGGTAATGAGAAAGTATGGGATGTATGGTTGATTAAAGAAATGGGATAGATTTTAGGTGGGAAGTAGGGTGAATTGGTAGATTGTATGACTTGGGTATAATTAGTGGCTTAAATGGCTTAGAATTGATTGATACTATAAATTGGCACATAGGGGAGATTACTGCCGAAATGTAGGTAAAAACCTAGCTAATCATGGGGTGTATTTCCTCTTAAACAACACACTAAGAATAAGGCACTACTGAAACCGTTGCTATCATTATATCCATATTTCCATTTTGGAAATTATTTGCTCCATTTTGGAAATTTATTTCGTTATTTTGCGTCATGGAGATAAATCACGATTTCGAGTACGATAAGAACCCTTTTGAGAAGGAAGTCTTTATTGGAAAAAGGAATAGGTATATAGCTATTGATGGATTAGTTGGTGTCGCTGACGGTGGTGAGATGGTGAGGGATAAGGTGTATATCAAGAGGGAACAGTTGTATGATAAGAAGAAATTTATCAAACTGTATGTACATGAAAGCGATTTCTTATCAAATATGAATACTGCTGGTCGTATTATTTTGACTTTACTCTTGAAGGAATTAACTATGGGAAACAATTATGTTTGGATGGTATGGTATTCCGACTATGGAGTAAGTAGGAGTGCCTTTAGTAAAGGGTTGTCTAATTTAATAAAGGTGGGGTTACTTGCCAAGAGCAATAGTCGTGGTAAATATTGGTTGAATCAGAATATCCTAAATCAAGGATGATGTATTTATTATGAAAAGTATATCTCATCATACCCATACTTATTTGTTGGACAGGGGATAGGATTCAGATTGTTTATATCGCCACAAGCAGTCAGCCTCGGACTACCATCTACCATATCAATTTGGAGTTTAACATTGTACTTGGTTTCAATTTCCTTGATGCGGTTATTGATAACACGCTCGAAACTCGTGGTTTCCTTAATCAGATTGTCTATTGTGCTACTCATCCTTGCCCTTTATATGGTTTAGAATTAGAATGCTTGTTCGGATTCTTCTTAGCCTTACCCTTTACTTTGGGTTTCTTTTGGTAGATACTAACTGTTGATTGCTTTGCCATTGATTATTGATTAATTATTTCAAGTATTCTATTCTCCACATCCGTATCAGTCCATTGACCTATTGAATCATAAGTTGCCCCTTGCCATAAAACAAGTGAGCCTAATTCTAAAGTATTGGCACGAACTACTTTTGATTCTTGACTATCCGTAACATCGAATACAGTTATAGTTAAAACAGTCTTTTTAACTTCTTGAACTACTGTTACTTCTTTGGGTGCGCTTAGTGTGATTGTCATATTTTTATTTTAAAGTCTTACCGCTTCGATTGCGAATGTAGTTTGATTGTAGTAAAGATATGTATTCCCTGCAACTCCACCTAATGCAACTGTAATTGCTAATACTGCTGTGGCTCTATCTAAATAGGATGGCAAACTTGCATTTGATATTATTGTTTTACCCGATAATGTATTCCCTATTCCTGCATCTACACCAATAGCCACAATGTTATTACCAGTTGAACTTTGTCCTGCTCTGAACCCTAAAAAGAATGAGTTATTTGCTGTTGAGCCATTACCTGCGCTATTTCCTAAGAATACACTTCTATAAGCATTTGTAGCATTAAGACCTGCATTAACACCCATAAAAATAGATTCGTAAGCACCACTAGCACCGTTCCCTGCACTTGTTCCAAGAAAATTAGCGTATGTTGCGCTTGTAGCATTAAGACCTGCACTTGTTCCTAAGAAATTACTAAAGGTAGAACTTGTTGCACCTGCACCTGCATTTCTTCCAAGCGCATTAGTGTTGGTTAATCCAGTTCCAGTACCAGTATTATAACCAAAAAAAACATTATTGTTTGCATAATCAAGTACCCCGTAAAGTAAATTCTGCACTTTCATTTTAAATGAAACAGCATTAGTAGTGCCTATGAAATCACTAGCACCTGCGCTATTGCCACTTATTCCCCAAAATCCAGAAGCAGATGCGTATAAAGTATCGAAATAAGTCTTTAGATATGCTTTAAAATTCGTTAATGAAACCTTCTTTTGTACGTTACTTGCTGCGCTATCAACAATGTTTAAACTATCTGCATCAATGGGAGTTGTTTTACTTGTAAGTCCATTGATAAATGCACCAAAGTTAGTCGCTGTTAAAGCTGTCTGTTTATCATTGAACGTACTCCAATCTGTACTTGATAATGCGCCCCTATTTGTTGCACTTGCGGTTGGAACATTTAAAGTAATTACGGGAGTAGTTGTTGGATTTGCAACAGTTGAAGATAAATCTGTACCCGTAGTTCCTAAAGTGAGTGCTGAAACATTGGTAACTGTACCCGAACCACCACCACTACCATTAGAAGCCGAAGTGATACGACCTTTAGAATCTACTGTTAAATTGGTATTGGTATAACTACCTGCTGAAACAGTAGTATCAACTAACGTCATTGCACCCGTATTATCTAAAGTTGCATCACCACTTAAAGCTACATCTTGGGCGACACCTGCTGAATCCCCTACAAATATATGTGCATCGGTAAGCGCATTAGACATTTTAGCGTCTAAGGCACTCTGTAAATCTGTTTGGTCGGATAACTTACCCGTAATACTACCCCACTTAGGAACGGTAGTATTAGATGTAATTATTTTCTTAATATTAGGAGTGAGCAGGTCGGTAATTGATAGCCACCTATTATGAAAAGAGTAGTATAAGTCTTTCGGTAGCCTATCATTAGGGATAGGTACATTAGCGAAGTCTATTTGGACTAATAAAGAATCGTCCTCTGCTTTTACCGTGCCACCGCTATTTACCTTAATCATGGTGTAAAAATAAAAAATTTAAGTTGTTACTTCTACCATTTTTCCATGCTTTAATAATAAATCTTCAATTTCTGTAACTATGGATTCATCACAAAGCTGTAAAATACGGAGAATGTTACCTATGGAAGCTAACTTTTCCTCTGTGGTGTCGCTTATGTATCTTCTACGTGCATCGGGTGTAAGTTTACTCATTATGGTATTGATAGCCATATTGGTAGTAGATGTAACCTTGTGCGCTTCTTTGGCGACTTCTTTAGGTACAAAGTCTGCCACGTATTTACTTCTCTTGCGAATGAGCGCATTAAGTATTAGTAACTCATGGACGTAATTAGCGATTTCTTCTTGTTGGTCTATCATAATCTACTTTTTAAACGTAAAATTTTTTGTTGCTTAATTTCTTCAATCAGATGTGCTTGGTTGGTAATTAGCTTTAACTGGTCTAACATAATCTCAACATCGGCTATTTCTTCAAGTAAGTTATCCATTTTGGTAATCATCTTACCATTGCGCTTCCATTTGTTAATCGCTTGGATAAGTTCAGCACACTCCTCCATCGCCATTCCAAGTTGATAATCTTCGCCATTCTTCTCGATGTTCTTTAAGTAGATTTCTGTTATGTTCATAGTTGTTTAATTATATCCATTAACCGCCTTTATCCAAGCAAGAGCAATCCTTTGCTTTTAGTCCTCGTGGTTATTACTCTTACACGATTCAAAGCTAATATAGATGTCCGTTTATCTACGGGAGTATAGATGCTTTTCAAGGCTTGCTTATGTCAGATGTTGTTGCGGTTAAAACAGAGCATCCACTTTTTCTATACCCATATTTTCCTTGTACCAAGTTAATACAAAGCTATAATCTACTTAACTATTCTACTTTCATTCGATTGATTAAGAAAACAATCGCAGACAAAACAAGTTTAAGACTGCCAACCAATCAGAAAGTGTAGGAAAGTAAAAACCCACAGTCGTATGCAGCGAAAGTGGGCTTACTAAAAGGGTTTGATTCCCTTCGGGCAAACCCGAAAAAATCTGCTGCATACAAAATTTTTCGGATTAATTTAAGGCAAAAATACAAATACTTTTTAGATTACAAAATAATTATTTGTTAAAATGGTAACTAAAAATAACCTTTTTAACGCTACCATTTTAAAAAGGGAGGTCGCTTTCATCTTTTTTAGTAGGTGCGCTACTTTCATTCTTTGGTGTCGGCTTAAAAGTATCAACGGTGAACATCAAATCACCAGCACGACTTTTAGTTACTTGCAACTTTAATTGCTTGGTTTCCTTATACTCGGTTAAGTGTTCTGCACCTTCCGCTTTTAACCAAGCGAATAACTCATTTGGTGTGATAATTACTGTACCTAGAACGAAATCGGGGGCTTTCTCATTCGGTTTAAAACTTCTAATTCCCTTTACAAATACTTTGTCTGCCATAATTTTTGGTTTAAATGATTAATGACACAAAAATACAATTTAATTCGAGAAAACATAGGAAAATTAAATAAATAGTTTAACTTTGCCTTGAAATGATAGATAGAAGTTGCAATCCGCAATATGCTAATGCTATACGAGATGCAAGAAAAGTTCGAGGAATAAAGCAGAAGCAACTAAGTAAAATGCTTGGGGTTTCAACTATCTACATAAGCTATATTGAGAACGGGGTAAGCAAACCAAGTTTGAAACTGATGGAGAAAATGGCAGACAAATTGAATTTCAAAATAACAATAAACTTTTCAGAATGGAATACTTGATAGGAATATTCTTTTTAGCAATAGTAGGTTTGCTTGGTTTGGCAATATGGAAGATGCGTAAAGCTGATGCCGATTCCTTTGCAGAAATGAGGGCAAAGCAAGAAACGGAAGAATTAGTAAACCCAAGTGTGTTTTTAAAAGACAACGACCAAGTGTGGATAGACTACATGGGTATATCTTTTCCTTTGTATAGATTTGAACTACCAAGATGGACTTGCTTGACAGTAGATGAAAAACAGAAGTGGGTAAAGCAGTTGAAAAAGGATATAAAGGATGGTAAAAAGATACCTATAAAAGAAAATGGCAAAGTAGTGGCTTATAAGGTTAAGGACAAGAAAACTATTGTAAACGAGAATTTAAGAACTGAAATCTATAAAAAGGCGAATAATTTATGATTAGCACCACACATGGAGAAAAGCCATTATCTATTGTAAGTGAAGAATATTTCGATTCACTTATGAATAGCACGTTACTTTGGGATTCTTTACTATTAGAGATACCACAAGATAGTAAAGTCTATATCATGGCTAATGGAGAAAAACTATACCTACATACCGAACTTACAGACGATATGCAGATGCAAGATGTGGAAGGTATTGTGCTAAAAAAGGGCAAAGCTGATGTAGAAGTAGGCGACAAAGTAATATTCCACTACCTATCATTAAACAATGGTAGGGATGGACGAGGACACAAAGTATTTACCTTTACATATAAAGGAAAGTTATACCACTTGATACCATGCAGTCAGATTTATTTCTCTATTAGAAATGGAGAGTACAAATCACATAACGGCAAGTATCTTGTGGAAGGAATTGACAATGGTACTAAGATAGAAGTAGACGGCAAAGTAATGAATGGTGCTACTGCTAATTTTGGCATTGTACTGATAGATTTAAAGGAACAAGGCTATTTGAAAGACAAGTGTATGATTCTATGCGCACCGAGTGATAGTGAGTACAAGAAAGGTGATGTAGTGATAACTAATGGCACTTGGGATGTACCGATTAAGTCCGACACCATGCGTGGTAAAGAACAGAAAGTGTACGTAATGGAAGGACACAATATTGCTTGTAGTGAAAAATTTGTAGAAGTATGACGCAACAAGAACAAGGTGTGCATTTTCAGAAATTAGTAGAAATGGTTAGAGGAACTCTAATAAACAAATCTAAAGATTATGCCACAGATACAGATGTGTTAAGTAATTTCAAATTAGCAGGTAGTATTTGTGGACTATCAGCAGAGCAAAACTGTTTATCTTTAATTTCCACTAAAGTAGCGAGATTAGGTGTTTTATTAAATTCAAACAAAGAACCAAGTAATGAAAGCGTACAGGATAGTGTACTTGACTTAGTTGGCTATTCAATTTTATTGTCAATGATTTTAAACGACAAAGAATGTCAGTAAGATACGAACATCAAAACAATCAATTCATTTGCGATAAGTGTGGTGCAACTCAAAAGATAATGCCTACCAACACAAAGATACTAAACAGCGCATTTGCTAAATTTAAAGCAAAACACATAAAATGTACGAAGTAAAAGACTTGCCACTAAACAAGAAAGTGCTTACTGAATATCCCGACTTAGCGGAAATGTTTAATGACTTATCTACGCAATTTAATTCGTTCAAAGAATTGACTGGCGACCAAGTATTGAGATACATTATCCTTGTCTATCACTTTAACTCTCCATTGGTGCAGTCAAAAGCTGATTTGATGTGGCGTAAGAAACAAGCCATGATGCTCGCAGGTGTACCAACAAACAAAGACGGATTTTTCGGAGAAGAAGCTATGCAGATTATAGCAAATGTAAATATCCCTGCCATAGATTTGAAAATGCGATTTGTCCGTTCTGAAAACAATATGGATTGGGTGGAGTTATGCGCTTTTACGGAAGTCTATTTTGACTACATTAGAACGCTATCCGACCAAAGTGTAGGTAATAAGACCGCTTCGGAGATATTCAAGGTAAAACAAGCCATTATAAAGGAAAGCGAAGGGTTAAAGACTAAGATTGATACGCTTTCGGCTAAAGTATTCAAAGGTGATGTAGATTTAGCCAATTATGTAGGTAGCACGATTGTAAAGGATGAAAGGAGATTACGTATTTCACCCGAAGTAAAAGCATTAGTAGATTCTAAAAAGAAAGAAAGCAAATGATAAAACCATTATTAGACCGAGTTGTGATTACCCAAGATAAACCAGAAGATATTTCTAAAGGTGGAATTATTATTGCCGAATCAGCGAAAGAGAAGGTGCTACGTGGAACGGTAGTGGCAATCGGTGATGGTAAAGAAGATGAACCTATGACTGTTTCTATTGGCGACAAGATTATTTATGATAAATTTGCAGGACTTGAAATAGAAGTAGAAGGGGAAAAGTACCTAATGATGAAGGAAACTGAAATTTTAGCAATACTATAACTATGGACGAAAATCAATTAAAAGCATTAGAAAAACTAAAATTGGCAAAATTAAATACCCCACCAAAAGGAATGTACATTGATTTGTCTACTCTAAAAAACGATAACTATGGACGAAAGCGTAATACTAATTAAGCCGATACTACCAAAGGATAAAACCGAAAGCGGAATTATCTTACCGCCTAAGCCTAAATTCTACCAAGAGGGAGTAGTGGTAAAAACGGGAAAACTAAAACAAAAGATAACTGTTGGCGACAAATTAATGTATGCTAATAGGATTCAGACGGAAGTAGATTACGATGGTGAAAATTGCCACTTAATACACGAAGAATATGCTTTGGCAGTAATATGAGTAAACCAAAACTAAAAGGCTACCAAGACGCTAAAACACAGATAAGATTAGGCGAAGGAATAGAATTACTATATCCTTACGATGTTACTTTGCCCGACCCACCACCGATTGAAGAAATTATCGGATATGGACTTCCATTTGAGAAGCAATTTTTCACTCCAATAGTACAACCAAAAGCATTAGCAGACCTCTGTAATTTAGAAGATGTAGATGAAGCAAGACGTAGATTACTTGCTAACCAAGAGTTATCTGAATGGATAGATAAACTTTGGGATATTTTAGACTATGGACAATGGCAATACATACGTGGTGTACCTACATTCATTACTGGCGACTATCTAAGATACCTTTCATTTAACCGAATTGATACAGGACTTCCACAATACAGAAGTAGTGATAGGGATAAGTATTTATGGTGGGAGTTTTGCGTAAAAAGAAACCCTTACTGCTATGGTGGAATCGAATTAACAAGGCGAAGGGTTGGTAAGTCTTTTTCGGCAGGTAGTCTTTTGCTAGCATCTGTTACCGCAGGACATGGTAGAAATGCAGGTATTCAATCTAAAGAAGATAAGTCTGCAATGGACTTGTTTAGAAAGTGTGTAAGAAACCCACTAAGAAAATATCCATTCTACCTAAAACCACGTAGCAGTTCAGATGAAAACACAAAGGGTAACAACTTTCAATTTGATATTAATGATACAGTAGGTAAAGCTGAATCATTAGAATCGTGGATAGAGTATGGTACTTCTGAAAGCCAATACTTTGACGGACGTAAAATGTACTTTTATATCAATGATGAATGTGGTAAGAACACCAATGCCGATGTAAGTGAAACATTAGAGATTATACGACCTTGCTTAATGGAGGACGAAGAAATAATAGGCAAAGCGTTATTCACATCTACTGTGGAAGAAATGGAGCGCAAAGGTGGTAAGAACATGAAAAAGATTTGGGATGATAGTGATAGAAATCCTAATTTAAAAGAAAGCGAAAGGAAAGTAGACCACAACGGAATGACTGTATCGGGATTGTATCAATGGTTTGCCCCTTCTTATTCAAACTTTATCTTCGACCAGTATGGAGAAGCTATTATTGACAAACCAAAAGATTATCAAATAGAGTATAGAAAACAATGGTTAAAATCAAAAGGACTAAATGAGGACGATGCGTACAAAGGTGGTAAGCAGTTAATAGACGAGAGAATTAATAGACAACCAAAAGGCAATAAGCAACAATCTGAAATACGTAAGTTCCCAAGAGGTATCAGAGAAGCGTTCCGTTCCTCTAACAAAAACTGTGAATTTGATGAAGAAATACTAAATTCAAGATTAGAGTATTTTGCCTATGGCACAAATCCATTTATATCCTATTTCAATCTTAAATGGAAGGATGGAATAGAGGGTGGCATGAAGGACGGACAATGGGTAAAAGGCGAAGTTATAGCCGAAGCATCCACCGAGCAACATGGTAGATTCAAGATAGCATGGCTACCACCACCAGAATACAGAAACAAGTACACAATGAAGTTTGGGCAAATGTGTCCTGACTTCGAGTTCTTAGGTTGTGCAGGTAGCGATACATTTAAATACGATAAGACAAAAGATGTTTTAAGGCAATCTAAAGGTACTGGATATGTTTATTGGGGATTTGACCCAAAAGTAGATGGAGGTAAAGAAAATACTAACGATTGGCTAACTGCCGACTTTGTTTGCGAATACGTTAATAGACCACCATCAGTAGATGAATATTGCGAAGATATGCTAATGATGTGTGTGTTTTATTCAATAGAAATGTTCCCCGAATTTAACGTAGACCACATTAAAAGGCACTTCACAAGGCGTGGATATGATGGATATTTAAAGTATGGCTCTAAGATTAAAAAGAAGGGTGGCGTAACGGTAGTAGAAGAAAACATACAAGCAGGGGCGCATACCTCCGAGCAAATGAAACCAACCATGTTTAAATTCATGGAGAAGTATGTAAACACTACTGCTAACAGGTGCAAGTTCCCTATGTTATTGGAAGATTTAAGAGATGTAGAGTATTCTGAATTGAATCCTTATGACTGCTTTGTAGGTGCTACGTATGCTATTATGGGTTATCACGAAGGATTAGACAAAAAACCCGTAAGCGAAGCAAAAATGGATATAGGAAATCTTATTAGGATGCACTAATGAAGTAAGTGAGCCTTAATTGTGGTATCATTTGGTACATCAGATATTATTGTACAACCCATACCTATCTTGCATCTACCCCCAATGGTTACTCCATCTCTTATATTTACACCCATACCTATTCTTGTATGTGTGTCTATTATTACATTGCCACCAGTAGCACTATTTGGATTTAAAGATGCGAAAGCGTAAAGTTTTGAATCATGGTCTATTGAAGAATTTGTATTTACGATAGCGCAAGTATAAATAGATGTATTATATGCTACCGTTGCATTTGCACCAATATAAACACCTTTGTAAATATTTGCATTAGAAGATACGGATGCTTTTGGATGGATAATTGTTGCGTATTGATATTGGCTATTTTTATACCAAATTCTACTTCTTACAATATTATCTCCAATAGCAATAAACAAATAGTCGTACAAATCTTTCAATTTGCTTATCTCATGCACTTGCCCTATTATCTTATATCCATGTCGTTCATCTCCTTTGCTTAAAAAATCATCAATCAATCCGACAATTTCATATTCACCGACAAGATTTACAGCGTCAATAACTTGACCTGCATGACCTCCGCTCCCGATAATTAATAGTCTTTTTTTCATTCAAATATTCTTTTGTTTCTAATTTGTTCAATTTTTTCTTTTAATTCAATACCATTTTGCTGTATAATTGATATTTGCTCAAACCTATTTTCTACAAGTTTATCTATTTCTTTTTCAAATAATTCTACCAAATCATTTAGTGCCGATATTTCTTGTTGTTCAACACTCATAGTTGAGTAAATAGGAAAGTCTTTTAATTTCGGGTAAGGCAACTCTACGGGTTCATTTACTTTCTTCGTACCATCAATGTTGTAAAATTGTTGCATCAAAAGTATTCCCCTTGCAGATAATTCTGGCATTAGGTAACAATTCTTTCCAAGCATAGTAAAATTATCATCATGGTATGATACTTCACTTCTACCGCTATTCCTTGCTTTTCTTATCCATTCGTAGGCATCTTTATCATCAAGTAGTATTGCACCACCTTTTGATAGCTTTAGTGTCTTATATGCGCCCGTAAATGAAACACACATCATAGAGTTTTCTATGTACATATCAGCAGAGAAATACAATGCGCTATCCCAAACTCTTGTCGGCTTGAATTGATATGCGCCTTTAATGGTATTACCAATAACTTCTTCAAACTTAATGTGTCCACCTGCGTTTATTACTTCACAAGCAGCACTCATATAAGTCCTTTCGGGTATTGATATTTCCTTGCCCCGAATGTTCTCGTAGCATAAAGCTAAGTAGATTGCAGATGAAGCGTTGTCAAATGTAAGCGCATACTTCGCACCAGTATAGTCGCAAAGCATTTGCTCGAAAATCTTGGTAATTTCGTGAACATTTTTCATTGGGGTAAATTTTCGTTTCCTAATTGGTTTACAAGTCTTGGGAGAATAGCATATACGTCCATAGCGTAAAAGCTGTGCATACCGAGTGATAGGTCGGCAGGAGCGTAGGCTACTCTTTGAGTGTTGATAATGTGTGGTATTGATTTCTTAGAAACAATGTAACAAGCACCGCCTAATGGGTACATACATGGATAGCCTTGATTTCTTGGGAACTTATAAACTAATCCACCAATATATTCTTTAGGCTTATCCATTCCGCAACAACTTTCAATGAAAAGAAAATCAAATCCATTCGGAAGATAGAATAATTGAAGTTCTAAAAGTTTAAGGAAGTTGGGTGGTAAATTAACATCACTTTCCATAAAAAGGCAGTATTCATTTGGCAAAGCGTTAATTACGTTATAAACCATGTATTGCGATAAGAATGAGCCTACGTATTTTTGCCCTATCATGTGTCCACCATTAGGATTATCCAACTCATAAGGTAATGTTCCAACGATGCCTTGCTCTTTCGCATTAATGCCAGACACGAAAATAGTATCTGATATTCCACTATCTATCAAGTGTTGCTTTGCTCTTGTGAATTGTTGCTCATACTTTTCTTCACCTTGTATGTGAAGTAGTATTGGTTGTATGTCTAATCCTGCTATTCTCATTTTATGAATTTGAACTGTTAATAATTGCTTCCGCTAACTCTCCTTTATTGAAATCTATCTGCCAAGCGTTCCAATCAGCTTCACCAAAGTAAACTCTAACTATATTCTCTCTTTCAAGATAA
This sequence comes from Chitinophagales bacterium, assembly GCA_044228065.1. Taxonomy (GTDB): domain Bacteria; phylum Bacteroidota; class Bacteroidia; order Chitinophagales; family LD1; genus JBGAVP01. Next base: position 8,729 of record JBGAVP010000021.1, on the reverse strand, counting down.
ACCGAACCACTAACATAAACAAGTCCGTCTTGAAGTCCTTTCGCATTAGACATAATGTGTATGCTATTCTTAGTAGCGTGTTTAATTTCAAGACTAATCTTGTCAATTAATACTGCACCATGAAAATACACACTTTTTTCTTTTGTATGAAAGAACATTAAATAAAATTCTCCAATATCAATCGGGTTGGTACTGTTGCTAATTTGGTGTCCTTTGTGAAACCAGTCGAAAGGATATTGATTGACTTCATCTTCTACCCATGTATCATTCCAAAAAAAGAAAACTTTATAAGGCGACAAAGAATAGATACAAGTAGGGTATTTGTTATGCTCAAAGAATACCCAATTCTTTTCAACCTTATTTGTTTTGATAGGAAGATTAATTTCCATTGGGAAACCTAAAGAAAGACATAATTTTGTAATTTTAGAAATATCTGCTATTTCAATATAAGTATTTTGTCTATCTACACAAGTAAAATTAGAATATACTGTTCCGTTTGCACAAAATAGTCTAAAATCTTCTGCTCTATAATCTGCAAAAATTTGTGGCATATCATCGTAACCTAACACATGAGGTATCGCAGTATTGTGAGTGTAAGTCTTTTTATACGCATCAAGATTTTTTTCTTTACGTACAATTACAAACAATTCTCCATTTGGTGCAATTATTCCATCGGGATTAAAAACACCTCCATCAGAATTAGGCAACTCACCTGCTCTTGCCAAACATTTTAAAGTTCCATTGAGTTTAATTTCACCTTCGTCAATAGGCTTAAAATCGTACAAATAATCATTGATACCAAAGAAACAACGATAGTAATTAGCAGTCTTATTATAGAAATCTATAAACCAATTAGAAGGTCGTTGCTCACCAGCGAAACCAATTGCTCGGTAGTAATGATAAATATGAGATATATCTTGGTACTCATTAGCGAATTGAAAGAATATCGGATAGAACGGAACTTGATGTGGAAGTAAATTACATTCCATACAAGCAATATTGAAATACAATTCATCGGGTACTACACCTTTGTACAAAGTAGTATTATTAATGTTTTCTATATGGTCTGCAATGTAGAATAATACCTTTGCCTTTTCGCATATCTCAAAATAGATAAATGACGAATTTATTTGTGGCATGAAACCGTAATCTCTTTTAGCTGAATCTATATCGTGCCAAAAGGTGTAATCATTTCTACTGCGTGTTTTAGTTTTGAAATCATACACATCATTGCACCATGCGGTAAATGGTGTTCCATCTAATTCATTAAACCAATCAGATACCTTTTTACTTGGTAGAATAATGCAATCGGCATCTATCATTAAAAATTGCTTTTCTCTAGGTACGGAAGTTTTAGCTATACCATAGATTTTTGTTTTAAGCCTAAATGCTTTTTCGTGATTAGATTTATATTCAGAACAATCTACTTGGTGTAAATAATCAAAATATCGTGGAATCAATGGCTTAATTTCCCTTACTGCGCTTTCCTCATACACAAATTATTTGATTTTTAGATACTTTTTGCTCAAAGTATTCTTTTGATGCGTGGCTCATTATCATTCTCCGCCTTTATAGACAAGCATAAACTTTTAAAATTTCCGTTTCCTAATTGCCCCCATTTACAATTCCAGAATCGCCTATATGCTAATATAATTATCTGTTCCTTTCATAGTTATTTTAAAAATGGCATTGCCGTTCAATTCATTTCAACTTTTTTTCGCAATTTAGTTCTATTCGCCTTAGACCAAGAGTAGCGTTTTTTTCCTTTAAAAGTAAAGTTTTATTTTTTTCAATCAATGGCTCAACGATCTCATATCTTGTGTATTGGTCTCCACACCTGATGAACTTCTCTACTGAATGAAAATAAGACGAAGGTTTTATTCATTCTCTTTTGCCAATTCTGCTTAATTGAATCACTAATATTGTTGTTGTTTTTCTGTGTTCATCATTTGTAATTCCTAATATTACCTCCAAAGAAGGGCAGCCGATAACATTGTATATATAAAATTATCATTGATAATTAATGTTTTATTTTACAATAAATTATACCAATCCAATAGTTATGCGAAAGGCTACCCAGCCCACCGCTCTAACTTCGAGTTATTCAGAAAATTCTCCAACCAATGATTTTCACAGGTTTCACAAAAGTAGATATTGCCTGTATGTTGCCCTATCTTTGCTCTACTTGTGTTTACATTTGAGTAGGTTGTATCATTTTGTTCCATACACCCACCGCAATCAGGACATTCAAGCCCTTCGCATAACACGGGTTTTGCGTCAGCAGGGGTTTTGGTTGTTAATTCAGCTTTTTTCATTCTATTAAACTTTAGTTGTTAATTAATCTTTTGTGCTTTTAAGCCCTGCCGAACGCAAAGCCCGAAAGCGTTATTTTTTATATTTCACCCTTTTCTCTTTCAAAAAACTTTTCCATTTAGAATTAAGAACTACAAATACGTGCGTTTTGTCTTTCTCAATATCAATTAGATTTAATCTAACACATCGGTCTATCCACGTAGGGTGGCAATCAGCCACAACACTAGCATCCATGCGTGTTATGAGTTTCTTGTTAGTAATAGGAGAAATAATTGTTTTTACCTTCATTGTTATTATTTACTTTGCAAATATACCAAACTATATTTAATCTCCAAACATTAAGGCAAAAAAAATAGCACACCCTTACGAGTGCGCTACCTTAAACACAAAACGAACAGAAGAAAATTTATGACGGGAAGTAAGTATATGCCCCAGCAACAGTTTGATTTCCTGCAAATTCAAATTCTTTCGCTTGGAAAGCATTATGAATCTCTACAAATACCTTAGTGCTGTTTGTAGCAGGAACATATCTACGATTTTTAGTATGCAAATCATTTACGATTACAGTCTTAGATGTAGTAACCGCACCACCTACACTTTTTAATGAAGTGTATTTAGTGAAAGTTGTATCTGCTGTAATGGTAGTCAAACCTGTAAAGAAAGCATCAATATCCGCACAATGCGCAGGTAATACTTTCAACAAGTAAACATCAGGAGTTGCACCTTTTAAATTACTACATACGATTTCAAACGCATCTACAAGAGTTTTATCTTGAAGTTGTGTTTTTACTACTGATACATAAGCAATCTTTTCAGTTGTTAAGTCAGTTAAATTTGGTTCAGTTGCAATGGCATAAACACCATTTACGCTTATTAAACCATAGAGGGATAATTTGTTTGCCATTGTTTTTTAGTTTTTATTGTTTGGTTAATTTGGAACAAAATTATAATAAATTTGACTTAAAGTAAAACTTTAAGCAATTATTTTTAATTTTGCATAAATCAATTAGTTAGTAAATCATATTACATGAAGTTATCCGACCTACCGAATATCCCCCCTCCAAGTGAAAAGGCTAAGTATGGTTATCAGAATAAATCTGTATCGCCTACTGGAATGAGTAAGGATTACTACCTAAATGAGATAAAATCTTCTTACTACTATAATTATACCAATGCAGGTATCGAATACCTATCTAATGCACGTAGATTAGAATTTATCCAAAACAGACTTATTGCAACGGGTAGGAATGACTTAAAGCCACTTATCACTAAAGTAAAGGGCAAATATGAGGACGGGAAAGATGTTTCCTATACTAACTTAGATTGGGAATCTTTAAAGTTGGTTTCTAAATTCAGAAGTATTGTTATAGGTAAGTTAGAGGAATTGAATTGGGATATTATAGCTACTGCTATTAATCCCGAAGCAGGTGCGGAGAAAGAAGCGTTTAAATGGAAGTTGTGGGCAGAAGCGGAACAAGCCGAATGGGCAAGTATGATGGAAGCCATTGCAGGGGCGCAGTTAAAGCAACCAACTCAAATGCCCGATGGAAGTGAGCCACCACTACCTATTGAAACAAAGCGTGATTTAGACTTAACAATGAATATCGCTTTTAAGCATATCTACGAATTGTCTATTGAACTTGGCATTGACTTTGTGGCTACGGACAACCGTTGGACTATGCTTAAAAAACTTCTATTAGAAGATTGTTTTGACTTAGGACGATTTGCAGTTGATATAGTTCAGAATCCTATTGACGGGCGTGTGGAATGGAGATATGTAGATATAGTGAACTTGGTAGCACCCGAATTTAGAGGACACTTTTTGGACAACCCCGAAAGGATAGGTTACTTCTACACTACTACTATTGCCCAATTAATGACGGAAACGAATGATGGCGACATAACAGAAGAACAAGTAAAAATGTTGGCTAATCTTTATTCTAACAAATTTGGGAATTCAAGTTTTCAGAATACTGCTATGCCTATTAATAATACAGATGCCACCTACGCAAGTTTACTGGCATTTAACATTCCGATATTCAAATTGTACTTTGAAGCAAGCGATAGAATTAAATGCGAAACTAAGGAACGTGAGTTTGACGTAAAGACAATGTTTGTAGACCCTTCAACACCTACGGGTGAATCGAAGTATAACGAAACAAGAAAAACAGTAGGTAGACCTTACGTGGCTACTAAAAAAGTAGAAGCAACAGATATTCATTTCTATCATCAAGCATCTTGGATTCCTAATACTGACATAGTATTCAACTATGGCAAAGTACCAAACCAAGCAAGGCAATTAAACAACTCAAAGAAAGCCGTTTTTCCCTCTTAAAAATGCTATATTATAGACCATCAGTCTATGAGTAGATAAATGAGGGCATTGATGAAAAACGAACTTAGCATGGATTAAAATGCAATCGGCAAAAGCAGATGCAAGACCAAGTGGAGTTGCTATTGACTTATCTTCTTTGTCAAACTTAAATATTGATGGCAAAGGAATGACACCCGATGTATCTGTTAAAATCTATAATCAAAGTGATAATCTATTTTGGGCAAGTAAGAACTGGCTCCGATAACATGGTTGGCTACAAACCCGTTCAAGAACTACCTAATGGACTTCAAAAAGACTATCAAGATTGGTTGTCCGACATTCAATTCAATATAAGCATGATGCGTGATTTGATTGGTTTAAATCAATCTACGGACGCTTCTACACAAGGAGAACGAACATTGTCGGGAGTAGCTAAATTAGCAGTACAAGGTACTCAAAATGCACTATCTCAAATCGTATATGGTATTGTATTCACAAGTGAGCGTATAGCCGAAGAAACAGCACAAAGATTACAGCTATTAGTAAGGACGGGAGATATTCAAGTTCTTAAAAATAGCATTGGTGGTGTAGCGGTACACATGATAGGTAGCGAAATATTGCCACATACTTTTGGGTTTAAACTACAAGCGCAATCTACCATAGAGGAAAAAGAGAATTTAAAAGAAGCTGCGAAGATGGCTCTTACAAATTCATCAGACCCTATGAAGGGTGGATTATACTATAATGACTACATACAGATATGTTCCCTTATAGATAGCACTACCAATATAAAATTAGCACAAGCGGTGTTTGGCTATATGGTAGATAAGAACTTGAAACGCCAAGCAGAAATGCAACAACAAACCATTCAAAGCCAAGCACAATCTAACTCCGAAAGGGATGATAAATTATTCCAACAAAAGGTACAACTTATGGAATTAGAGCAGAAATTTTATATGGAACGATTAGATAGAGAAGCGCAAATAGAAGGTTCTGTACTCAACAGCAAAGCACAAGAGAAGTTTGTAGGTAATGAGCAAAAAGCTAATTTAAAGAAACAAGAGATAACTCACAAGGCAATAGTTGATTCAAAACCAACTGTTTAGAAAATATTACTTAAAGTATTTGTTTAATTAAAATACTATTGCTATTTTTGTAACAAGAAAACAAACTTATGACAGACGAAGATAAAGACCTTTTAAGTTTCGGGGAGAATCTATTAAGTGATACACCTAATGCCAAAGTAGCACCTACCAACGAAGTAGTTGTTGCGGAAGCAAAAGTTGTAGAAGCTCCAATAGTTCCTGAAACAAAAGTGGAAGAATCGGTAGAGTTCGTGATTACAGATACAACAGAAGTTGCGCAAAACAATGTTGCAGAAGTAAAAGCCGAAGCACCTGTAATTGACTTTGAAAAGCAGTACCAAGAAAAAGTTGCCCAAGATTTAGGGTTAGACTTAGGTACTGTAAAAGCGAAGTTAGCGCAAGTTGCAGAGTTGGAAGCCAAAGCGAATGCTAATACCTACAAGTCTGAACAAGGTAAAATTTTCGATGAACTTGTTTCTAAGGGAATACCAATCGAAACTATTGCCAGTATTGCATTCAAGGATTTGAAAGATGCAGGTAGTCTACAAATTTTAGATTATCAGCTACAACTTAAAAACCCTAACAGTACAGCAGAGCAAAGACAAGCGTATCTTGAAGAAACATACAAGCAATCTGATGAATACCTTGACAGAGAAAAATTGTCGGGTACATTTAGAATGGAGCAGGACGCCCAACTTGCCCGTAAGGAATTGGACAGTCTGAAAATTAGTGCGTTGCAAAGTCCTGTTGAGAAACAGCAAGCGGAATACCAAGCACAAGAAAGCCAAAGAGTAAGCGCATGGGAAGCAGGTTTATCCAAAAAAGCTATTGATTCATTCAATGGTTTAGAGAGAAAGGTAAAACTTAACTTTTCATTTGACGGGAAACCGATAGATAGAGAAGCAACAGTTAAAGTACCTGTAACGGCTAAGGATAAAGCTGAAATGGAAGCGTTGGTTAGTGCAAATATCCCTTATTGGCAAAATGCAACAGCAGATGCTAAAGGACAAGAGTTTATTAAGGATATTTTACACAACCATTTCGTAGTAAACAATTTGGACAGAATCGTACAAGGTGCAGTTAATAATGCTTTGTCTTTCGCAGCAGAACAACAAAAAAATTACTTACACAGCTATCAAGCACCTAAAAACAACGCTTCGGCAGCAAGTAGCGCAACAGCAGGAAATAAATCAGACCAACAAACTTTAGCGGAAATAGAGGCATTTTTAAATAATTAATTAACAACCTCAAAAACCACAACTTAAAAAAATGAATACAGCAATATCAATTACCCAAGAATCACATCTGTTAAACTCCCTTTTCGGAATCGAAAAGCCACAGATTAGCAATATCCTTTACAAAAAGGACGGATATACCCTTACAATCCTTCAAATGCTTTTGTCATTAGGAATGGTAGAACAAGCGAATGGTGTAACAGTAAGCCATTTTGAACAAGATTACATGACCTCGCCAGTAATCAATAAGACTTTAACAACAGCAGGTGCAGCAGGTGCATCCGTAAACTTTACGATTGACCCAACGGGTTTATATTCGGGAACTAACGACTTCTATGTGCAATTAAATGATTCAATTCGTTTTGCAGATGGCACAGTAGGTGAGGTATCAGCAGTAGACGTTTCTACTCCATCAGCACCCGTTATTACTATTAAACCAAGAAGTTCAGTAGGTGTTATCCCTGCCGTAACCGCAGGTAGCCAATTAGGTGTAATCTCTAACCGTCAAAACGAAATTAACGGAGAAAGAAAAGCAGCTTATCGTGCGCCAACTAAATACGATTTCCCTCTACAAATTATCAACACTACGGGTGCGATAACAGGTACAGCAGAAGCAGTAGAAAAATGGTTTAGCAAATTTGATGGTGGACAAGATGCAAAAGCGTTTATGAAGAATATCATGGACACTAACTACTTGCACATTAAAGCTATCTCACAAGCAATATGGTTTGAAACGCCTACTACCAATACATCTTTAGTACCTACAAATGAGCGTAACTCTATGCAAGGTATCATTGATTGGGTAAATACAGCAGGTGCTACCGTTATACCTTATACTCCAGGCACATTCACTACTTCTACCTTTAGAAATATTGAAGCAAACTTGGATAAGTATTTCTGTAACTCACAGTATTTATTTGCACAAGGATTAGGATTGGCTCGTGATATTAACGATGCAATGAACAACACATTAGCATCTAACTCTATGGCTTACTTACGTCCTAATGCATCAAGTTCTTTCAACGACATATTTAGTGGTGGAATGACAACTGCTGGAGGTTCAGGTGTTGAATTTAACATCAACTCTTACAAGTCAAATACTCGTACTTTCCATTTCGCAGCAATGCCACAATTCTCTGACCCGACTACCTTGAACGTATTGAACAATGGTATTCCAGTTGGAACTGATTATATCGGAGTTGGTATTCCTATTGACAAGGAAAAAGTAAGTGGTGTATCTAAACCTACAACTCTTATTAAACTAAGATACTTACCAAGAAACGGGGGTACAGCTTACACGAGATTAACTCAAACAGGAGCGAACAGTCCTACACCAACAAACAACGAGGATAACAGAAAGTATCACTTGTCATCTGATATTGGTAACGAATTGTTTATACCTGAAAGATGGTTCTCATTCAAACCTTAGTAAGAAATACTTGGCTACCCTTTCAAACCGATTGGGTAGCCATTTTTTAAAACGTAATCAAACAAAACAACTATATGTTATTAGTAAACGGAGAAAAGCCAAAAGAAATCATGTTACCCGAAACATTGGGTAAGACGGTTATTATTGAATTGGTAGATTCTGCTAAAGGACACAGAAGGACAGCGAATGGTATGGTAAAGACAAACTCTACGTACCTTATCCCTATGAAGTACAATGTTGTAGACCCACAAACTGGGGTAACAACAGAGATTGTATTCTCTGGTAACAGACCTATCCCATTTGAGGGAGGACACGTAAAAGCAGGGTATGACCCCGAAGCGTTCTCTATAAGT
>JBGAVP010000001.1:0-251249 GCA_044228065.1 Chitinophagales bacterium | reverse complement strand
CAGATGGCAGCGTAGTTTACTTAAACACTTTCTCTTTTAGCTAAATTCAATATTTCTATTCAAATACGAACCTAAAGGATTGCAGCGGAAAGCCCACAGTGCCGCTGGAAGCGGTACGAGGACTTGCAGCGAAAAGCCTGACCGCAGTGCAACGGAGGACACGCCCATACTTGCGCAAATAATGTGCATGGCTTGTGGCAGGCTAACTTGTGTCTATTCAAAATATGCGCAAAAACGAAAACTCTGCTCCTTACCCACATGCAACCAAATGCCTCCTTCCGCGTATCATAGGAGAAACTAAAACATTAACCATGCGTGCAAAATATACGTTATCCATTGTTTCAATGCTATTGTTGCTAACGCTCACGCAATGCAAAAAGGAGAGCACTAGCACACAATTGCCTCCGAATGTAAGTCCATCGGCAAAAGAATATATCACCTTTAACGTAGAAGGCCTGTCGGGCTTAACCACCTTCACCTTCCAAGATGTAGATGGCTATGTGTTTACGGGCTATTACGATCGTTGCCCGTTATCCCCTACTTATGTTTTACATGAAGTAGAAAAACCAACAGATCCATACAACAACCCACGTTTTTCTATCTATTTAGGTACTGCCAAACAACCCACTAAGTTTAGCGATGGTGTAAAAGTACAACCCTATGCTGTGAATAGTTTGCAAGATGGTAATGCAGCCGTGAGCTTTTGCCACAACAATGTAAACGATGGAGGTCTTTGTGCCTCTACCATGAATACCACACCGGGCAATTATTTTGAAGTGGAGAAAATTGAAACGGAAGGTACTACCCAATATGCTGTTGGAAAATTCGGAATATACGCACACACTCCTTCACCGGGCAACACTGTTTATTTTTGGATGCGCGAAGGCCATTTCAGAATTAAAATATAACAGCACAGCAAAAGCTTTGGTTTTGAAAAGAGAATTGGGCTAAACGTTTATTCTTTCGGGTTTCATCAGATTTAGTGATAACGCATACTGGCGCAAGTTTTGTGCGTTGAGGCTGACCCCGCTTGGCGAAGTCTTGAGACTAGGCTATATTGCGAGTCAATCTTTGGTTGACAACATCACTACGAAATTATTCCTTTCAAACCCTAGGTCTCATCAACCCTTCTTGCGAAACACTCACTACTAATTTTCCCGAGCGGGTGAAAATATTGCCAGTAGCCAATCCGCGGGCATGAGCTGCCACGGGCGATGTAATATCAAACAACAACCAATCGTTTAAATCGGTTTCGTTGTGAAACCATATAGCATGGTCTAAACTCGCTACTTGAGTGTTTACGATATTCGCTTTTTCGGAGTGTGGGCGCAGTGCTGTAGTCAGAATATTATAATCAGAAGCATAGGCTATCAACTGCTGAATGGTAGGCCAATCCAGCGTTTCAGGCAACTCCTTAAACCGAAACCAAACTTGATTGTGCGGAATCATGGCTTCATGGGAACTGATTCGGGGTCTGCAAGAGCGCATTTCCAGCGGTCGGTCAATGCTCAAATAGGCATTCATCAAATTGGCCATATCCGGATATTTCTCGGCATCTATATCTATCCAATGGGCGAGCGTTTCGGGAGCAGGCACATCGGGCATCTGAATCTGGTGTTCGTAGCCTTCTTCGCGTTTTTGAAATGAAGCCGCCATCACAAAAATGGGCACATCGTTTTGTTTGGCTATGATAAAACGAGTCGTAAAACTACCACCATCTCGTATTTTCTGCACTTGAAATTCGATAGGCAAACTTAAGTTGCCCGGCAAAATAAAATAGGCATGAAGCGAGTGACAAATCCGCTCTACAGGAACTGTGCGTGTGGCGGCATTCAACGCCTGCGCTACCACCTGCCCACCAAACACATTGGGGCTTCCCATAAAACTACTCGTTCCCTGAAACACCGTTTCACTTTGTTGTTTCAAATCGAGTAAGTGAATTAACTCCTTCGTTGTTTGCATATACGCTGGTTATATAATCTTCTACAATGTTTTCAGGTCTATCACAAAACGATAGTGTACATCGCCCTTCAGCATGCGCTCATATGCTTGGTTGATGTCGCTCATAGGAATCACTTCTACATCGGACATAATGTTGTGCTCGGCACAGTAGTCCAGCATCTCTTGCGTTTCTTTAATGCCCCCAATCAAAGAGCCAGCCACTCTTCTACGCTTTCCTATCAGATTAAATACTTGCAGCTGTGGTGCTTCTGGTGGTACCCCTAACAAAATCATGGTGCCATCTAAACGAAGTAGCCCCAGATATAGATTCAAATCGTGCTGAGCCGATACGGTGTCAATGATAAAATCGAAATAATTTTTTACAGAAGCCAATGCTGCAGCGTCTTTGGTCACCACAAATTTATGCGCTCCCAGTTCTTTAGCATCTGCTTCCTTAGATGGAGAAGTGCTCAACACTGTGACCTCTGCACCCATAGCTGCTGCAAATTTTACTGCCATGTGTCCTAATCCACCCAAGCCCAAAACCGCTACCCGATGACCTTTGCCCACCTTCCATTGGCGCAGCGGAGAGTAGGTAGTGATACCCGCACACAAAAGTGGCGCCACTCGCTCTAGTGCTAACTTTTCGGAGACGTGTAACACAAAATTTTCATCGGTCACAATAGTATCTGAGTATCCGCCATAGGTTATGGTTTTTTTATCGAGCTCATAACTATTGTAGGTTCCCACAGAACCTGTTTCACAATATTGTTCATAGCCTTGCTCACAACTACTACAAGTGCGGCAAGAGTCTACCAAACATCCAATGCCTGCTAAATCGCCCACTTTGAATGAAGTAACATGCGAACCGACCTCCGTAACACGACCTACGATTTCATGACCTGGCACCATGGGATATTTGGAGCCGCCCCATTCATTGCGCACTTGGTGAATATCAGAATGGCAAACGCCACAGTAGAGTATCTCTATACTCACATCGTGTGGCCCAGGATTTCTACGTTCGAAATTAAAAGGAGCCAACGGGCTGGTAGCATTTTGAACAGCATACGCTTTTGCAGGTATCATAAGTAGTTTTTAGAATGGTTGAGGTGTAAAGGTAACAAGAGAAACAACAAAGTTTCTACTTCGCTCAACAAAGAGAAAAAAGAAAAGTTTAGCTACGGATAAAATTATCAGCGTATCCGAAAATGCTTGCTGTATCTAGCTTTGATGTGTGCTTCATCTTCTAGCAACCAATGCATTACCATTTTAGGCGGAACAGCAATTTGCCCTACCGATTCATAGGTTTTGAAAATTCTATCCCACAGGACTGTGGTTACACCGTGATTGTTTTTAGGGTTTCCAAAATGATGATAGAAATGATGCTTGCGCATTCTGAGTCCATAACGGATATATGGCTCACGTACATGAAATGCCCGATGGGTCAGCTCATAAATAAAATACATCCCAGCTAATCCTCCTGCAAAAGCTAAACCATTTACCCAACCACCAATAAGCCTTACCAAGAAAGCGCTGGCTAAAAGAACCGCTACAGCGATAGGAACCTTTTTATAAAGCTGCACAAAATAATGGGCTTGTGCATGATGTTGTAAATGCTCTTTCCTAACAAGCCCTCTTCCATTTTTATTGTGCCCTCGAAAACGATGAATGACATATTCTAGAAAAGTCCAAAAGAATGCACCTAAAGCAATTAGAAGAATTTTAATAAACATGCTCTTTTTTTTACGAAGATATTTATGTTTTGCTTTTCTATATTCTTTCGTACTGTTAATAAATGCTATGCTGGTACTACTTTTCAGTATTCCATAGCTTTTTATAAACGAACATAGTTAAACGAAAAATATGGATTCGTTTTTGTACGTGATTCTTGTAATTCTAGCTGTTGTAAATAAATTTCCAAGGTCTTGCCTCTTCCAGTTCGTAGGCCAGTTCGAGTAATCGCTGGTCTAAACCAAAAGGCGCAGATAACTGAACAGCCACAGGCATTCCGTTTTGTGCTTTACCCATAGGCAACGAAATAGCTGGAGCGCCTGTAATGTTTTGCAAGCCGCAATAGGTTGCAAAATCTACTGCACGTTTAGATACTTCTTCGTATGAAAGGGTTGGAGAGAAATGCCCGATTTGAGGCGTAGTGTGCGCCAGCACGGGAGTCATAATTACATCGTATTTATCAAAAAGTTTTTCGGTATCTACACCCACTTGACGGAGCGTTTTAATACTGCGTAGTAGTTTTAGTTTGTTGTCTTTAAATTTTTCACTTAGCCCAAGTGTAAAGGGCTCCAATACTTCGCGGTTTACCTTAGTGCCTAAAACCAAACGACTCTGATGGCTTATCATATACGCCAGAAAACCATAGTACATCAAATAGTGGTCGGCCATAGTGTCTACATCAATAGGAAGTGGGAGTTGCTCCACCGTATGCCCAAGCGACTGTAATATAGCCACTGTTTCTAACTGTACGCGATGGGTGTCGGCATCTTGATGTCCCCCTTTTCCTCTTGCAGGATTTTCGAAAAAGACGATGCGCAATTTTTTCTTTGACGATTCTGTTACATGATCCAGTTGCGGAAGCTTCGGGTTTTTGTAAAACTTTTCTGCAGATGCAAAAAATGCTGCCGTGTCGCGTACGCTTCTCGTAAGCACTCCCTCATAAACAATTTGTAGCGGCATCAGTTCCGAACCATCCATAGGCACCAACCGATGGCGAGTTGGCTTCAAACCCACCAGCCCGCAGCAGGCAGCAGGTATACGAATAGAGCCAGCCCCATCATTAGCCGTAGCAATGGGCACTATTCCGCTAACCACCAAAGCGGCAGAACCAGAAGAAGAACCACCAGTAGTATAATCAGTATTCCAAGGATTGCGCGTAATTCCCCAGCGTTCATTTTCGGTACTGCATATCAAACCAAATTCTGGCAAAGTGCTTTTGCCTAGGCTGTTTGCACCTGTGGAGAGAAATTGATTGACAAAGCGACTGTTCTTTTTCGCAATTTTTGCTTGAAACGAACCAGTGCCTAATTGTGTAGGATAGCCTTTGATATTTTCATTATCCTTTATAAAAGCTGGAACTCCATACAGCGCCCCCCCTTTGGCAAGCGAGTTGTAGTTACGAGCATCGTCATACGTTTTTATTACAATAGCATTTAACTCACCATTTGTTTTTTCTGCTCTGGCAATGGCCGCTTCTGTAACTTCCTGCACCGATACAATTTTTTTAGCAATAGCTTCTGCTACCCCCACTGCGTCTAGGTTTCCTAATGCATCGTTTGAAAATGCGCTAATTGTTTTATTCATGATATGCTTTATAAAAAATAGAATTCAAAATTTACTAATGAAAACAAAGCTACTCTTTCAAAACGGAGCAAAATTTCTTTTCAATAACAACACAGATTTTTCTTGTGAAAAGAAAAACTGCTTTTTAATTTTTTCGGTTTTTAAAATACTCCGCTACTCGAAACGCCACATTCTTTCTTATTTCAAACCAATACAAATTTAAATCTACTAAGTGCATTACTTTCCAATTTTGCACGATGGGTGTTTTTGTTTTTACCCACAAATAATTTCCATTCATTTTAGCTTCGGTATAAAAAGGTTTTTTCTTATTAAGGCTCAAAAGTATTCCCGCCTTTGCTGAAACCTTTGCTGTATCACGCTTCCATGAAATCGGATTAACACAAACTCGTCCATACAAAAGTGTATCGTGGTCTGCTACAAAGTTGTTTTTAAACGATGCCCATGTTACATAACAATTCGTCTCTGACGCATTTTCACAAGGCTTCAGCAACTCGTATGCGGCAGGATAAATTCCATAACCTACCACATAAGCACATACCAACTTTTCTTTCATAGCAGGCACGTCAAAAAAGTCCTTTAATAATTGACGAGAATGCCTTGTGCCCTGACTATGCGAAACCAAAATAATAGGTCGCCCTTGGTTGTAATTTTTTAAATAATATTCAAATGCACGTTTTACATCTTGATATGCGAAATCTAATGCCAGAGCACCGTTCCCTGTTGTGTCGGTAAAACATTTAATAATTCCTTGTCGATAAAGGGGGGTATAAATTCTACCGACTTGATTGAACGCTGTTGCCTGAAATTTTACAGGTAAATTGCTAAATCGCTTGTTCAACTTTTGGTCGTTTATATCTGCACACCAAGTTTTCCCCTTGCCATAAAGTGTTGGATAAATGTAAAACACATCTACGTTTTTAAGAGAGTCGCTTACCCAAGCTTCCGATTTTGGAATTACATCTGCACCATCTTTTCTAAAAGGGAGGGTTAGCCAGTTTTGAGCATTACTGTAATCGGGAGCTATTGGCTGCTCTTCTGGCTTAAACTGTTTTGGCAACTGAGCCTGCGAAAAAACAGAGCTGATAAGAGCAAATAAAAAAATTATTTTTTTCATGGCGGTAAAGGTATTAAGTTAACGAAAAACATTTCTCTAAAGTTGCTGCTCCGAAAGAATTTTGTTTTTAAAAATCTTCAGAAAATTTTTACCTTCAAAAAAAATAAAATCATGAAAAAAATAGTACTTCTATTTATCGTTTTTCTTTCTGCATTCAACAAGAATATTTCTGCTCAATGTGCCGAAAGCAATGAGACAAAGGTTTTGCTGGTAGGTGATAGTTGGGCTTTTTTTATGGGAGTAGACCAAACCATTAACAATGCTTTAAAAAAATGGGGGCATTCCAATTATAAGTATCTCACCAATGCTACCGTTGCAGAAAATGGAGCACAAACCGATGATTTTTTAACTGCCACCAAACAAAACGAAATCACAAAACTTATTTCTCAAAATCCATCTATTGAAGTCATCCATTTAAGTATTGGTGGAAATGATGTTTTGGGAAGTTGGAAAGTGAGTAACAGCGCATCCAAAACTGATTCTTTATTTGTAGATGTATCGGCTCGTTTAAAAGCTGTCATTACTTTTTTAAAAACCACCAAACCGGGCATTAAAATAGTTTGGAGTGGCTATGCTTATCCAAATTTTGAAGAAGTTATCACTACTTCTTCTCTTGGCACAAATCACCCTTTCTACGGAACTTGGCAAAAAATGGAGTTTCCAACCTCCGCACAACTAAATCCTCTTCTAAACAGATTTTCTGATTCTATTGCAGCTTACTGTCTTACAGATACTCAAGTAAAATTTTACAAAGCCACGGGACTCATGCAATATACGTTTGGGCAAACCTCCGCTCTGGGTGTGGCTCCTGGAGGTACTTACCCAGCTTACACTGTGCCGCAACCAGAAGGCAAGTTAGATTATCCATCTCCTAAAACTTCTATGCGCGATTATTTACTTACAAAAGATTGTTTTCACTTATCGGCAAAAGGGTTTTTAGATTTAATTGAATTTCACACGCAAAAATTCTATCAAAAATATTTGATGGATGACTTGTACGCCCTAGCCGCCAATACGAATCAAAATGGCTCTGTATCTTCTACTGGTGCGCTATCTTCTCAATTGCAATTAGGCGAACAAAGTGGTGAAAGCTTTTCTTCAGTGCTTACTTTTAATACTTCGGGTATGGCGGACACTACTTTAAAAAAGGCGAGTATCTTTTTGAGAAGAGAGTCGCTTACTGGCACCAATCCAATTAGCGGAAACATTCAAGTAAAAATTAAAAGTGGATTTTTAGGAAATGCTGACTCTGTTGAAGTTGCAGATATTACTGCTGTTGCAGATGCTACAGGAAACCCTTGTTTATTTGGCTCTAACGGTGGCGATGGTCACTGGATACGATTAGATTTACCTGTTTCTTTTTTTCCATTTATAAATAAAACCAAACCCGTGCAATTTCTTATTTCTGTGCCTGGCTTTACGGGCGGCAAGGTGGTTTTTTCCAACGGAAGCAACCCAGAACTAGCTCCAGTATTGAATTTGGCGTATGGCCAAACACCATTAGCTGTGGAGGAAATAAATCCTGTTGCCCCTTTGAATATTTATCCAAATCCTGTAAAAAACAGTTTGCAGTTTGATTTACCAAATAAGAATATAGAACGCATAGAAATCACCAATACACTTGGCCAACAAATGGCTGTAAAACGCTTATCGGAAAATTCTATACAAACCACAGGCTTAGCTTCAGGAAGTTATTTTCTTACTATCGTAACGAAGGAAGGTAGCTTTACTAAAAGATTTATAAAAGAGTAATTGGCCTTTCTACTTCTTACAGATTTCCAACAAATATCATCTCGAGTAATGATATTGCTCATGTTTTGCAAACCGCTGTAGCGGTTAACTTTGCATTCTAAAAAAAACAAAATGGCAAAAACAATTTTAGCTTCTCAAATTATGACCCCCAATGTGGTGGCTGCAAATCTCCAAAACAAATACAGTCAGGTAATGGAGTTTTTCATAGCTCACAAAATTCAACACTTACCTGTAGCTTTTGATGATAAACTTTTAGGAATTTTAAGTGTAAACGATATGGCGGCTTATCTTCACAAGCGTGTGGTAGCAAACGAAGCTATGGATACAGCTTCTTTAGATGCAGACTTTAGCATTGGTGATGTAATGACTAGAAACCCTACAGTCGTCACCGTAGACGATACTCTAGAAACGGTAATCTCTATTTTGGCTGAAGGAAAATTTCAAGCAGTACCTGTAACTAAAGATGGATTGCTTCATGGTATTGTTACCAATAAAGACTTGGTGAGAATTTATAAATGGCAACTAGAAAACAACTAATTTCTGAAACTGAATTTTTAAAAGCCTGCTTTCATGAGCGGGCTTTTTTTATTTATTCTTCTCTGCCTCTTTCGAATATTTAAAAAGATAATATTGCTGCATAAACCAGGCCTCTATTTTATTAATTGCTTTTGCTCCTCCTATGTGTTTTGCCTCTACAAAAACTTTAGCGGTCTTTTCCAGCAATTGAGCGGCCACATACGCATCTTCTATAGACGTACCAATGCAAATGCTTTTGCCTTCGCTCAAAATGGCTGCATATCTTCCTTTCAAGGCATACAAAACATCTTTCTCTGATTTCGCTATGCGAATGGAAACACCTAAGAGCTGTGCCTGATCATCCAATATCGCAGGAATTTCCTCTTGTACTTGCGATGCAAATTCTTGTTGTGTAATAAAAATGATTTGTGCTTTTTTTCTTTTCAAAAAAAGTTGTTGGAAAATAGAGGAAGAGGAGGAAACCATTTTTACATCATTCTCAGTAATGTCTTCCAATGATTTTTTTTCATCAGTAAGTAAAAACTCCGTTGCACTTACTCTCTGCGCTATTTGCAACACTTTTACACGCCCCCAACTCTTGTATCCTTCGTTTTGAGTTTCAAAATAACGATGTGCATCCAACAAATTTTTTCTCGCTTCCTCTATATTCATTGGTCTGCTTGCTTTTTTGAATTAATAAATAATTCACACGCCAGCTCTAAAGTGCGGGCCACCTCAAAAACATCTGACAATTTTTCCCCGATACAAACAGCTCCATGATTAGACATTAACGCTGCATTAGAAGATTCAATAGCCTTGGCTGTTTCTACCGTTATCTTTTTTGTATTAGGTAAAGCATAGGGGGCTGCTTTAATTATTTTACCACCTAAGATTTTCTGATGTACTTCATTGATTACTACTACATCTTGTTGTGCTGCTGCTACTATAGACGCATACATTTGGTGTGTATGAATCACCGCTTGGATATGCGGACGAGTTTTGTACACTTGACAATGCAACTTTAATTCTGAAGAGGGCTTAATGTTTCCTTCAAACTTTAAAGTGTAAAAATCTACCAGCACCATATCATCAGGAGTCAGTTCATCGTATTTTCTTCCGCTCGGTGTTATCACCATCTGATGGTCGCTAACTCGCACACTCACATTACCCCAAGTGCGTGCTACCAAACCCTCCTGGAGTAATTGCTTTCCTGCGGCACAGACTTTTATTTTTGCTTCTTCGATTGTCATTTTGTTTTGAAGGTATTTATTTTTCAATACACTGAAACACTCTTTCAAAACGATTGAGTGCATCATCTACTACTTCATCAGTATCTGCCATGCTCATGTATAATCGGCTTCCTGCAAGGGTTACAACACCTTCTGCCATATAAGCTGCACCCATCTGTTCCATCAGCTTTTTACGAGCATCTATTTCTTTTAATACCGATTTTATTTTTAGAAAATTCAATTTTACATACAATGTTCCTGCGGTTTCTAAATGTACAATGGCTCCTTGATTAAACGCTACAAAAGGTAAACTGTATTTATCTATCAGCGCATTCAAACCTTTGGTAATTCTATCTCCTGCTCGTCCAGCTTTTTCGCAAGCCTGAGTACGTTCTATCTCTGCAAGTGTGTGATAGCCGGCACAACAACTCAAAGGATTGGCAGCCATAGTACCTCCTACTTTTACTTTTTTTCCTCCTTCCAAACCGGCAGCCAGCCCTTGCATGTATTCCTTTTTCCCGCCTATACCTCCAGCAGCAGGATAGCCACCAGCTACCACTTTTCCAAAAATTGTCAAATCTGGTTTTACATTCAAATATCCCTGCGCACCGCTCATGCCTATCCGAAAAGCAGTAACTACTTCATCAAAAATCAACAACGCACCATACTTGTCACAAAGTGCTCGTGCCTCTTGACAATATTCTTTGTACAAAGGATAAGTGCCGCTTTCGGGACCCATGGGCTCTAAAATTACTGCTGCAGTTCCACCACGCAACTGATTGGCGCGCATAGTCCACTCCAATGCCTTAATGTTATTAGGAGCAACCGACTGTGTATGCCAAGAACTCAAAAAAGGAATTCCTTTAGCATCAAAAATAAAAGTGCCAGGGATGCGCAGACTATATACCATTTGGTCACTCCAGCCATGATAGGCACCACCCATTTTTATAATTTTCTTTTTACCTGTCACCAATCTTGCTAAGCGCAAAGCTCCCATTACCGCTTCTGTTCCACTACCCAACATACGAAACATTTCTACCGATGGCATGTGCTTGCAAATAATCTCTGCCAATTTCAATTCGTACTCATGAAACAAACCCGTAGAGGGTCCGCACTCATTAATGAGCTCAATAGATTTTTGCTTTACCAATTCATAATTACTTCCTAAAACGGTAGGTCCGCCTGCTTGTAAAAAATCAATATAACGATTGCCATCTAGGTCATACAAATACGCACCTTCCGCTTTGGTGAATGCGACTGGGAAAGGATAATTAAAAGCAAGATTGTGTTGAACACCGCCAGGAATATACTTCTTAGCCTCTTCCATCATGACTTTTGATTTCGCACACTTGGTCTCAAAGTAGTTTAAATATTTCTCCAATTGAGCAGGAGCTATTTTGGACAATGGCAACGAAACTAACTTTTGGAGCTTCTCATAAATAGGTTTGATATCATGATACTCGCTGATGGAAAATCCTGTTTGACTCATAGTAAATGAAGGTTGTGATTTACAGAACAAATTAACAACAAAGAGTTTGAATTCATACTGCTTCAATACATTTTCAAAGAAGTATTTTGTTTTACAAATAAACCTTCCTTTCTTGTAAAAAAATAGTGCATGTCAGATTGGTCATCTACCCCCAGTAATTTTTTAACGCGAACAATTGTTCCGCTTCTTTTAATCACCATTACACCACCATTTGCCATGATTTTCTGGCATGTAAATGTGGAATTAAATGGTTCTTTTTTAAATCTTTGGAATGAGCTTTTAGAAAAAGGAATCTTGTCGGTTTTACAAAATGTTTGGCTCGCTCGTTTCTTTGGAACCGCTACTGCGTGGAAGATGATAGCTGTGTTTGCGGCTCTGCAATTACTTTTGATGCGCATCCTTCCTGGCAAAAAATATTATGGAACTATTACCCCAAAAGGAAACACTCCTGAATATATCGATAATGGCTTAGCCTCTTATTTAATCACATTTGCACTCTATTTTTTCTGCGCATCTTATTTGCATCTTTTTAATGCAGGCATTGTATACACTCACTTTGGCGACCTTTTAGGGGCTCTTAATTTTACAGCACTAATATTTTGTCTGTTCCTCTATTTTAAGGGAAGATTTTTTCCTTCTTCTTCTGATCATTCGCACACAGGAAATTTCATTTTCGATTATTATTGGGGCACCGAATTGTTTCCTCGAATTTTAGGTTGGGATGTAAAACAATTTACCAATTGCAGATTCGGAATGACTGGCTGGAGCTTAGCTGTAGTATCTTTTGCTTTTGCACAAAAAGAAATTTATGGAAGCGCAGACTGGAGCATTATTGTTTCTGCCGCTTTACTTTGGGTATACTTACTCAAATTTTTTATTTGGGAAGAAGGCTACATGAAGAGCATGGATATTCAAGTAGATCGTGCGGGCTACTATATCTGTTGGGGTTGTTTGGTGTGGGTTCCTGCCATTTACACTTCACCTATGTTGTTTATGGTGCTTCATCCTGTGGGCTTAAGTTTGACAGCTGCGGCTCTTATTTTTGTAGCGGGCATGATAAGCATTTGGCTCAACTATTGGGCCGATTATCAGCGACAAAATGTACGCTCCACCGCAGGAAACACAACCATTTGGGGCAATAAACCCAAATTAATTTTGGCGGAATATGCTACTGAAACTGGTGAAAAGAAAACCAATCTTTTACTGGCTTCTGGCTTTTGGGGAATTAGCCGTCACTTCCATTATGTGCCCGAATTACTAGCGGCTTTCTTTTGGAGTTGTGCCACAGGCTTTTCGTTTTTTGCGCCTTATTTTTATTTGATTTTTTTGACGGTATTGCTTACCCACAGAGCATTTCGGGACGATACAAAGTGTAAAAATAAATACGGAAAATATTGGACGGAATATTGTCAACTCGTTCCTTATAAAATCATTCCGGGCATTTTGTAAACACTTGCTTTCATCAGATATTTAAGTAGATAAGCTTATCAAAATCGTTTATTAGCTTTATTTCAGCTACCTTGCGGGCTTATTTAGAAAAATGAAATTTGAAGAATTAAACATTATCGCTCCTATCTTAAAAGCCTTGGAGCATGAAGGTTACACACAGCCTACCCCCATTCAAGAACAAGCCATACCTATCGTTTTAGAAGGAACTGATTTATTGGGTTGCGCACAAACCGGTACTGGAAAAACAGCCGCATTTGCCATTCCTATTTTACAGCTGTTAAATAAAAATAAAGAAGCTGAAAAAGTCAGACGCGCTATACGTACACTTATACTCACTCCTACTCGCGAGTTAGCAATTCAGATTGGTGAAAGCTTTGCTGCCTACGGAAAAAATTTGCCGCTTAAACATGTAGTAATTTTTGGTGGCGTTTCTCAAGGTGCGCAAGTGAATGCGTTGCAAAATGGAATTGATATTTTAATAG
The DNA here is from genome assembly GCA_044228065.1 of Chitinophagales bacterium. Classification (GTDB taxonomy): domain Bacteria; phylum Bacteroidota; class Bacteroidia; order Chitinophagales; family LD1; genus JBGAVP01. The sequence goes on along the minus strand of JBGAVP010000001.1, from coordinate 237,962 downwards.
CCACACCAGGGCGTCTATTAGATTTAATGAATCAAAAATTTGTTCACTTAAATCAGGTAGAAATTTTTGTATTAGACGAGGCTGACCGTATGCTGGATATGGGTTTCATTAACGATGTAAAAAAAGTTATTACCAAAATTCCTGCAAAAAGACAAACGCTTTTTTTCTCGGCAACCATGCCTTCAGAAATTCAGAATCTTTCTAATTCTATTTTAAAAAATCCGAAAAAAGTAGAGGTTACACCTGTTTCCTCAACTGCTGAAACCATTCAACAATCCATTTTTTTAGTAGATAAAAAAGACAAAAAAGATTTGTTGCAATATTTACTGAAAGACAAAACCATTATTTCTGCACTCGTGTTTACGCGCACCAAACACGGAGCCGACAAAGTGGTAAAAGATTTAGTAAAAGTAGGTGTGAAAGCTGAGGCTATTCACGGAAATAAATCACAAGCAGCAAGACAACGCGCCTTGGGAAATTTTAAATCGAATACCACAAGAGTTTTGGTAGCCACCGATATTGCTGCACGCGGAATTGACGTAGAAAATCTTTCGCATGTAGTAAATTACGAACTACCGAATGTGCCAGAAACATATGTACACCGCATAGGCAGAACAGGTAGAGCAGGCGCTAGTGGTATTGCTTTTTCGTTTTGTGATGAAGAAGAAAAAGAGTACTTGCGTGATATTCAAAAACTAATTGGGAAAAGTTTGCCGATTGTTATGGCGCATCCTTATCCGTTAGCTAATTCAGGAATAGAAAAGGTACAAGACCCGCGAAGAGGTTCTTCTTTAAAGACGGGAAACTCACAAGCAAAATCACAACAAAAGAAAAAGTATTGGGATAAAAAGCCAGCTCAAAAACCGAAGTCTTCTTATACCACTCAACTGCCGACTAAGGCAAAGAACTCTTAAACGAATTGTAATCCCCAAACTCTTGCTGAGAAACAATACTAGCTGTACAGCCCGCTTGCGAAGCATTTGATTTAATGTTCGCTACTCTGTTATCAGGGTTTGGGTGCGTGCTTAAAAATTCTGGAGAAGAAGATTGATAATTTGGGTCTCCTGATAGTTTAATGAAAAAATCTGCTGCTCCTTCTGCACGGTATTTTGTAGGGCACAAATACGTCACCGATTGTTTATCAGCATTGCTTTCATCGGTCCTGCTAAATTTTAGCGCTACTAATTGATTTGCTATTTGTGTCAATTGATTTTGGTTTTTTCCAAGCACCACATCCAGCATGGTTTGTATGCCGTATTGTTTGGTCATTTCAGTAGTAGAGTGGCGGAGGTCTGCGTGTCCCATTTCGTGCCCCATTACTCCTGCCAATGAAGATGCGTTGTCTAAATATTTTATAAGCCCTGTGTACACAAAAATATAACCACCTGGAGTACAAAACGCATTCAAAGTTTTGTCATCTTTAATGATGTAAAGCGTCCATTCAAAATCAGAGGCATGTTGCAATTTTCCTCCATTCAAAATGGTGGTCTTCATATTTTCCAAATAAGCATACTGTGAAGCATACTGTGTTCTATCTAAAAGCGGATAAGTGGTTGGGTCACTTTTAATTTGTTCTACGGTTTGTTGCCCTAGTTTTTTATCATCTTCTAAAGAAAACAAATTAAAATCGCCTTTCTTACATCCAGAAAAAAGCAACACAGTAGAAAGAGAAGAAACCAATAAGAGTTTTGAAATTTTCATATTTTTTATTTTTCGAGTTGACTTAGTTTTTGTTTAATCATAGATGCTAATACATCTATTGCTACTTTATTTTCGCCTCCTTGCGGAATAATAATATCTGCAAATTTTTTGGTGGGCTCTATAAATTGGTCGTGCATGGTTTTAACCACTCCATAGCGCGCTATTACTTCATCTGCGGTTCTACCTCGCTCGTGCATATCGCGATTAATGATTCGAATAAGTCTATCATCAGGTTCTGCATCTACATATACCTTTATGTTACACAAATCACGAACCCGCGCATCGGTAAAAAGCAAAATTCCTTCCACTATTACAACATGGCGAGGCTCTATCGGAATTGTTTTTGTTTGTCTGCTGCTTGTAATATAATCATAGACTGGCTCCTCTATTGTTTTTCCTTCTTTGATTTCAGCCATTTGTTTTACGAGCAAATCAAACTCTATAGATGCCGGATGGTCAAAGTTTATCTTTTGCCGCTCTTCGGCTGGCAAATGCGAATTGTCTTTGTAATAAGAGTCTTGTGAAATAACAGCTACTTCTTTTTTAGTAAGGCGCTCCATAATGCGCTTTACCACTGTTGTTTTTCCAGAGCCAGAGCCGCCCGCTATACCTATAATAATTGGATTCATAGAAGCAATAAATATAGTAAAACTCAATTATTTACCTACTTACAAAATTTTATAGAAGACCAAAAGTGCCCATAATAAAAAATGCCCTAGAAAACTAGGGCATTTTTTTCGATAAATTCTTTATTATTTTAAGTTGGGTTCTTTCGAAAAGAACATGAAAATTAAACCTATAGTCAACATCAAACCAAATATTACTGCGGGAACTGCGTATCCTGTTTGGAATAGCGATAAATGTTTTGCTGGGTCATTATAAGATAAATAGGCAGAGCTATTCATGTATAAAAAGCTAGTAAAAATACAAGCTAAAAACCCTATCACCGAAAAAATTCCTCCTATTACTTTTGACATATCCTTTAATTTTTGTGGCACAAACCTAATCACAAAGTTTTAAATATTAAAACAACCGCTCTCTTTTTTTGTCAAATATTATATTCCAACCAAGCCTTTGTTCCACAAACCTCATCATAATAGGATTCGTACATGGGCAAAATGTTATCTATCTCAAATCGCTTCGCTTGCGCAAAAGCATTTTTCTTAAAAGTCTTCAACCTATCTTCGTCTTCTAAAATATAAATCGCATTTTTTGCCATATCCTCCGTATCGCCTACATTGCTCATAAAACCAGTTTCTCCTTGAATATTTATTTCTGGCAAACCACCTGCATTAGATGATAGCACGGGCACTTCGCACGCCATAGCTTCTAACGCTGCTAAACCAAAGCTTTCACTCTCCGATGGCAATACAAACAAATCTGCAATCGCCAATAAATCTTCCACCGCATCTTGCTTGCCCAAAAAACGCACATGCTCACAATTACCCAATTTTCGGCACAGCATTTCTACCGCCATCCGCTCGGGTCCATCGCCCACAAGCAATAATTTTGCAGGAATTTTTTTTAGTACCTGGTCAAAGACCAATACCACATCTTCTACCCTTTTCACCTTTCTAAAATTCGAAACGTGCATGAGTATTTTTTCTCCATTGGGCGCTATGGCTTTTTTAAAATGGTCTTTGTCTGTTTTTTTAAAGCGCGAAAAATCTATAAAGTTTGGAATCACCCGAATCTCTTTTTTTAGATGAAAGTACTCCAATGTTTCCCGCTTTAAATCTTCTGAAACGGCCGTAATTCCATTAGAGTGATTCATGCTGTAAGCCACCACAGGCAAGTAACTTGGATCTCTACCCACAAGCGTTATATCAGTTCCGTGAAGCGTGGTTATAAAAGGAATCTCTATTCCTTGTTCCTTCAAAATAGATTGCGCCATGAGTGCAGAAGAGGCATGTGGAATGGCATAGTGCACATGCAACAAATCTAATTTTTCGAACTTTACTACATCTACAATTTTACTTGCCAATGCCGATTCATAGGGCTGATGCTGAAAAAGCGGATAGTCCAATGCCGATACTTCGTGAAAAAAAATATTTTCCTGAAAGCCGTCTAATCGAACCGGTTCACTGTACGTAATAAAATGTACTTGATGCCCTTTTTTGGCAAGCGCCTTTCCTAGCTCTGTTGCTACTACACCGCTTCCGCCATAAGTAGGGTAACAAATTATTCCAATTTTCATTTTTTTGTTTTTGATAGAACTACAATTTTTACTGATAAGGCGGATGAAAATAAATTATATTTTGAGCAACAAACAGCACCTTCTTTTCAATGATAATAAACAATTAAAAAAAGTAAAAGTTGAGCTGTTTTTTCTTTTTCTATTTTTCTAAGCCTATCTTGTATATCAAATGTAGGAATAAAATTTACTCTGTCTGTTAACGACCATCTATTTGAAGGGCCACATTTTTAAACTACTTTTGTTTGTTCATGGGTACTAATTCTCAATACCAAAATCTAATTGAAAAACTAGATCAGTTTATTCGAAAATATTACACCAATCAATTGATTCGCGGTGGTATTTTTGCTGTGATTTATGTATTAGCATTCTTTCTTTCCATTAATTTTTTAGAATACTATTTATACCTCTCCCCTTTTCTCCGCAAGGTTTTATTTTTTGGATTTATTGCTTCCTCCCTTGCTTTTATAGTAAAGTTTTTTGCGCTTCCGCTTTTTCATTATTACCGATTAGGCGATATTATTTCGCACGAAAAAGCGGCTGAAATTATTGGCAATCATTTCAAAGAAGTAAAAGATAAGCTGCTAAATATTTTACAACTAAAAAAACTAGAAACGCTCAATGACTACTCTTTGGTAAACGCAAGCATCAACCAAAAAATTACCGAGCTAAAACCAGTCTCTTTCAGCAATGCCATAGACTTGAATAAAAATAAAAAGTATCTGAAGTTTTTATTGCCACCAGTACTTTTGTTGTTGTTCATCATTATAGCTGCTCCTAATATTATTAAAGAAGGAAGCAAACGCTTGTATCACAACGATACAGCCTTTGAAAAAGAAGCGCCTTTTCATTTTGTAATAAAAAACAAGTCGCTGAGTGCTATGCAGTTCGAAAATTATGAACTTCAAGTAACAACCGATGGCGAGGCGGTGCCAAATGAAATTTCATTAGAAACAGACAAAAACATTTTCAAACTTAAAAAACAAGAGAAAAACCTCTTTACCTATGAATTTAATAATCTTCAAAAGTCATTTTCTTTTAAACTGACAGCTAATGGTTTTTACTCGAAGGAATATATTCTAGCGATAGTTGCAAAGCCCGTTGTAGCTGGTTTTGAAATAACAGCAAGTTACCCAGCATATACCGGCAAACAAAATGAAGTGATTAAAAATGCTGGAGACTTAGTGGTTCCAGCAGGTACAAAATTAAGTTGGAATTTAGATGCAAAAAACACGGATGCCATACAATTTGTTTTGGGCGATTCGGTATATAATATGACCCACTCTGGTGACGAAAATTTCTCTTTTGCAAAAACTTTTTTTCTGGGTTCTTCTTACACCATTCGCGTTTCTAATAAAAACGTACAAAATGCAGATTCCATTTCTTATTCGCTGAATGTGATTCCAGACCTATATCCTGTCATAAATGTTCAAGAGAAAAAAGACTCTACTAACGACCGCTATACTTATTACTTAGGCGATATTTCTGATGACTATGGTTTAAAAAGATTGACCTTTAATTACACCATTCAGAAAGCTGATTCAGAAAGCCGCGCCATCTCTAAAACGCTTGATATTCCTTACACACCAGGAACCAGCTCTCGTTTTAATCATTACTGGAATAGTGCTGATTTAGGCATACAACCTGGAGATAAAATGACCTACTATTTTGAAGTATGGGACAATGATGGTGTGCACGGTAGCAAATCTTCTAAATCTGCTATACTGAACTTTCAAATGCCCACAGCCAATGAACTACAGAAAGAAGTAGATAAAGAAAACAAAGCATTGAAAGACGATTTGAAGGAAAGCATGAAAGATGCGAAAGACCTCAAAAATAAAATGCAGGAAATGCAGGATAAGTTGCTCGATAAAAAGAATTTAAACTGGGAAGACAAAAAAAATATTACTGATGCTATGAGCAAACAAAAGGAATTGCAAAAACAGCTAGAAGAAATAAAAAACAAATTCAATCAAAATATAGAGAAGCAAAATGACTTTAAAGAGCTAAGCGAAAGTGTAAAAGAGAAACAACAAAAATTGCAGGAATTATTCAACAATACCATGAATGATGAAATGAAAAAGTTGTTTGAAAAGCTAGAAAAAATGCTGGACGACTTGCAGAAAAAAGATGCGTTGGATAAAATGGAAGATATGAAAGCCAACAACGAAAAAATCGAGAAAGAATTAGATAGAATGTTAGAGTTATTTAAAAAATTGGAGTTTGATCAAAAGCTACAAGAAACTATTACTAAACTAGAAAAATTAGCCCAAAAACAAGAAGAACTTTCTAAAAAAGCAGAAGATAAAAAAGCAGATAGTAAAGACCTAAAAGATAAGCAGGACAAGCTAAAAGAAGAAGCCAAGCAAGCTAAAAAGGACATGGAAGACCTCAAAAAAATGAACGAGGACACCAAATCGAAAGATGAAATGAAAAGCGCGGAGCAAGACATGAAAGATGCCGAACAAAACATGGACGATGCTCAACAAGATTTAGCTCAACAAAAAAACTCAAAAGCATCGCAAAGCCAAAAGAAAGCGTCTGATAATATGAAAGAAGCTTCCAAAAAATTGGGAGAGATGAAACGATCTATGGAACAAGAAGAAGAAGCGGAAGATTTGCAAGCACTTCGTCAGCTTCTAAAAAATATTTTATCGCTTTCTTTTGATGAAGAAAAATTAATGAGTCAAATAAAATCGGTAAACATCAACAACCCGAAGTATGTAGACATGATGAAAGAACAACAACGCATCAAAGAAAATTCTGAAATGGTAGAAGACAGTTTGTATGCTTTGGCAAAACGCGTTTTTCAATTACAATCTTTTGTAACAAAAGAAATAACCGATGTCAATAAATATCTTGGAAAAGCCATTAATGATTTAGAAGACCGAAACACTTATAAGGCTGCCGGTAATCAACAATTTGTAATGACGGGTTACAACAACTTAGCACTCATGCTAAGCGAAACACAGGAACAAATGCAACAGTCTAAAGCAGACTCTGAGCCAAAAGATGGCAAACCAAAAATGTGTAAAAACTGCAAAAAACCGGGTAATGGATTGCCAAATTTGAGCAAGATGCAAAAGCAACTGAGCGATAAAATTTCGCAACTCGCAGAGCAAATGAAAAAAGAAGGTGGCAACAAACCAAACGGACAACAACAAGGTAAAAACGGTATGAGCAAAGAGTTTGCGCAAATGGCAGCACAACAAGCCGAAATGCGAAAAGCCTTGGAAAAAATAAATGCTGAACAAAACAAAGATGGCGGGAAAGATGGCAAAGGGTCTCTGGGCGATTTAGGAAAAGCTATCCAACAAATGGAACAAAATGAAACGGATTTGGTAAATAAACGTATCACTACCGAAATGCAACGCAGACAACAAGAAATTTTAACGCGTTTACTGGAGGCAGAAAAAGCAGAAAAAGAGCGTGGTGAAAAACCAGAAAGAGAATCGAACACAGGAAAAGAAATAGAACGAAAAATACCTCCCTCTTTAGCGGAATACTTAAAACAAAAACAATCGGAAGTAGATTTGTACAAAACTGTTTCTCCTTCTTTTAAACCTTACTATAAATCCATAACCGAAAAATATTTTAAAAACATTTCTACTACCTTTTAACTTTAAAGTAAATACCACGAACGCTATTATTTTTTAACAAGAATCGTATATTCGTTAAATACTCATTACACTGTGAAAACTATTCAACTACATTCTGAACCACAAAATATTGCACAAGTAGAAGCTTTTGTGGAAGAGCTTCGTGATTTATACAACATTGGTGATGATGCTTATGGTAATATTTTAATTTCTCTTACCGAGGCCGCAAACAACGCTATAATTCACGGGAACAAAACCGATAAGAACAAAAAAATAGAAATCTCTTGTGTGCCAGATGATAGAGGCAAGTCCCTTACTTTTTTTGTAAAAGATGAAGGTCAAGGTTTTGATTACAATAATCTTCCTGACCCTACTACTCCCGAAAACATAGACCAGCCTTGCGGTCGTGGTGTTTTCTTAATGTTGCAACTAGCCGATTTAGTTGTTTTTTCTAATAAAGGAGCCACTGTAGAAATGCAGTTTAGAATTTAATAATCAATGGCTGTTTCTTTTTTTAATGCTGATATTTCTTTTCGGCTTTCTCAAAAATTGCTACTCAAACAATTCATTCAAGAATCCTTTTTAGCAGAAACTAAAAAGCATCTTTCGCTTACTTACATTTTTTGCTCCGATGATTATTTGCTAAAGGTCAATCAAGATTTTTTGCAACACGACTATTACACCGATATTATCACCTTTCCTCTGGAGGAAACCGATAAAAAAGTAGAGGCTGAAATTTACATCAGCATAGACCGTGTGCAGGAAAATGCTTCCAAACTAAAAACTTCTTTTGAACAAGAATTATACCGCGTTATTTTTCATGGTGTACTCCACCTTGCTGGTTATAGAGACAAATCTTCAGCTGAAAAAAAACAAATGCGGAAAATAGAAGACAGCTGGCTTGAACTATATTCCATTTTTAGAAATAAAAAATAAACTTCTCAAAAAACTAATTATTTTAGCCATTGCCAAAATAATTAGCCATGCCCCACGTAGAACATATTTATGCTGCTGTTCAAAAGCAGGATATTCCCATCGAAAAAGTAGACTCTCGATTCATTGCCAGTGGCTTTCCTGCTGCTTCTGACGATTATAGTCAACAAAAATTAAACCTGCACAAGCTGTTGGTTTCCAATGCAAGTTCAACTTATTTTATGCGGGTATGCGGTTTAGATTTAGAAACAGACCACATTTTTAATAACGACCTCTTAGTGGTTGACCGATCTGTAAATGCAATTTCAGGAAAATTCGTTGTAGCTGTGGTCAAAGATGAATTCTTGATTGCCCGTCTTTCTATTTCTAAAACTGAACGTTTTTTAATTTCTCAAAAAAAGCAAATACCTCTTTCTGAAGATTCATTCATTTGGGGAGTGGTGACCTACATTATACACGAGGAATAAATTTCTAATTCTATAAAAAGTATCACGCCTTTGTGAAAAAAAATGAAAGCAATCGTTGACTGCAATAGTTTCTATGCTTCTTGTGAGCAAGTTTTCCAGCCAAAATTGCGTGGAAAACCGATTGTGGTATTGTCCAACAATGACGGATGCATCATAGCTAGAAATGACGAAGCCAAAACAATGAACATACCTATGGGTATTCCCTTTTTTCAGGCCGAGGAGCAGATTCGCAAAATGGGCATTCACGTTTTTTCCTCCAACTATATTTTGTACGGAGATTTATCTCGTAGAGTAATGGAAACCATTGCGTCTGTAAATCCTGACATTGAAGTATATTCCATTGATGAAGCTTTTTTAGAAGTAGAAGATGCGAGGGCGGCCAAAATAAATTTGCACGACTATGGTCAAAACCTTCGAAAAAAAGTTCTACAACACACGGGCATTGCCGTTTCTATTGGAATTGCTGCCACTAAAACGCTCGCCAAAATTGCAAATCGCAGGAGCAAAAAAGACAAGGGAAAATATCAAGGAGTTTTCATTTTAGACGAAAACAATCGTGAATTGGTTTTAAAAGAAACTGCCGTAACTGATATTTGGGGGGTGGGCTATAGGCATGCCCCTAAACTATCTTTGATTGGCATTAACAATGCATGGGACCTTTCATTGAAAGATGAAAAGTGGGCGCACAAAAATCTTGGCGGTGTTGTGGGAGTCCGATTAATAAAAGAATTGAATGGCGTTCCGTGCAAAGAACTAGGACATGGTTTGGACCAAAAGAAAAACATAGCCTCCACTCGTTCGTTTGGAAAACCAGTGAAAACGCTATCAGAACTTAAAGAAGCTATAGCCACATATACTGCAAGGGCTGCCGAAAAACTTAGAAAACAAAATTCTGCTGCTACTATTATCTCTGTTTTTGCCTCCTCTAACCGAAGAAACAAAAACGAGCAATATCACTATGAAAGCGCATACATTAATCTGCCATTCCCCACACATATTACCAGCGAGCTAATTTCTCAAGCCTCGCTCTTAACAGAGCAGATTTTTTGGACAGGCAAAAGTTATAAAAAAGCTGGCGTTATGCTTTCTGGAATTTTACCGCAAGGCTCTATCCAACAACATCTTTTTGAAACACCCAAAGTAGACCCCAAAAAAGAGGCTCTTTCTAAAACCGTAGATGCCCTTAACGCTCGAATGGGCAGCAATAAAATTTCTTTTGTAGCCACCGGTGTAGATAAAGATTGGAAAATGAGATGTGAGTCTCGATCTCCCAACTTCACCACCTCCTGGAACGACATACCCCTTGTGCGCACAAAACTCTAAACCGATTCTTCTTTAACCTTTTTTGGTTTGCAATTATTTTTCGCACGTAGCGTTTATAAGCCAATGTGGACATTGTGAACGAAGACAAAAGATGCTGATAATCATTGTTTTTAAAATAAACATTGCTTGTTACTAAAAATGTTCCACGTAGAACATTTGCAATCCACAAAGTGTTGTTGTTTTCTGTTCCACGTGGAACAAGAAGGTTCTTGGATTAATAATTAGCTTTGCGCTGAAATGTTTAAAGAATACGATGTGATAGTAGTTGGTGCGGGACATGCGGGCTGTGAAGCTGCCGCTGCCGCTGCCAATATGGGCTCGTCTGTTTTGCTGATCACCATGAATATGCAAACTATTGCCCAAATGAGCTGCAATCCTGCTATGGGAGGAATTGCAAAGGGTCAAATTGTTCGAGAAATAGATGCCCTGGGTGGATATTCTGGAATCGTGTCTGACAAAAGCATGATTCAGTTTCGGATGCTAAATCGCTCTAAGGGGCCTGCCATGTGGAGTCCCAGAACCCAAAATGACCGTATGCTCTTCGCTGCCGAATGGCGCGAAATGCTAGAGAAAACTCCGAATGTTGATTTTTGGCAGGAGATGATATCCAGTTTAATTGTCAAGGGTGGAAAAGTCTGTGGTGTAAGAACCTCTATGGGATTAGAAATTTCATCTAAGTCTGTTGTGCTCACTAATGGTACGTTTTTAAATGGACTAATACATATAGGAGAAAAACACTTTGGTGGTGGTAGAGCAGGAGAAAAAGCGTCCACGGGTATTACTGAGCAGCTAGTAGAGTTAGGCTTTGAATCGGGAAGAATGAAAACAGGAACTCCTCCCCGCCTAGATGGTAGAAGTCTCGATTATACAAGAATGGAGCGGCAAGAGGGCGATAATGAAATTGTGGGTTTCTCCTATAAAGAGATTGAAAAACCTAAAAAACAACTTTGCTGCTGGGTAACACACACCAATCAAAAAGTTCATGATATTCTTAGAACAGGATTTGATAAGTCACCTATGTTTTCTGGTAGAATAAAGGGGCTTGGTCCAAGGTACTGTCCTTCTGTAGAAGATAAGATAGACCGTTTTTCTGAGAAAGATTCTCATCAACTTTTTGTAGAGCCAGAAGGCTGGAACACAGTAGAAATATACGTAAACGGCTTCTCCACCTCTCTACCTGAAGATGTACAATACAAAGCTCTGAAAGAAATACAAGGCTTTGAAAACGTAAAAATGTTCCGTCCTGGCTATGCTATTGAGTATGATTATTTCCCACCAACCCAACTTTCTCACACCCTAGAAACCAAACTGGTAAAAGGGCTCTTCTTTGCAGGGCAAATAAACGGAACTACAGGATATGAAGAGGCTGCGTGTCAGGGTCTAATGGCTGGAATTAACGCTCACAACACAGCCATGGACAATGAACCTTTTGTTCTAAAACGAAACGATGCATACATAGGTGTATTAATTGACGACTTAATAAACAAAGGAACCGAAGAGCCTTATCGTATGTTTACTTCAAGGGCAGAATATCGCATTCTTTTACGCCAAGATAATGCTGATTTAAGACTAACTGAAATGGGACACAAGATAGGTTTGGCAGATGAAGAAAGAGTAGTTACAGTAAGGGAAAAAGTTTCTGCAATTAAAGAAATAGGTGATTATATAAAGGGAAACAGTGTATCACCAGAGGAAATAAACAGCCTTTTAAGTAGTATAGGCAGTGCTGATTTAAAAACAAAAGTGAAACTAGACAAAGTGTTAGCACGTCCACATATAGGGCTTGACCTATTAGCCTCTGCTCTGCCTGAATTAAACGCTTTTCTTTCAAAATATAAAAAGGAAGTGGTTGAATCGGCCGAAATTGAATTAAAATATGCTGGGTACATCGAAAAAGAAGTAGAAACTGCCAATAAAATGGTGCGATTAGAGGAAATAAAGATAAATGAAGAGTTTAATTACGGAGAATTAAAGTCCCTTTCCATAGAAGCTCGTCAAAAATTAACCAAAATAAAACCATCTACACTAGGACAAGCAAGCAGAATAAGCGGAGTGTCTCCTGCTGATATTTCGGTGCTGATGATACACATGGGAAGATGAAAAAAAACAAGTATTATAGTATCGTTTTAATGCTCTTCCTTGCTTCTTGTGCCAACGAAATGGCACCTAGTGGGGGCAAACGAGATACAGAGGCGCCAATAATAAAACGCTCTTCCCCTCCCAATAGCACTTTAAATTTCAAGTCTAAAGAAATACAACTGCGTTTTAATGAATATATACAGCAACCGCTGAATATTCAGGAAATTTTGGTTTCTCCACCTATGGAAAAAGACCCAAAGTACCTGATAAATGAAAAGATCTTAACTATAAAACTTAAAAGCGAGCCCAAAGAAAACACCACTTACAGCATCAATTTTGGTTCATCAATAAAAGACAACAACGAAGGAAACAAGCTCTTAAATTTCTCCTACGTATTTTCAACAGGAGCTGTTTTAGACTCCTGTAAAATTTCAGGAAAAGTAGTGAACTCTAAAGATTTATCGCCAGCAGAAGATATTGTTGTGTCCCTTTATCCTGCAGATTCTATCAATTCTATCAAAACAGCACGACCGTTTTACTTTAGCAGGACAGACAAAGCGGGTGACTACCAAATTAAAAACATAAAATCTGGTCGCTATAAAATATTTGCCCTAAAAGATCAGAACCTAAATTACAAATATGACCTACCGAATGAATCAATTGGATTTGGAGATACCATTTTAGAAATTACAGATTCAAATTCTAGCCAAACCAACCTCCATATTTTTGAAGAGCCAAACAAAAAAATAAAATTAGCAGAAGCGACTGAAGAAGAGCCAGGGAAAACAATCTTAATCTATAATGCCCCAATAAAGAATATTCGGCTTAAATCAAATTTTTCTTCAGACAGCGATTTAGCTTTTATAAATAGCACAAATGACACTATAACTTATTGGCATACAAACATATACAACAAAAAAGGAGTGTTATATTTCACTATAAATGATTTCATTTCTGATTCCACGAGAGTAAGTTTAATCAAAGAAGAAAAAGATTCTTTGATTTACAGTAATAAATATTTGTTAAATATTGAAAAACAATATATTATTGATAAAAAGGGAGACAAAAAAGAGTCCAAAAGTGTAATAATAAGCCCTTATGAGGCGCTTATTTTAAAATTAACTAGGCCTGCCATCAGAATAAACCAAAATAAAACAGCTCTTCTAATAGAAGATTCTATTCAAAAAAATGAAAAGTTAGACTTTGCTTTTGATTCTATTTCAAAAAGACAAATTGTTCTAAAATCGGATTGGAAAGAAAACACTGACTATTCCCTATGTTTTCAGGATTCTACCTTTCAAGATTTTTTTGGAATTTGGAACAAATCATTTTCCTATAATTTCAAAACAGACAAAAGAGAAAACTATGGAAATGTTCAGTTTGCTTTCAAATTTGCACATCCAGAAGTTTACTACATTTTAAGATTATTAGATCAGGCAGGAAATATCGTTCATAGCTTTTACTATGTTGGAAATAACGAGAAGAAAGTTTCTTTAAAAAATATAAAAGCGGGTAGCTATAAATTGCAAGCCGTAGAAGACAATAATCACAATGGTGAATGGGACACAGGAAGCTTTGAAGAAAAAATACAACCAGAAAAAATCATCAATTTCAAGGATTCCTATGAACTTAAGGGTGAGTGGGATTTGGAAATAGAAATCAAAATATAATGGCACTAATACTTCCAGTAAAAGATAAGCTGCCCCGCTTTGGAGAAAACTGTTACCTAGCAGAAAACGCAACTGTAGTCGGTGATGTAGAAATGGGAAATGATTGTAGCGTATGGTTTACTGCCGTTGTACGTGGCGATGTTAATTACATCAAAATAGGAAACAAGGTTAACATTCAAGATGGTGCCATCATTCATTGTACGTATCAAAAACACCCAACCAATATTGGTAATTTTGTTTCCATTGGTCACCGTGCAATTGTACACGGTTGTACAATAGAAGACAATGTATTGATAGGAATGGGAGCAATAGTTATGGATAATGTGGTCGTAAAAAGTAATTCTATTATTGCGGCTGGTTCTGTGGTGTTAGAAAATACAGTAGTGGAAAGCGGTACAATTTATGCTGGCATACCAGCTAAAAAAGTAAAAGATATTGATGAGCACAATTTCAAAGATTTGATAGAACGAATCGGTAATAATTATGTCATGTATACTGAATGGTTTAAATAAAATTGGAATGGAAGAACAGGTAGTTTTAGTGGATGAAAATTGCAAAGAAATTGGACTAATGGGCAAAACAGAAGCTCATGAAAAAGGCGTATTGCACAAAGCTATTAGTGTAAACATTTTTAACTCAAAAGGAGAAATGCTGATACAACAACGTGCCTTCTCAAAGTATCACTGGGCAGGCGTTTGGAGCAATACCTGCTGTAGTCATCCAAGAAAAAAAGAAAGCTTTGAAGAGGCAGCAGAAAGAAGGCTTTTCGAAGAACTAGGAATCAAAACAAAACTCAAAGAGGAGTTTCATTTTATTTATAAAGCACATGATGAAAAAAGTGGTTTAACAGAGCATGAATACGATACCGTTTTTACTGGAAAGTTTGATGATACTTTTGAATTTAATCGTGATGAAATCAATGCTGTAAAATGGATTAACGTCACAGATTTACTAAAAGATATAGATGTAAACCCTGAAAAGTATTCGTTTTGGTTTAAAACTATTTTGATAGAAATGAAGAGAAAAAAAATTATCTAAATGGAATTTCTACAAAAAGAAATAGAGAACTATGTTGTAAACTGGAGTGAAGATGAAAGCGCTTTACTAAAAGATGTTTCACGTGAAACATATCTAAAAGTACAAATGCCACAGATGTGCAGTGGCCACTATCAAGGCGTTGTACTAAAAATGATATCCAACATGATACAACCCAAGCGGGTACTAGAGATTGGAACGTTTACGGGTTATGCAACATTGTGCTTGGCGGAGGGTCTTACAGAAAAGGGAATCTTGTATACTCTCGATATCAATGAAGAATTAGAGCCCCTCTTCTCCAAGTATTTTGACGCAAGTGGACTAAGTAAAAAAATAAAATTCATTCCAGGAAATGCCATAAACAACATTCCAGAAATCAATGAGCAATTTGACTTAATTTTCATAGATGCCGACAAACACAATTACTGCAACTACTTTGATTTAGTAATTGAAAAAACTCGCATAGGCGGATTTATAATTGCAGATAATGTATTGTGGAGTGGCAAGGTAGCACAAGAAAAAAAAGACAAAGACACACAAGCAATTCACGATTATAATATCAAAATAAAAAATGATAGTAGAGTTGATAATGTAATACTTCCCATCAGAGATGGACTTAATATTGCCAGAAGAATAAAGTAAACTGTACTTTAAAAAAGCTACAAACAAAAAGTTGTAGAAATCTAAACTTCTGACTGTTCTCATTGTCTTAATTTTGAAACTGAATTTTGGCTCATGAAAAAGTTTCTTTTCATTTTATTATTTCTTCCCTTGTGCTCCATCGCTCAAGTTAGTGCTGATGTTTTAAAATACATCGAGCAATACAAAGATGTGGCCGTGAAAGAAATGTTAGAGTGTAAAATTCCCGCAAGCATTACATTGGCTCAGGGTATTCACGAATCTTCCTGGGGCAAATCAAAACTTTCGCTCAACTCCAACAATCACTTCGGCATCAAATGCCACAAAGAGTGGTGTGGTCCTACTTACAAACACGATGATGATGCTCCACAAGAATGTTTCCGCGTTTATGAAAGAGCTGAAGATTCATACAAAGATCATTCTGCTTTTTTAAAGACTAGACCACGATACAGTTTTCTTTTTGATTTAGACCCGAAAGACTACAAGGGATGGGCAAGAGGATTAAAGTCTGCTGGCTATGCTACTAACCCTAACTACCCTTCTATTATTATAAAACTAATAGAAGACTACAAACTCTACGAACTAGACAGAGCAATTGATACACTCACAACACCCACACCGAAATTAGAAGTAAGCATTCCAACTTCTGTTCCGATTCAGAAGAAAGAAATAAACCCGACAAGAGTAATTGTGAATGGAAGAAATGCGGTACTGAATGATGGCAATGCAACATTGGATGATATTGCACAAAAGTTCAATCTCACAAAAGAAAAACTGTATGAATGGAACGACAGGGTTAATTATCACACAGCCTTCAAAAAAGATGAAAACATTTTTATAGAAGAAAAAAAAGAAGATTGCGAATACCAACAGTATGTTTTGGAAGAAGGAGAAACGTTGTTGGATGTATCTCAGAAGTTTGGAATAAAACTGGATGCACTCTGCAAAAGAAATAATGTAAACAGATGGGATGTGCCTACCAATGATGAAGTGATTGTGCTACGTGGAACTAGAGAATATCCCATTCATTTAAAAAACAGAACTACTACTCCAGAAAAAACAAATACATCTTCAACCAACGCAAAGTATCATACTGTTGATACAAAAGACACCTTGTATTCTATTTCACAAAAGTACAACGTGAGTCTGCAAGAGTTAAAAAATTGGAACAAACTCACCAACTCAGCAATTAAAGTTGGTCAACGTTTGCGAGTTTCTTTGTAAGGGAATGAACATATCTTCGTCTATTGTGTAGTATAGAAATACTGAGAACACAGATTGTTAGATTTAATTAAAACAAACACAGCACAAATCTGACATCTACGTTTTATCAGCTTTTTAAAAAAACAAACACATGAAAAATAAATTAAAAAACATTTTGTTTGGATTCTCTGTTTTGAGTTTCCTTAGCAGCTGCGGACAAAAACACGAAAACAAAAACACGAAACCTATGGAACAAACAATTGCGAAAGAGAACTTAGAAACCATCACGTTGGGTGGAGGCTGCTACTGGTGTGTAGAAGCCGTTTATCAACGATTAGAGGGTGTGGTGAAGCAAGAGTCAGGTTTCTCTGGCGGGCATGTCAAAAACCCTGCTTACAGAGAAGTGTGCAATGGTACAACTGGTCATGCAGAAGTAGTGGAAATTACGTTTGATAAAACCAAAAAATCTTTAGATGAAGTACTGAAAGTTTTCTTTACTGTTCACGACCCTACCACACTCAACAGACAAGGTGCTGATGAGGGAACGCAATACCGCTCGGTTATTTTCTATAGAAACGAAGAGCAGAAAAAAATCGCAGAGGATGTAATTAAAGCATTAACTGATGCTAAGGTCTACCCAGACCCAATTGTGACAGAGGTTTCCCCTTTCTCTGTATTTTATAAAGCGGAAGACTACCACCAAGACTACTACAACCAAAACAAATTTCAACCATACTGCCAAATGGTGGTGCGCCCTAAGATTGAAAAGTTTGAAAAGGTATTTAAGGATAGAATAAAAAAATAATCACTTACTTATTCTTGCAATAAACTATTATTTGAGCACATCATCCTTAAAATGGCTGATGTGCCCAAGTTTTTATAGTTTAGTTTCCAAAATCTAAAAGTTAGGTGCAAAACAGTTGCACAGCTGAAAATTGGAAAAAATTAAACTGACATGAAAGAAAACCTATCGGCATCAGTTACTTTTCATCCAGAAAAAATAATTGTTAATTCAATTAACAAGACAACTTTGGGGTTAGAACACAACTCTACTAAATTGACAGTATTGCCTATTGACACATCGGCTGACCTTCTTGGAGAAACTTTAAGGAAGCATTTTAATCTTTGTGAATTTAACACTCTCCACCCTAAAGCTAAATACCGTAGCATGCTTTGGACAGAATTCAAAAAGGCGGCAGGCTTCAAGACTGACAATGATATATATCAAAACGCTAAACTTGTTGAGTGCTTGCTAACAGAAATTGATATTCAGCTTTGTCCATTAGAAAATTTATATAACACAGGCAACACAGGTTATATATATCTGACTGAACGTAAAATAAGTCTCCCTTTGACTATTTCAAACCTCGATCTTGGGAAAAACTTATTCAAAACAAAAGAACTATGTAAATGCTACGGCACCTAACCTTGGCTTGTTTCAAGCAGGCGTGATGTACATGTTGGTAGTTATTCGCATTTATTTACCTTCGTGACGTGTGACAGTTACGTTTTTCAAAAGCCCATCTAAAAACAAGCCCCACAACTTTAAAAACAAAACAACTATGAATAAATTTATGATTGATATCCTTTTACAGGGAATAGACAATGAAACAAGAATTAAACTATTGCCAAGAGAACAAGAAATGATAAAGGAATGGGAAGACAATGGAACCCTTTTGGCTAGCTATATAAAAGCGGATACTGCCGGTATCTACTTAGTGTTAGTGGCAAACGACAAAGAAGACGCAGACAAAAAGCTCTCCACGTTGCCTTACTATCCATATATGAAAATTGAAATAATAGCTTTAAGATAGGAAAAATAAAGAATTGAGTTTAGCAGCAAATTTTTCTCAACTATTGCTCAGCTTTGGTTCTCTGACTTCTGTTCTCTGTTTTCTAATATCTTCCCTCCTTTCTCTATTTTCTTTTTAGCATATTTACACGAAACTAAAAAGGATGAATAAAGTAGTGACCCTCGGTGATAAAAGTTTCCAACTCTACATTTCTGAAACACAAATACTCACTGCGGTGAAAGCTGTGGCAGAACAAATCAACAAAGAATTTTTAGGCAAACGTCCTTTAATTATTCCCATTTTGAATGGCTCTTTTATGTTCGCTTCTGACCTGATGAAAGAATTAAAAGTGGATTGTGATATTTCTTTTATTAAAGCTGCTTCATACGCTGGCACTAGTTCTACGGGGAACATTACTAATTTAATAGGATTGAATGAAGACCTGGCTAGTCGTCACGTTATCATCATAGAAGATATTATAGACACCGGTCATACACTTGCTAAAATATTACCAGCCTTTGCAGAAAAAAATCCTGCTTCACTAAAAGTAGCTACACTTCTTTTCAAACCAAAAGCTTTGAAAACACAAATTCCTATTGACTATGTAGGTATGGAAATTCCCAACGAATTTATTGTCGGCTATGGATTAGACTATGATGGTTTGGGTAGAAACTTGCGGGATATATATCAAGTGATTTAATTACTCTTCAGTAGCTAAAACACTTTCTCCATCTACCACCACTTCATTTTTCTTTGCCAAAACCTTGGCTGTATGCGGAAGCACAACCGTAATCTGTGAACCAAATTTTATAAGACCTATCACATCTCCCTGGTGAAGGGATTGATTGGGTTGCAGATAATCTTCTATTCTTCTTGCTAAAAAACCAGCAATCTGAACTACCTTATATTTTGTTCCACGTGGAGTTTCGAGCAATAGCTCGTTGTGTTCATTTTCAAAACGAATACCATACTCATTACTCATTTGCACAGCATTATTAAAACTTCCCTTGGTATAAACTTTCGAAATAAATTTACCATCTACGGGTGCTCTTTGATAATGTACATTGGTAGGATCCATTTGAATAGAAATAATATAGCCCGCAGTATCCACATCTTTTGTCCACACGTTGATAGCTCCGAATTGCTCCTTTGTAACTACGAGCGATGCTGTATTCCAGGAAGAAACAGATACGATAGTACCATTGGCAGGACTTACAAATAAGTGATTATCGTGCGGCACTTTTCTATCGGGTAATCGCAAAAACCAAAACTTATAAAACCCAAGAAACGCAATAACTAATATTAAAAATAGAGAGACTAAATATTTAAGAAATTTCATGAAAACGAATTATGGATTAAACTCTTTAATAACTCAAAAATAGTTTTTCATTTGAGTACTTATCTAAAAATGTAATTTCCTTTTTCATCTACTTCTATTTTTGGCAATTTCTTATTTCTATTAAAAAACAAGAAACCCTGTCTAATATTGTTCCACATGGAAACATACTTTTGATTCGCTTTCAGTTTTACTTCGCTTTCATAGTTTTTATCTGTCATCTTGAAAGGAAAAATATGTACAGGTATTTCTTCTTGCACTCCAGAGCGTGCTTTCAATGCTAACACATATATTTCCTCAATGCTCGAATCCATTGCCATACAACCAATACTGGCGCACTCTCCGTGAATGTATATGTCTCCACCTTTATCGGCAGCTTTACTCAAAATATTATCTGAAGCATTTGGATAATTAATTCCCAAAGAAAGATGATACAAACTCAAAGGATTAAAAACAGCTATGTGATAAAATCCCTCTGGAACTTGATTATCTCCTTGTTTTCTTTTGGGGCCCAAAGAACCTGATGCCGCACAAATTTTAAATTCATTGTATTTTATAAAGCTATCTTTCTTCTGTATCCACACTTGCAAAATTTTCTCCTTCTTAAATACCCGCAACAAAATAGGAGCATATTCTTTCACTCCTAATTTTTTACAGTTGGCCTGTACTTTCTTTTCGCAATGTAAATAAGCTCCAGAAACCCTTTCAAACCTTTTTTGTTTGATTTCGAATGAATCTATATCAGCAGCAGATACTCCCATATAAACAAATAAACTGAACAAAAAAGGAATTTTCATTTCAAAATGAAATTAGTTTTTAATCCACACACAACAGCCTCTTTAATTATAATAAGTAATTTTATATTAAATATAAACTATCATTATTAAGGGTGTGGAAAGGAGCAAAATAAAATTTTGGAGCTATTTTATTTTTGGTTATCCCTATTCTACACACAGGAGTTAACATTACAGAATAGAAAGATTTGCTTCATTATCAAAGAGTTCTCTTACTATCCACAACACGTGGAAACCCATGTTGACATCACCTTCTGCATAAACAGAAATCCACACCGTGTGTAAATAGATGTGGATATAGCAGAGTTTATGAACGCTCGATTTTGTCCATTGATGTGATGTTATTATTATGACAATACCAAAAAATTGTTTGGAGAATATATCCACCATATTTAGTGGCTATCCACAGAGAAATTGTGGGAAAGTTATGGAAAAACAGAGAACGTGAATTTGGCGGGATAATAAGAATGAAAAAATTTTCCATTCCAACAATCGCGAGTCTATTTATTTTTATACCATCCATTTTCCTTTATATACGCCCACACTTTATCAGGAAGAAAATATTGCATAGAAATACCGTTTCGGATATTTTCTCTAATAAAAGTAGCAGAGATATCAAGCATGGGTACATCTAAAAGATGAATGCCTTTATGGTTTGAAAAAGGGTTTTTGTCTTCACTCGATCGGCTGTAAACATATATAGGGTAATGCTTTAGTATAATATCAGCATTTTTCCATTTATCCAAATTTGATAAATTATCACCTCCCATAATAAGAGAAAATTGGTGTTGAGGAAATTTCTCTTTTAGATGCGTGAGCGAACCAATGGTATAGGATGGTTTTGGTAACTTAAACTCTATATCAGAAGAACTTAAATTTTTATTTCCTTCTATAGCCAGATTGATAAGGTGTAAACGATCGTATTCGTTGAGCAAAGAATCTTTTTTTTTGAAAGGATTTTGCGGAGAAACAACGAACCAAACTTTATCTAAATCGGTGGTCTCACAAATGTAGTTGGCAATAATCAAATGACCATTGTGTATAGGATTAAAGGAGCCAAAAAAAAGACCGATTTTCATCCGTTAAAAGTATTTTTTTCGTTTAAAATAGAAGATTAAACCGCCCGCCACAGCAAGCATTACCAGCCAAACTCCTATATAGCCGTAATGAGAATGAAGCTCTGGCATAAAATCAAAATTCATTCCATACACACCCACAATAAAAGTAAGCGGAATAAAAATGGAAGACATAACGGTGAGGGTTTTCATCACCTCGTTCATTTTATTGTTTACCTGAGAATGGTACAAATCCATTAGTCCGCCCAAAATATCTCTAAACATTTCTATGGAATCTTCAGCACGCATGCTGTGGTCTAATAAATCTCTCAAATAGGGTTTGTTTTCCTTGTCAAAAAAAGAAACATCTAATCGCATTAGATTACCGATCACCTCATGAATAGGAGAAATATTTTTTCGCAGATGAATTATTTCTCTTCTTAAAGAAAGGATGTTAAAGAAATGACTTCTCTTGGGGTCTGTAGTTAGTTGCTCTTCTATGGTATCTATTTCTTCGCTAAAAAATTCTTCGATAATATAATAGTTATCGATGGCGGTATCTAAAAGCGTATACAACAGATAGTCTTCTCCTCTTTTTCTAATGTTTCCAGAACCTACAGCCAGCTTATCTTCTATGGCTTTAAAGCCAGCATCCTCAAATTCTTCAAAAGACAAAATAAAATTGTTGCTAAGAACAAAGCTTACTTGTTGTGAACAGATTTTTTTTTCTTTTACGCAGTACAAACGAAGAACAACAAAAATAAAATCTCCGTAATCATCCACCTTTGGTCGTTGGTAGGTGTGAAAAATATCTTCAATAGCTAATGGATGAATGTGAAAAGAATTACAAAGATTCGTGAGAGCGAGTTGATCTGAAAGTCCAGTCACGCGAATCCAAGTAACCATTTTAGAATTACTCAGTTGAGTAATATTTTCGATAGGAACACCTGTTTCAGAAGAAAAAGAATCTACATCGTAATTCAGAACACGAATAGAAGTTTTCTGCAAAGGAAAGTCTTCGGCTACAGGAGAGTAAAGGTTTTTATCTGAATGGGTTGTGGACATGCAAGAAAAATTCGAACTCTAATGTATAGATTTGTTCTCACACACAAATTACAAATGTCAGTATTTATCCAAAGCGCACAGAATACAAGAATTAAGAATCTCAAAAAATTAGAAAAATCTTCTGAACGAAAAGAGCAAGGCGTTTTTTTAATAGAAGGTTTGCGAGAGCTGTGTTTGGCGGTAAGAGCGGGATACGAGCTGGAAGAGCTGTTTCTTTGTGAAGAATTATTGACACAATCGGAAGAATACAATTTATCAGAAGTGTCAGAAAATACACCCATAATTTTACTGAGCAAAGAAGCTTACTCGGCAGTAGCATATAGAGAAACAACAGAAGGAATTTTAGCTACGGCTAAACCCAAAGAACATGGTTTACAAAATTTAGAGTTAAAAGAAAACGCATTAGTATTGGTGATAGAAGCCGTAGAAAAACCTGGCAATTTGGGAGCTATGTTGCGCACCTGTGATGCGGCAGCGGCAGATGCCGTAATTGTGTGTGATGCACGAACCGATGTTTACAATCCCAATGTGGTGCGTTCTAGTATTGGCTGCATTTTTACAAATCAAATAGGAGTAGGAACCACCGAAGAGGTGATTCATTTTTTGAAAGAAAAAAAAGTAAAAACCTATGCAGCAGAACTTACGGCAGAGAAATTTTATTTTGAACAAGACCTAAAAGAGGCAAGCGCAATAGTTGTAGGCACAGAAGCAACAGGGCTTTCAGAGGAATGGATACATGCAGCAGAAGAAAGGATAAAAATCCCCATGCTGGGAACAATTGATTCTTTAAATGTTTCAGTAAGCGCTGCTGTTCTTTTATTTGAAGCAAGAAGACAACGCGCTATTAATTCTTAAAGAGCTTAACGTCAAACTTCATTTTGGTGGTTTTTGTTACCGTTTTTCCTTTAGAAATAGTCATCATAGGAAAACTTAAAATAGCATGCTTTTTATCAAATTTAATCATGCTTTCAGCATTGCTACTTTCTACTAAAATATCGGAGAATAAATTCTCTTCCATTTTAAAAATTCGAAGTTTTTCAAGTTGATTATTTACTAAAGCAAATGCTTGAATGTATTCTGAGCGATTTAATTTTTCATCGGTAAAAGCGGTAAGAAGAAAAAGGGGTTGCTGAGAATTGAGAACTTCGAAAACCTTATTATAGCTTAACTTTGGAAGGTCTTTTGAAAAAGTGTTTTTTACAAAAACAGCTCCCGAATTATCGGTATATCGTAATAAGCAATTTTTACTATTCCAAGAAAAGACGGCAAAATTTTTCTTCTCAGAAAAAGAAATAAGAATTTTTTTCTGTTGTAATTTTTCGAAAGATGAGTGCGAAAATTTAGAACAGGACAAGGCTAAAGAAAGAGCTTTTACAAAAAGTTTTTCGGTGATTTCTCCCTCATTAGAAAAAGTATATTTTTTAGTAGCCCACATAGAATCCGCCAGCAGACACAATTTCGCTTCTATTTCTTCAGCACTTTGTGTAGTATCGATAAATGGCAAAACTATTGTTTCATGAAAGGAAGAAGAATCGGTAAAGTCCACAGCAGCGAAAATAGGAGCGAATTTTTTAGGACGAAGGAGTTCTTCTTGATAGATAGCATTAAACAAATTATGAAAGAAGGGAAAACCAATTTGATCGTACTCGTATTTGCCATCGTTCAAAATCCCATCTTCATTTAAATACATCGAGCAAGAGAGAAAAAACTCTACTTTGTTTAAGGTGTCCAGCACATAACTACAGTCGGTCATAAATCCATAGGCTTGTCCCACTTTGTTGAAAACACGAATGTTGGCGGGCATTTGATAGCTGCCAGAATCTAAGCCGATGAAATATTTCATAAAATGATCGGGGAAGTTTACCGAGTCATAAACAGGATATGAACTCTCTTTTGGAAACATTCCCATGCACTTGTGCAGATAGTTGTAATCTGCTTGAAAGAGATTTAACTTTTGGTTAGCGGCTTGTGTTTCGGGAAAAATAATTTTAGTAAGCAAAGAATGAAAATCTTGCAGAGGTAAGTAATTCAGAAAAGAAAAATCTTTAGGCCGTTTATTGAGCATACCATCGCCCAAATAGGCATTGCCTACCAAAAGATTGAGGCTACCATTGTAAGTGGGCTGTGTTTCATTTATCACACAAGGCTGCTGAAACTTAAAACGACCAGAACCCCTTTCATAAAAAGAAACAGGATTGCAGCGTCTGTTTTCGGTGGTGTCGCAGGATGAAAACCGATTAGAAACCAAAGCGGAGGTATATCCTAAATTATGCAATCGATCATTAAAATATTTTTGTCCCAGAAAATCATAAAGTGGGTTGAAAGCTTTGTTATTGCTCACTAAAAAAATTTCTTTGATAAATTGTGCAATGCTTGGATTTTTGGAAGTAAGCATTAAGTTTTCTGGATTCAAAGCATCACAATAAATGGAGTCAATCGAAATCGAATCATTTTTATTTAGCTGGTATTGTTTCAGATTATTTATTTTTTCTAAAGACAAAACAGCACCAGGAAATTTTATCAAACTTGCACAGTAGTAGTAATATTTATCTGCATCAAAGCTGTATGTTTTTAAATGCGGCACATTGTTTTGGTCGCGGTCTATGCGGGTGTATAAAATTTGAAGTCTATATTTTTCTTTGTTGGAAACGATAGAATCAAACGACTCAGGATATTTTTTGAAAAGCTTTTCGAAGGAAAAATCAGTATGCTGAGCAGATGAAAAATTTGCGAAGCATAGAAAGAAAAAGAGAAAATATTGAAAGCGGAGAAACATGTGTCTAATTAACGAAAATCTTTACGGACTTAGTATAAAAAAGAAAGCCCACTAAGAATTAAATTCTGAATGGGCTTTTATGAAAATTAAGAGAAGAATTATTTTTTCTCAAACTTCATTAAATTCTGAAATGCTTGATTTCCCCAATGATAGCCCAAAGAGAACGGTAGTTTTTGAATAGAAGAAGAATCTTTTTTGTATGCCAAACTTAAATCATCTTGAAACACACCACTAAAATCACTCACCGGTTTTACATAGCTGCCATACAATTTTACAACCCATTTGTTTTTATCGATATAGCGATATGCAATGCCCGTATCATCTTGTAATATAGATTTACTTTTATTCAAACAAATATTTCTGATTAAACTGAAAGTTCCATAGTTCATCAAATAAGAAGCAGACTTTACATAGGTATAGCATTCAGGTAAATTGTTTAAATAATTTTGAAGAGGCTTGTTGTCTTTAAACGAAGTCATACCACCATAAGGGTCATCGCAAAGATTGGTGCGGAAGTAAACAATCTTGCGAATTTTTTCGGTACCGTTTTTCTTAAAATAGATTTCTACTAAATCATTGAATTTACCTACCGAATCTATTTTGTTTATTTCGGTCATGCTTCCATCGTCATTTAAATGTTTGTATTTAATATCTAAAATAGAATGACCAGTACGAACTAAAAAGACACAAGCCAAAGGCGTAACGCCATTCCATTGATTGGAAACATCACGCAGCATTTTGCGGGTTATAAAATAACTTTTCCCAAAAATATCTTCTAATGACTTATTAATAGAACCCAATGTGGCAATAGCTCTGCTAGAATCCATTTTTTCTAAATTAGGAAGGGAGCCGTATTTTTCTAGAGCAATCATTACATATTGGTCTGCATCTGGATATAGATTTACACAGTGTAAAATATCGGGACCAGAAAAGGGATAAAAAACTGTTTTTGGATTTGCTAACTCGCTTGCCATTTCTGTTTTTGCCCATTCACGCATTTTGCTTAATCGAGAAGATTCCATATTGGCAAAGCCACGATTCATCGTATCACAAAAATTTTGGTAATAATTTAGTTTCTGTAGTTTTTCAGAAACCGCTACAAACGAATCTGGCTTCATGCCAGCTAAATACAGCGCCACATCATTTAATTTATTGTGTACATCGGTTTTAACTGTTTTGTCTGTAACCACAGAAGTGATTGCTACTGAATCTTGAATTGTAGTCTCCTTTGTTTCTGTTTTGGCAGGATTGTTTTTGCAAGATGCCAAAACAATAAAGCCGATAGCAAAGAAGAAAAGTTGCAATGATTTTTTCATGATAGAAATGAATATGAATTTAAAGGGTGCGAATTTAGGATATGGTTTTGACATCACCGTCTTTTGAGAGTTTTTTAGCTACAAAATAAACCACTAAACCTGTGGCTACTATTCCAAGACCGATTAAGGATTCTTGTTGTTTCCATTTTAAAGCAAAATACAAGAACCAAAGATTGGCTACAATATACAAAGCGGGAGTGAAAGGATAACCCCAAGCCTTGTAAGGGCGGACTAAATCGGGCGATTGGATGCGAGACACAAACACGCCCAAAACAGTGATGGTAGAAAATAAAATCAAGACAAATGTGGTGCAGTTCAAGATAAAATCGAAAGAGCCACTATAAAGCAATATCAATGCAATGGCGGATTGAATCCAAATAGCATAAACGGGAATGCCATGTTTGTTGGTCTTTGCAGCAATTTTGAAAACGCTAAAGTCATTACCAATAGCACTAATCACACGCGGTCCAGCTATAATCATAGAACTGATGGTAGAAACCAACAGCATACTTATAAAACCACTGATCACCTTGGCGCCATTATCACCAAAAATATGTTTGGCTGAAACAAAGCCGACTTCCAATTGTCCAGCTAATTCGCTAGCTGGTGCTGTGTATAAGAAAATAAAATTAACCAAAACATATAGCACCGTTACAATGCCCGTTCCAGCAAAAAGCGCCAAGGGAACATTTCGTTGAGGATTTTCAATTTCACCAGCTATGTATGCTGCAGCATTCCAGCCAGAATAAGAGAAAGCAACAAAAAACATAGAAATGGCAAAAGCTCCAGAAAAAATAAAAGAATGTGTATCTGCGGTGGGTAAGAAAGTAATATTAGGTTGAGGTGTAGCCAATACAAAACCGCAAACGATGAAAACTACAATCAATAAAATTTTAAGACTTGTGACAATGGTCTGAAAGGTACCACCTACATGATGGCCGATGGACTGAAATATAGTGATAATAATGATTACGGCAGTGCCCAAAAGCCTGCCATCAATTTCATAAATAGTATTGGTGTATTTTGCTAAAGCAGAAGCCGCCAGCGCAATGGGTGCCGCAAAACCAATGGTGGCAGATACCCAACCAGAAAGAAAACCAATAGAAGGGTGAAAAATTTTTGACAGAAAATTGTACTCACCACCAGACTGGGGCATAGCAGCTCCCAGCTCTGCATAAGAGAAAGCACCAAACAAGGAAATGATACCACCCAATAGCCAAAGAAAAATAAGCGCTGCATAATCTTTTATATCTCCAATTTGGAAACCCAAGCTGGTAAATACTCCAGTGCCTACCATATTGGCAATAACAACTGAAAGGGCGGTAGAAAAATTTATTCTTTTTGTCATTTTTTAAAACGGGTGCGCAATTTACATATTTTTGTTACCTCATTTGAAAAATCCGTGCCAGAGAATTTAAAACAAGACCCATACGCAGCCCTCAAGTATCCCGAATTCCGAGCGTTTCAGCTATCTCGCTTCCTTTTTACTTTTGCCATTCAAATGGCTGAAACCATTATAGGGTGGAGAGTTTACGAGATTACACACGATAAATTATCGCTTGGTTTACTGGGGTTATCTGAAGCGTTACCTTTTATAATTACCTCTCTTTTTGCAGGACATGTAGCGGATAATTATAATCGAAAAAAGATAGTGATGTACTCCAACCTGACTATGCTTTTATGTTTTGTAGCCATAGGTTTTTTTATGATGGGTGATATGGTGGTGTTGCAGCAGTATGGTGTATTACCTATCTATTTTTTAATTGGTTGTTCGGGAATAGCACGGGGTTTTATGGTTCCTAGTTTTCAATCCATGTTGCCCCAGATATTACCACGAGAACTCTACGGAAATGGCGCTACTTGGAATAGTAATTTTTGGCAATTGGCTGCAGTGACGGGTCCTGCGGCAGGAGGAATTATTTTTGGGTTTACGAATATATATGTAGCATTTGTGGTGGTGTGGACCATGATGTTGTTTTCGGTTTTTGCCTTTAGTCGAATAAAACCGCATCCACATGCAGTAAAAGAAAAAGTGGAAAGTATTTATGAATCACTTACTGCAGGGCTGAGATTTGTTTTTAAAAACGAAGAAATGTTGGGTGCGATAACGCTTGATTTATTAGCAGTACTTTTTGGAGGAGCAGTAGCATTGTTACCAGTGTTTGCCAGCGATATTTTGCATGTGGGTCCAGAGGGGTTAGGGTTCTTAAGAGCAGCGCCATTTTTAGGGTCTGTTTTGATGGGGTTATTTTTGGCATACAACCCTCCATTAAAAAACGCAGGACGAAACTTATTGATAGCTGTGGGGTTGTTTGGTTTGGCTACCATAGGGTTTGCGCTTTCTACCAGTTTTATTTTGTCTTTTGTGATGTTGTTTTTTACAGGAGCATTTGACAATGTGAGTGTAGTTATTAGACAAACGATTTTGCAAGTAATGACACCCAATGAAATGCGGGGCAGAGTAAGTTCCGTGAATCAAATTTTCATTTCTTCTTCCAATGAAATTGGGGCTTTCGAATCAGGTGTAGCAGCCAAACTAATGGGAACGGTGCCATCGGTAGTTTTCGGAGGATGTATGACGCTCTTGGTTGTAAGTGGTATGGGGTTGTTTGCGAAAAAATTGCGCAAGATGAAATTGTAAAAAATGCACCCCTCGCGGTAACCAGCCGGAGAGGTGCGAACAGCAACAAAACCAACTTTTTATTGAAGTCTTAAATTTCTTCTTTGAATTTCTTCCTGAAATTGGTGAATCAATTTTGTCATGTGCGAATTATCCGAGATAAGCATTTTGTAGGCTGATACTAGCTTTGAGCTTTTCACAGATTGCAAATAAGTTTCTACAGAGCGGGTTTCACGCAGCGATTTTTTGTTTTCCATACGATTGTTTTTTAGGATGAGGAATTGGTTTTACTAAGTCTATAAAAAAGAGATTGGTTTCATAATCAATTTTCAACTCGCCATCTTCATTTTCGTAAAACGAACGGTCTAATTTCAACTCGCAACTGTGCAAGCAAACAGGTTTTCCAAAAATTTCCTCCATGTTTATTTTTACAGGAACCTCATGAGGATGATTAAAAGCATCCACTATAATTTGAATTATTTCTTGCCCTAATTTTCCACTGTGTTTTAGCATTTGGTATAGATTTCGCTTGTGTGTGATATATTGCGCAAAGTCAAATCCATAGGGAGTTTCAATTAGTCCGATTAGTGTTACTTCATCGCGATTAAAAAATTCTATTTCTGAAAAGTAAATTTCGGAGCGAATGAAAGTGGGTTGTTTAAGCAGTTGATTTTTCATAGCGGTTAAATTTTATGATGCAAAGAAACAGCCAGAATGCGCAATGTATTTGCGCAGCCAAAAGTTATTCTAAAACTTTATTTTTAAAGAATAAAAAAGAGCAAAAATGAACGTAGAAGAGTTTAGAGAATACTGTATTTCTAAAAAAGGAGTTACCGAGGGTTTTCCTTTTGGGGAGGATGTTTTAGTGTTTAAGGTAATGAACAAAATGTTTGCGCTTACCTCTTTGAGAGATACTTCTTTTCACGTTAATTTAAAGATGAATCAGGAATTGGTAAACGAATACCGAGAGCGATACGATGCAGTAACACCAGGTTATCACATGAACAAAAAACTTTGGAATACCGTTTATTTAGATACGGGAAGTATTCCTAAAAAGGAATTGATATGGATGATTAACCATTCTTATGAAGAAGTAGTAAAAGGATTAACGAAAAAAGCACAAAAAGAACTAGAAGAGTTGTAAATTTGACTTATGGATTTCATATTACTAATTGTGCTTTGCGTAGCGCTTTATAAAATAGCTCAACAAAACGGTATCTCGCCTTGGCGATGGATTATCAATTTTGCAGTTTCTTTTTTCGTAATTATTCTTTTGATGAGTGCAATTGCAGTAATGAAATTTGGAACGGAGGTTTTTAAAAGCGAGGAGTTTTCTAAGACAGCATTGCTTTTGAGCCCGTTTGTTTTGTTGTTAGAAGTAATTCTTTTTCTTTATTTCCGAAAAGCCATGTTGCGCTACGTAGACCATTTAGATGCACTGGATAAAGAGTCAGAAGATAATTATACGCCACCATCCTCTAACTCAGATGCCTCAGAAAAGAAAGAAGCAGAAAAAAAGGATCTCTCTTATTTCCGCTAAATCATGTATGACTTTATTATAGTTGGTCAGGGAATTTGCGGTTCACTCTTATCCTGGTTTTTGTTAAAGCACAATAAAAAAGTTTTAGTATTTGACCAAGGAAATGAGCAGTCTTCTACACATGTAGCATCTGGAATTCTAAACCCCATTACTGGCAAAAGATTTGTGAAAACATGGATGGCAGATGAGCTTTTACCTTTTGCCCAGCAAACGTATTGTGAGATAGAAACTGTTTTGGGCAAACAATTCTATAAGCAACAGAGCATTTACAAACTTTTTCAGTCGGTAAAAGAACAAAATGACTGGAGTGGCAGAGCCGCAGATGAAAACTATACTCGCTATTTGCAAAATCAAGAAGTAGTTTTTTTAGCGGAAAGCAAAATGGTAAACCCATTTGGTACTTTTGAAATTAATGGAGGAGGAAAGCTGAACACCATTTCCTTTCTTAAAAGTTACAGAGCGTTTTTAAAAAACAAAAGTGTATTAGAGGAACGATTTTTTTCAGAAACAGAAGCCCTAAATTCTAAAATACCTGTGATTTTTTGTGATGGGTTTTATGCTTCACAGAATACTTTTTTTAGTGACCTTCCCTGGCAAGTAGTAAAAGGAGAGCATTTGCTGGTGAGGATTCCAGACTTTTATGAAAACAAAATTATTTCAGGAGACACCACAATTTCGCCTACTGAAGAGAAGGATGTTTTTTACGCAGGTGGCACTTATGAATGGAATAATACAGACCCAAGCACATCTAAAGAAGGAAGAGATGAATTAGAAAGGAGTTTAAAAAAAATGCTTGCATGTGATTTTGAAGTGTTAGCGCACAAAGCTGCTATTCGACCAGCCGTAAAGGATCGCAGACCATTTATTGGTTTTTATCATGAGCATTCTCATGTTGGAATTTTTAATGGTATGGGCACCAAGGGTTTTTCTTTGAGCCCTTATTTTGCAAATCATTTTGCAGAGCATTTAGTGAATGGAAAACCATTAAATAGCGAAGTAGATATAAAGAGATTTCTTGTTTAGCAAAATAGTATTTTCGTTTTTATGCAAGTTTCTGATTTGAAAATTATTTATGAAGACAACCACATTATTGCCGTCAACAAACCTTCGGGAATGCTGGTACAGGGCGATAAAACGGGTGATGAGACACTAGGCGATGTAGTCAAAAAATACCTGAAAGAAAAATATCAAAAACCAGGGGATGTTTATTTGGGAGTTACCCACAGAATAGATAGGCCCGTAAGTGGAGTGTTGTTATTTGCTAGAACCAGCAAGGCTTTGACGCGATTGAACGAACTTTTCAAAAGTCGCGATATGAAGAAAACGTATTGGGCAATTGTTCAGAACCGCCCAGCAAAAGAAGAAGATACACTTACGCATTGGCTAAAAAAAAACGAAGCTAAAAACATGTCAAAAGCCTTTGCCAAAGAAACAGACGGAGCCTTGAAATGCATTTTAGATTATAAATTAATAAGCAGTATAGACAACTATCATTTGCTGGAAATAAATCCCCACACAGGTAGGCATCATCAAATACGGGTGCAGTTAGCAGCTATTGGTAGCCCCATAAAAGGGGACTTAAAATATGGTTCGAAACGCTCTAATAAAGATGGCTCTATCAGTCTACACGCGAGAAAAATAAACTTTGAGCATCCTGTAAAGAAAGAACCAATAGAAATAATAGCGGAGGTTCCCGAGGATGTGGTATGGAGAGCGTTTAAGGTTTAAAACTATTTATTCGTTTTCGTCAGCTGCTTAAATACTTCTTCCAATGAATATTCTTCTTGCTGTAAATGCAAAAGGGTGAGTCCTTTCTCTTTTGAAAAATTAAACAACTCTTCCCTCAAATCAAATTTACCATCGGAAGTAAAAACCCATTTGCCATCTTTTGTACTTTCAAAACCTTTGATTCCACGAAGCTCACCCAGCAAAGCTCTTTCGGGTTTTTGTTTAAATTCTGCCACCACCGATATTTCGTTGTTTAATTTGTGTTGCAGCTTTTCGGTGGTATCGTCTGCTACAATTTTTCCTTTGTTAATGATAATAACGCGGTCAGCCACTGCCTGCACTTCTTGCATAATGTGTGAAGAAAAAATAACCGTTTTATTTTGCCCTAATCGTTTAATTAATTCCCGAATTTCAACCAATTGATTGGGGTCTAAGCCCGATGTGGGTTCATCTAAAATCAACACCTGTGGGTCGTGTAGCATAGCTTGGGCTATTCCTACGCGCTGTTTGTAGCCCTTAGAAAGCTGCCCCACAATTTTTTTTCTTTCAGCCGTAAGCCCCGTTACTTCTATCATTTCATCAATTCGGGATTTGGCGTTATTACCCAATTTATGAAGCCCAGCCATAAACTCTAAATACTCCGTAACATACATGTCGTAATAAAGCGGATTGTTTTCTGGCAGATAGCCAATCAATCTTCGAACCTCAATGGGTTCAGTAGCTATGTCTTTACCGCAAACCCAAGCCTGTCCACTAGTAGGAGGAATAAAGCAAGTCAGCATTTTCATGGTGGTAGATTTTCCTGCGCCATTGGGACCCAGAAAACCCAATACTTCTCCTTTGTTTACTTCAAAAGAAATATTGTCAACAGCTCTTTGCTGACCGTAGATTTTTGTGAGATTGGAAACTTTGATACTCATGCTACAAAAGTATCAGATAGTTTGATTAAAAGAATGTTACTTAAAACAGTATTTGCTTTTCTTAAGATGATATTTCTTTTTATCAGCTACAGAAATAGAAATGCTTTTAAATTTTATAGGTTGACCGATAGCGCGCACATTCGGTGGTATTTTATACACATCGCCCGAAAAAATAACCGCCAAACCATCTATTTTAAAGGCATCTGGTAGGTTGCTACCAAAATAACGCATGTTCTGATTGTCATCTGGCACTATTACATTCATTCCTTCACCCAAAAACAAAATCTTGCCTTTAATATTAGAAACAGATTTTACTATTTCTGTCATGGACTGCGCAGAAGAAGAAGCGCTAAAGGAAAAAATAATGAATAAAAAGCCAACTATTTTTTTCATACTCTTATTTTAATTATACGGTTTAAAGAATTAATTAATTACAAAGGAGGATTAATTTAAGTCATACATTTTATGCACTAAATGATACTTTTCTTTGAGCGCATAATCGACCCATATTTTTTTAATATTTAATGCTGTTTCTTTGCCTTCTACTTTCCCCAAATCACCGTCAAATGTCACTTTTAATCCATTAATTTTATATTCCTCAGGCAGCACCACGGGTATATAGAGAAAGTCTTTAAATTGGTCCGGAACAATCATAAATTTGCCATCTATCTTTTTAACAGTGGCTTGTACTTTATATACTGCTTTACCAAAAACCACATCTGAGGTAGCGGTTTGAGAAAAAGCCATCAACCCAAAGAGAGAAAAAAGGAAAGCAATACAGAAGCGTTTCATAAAAGTATTTTTAATGTACGAAAAACCAATAGCCTCGTTTCAAAAGTAATGCCATTTTGTAAATTGTTAGCATCGTTTGCTTTCTCTAAAAAATTTATCTTCGCGCCACTATGAGTAAAGAAAACACCCAAAACATTTTTCAGGAAATTATTTCCCACTGCAAAGAATATGGTTTCATTTTTCCTTCATCCGAAATTTATGATGGTTTAGGGGCGGTGTATGATTACGGCCCCTATGGTGTAGAGTTGAAAAAAAATATACAAGACTACTGGTGGAAAGCCATGGTGCAGTTGCACGAAAATATAGTGGGGATAGATGCAGCTATTTTTATGCATCCAAAAACATGGAAAGCCAGCGGACACGTAGATGCTTTTAATGACCCCTTAATAGATAATAAAGACTCTAAAAAACGCTATCGTGCCGATGTTTTGATAGAAGAGGCGATGCAAAAAATAGAGGCAAAAATTGACAAGGAAGTAGAAAAGGCAGAGAAGAAATTTGGCGAAAGTTTTGACAAGGCAATGTTCTTGCAAACCAACCCCAATGTACTTCGTAACAAGCAAAAGGTAGCAGAGATAGAAGCGCGTTTTAAAAAGGCGCTAGAAGATAGCGACCTAGCAGAAGTGAAAAAAATAATTGAGGACTTAGAAATTGTCTGCCCAATCAGTGGGACTAGAAATTGGACAGATGTGCGCCAGTTTAATTTGATGTTTTCTACGCAAGTGGGCTCTGTGTCAGATGAAGCAGATACTATTTATCTCCGCCCAGAAACGGCACAGGGAATTTTTGTGAATTTTTTAAATGTGCTGAATACTTCTCGTCAGCGCTTACCTTTCGGAATAGCGCAGGTGGGAAAAGCTTTTAGAAATGAAATTGTGGCGCGACAGTTTATTTTTCGTACCCGCGAATTTGAACAAATGGAAATGCAATTTTTTGTACGCCCAGGTGATGAAATGAAATGGTATGCGCATTGGAAAGAGGCGCGAATGAGATGGCATCGCTCACTGGGTTTTCCAGAAAGTAAATTAAAATTTAAAGACCATTTAAAAACAGCTCATTATGCCAATGCTGCGGTAGATATTGAGTTTGACTTCCCTTTTGGCTTTAAAGAAATGGAAGGAATTCACTCGCGTACCGATTATGATTTAACACAACATCAAAATTTGTCAGGAAAAAAAATCCAGTATTTTGACACTGAATTGAACCAAAGTTATGTGCCGTATGTGGTAGAAACTTCTGTGGGTTTAAACAGAACCTTTTTGGCAATTATGTGCAATGGATATGAAAACGAAAAGTTAGAAGATGGCAGTGATCGTGTGGTGCTAAGACTTCCAGCATTTTTAGCTCCTATAAAAGTGGCCATATTGCCATTGATGAAAAAAGATGGACTACCCGAAAAAGCTCGAGAAATACTAGAGGAGTTGAAGTTTGATGTTCAATGTTTTTATGATGAAAAAGACAGCATTGGAAAACGCTACCGTAGACAAGATGCCCTAGGTACACCATTCTGCATCACTATAGATCACGATTCGTTGACCGATAATTGTGTTACTATACGTGAAAGGGATACCATGAAACAAGAGCGCGTTTCTATAGAAAAGCTAAAAGAGATAGTGGCTGAAAAAGTAGACTGGAGAAAGGGTTTAAGATAAGCCTAATAGGTGTTTAAACTTTTTTAATTTAGCTGTGTTTCTTGAAAAAATGTTCCCTTGCAACAACCTATTGTACAGCCCCAAAACGGCATTTTTGTTATAACCGGAGAGAGTATTTGCGCAGAAGATATAAAGGCATCTGTGGCGTTATTCGATTCTATAAATGATGAAGAAAAAGCTACTTACGCAGAAAAGTTAACCGCACTTTTTGAGCAAAATAACGAGATAATTTTTTGTGTAAAACATCGCGAAGAAGTTATAGCCACCTTGGTTCTTTTGCCCATAGAAACAAATTTTCTGAATGAATGGTGTGAAGGAAAGCATGAAAGCGTTTTTGAGAATTTAGAGTTCCCAGCAGGTATTTTTCGAAAGTATGACACCCCAGGAAAGTATAGTCTTTTATTTGAATTGTTAGCTGTGAACCCAGCTTACAATAGGGTAGAGATTATAAAAAACGTAATGGAAGTTTTCGGAGAAAAAATATTAGAATGGGCACGAAAAAGCATTTTTATAGAAGCCAATTATACCGAAGCATACAATCGCGAAGGGGAGCGCATAGCACATTTTTTTGGAATGGAAGAAGTGCGTAAAACAACCTATGGAAAAATTTTTAAAGCATCTGCCACCCCAGAGAAATTAATAGCGATGCTACCCAATAATTTAAATGAGTACAATCAATATTATTTTGATTATTTCGGGACATATCGATTTTAAAAAACGAAAGTATGTCTCGTAAGTTACTGTCTCATGTTCTCCTCTTTTTGGTAAATCTTTTTTACGGAGCCAATTTTATAGTTTCTAAAACAGTAATGCCTGAATTTATTCAGCCACAGGCGTTTATTTTAATAAGAGTATCCATAACCGTTGTTTTATTTTTTGTGCTCGATTTTTTCTGGGTAAATGAAAAAGTAAACCCAAAAGATTTTTTATTAATGGCTCTCTGTGCGCTTTTTGGAGTGGTTATTAATCAGGAAATGTTTTTTGCAGGGCTAAACATTACAACTCCAATAAACGGTGCTCTTATTATGATAATGACTCCCATTATTGTTATGATAGTTTCTTTTTTTACAGGGCACGAAGATTTAACTTGGCAAAAAATCACGGGACTAATTTTGGGAACTGCTGGTGCCGTACTTATTATTAGTGGAAAGGGTTTGAGTTTTTCTTCTAAAACCGCTTTGGGTGATTTTTTTATTCTGTTAAACGCAACTTCTTACGCTATTTATTTAGTAATAGTTCGTCCTCTTATGAAGAAATATCATCCCATGACAGTCATAAAATGGATTTTTCTTTTTGGCCTGTTTCCTGTTTTGTTTTTAGGCAAAAATCAACTACTACAAATACAATGGAATACCTTTACCAACAATACTTGGTTGGCCGTTTTCTTTGTAGTTTTTTGTACCACTTTTTGTGCTTATCTCTTTAATATTTTGGCGCTGCGGGAGGTGCACTCTTCTATAGTAGGTGCTTATATTTATTTACAACCCATTTTGGCTACAATCATTGCGTCTTTAGTAGGTAAAGATTCCTTAACGCCCGAAAAAATAATTTCAGCAGTGCTCATTTTCTCTGGGGTGTATATGGTATCCTTTGCAGGTAGAGCAACTAAAGAAGTCATATATTTGGAGGAATAACTAAAAGAGATTGGATGAAAAAGTATTTGCCGTATTTGTTTTTAATAATTGCTCTCGGAGGGGCTGTGGGTTATTTTATGTATTCCTATGCTCCTTCTACCTTAGAAAAAAACGAAAGTGATTTTGCAATCAAAAATATAGATGCAATAACACAGGTGCGCCTTACTGATCAAGAAGGTAAAACACTTTTGCTAACAAAAAAAGATGGACAATGGTTGGTAAATGGAAAATATCCTGCAAGAGATGAAACGCTTTCGTTGCTTTTTACAGCTTTTCAAAAAATGAATACGCTTAGTCCTGTGCCAGTGAACGCTCAAGAAAATGTGCTGAAAGACATGGTAAAGGCCCATGTAAAATGTGAGATTTTTTTAGGCAATGAAAAGCCAGAAAAGGTGTATTGGGTGGGAGGTGCTACTAACGACAATAAGGGCACTTACATGGTTATGGAGCTAGATGGAAAAATGGCTAGACAGCCCTATATCACGCTAGTTCCAGGTATGAACGCCTACTTGACTCCTCGCTATAGGGTGAATGAGGAGGATTGGCGAAGTCGCACTATTTTTAGTTATAAATTGGAGGAGATACAGTCTTTGAGTTTGATTTATAATCGTGAAAGGCAAAAGTCTTTTTCTTTGGAACAAGTAGCAAAAGACTCTTTTGTTATTGCCAATAGCGATGGTTCTAAAGCTCAGCAAACAAAGCAAAGTTATATTCAACAATACCTTAGCTTTTATGAAAACATTTCTGCAGAAGCCTTTGAAAATAGCAACCCGATAAGAGATACCATAGTAAAGGAGATTCCCTATTGCACGGTTACAATTACTAAAAAGGACAAAAGTGTTCAACGGGCAATTGTATATTATATGCCATTAAATGGGCGCTCTAAAATGCAGTTTGATGAAAACGGACGAAAGATGCTGTACGACTTAGACCATTACTATGCTTTGGTAAATGACGATAAAGATTTTGCGCTGGTACAGTTTTATGTGTGGAGTAAAATTCTAAGAAACTACGAGGAGTTTTTTGTGAAACCCAAGCCTCGCAAATAATCTTTTCAGCCCTTTCCAATATTAAGTACAGCGATTTGGCACTTTGTTGAAATAGCCTACTATGATTTGCCTCCTTTATCTATATTTGTCCATCTCAAAATACAAATTATGAAATTTATAGTTTCTACTACATCCCTTTTAAAAAGCCTACAGGTTATCAGTGGCGTTATTAACTCCAGTTCGGTGTTACCCATTTTGGAAGATTTTTTGTTTGAAATAAAGGATGGAAAATTGATGATTTTTGCTACCGATTTAGAAACATCTATGAGCACCGAAGTGCGTGTGGAGTCTAAAGATTCTGGAAAAATAGCTATTCCTGCAAAAATTTTATTGGATACATTAAAAACATTGGCAGAGCAACCACTTACCTTTAAAGTAGATGGCAAAACTTTTGGTGTAGAAATTACTTCTGAAACTGGTAAGTACAAACTTTCGGGTGAAAACCCAGATGATTTCCCTAAAATTCCGCAAGCAGAAGGGGTTACAGAAGTAAACATAAGTGCGTCTTTGCTTTCTAGAGCTGTGGCTGAGACTTTGTTTGCGGTATCGAATGATGACCTTCGCCCAGCTATGACGGGTGTTTTGTTACAAGTTTCTCCAGAGGGAACCACTTTCGTTTCTACGGATGCACATAAATTGGTTCGCTTGAGAAGAGAAGATGTAAAAGCATCTAAAGCATCTCAATTTATTTTGCCTAAAAAAGCTTTGGGGCTTTTGAAAAACGGATTGCCTATTTCTGAAACGGCAGTCAATATTTCTTATAACAAGTCGAATGCATTTTTCAGTTTTGAAAACACAAAATTGATATGCCGATTGATAGATGCGAACTATCCTGACTACAATGCTGTAATTCCTACGAACAATCCGAATAAGCTAACCGTAAATAGATTAGAATTTCAAAATGCATTGCGCAGAATTTCTATCTATTCTAACAAAACAACCTATCAAGTAATTTTATCGATAGCTGGTAGCGAATTGAAAATTTCTGCACAAGATTTAGATTTTTCAAACGAAGCCAATGAGCGCTTAACTTGTAACTATGAAGGTGCCGATATGGACATTGCGTTCAATGCTCGTTTCTTAATAGAAATGTTGGGGGTACTTACCTCTAACGATATTGAAATTGAACTTTCTACTCCTACTCGTGCAGGTGTATTAAGACCAGTAGAAAAACAAGAAGGAGAAGATTTACTTATGCTGGTAATGCCAGTAATGATTAATGCATAAAGTTTTCTAAATTTTTAAATTAAAGGCAAGTGATGAACTTGCCTTTTTTATTTTCATACCATGAAGCAAACAATTACAATCATTCTATTTTTGAGTCATCTTTTTCTTAAAGCGCAAGAGGATGTAGTAAAAAGAACAAGTGATTTTATTACAACAGGAAAGTATGCCGAGGCGAGCCAATATTTAGATTCTATTTTAAAAAGAGAGCCCAGAAATATTGATGCCTTAATGATGCAAGGCAATGTGCTTTTAAATTACTCACTCTCAAAAACAGACCCTATTGGATTTATTTCAGCGGCAGATGAAACTATCTACAGCACCGAAGCACCCAGCCTTAAAAGTCCCTCGAGAATTATAAAACAGGAAACGATTTTAAATGTAGAAAAACTCTGGAAAGCTTGTCTGGAACTGGATTCAACTCGATTAGATATACGTATGGGTTTGTGCGCGATGTATGCTATGGGTTTAATGAAAGAGTCGCTTTTAAACGAGTTGCCTAAAGTGGTGCGCTTTACAAACAGAGGGGAAGAGTTTGCCTATATTTTAGCCAGTTATGCTCGTATGTTTAAAGAGCGAGGCGATTTGAATGGAGCGTATGAAGTATATAAGAAAATAGCATCCCTCTATCCAACAAATAGTGGAATGGTGAGCGATATAGCGGCAGAATATCTATCGAATGGTGACCTTAATAATGCGGTTCTTTATGCTGAAAAAGCAACAGCAATGCCTAAAGCAGACTTGACCACCTACTTAAATGCAGTAGATGTTTATTCCACAGTTGGGGATCTTAGCAAAGCCGCAGGTATGTATAAGAAAGCCCAAAAGGACAGCACGTTTAAAGATTATTTATTCTATAAAGCGTTATTAGGATTTTCCAAAAGAGACACATCTTGGAAAACCGATATGGGCAGATATGCCAATACTCGACTAGCTTTAGACAGTAGTGTATACAACGAAATAGCAAAGTTTATGCTGTCTCAAAATTTCAAAAATTCGTATTTGAATTATATGCAGCTGATGAGTTTGAATCTAAACTCTTTTTGTGTGCAAGCACTTACAAGTCGTGCTATGGTTGATTTTAAAGACAGCATAGAGCCTCGCTTAATTTATGCAGAAGGGTTTGTTTTTAATAGAAATTACGTCAAAGCAAATGTGCTTTTTCAAAATGCCGCTTTCTCCAAATTAGATGAAGGCAGCAAAGAAGATTACGAATTATACAGTGCCTACTCGCTTTATCAAAGCAAAAACTATGTATTGGCAGAAAAGAAATGGAACAATTTAGCAACAACACAAGATGTCTTTAAAAAGCAAGCGGCACAATATTTTACTGCTAATATTTTATTACAGAAAAAAGATATTGCTAATGCGAAATCAGTTTTGATGGCTTTGGCGAAATCAGACCCACCCACAAAATATGCAGAGTTGGCAAAAGTAAAATTGGGGGGATTGGAATAAATATTATTTCTCTTTTTTTTCTTCTTCGTCATCAATTTGCATGACTCCACCCGTAACAATGTACTTCATAAAATCAGTAGAACTCACATCTTTTATAGGTTGAATTAAATCTATATCTACAATGTGTAGATTCCCTGAAAAGTTGTAAGAGTGCGGAAAGTAGACTGCCATCTTTCCTTCTATCTTAAATTCATCCATTTTTTCGTTGGTTATGAAACCGAGTTTGTAAAGCCCTTGTCCCCTTCCCATTTCTA
This sequence comes from Chitinophagales bacterium, assembly GCA_044228065.1. Classification (GTDB taxonomy): domain Bacteria; phylum Bacteroidota; class Bacteroidia; order Chitinophagales; family LD1; genus JBGAVP01. The sequence goes on along the minus strand of JBGAVP010000001.1, from coordinate 196,113 downwards.
CCATTACTGGTTTATTAAATTTTTTCTTGTTGCTCAAAAAAGCAGAAATGAAATCTTTGATAGAAGAATAAATATCTTTTACTAAAGGTGTCTTTTCTAAAAGCAACTCCAGCCCATGCATAATGGGTTGTAATAAAACCGTAGAGCCTATTAAACCAATTAAAGTAATTATACCAAAAAGCACTAATAATCCTAAACCAGGAAAACGAAAATGAAAAACTAATTCAAACAAATCATTGGCGCGTGAATCGAACATATTAAACACCGCCCAAATAGAATAGACCGTTACAAAAACAGGTGCTATCAACAAAAGCCCTTGTAAGAAGTAAGAGAATGTTCTTCGGAAATAAGAATTTATCTTTTGCATAAAAAAAATATTTTGGTCAAAGAATTTTAGTTGACCGAGTATAGATTTTAGGAGGTATATTTTTTCTTTCGATAGTAACTAAACAAAAATCCAAAACCTAATACCACTAAAATAGGAAGCACAATATTTATGAGTTGCCATTTTGTTTTTTCTTGTTCTACTCTTACTTTATTGAGCAAGCGCAGTTTCACATCTTTATTTCTGGTTTCCAAAATGCCACTATTATCTACCAAATACTGAATGCAATTCAGCACAAAATCTTTATTAGCAAAGGTTTGCTGGGTATATGGGAAATAACCTAGAGGATAAGTAGTGCTATCGTTTCTAATTTCATTTCTTGCAATATCTCCATCTGCTATTACGATCATTTTGGTGTCAGCGCTTTTATCTATAAACTTCAATTCTTGCATAGAATCAGCAGTGGCTAGAAACTCTGCAGATAAGCGATTTTTGTAAAGAGAAGAAAACGTTCCTTCTAGTAAAGCAGCCACAGGCAAACGCGGTTGGTTGTAATATTGAGGATTTGGGCGTTGTTGTAGTATTCCAAAATGCACTCGCATGGGGGTTAAGATTGCTTTTGAATTATCGGAGGTGCGAAGCAAGATGGTTTTCTTTATATCTGCATTTCTGATGGTATCTATAGTGCTACAAAATTGTGCAGCTACAGGGTCTAAGTTTTTAACTATAGCATGGTTGTTATCAGAAATCAGCAACGGAAAATAATACCAGGGAAACATCTCCGTTTGAGGTGCATTTCCCATTTTTCCTACTACTAATGGTATTTGATTGCACATACTTATGTCTTGTATCAAATCGGCATTAATACGAAAGCCATATTTGAAAAACAAGTCTTCTAAGTTTAAATCTTGTTCTAGCGCAAACTGTTGTCCCATGTTTCTTTGAAGGCTGTCCATAGAGGCTGTGGTAGCATCTATCATCCACAAAATTTTTCCGCCATGCATTACAAATTGGTCTATTTTGTATTTATCTTTTTCATCAAAAGGAACAGTAGGCTTTGCAACAATGAGAGCATCAAATTTATCGTCAATTTTGTAGCGTTTGGTGATATCCAGATTAGCTACTTCGTATTTTAAATTAATAAGCTGTTGCTGAATATCGGCTACCTGTATGCTACTCAATTCTCCGTGCCCTGTGCTAAAAGCTACTCTCGGAGGGCGATACATCGTAAGTTTTTGAATGGCATTTGCAAATTTATATTCTAAGGAGATAACCGAATTATTAAGAGTTTCTTCTTGCCCAAAACCAATTTGATTTTCGAGCAATTGGATAGGAAATTCTTTTCCTCCAAAAACAGCAATAGCACAAGGAAAAACCATGGTCAGTTTTTGTTCATTGGCTTTTCCTGTTTTTACATTTGCAGGCGCTAAACCCTTTTCCAGTAGTTCATTCAAGATGGCTTTGCGCTCCTCTCCATTTTTCCCAGTAATGGGATCTATAAATTCAAATTGAATATTTTTTCCGCCATAAGCTCGCATTTCTGTCAATAAATCACGTGTGCCTTGGCGTAATCTTTTAAAGCCTGCGGGCATGTCGCCCTCTAAGTAGACTTTAAAAACTACCACATCTTTTAATTCTTTCAACATCTTTTTGGTAGAAGGCGAAAGCGAATATTTTTTCTCGGCAGTTAAATCGTAACGCAGATGAACAAACTGAATGGCCACATTTGCTAAGAGCAAAATAGCCACGGATAGAAGCAATAAAAAAATAGCATCTCTACGATTGTTTATATTTCGTTTTAGGTTTACCATTTTCTGCTTGCTAAAGAAGTACGTGTCAATAAAATAAAAAAGGTAATTACCGAAAGAAAGTAAACCAAATCGCGTGCATCTATTATGCCTTTACTGATAGATTCATAATGAGCATGCAAACCAAGCTGCTCTACGATATAATCGTTTTTGCCAAAGAAAACATCTAGCTTGGCTAAATTGTCAAACGCTAGATAAAGAAAGGCACACAAAAAGAAGGCTACGATAAATGCAATAATTTGATTGGAGGTAAGCGAAGAACAAAAAAGCCCAATAGAAACAAACACTGCGCCTAAAAAAACCAAACCAAAATAAGAACCTAAGATGCCCCCTACGTCTACATTTCCAATAGGAGCTGCCAATTGATAGACACTATAGAAATAAACAAAAGTAGGAAGAATAGAAACGACAACTAAAACCAATGCCGCAAAAAATTTACCTAGAATAATTTCCAATTCGGTAACGGGGCGGGTAGCCAAAAGCTCTATGGTTCCTGAGTTTATCTCTTCAGAAAAAGAGCGCATGGTAATGGCAGGAATTAAAAACAAGAAAATGGTAGGGGCGGTGTAAAAGAAATAATCTAAAGAGGCATAGCCAAAATCTAAAATATTGGTCTCGGGAAAAATCCAAAGAAACAACCCTAATGCTAGCAAAAAAACGAGAATAGAAATGTAGCCTATTAGAGAACTGAAAAACTGTTGAATTTCTTTTTTGAAAATGGCGTACATAAAAGGGTTAACAGTTCTGAGTTTTCGGTTTAAATAATTTTGAGCAATAAAAGAATTGCGACAAAAATAAGGTATTTAAAAACGGTTGCAAGTTAGCTTTTTTGAAATTCTTCCGAAATCCTATTTCAAAGAAATGTTAAGGCAAGCAAATCTTTAGTAATAATTAAGAGGAAGATGCTTCGCCATGTTTCGTAAAATTTCGCATTCCGCTATTTCCGTCTATTTTTGTTTTATATGTTTTACAACAATTTTCAAAATAGGCACATAGATACCCGTTCGGTGGTATTTAATTTGATAGTCATAAATGTGTTGCTGTTTGCAGCTACTTATTTTCTTCCAGGACTTATTCGTCAAATGCCAGATTTGCGTCAGGTATTAGGTTTATACTATCCCACCTCTGAATATTTTAAACCTATTCAATTGATCAGCCACATGTTTATGCACGATGGTTTTATGCATATTTTCTTCAACATGTTTAACCTATATATGTTTGGCACCATCCTAGAGCGCGTTTGGGGTCCACAGCGTTTTTTATATTACTATCTTATTACGGGCTTTGGTGCGGTGGCTTTGCATTTGGGAGTACAGGCTTGGGAGGTATATCGCATTTGTGGAACTGTGATGCCACATTACGGAATGGTTCTATCTGAACTGCAAGTGGAACAATTATCGAGAATAATCAATGTGCCTACAATTGGTGCATCAGGTGCGGTGTTTGGCTTACTGACTGCATATGGGGTGTTATTTGCAAATTCAGAAATATATATTTATGGAGTCTTCCCTTTAAAGGCAAAATATTTTACACTCGGATTAATTGGATTTGAATTATGGCGAGGGTTTCAAGCAAACCCATCAGACAATGTAGCGCACTTTGCACACTTAGGCGGAGCGTTGATTGGCTACCTTTTAGTGAAATTTTGGAGTAAAAACAGAGACTTTTTGTATTGATGTCAAGCACGTTTCTTCAAGATACAAAAAATACATTTGCACGATTTTCTATTGTTGCAAAACTCATCGCTATTTGCGTAAGCGTTTTTTTAGTTTTTGAAACTTTCAGGCTGTTTTCTTGGTCGGTAGGAAACGCCACTTTTTATGAATTTATTTTTCGAAAAGCCTCACTGCCACTCTATTTAGCTGCTATCGTTTATCAACCTTGGTCGCTCATCAGTTTCATGTTTATGCACGATGGTTTGTGGCATATTGTAGGAAATATGCTGTGGTTATTTTGGTTTGGAGAAATATACATGCTCTACATGAATGAGCGAAGATTGTTGGAAGTTTTTATAGGAGGAAGTTTGGCGGGGGCAGCACTTGCCTTGTTAGCTTATGCGCTAATTCCTCCATTAAAACTAGTAGCCACTGCCTCTTACATGGTAGGCGCATCAGCTGGAATTGAAGCCATTGTTTTTGCAGCTACCGCACTGAATCCAAATCATGAAGTAAGATTGTTTTCTTTTTTGAGAGTGGAGATAAAGTACATAGCACTGTTTTCTTTTTTGACAAATTATGCGAGCATTACTCATGGCAATGCTGGTGGAGTAATTGCACATATTGGTGGGGCTATTTTCGGATTTCTTTTTATTAAATCGCTTCAAAGCGGAACAGATTGGTTTGCTGTTTTTAAAAATCCTTTTGAAAAGAAAATGAAGCCTAGCAATGTTTTTGTGAATCCAGAGAAGAATACTAGCATTAAAAAAGTAGGCGACAAAGAACAAGCACAAGTAGATGAAATTTTGGATAAAATAAATCGCTCGGGCTACGATAGCCTTTCTAAAGAAGAGAAGGCTTTTCTTTTTCAGTACAGCAATAAATAGCTCTTTTAGCAACTCTTTTTTATCTTGTAGTACATCATGATTAAGCAGCTTTTAGTTTTCTTAAATAGTTTAGTATGGATAGTAATGGTACTCTCCTGCTTATCTTGTTACGTTTCTCCAAACACGTTTTGGTATATTTCTTTTTTAGGATTGGGGTATCCATATGTAGTGCTTGTAACAATTGCCTTTTTGCTTTTTTGGATGGTAAAGCGCCATCGCTTTTTTTGGTTGAACTTATTGGCTTTAGTGCTTAGCAGTAAATTTATATTGCTGGTTTTTGGGGTAAATTTTATAGAGAAGCAAAAGGAGCAGGGTTTAAAGATTATGAGCTACAATGTGAAAAATTTTGATTTGTATAACTGGACGGGCAATAAACAAACGCGCTCTAAAATAATGAAACTCATTGCATCTGAAAACCCTGATATTATTTGTTTTCAGGAATTTTATTCTGATTATAAGGATTTTAATAATCAGGCATATATAACAGATTCTTTGGGGTATAAACACGTTTTTTTTCATAGAACATTTGATAAGAAAATAGAAGACACCAATTTAAAGAATGGACAACATATACAATTTGGGTTGGCTATTTTTTCAAGATATGAAATAACAGATACGGGAGATTTGAACTTTAAAAATTCAATCAATAACGATTGCATTTATGCAGATATAAAAATCAAAAACCAAAAGATTCGAGTTTACAATACTCACCTACAATCTATTCATTTGGGGTACGATGATTACGATACCTTAGAGGAAATAGAAGAAAACCAAAATGCCCAATGGTATCGTATAAAAAATATCATTCGAAAATTTAAAAAAGCCTATTCTATTCGTGCCAAACAAGCAGACTGGGTGGATGAAAATGTAAAAAGCTATTCAGGCACAAAAATACTATGTGGTGATTTTAATGATGTGCCTGTATCGTATGCCCACCAGCGAATTTTAGGAAACATGAAAGATGCATTTTCTGAAAAGGGAAAAGGTTTTGGAAAAACCTATGTAAATGATTTAGGCTTTTTTAGAATTGACAATATTTTGTTTGAATCAGAGATTAAAATCAATTCGTATAAGACTATTCAAAAGAAATTATCAGACCATTACCCTGTGGTAGTTACTTTTGATTTGCAATAAAAAGCATACCCTTTCTGTAATTCATTAAATCTCGTATTATATTTACGCTCATGCAGTCACAACTAAAAATATACAACACCCTTACTCGAGAAAAAGAAATTTTTACACCCATTCATGCACCTTTTGTAGGGATGTATGTCTGTGGTCCTACGTTATACAGTCATGCGCATCTTGGCAACTGTCGTACGTTTTTGAGTTTCGATATTGTGTTTCGTTATTTAAAACATCTTGGATACAAGGTTCGTTATGTGCGCAATATCACAGATGTGGGTCACCTAGAGAGTGATGGTGATGATGGGGAAGATAAAATTGCCAAAAAAGCACGGCTCGAAAATTTAGAGCCCATGGAAATTGTGCAGTTATATGCTACCGATTTTCATCAAGTTTTGGAGCAGTTTAATTTGTTGCCACCGAGTATAGAACCTCTGGCAACAGGTCATATTATTGAGCAAATAGAAATGATCAAACGTATTATAGAAGCGGGTTTTGGCTATGAAGTAAACGGAACAATATGGTTTGATGTAGAAAAATTTGCAAAAGAATTTCCATACACAAAACTAAGCGGACGCAAACTCGAAGACCAATATGAAAACACGCGTGATTTAGATGGACAAGACGAGAAAAGAGGGAGATTAGATTTTGCATTGTGGAAGAAAGCCATGCCTGAACATATTATGCGCTGGCCATCCCCTTGGGGAGAAGGATTCCCAGGGTGGCATATAGAGTGCAGTGCTATGAGCACGAAATATTTGGGAAAAGAATTTGACATACACGGAGGTGGAATGGATTTGATTCCTACCCATCACACCAATGAGATAGCACAACATGCTGCTTGCTATCACAAAAACCCTTCGCGAGTTTGGATGCATACGAATATGCTCACCGTAAATGGACAAAAGATGAGCAAGAGCTTGGGGAATTCTTTTTTGCCTCATCAACTTTTTTCGGGAAATCATCCACTTTTGGAGAGAGGTTACTCTCCTATGACGGTGCGGTTTTTTATGTTACAAGCACATTATCGTAGCACGCTTGACTTTTCAAATGAGGCACTTGCTGCTGCAGAAAAAGGCTATCAGCGATTGATGAATGCACTGAAATTATTGCCAAATATAAAGGTGGCTTCTTCTTCTTCTTTTTCTGTGGAAAACCTAAAAGCTAACGTTTACGAGGCTTTGAATGATGACTTTAATACTTCACTGGCTATTGCCTCTTTGTTTGAAGCAGCTAGCAATATTAATTCGGTGAATGATGGAAATGCTACAATCACTACAGAAGACAAAGAAACATTACAACAATTTTTAAAAGAAATAGTAGAAGAAGTACTAGGACTTAGAGAAGAAACACAGACTGGGGGAAATGCGTTGAATGGCTTAATGGAGCTCGTGTTGGACTTGCGTAAAGATGTGCGTGACAAAAAAGATTTTGCTACTTCTGATAAAATAAGGGACACTTTGAAAGCTTTAAATATTCAAGTGAAAGATGGAAAAGAAGGAACAACTTGGAATCTGAATTAATCTAAAATTATCTAAATGAAAATCTATTCTATTGCTGTTTTGTTAGCAATGACAAGTGTTTTGAGCTTTTCTTCTTGCAATTGGTTTAAAAAAAGTGATACCAATCAGAACACAGAAAATTCTTCTACACTGGAAAAACCCCTAGTGAAAACTCCAGCTTTCAGTGCTGACTCTTCTTATTCATTTGTAAAAGCTCAAGTTGATTTTGGACCACGTACCCCTAACTCATCAGCGCATGATAAATGTGCTGACTGGATGATTCAAAAAGCGAAACAGTTTGCAGATACGGTGTATGTGCAAAGCTATACAGCTGTTGGTTTTGATGGAAAACAAATAAAATCAAAAAACATCATTGCCTCTTTTAACCCACAGGCAAAAAATCGCATTTTATTAAGCGCACATTGGGATACAAGACCTTTTGCTGACCAAGACACAGCCGACAGAGAAAAACCTATAGATGGTGCCAACGATGGAGGAAGTGGAGTGGGAATATTATTAGAAGTGGCAAGAGCTATTCAATCACAACCTATTAAAACTGGCGTGGATATTATTTTTTGGGATAGTGAAGACTATGGGCAACCAGCAGATAGTAAACTACCACAGAAAGAAGATACGTATTGTTTGGGCTCACAGTATTGGGCCAAGAATACACATATACCTAACTATCGTGCTGATTTTGGTATTAATTTAGACATGGTAGGTTCGGGAGATGCTGTATTTACAAGAGAGCAAGTTTCGGTTTATAATGCTGACTGGGTGAGCCAATACGTTTGGGGAACTGCCGCTAAATTAGGCTACAGCAGTTTGTTTTCTTCACAACTTACGGGTGCTATGACAGATGATCATCTTTATGTAAATCAAATTGCCAAAATCCCTATGATAGATATTATTCATTATGATAACAATGGCTTTGGAAAATACTGGCACACGCATCGAGACAATATGGATGTGATTAGCAAAGGAACCTTAGCAGCAGTAGGAAGAACCTTGTTACAGGTAGTATATCAATATGATTCTGATAAGAAATAAAAGGGAATTTTATTTTTAAAAGAGAAGTTAGTTCTTGCCAATTTTAAAATAAAAAACACTACCACGTCCTGCTTTGCTTTCGGCCCAGATTTCTCCGTTGTGTATTTCAATAATTTTTTTGCAAGTAGCCAAACCCAACCCACTGCTCGTTTTGGACTCGGTATCTCCTTTTAGTTTTCTAAAGGGAGCAAAGATCTTTTGTAAATATTCTTCAGAAATTCCTACGCCATTATCTTTTATAAAAAAGGAAACTTGATTATCGCCACTTTCTGTTCCAATTAATATATAACAAGGCATTTCATTATTTCTAAAACGAATAGCATTTGAAATTAATTTTTGGAATAAGGCAAAAAGCAATGTCTTATCTCCCCAAACAGCAGGCAAACGTTGTACATCTATGGTAATGTTTTTTCCAGCAATTTGTTGATCAAAAGTATGAATGACATTTTTAATTAGCGCATTCATATCTACATCGGCAAAATTTTTTTCCAAAATATTAATGCTAGAATAATCGCCTATATCGTGAATAAGCACCTCCATTTTTTTGACCCCACTTTGTACAAATTCAAAATACTCCTGAAGTTCTTGATTTTGTGAAATAGCCTCTGGCTCTATCTTCCTTTTAATGAGCGAAACAAATCCTGAAATGTTTCGAAGTGGTTCTTTTAAATCGTGAGATGTAATGGCAGCAAACTCTTTGAGGTTTTCATTGCCTAGCATGAGGAAACGAGCTTGTTTTTCTAATGTCTTTTTTAACTCTGTATTTTGCCGCTCTATAATTTCTTTTTGAGCTACTGTTTGCTGTTGTAGCTCCTCCAGTACCGAAATCATAAGACTGGAAATAATAGTAGTAAGAAGAATACCAAAAACAGTTACTGAATAGTGTTGTAAAGTAAACAGTTGATTTATTTTATCTCCTTGTAGTTTGTACAGAATTACAATAAAATGCAGGGTAAGTATTCCTATAAAAACAAAGCTAAAATTGAAAAGTTGTTTTTTGTTTCTATAAAAGGAAATGAAAACAAAATACAAGCCTAAAATGGAAACAAAAGTGACATATAAACGATATCGAATAGCGGGATCTGTTCTTTGAAAATCAGCAAAAACATAAAGAACAATTGCTAATATGATTACCCAAATTAAATACAAACCCGCTCGTCTAATATTGCCTGTTCTAAATTGTAACAAAGAAAGAGCGGTTCCTGCAATACCTAAAAAATTTGCAAAAAGAGAAATGTGGCTTAATCCAAAGAATAAATGCGCAGAAAAAAAAATTATAAACATGCTCATTACCGAAACAGTGGTTAAAAGAAGATGACCAGCAGTTCTTTTTTCGGTTTCGGTTTGAGATTTAAAGCCTTCTAAAAAATAATTAATAAACCGCTGAATCATATAGGAATAGTAGTAACCACATTTATACTCTAAGGAAGGGAATAAGTTTCAGAAAGCAAAAGATATAAAACGGGAAAGATGTTTTTAATATCTAGAGTAATAACCCGTACCATCGTAGGTGCGTTTGGAGTCAGCAGCCATGCAGGTTTCAGAACAGCAGCCATCCATTTTCCAACCGCAACTTTCACATTGCACAAAGTGTTCATTGCAGTCTGCATTGGCGCAGTTTATCATGTGTAGACTAGGCGTTCCACAATTTTTGCAAACAGAAACAACAGATGGGTTTATAGAATTTACAGGAACAGAAACGCGATTATCAAAAACATAACAATTGCCATCAAAGTCTTTTCCGCCTGCCTCTTTACCATATTTAATGATGCCGCCATGCAATTGATAAACATCTTTAAAACCTGCTTCTAGCAAGAGTGCGCTTGCCTTTTCACATTTAATACCACCAGTACAATAGGTTAAAATTTTCTTTCCTTTTAAGTGTTCTATTTCTTTTAGTTTTTCTGGAAACTCTCTGAAATTATCAATATCCATGGGCAGCGCATTTTTAAAGCGACCCAAATTACTTTCATAATTAGAACGAACATCCAATATCACAACATCCTCTTCATCTTTCATTTCGGCAAACTCCTTTGGCTCTAAATGCTTTCCCGTTTTCACAGTTGGGTCTAATTGCAGATGTCTGGTTCCAGAATTTACAATCTCTGGTTTGTAGCGAACATGTAATGCGCTAAAAGACAACTCATCTACATTATCTATTTTAAATTCTATTCCTGCAAACAGCCAATCGTTGCTTAGTCTATCCATGTATTTTTTACACTGAACTAGAGTCCCGGAAATGGTTCCATTGATTCCTTCATCGGCAATAATTATTCTGCCTACAATACCTATGCGCTCACAAAAAGCCAAATGTTGTTGTGTGAATTCTTCAGCGTTTGGAATTCGCGCATATTGGTAATACAAAAGTGTTTGAAACGGTTTCATAAAGTATACTTCATTTTCGAAAGGCAAAAATAATGTTTTGTGAATTCTAATTAATGATTAAAATCAATTGCTTCTTTGAATCTTGAAAATCTTCTTACACCTTTGATAAAACAATAACAGTATGTATACCCTCCGCGAAAAATTACTTGCAGAACTTAATACCATAGAGGAAGCTGGTCTGTACAAAAAAGAACGCATCATTACCTCTCCACAAGAAGCAGAAATAACATTAGCCGATGGAAGCAGGGTGCTTAATTTTTGTGCGAATAATTATTTAGGACTTTCCTCCCATCCTAAAGTTTTAGAGGCAGCTAAAAACGCTATTGATACACATGGATTTGGGATGAGTTCGGTGCGTTTTATTTGTGGCACGCAAGATATTCACAAAGAATTAGAAAAAAAGATAGCAGATTTTTTAGGCACAGAAGATACCATTTTATATGCAGCCGCATTTGATGCAAACGGAGGTGTTTTTGAACCACTCTTTGATGAAAACGATGCCATTATTTCTGATTCTTTAAATCATGCATCTATTATAGACGGGGTACGTTTATGCAAAGCGGTTCGTTATCGCTATGCAAATAACGATATGACAGAATTAGAAGATTGTTTGGAAAAAGCACAAGCGCAGAAATATAGAATTATAGTGACAGATGGCGTTTTTTCAATGGATGGTTATGTAGCGCAGTTAGATAAGATTTGTGCATTGGCAGAAAAGTACAACGCCCTTGTAATGGTAGATGAGTGCCATGCTACGGGCTTTATAGGCAAAACAGGTCGTGGTACTATAGAGCTGCGAAACGTAATCGGTAAAGTAGATATTATCACGGGTACATTGGGCAAAGCGCTTGGTGGTGCTATGGGTGGTTTTACTTCTGGTAGAAAAGAAATTATTGAGTTGCTTAGACAGCGCTCGCGACCCTATTTATTTTCTAACTCGTTGGCTCCTTCTATTGTAGGGGCTTCTATTGCTGTGCTTGATTTGCTCTCTGAAAGTACTGCACTGAGAGATAAATTAGAAAGAAATATTCAGCACTTTAAAGCAGGAATTTGCAAAACAGGTTTGGAAATAAAAGATGGAGAATCGGCTATTGTGCCGGTGATGTTGTACGATGCAAAACTAGCACAAACATTTGCAAGCGAATTGTTGAAAGAAGGAATTTATGTAATTGGGTTTTTCTTTCCAGTGGTTCCAAAAGATCAAGCAAGAATAAGAGTGCAACTCTCAGCAGCACATGAATTAGAGCATTTAGACAAAGCTATTGCTGCCTTTGAAAAAACAGGAAAAAAATTAGGAGTAATAAGATAAGAACAACCATATGACTTCTAAAAACCGCAACCAACTTATTTTTCTTGTACTGCTTTTTCTTTTAGCAGCAGGTGTAAAATTTTATAAATCTACTCCTAAAAGCACTTCTCAAGAAACGGTATCCCACAACGAAAAAACGGCACATCAAAATGTTATTTCTCCAGATGAAAAACTAGTATACACCAAGCATGCGAAGTGCAGAATGGAATGTCGCCATATCACAGAAGAAGAAATTAGAGAGGTGATTTTAGAGGGAACAATAAACGAGCAAAAATCAAACGACCGCCCTGGTGATTGTCCCACTTATGCCTTGGAAGATGATACTAAAGAAGGACAACATCTTAGAATTGTATTTGCTAAATGCGCAGATGTAACCAAGGTGGTTACCTGCATAGACAGGGGCAAAGAGTTTGATTGCAATTGTAAATAATTATTTGCTTCTTTCTTTAAGTTTTTCTACAACATCTTTTAGTGAGTAATCTTTAGCTGCCAATAAAACTAAGTAATGGTATAAAAGGTCAGCCGCTTCTCCTAAAAACAAGTCTTTATTGTTGTCTTTTGCTTCTATAACCAGCTCCACAGCTTCTTCTCCCACTTTTTGTGCTACTTTATTAATTCCAGATTGTACCAATTTTGAAGTATAAGAATTTTCATCTTTATTGCTTATTTTGGAATAAATAGTTGTTTCTAATTCTTTCAAAAAAGTCAAATCGTTTTGTTCGTTTTTTTCACCCCAGCAGGTGTCTGCTCCAGTATGGCAAACAGGGCCAAGTGGATTTACTTTTATTAAAAGAGCATCATCATCACAATCTTTTTGAATAGAAACCAGTTCTAGATAATTACCAGAATCTTCCCCCTTTGTCCATAGGCGTTGTTTGCTTCTACTATAAAAACAAACCCTTTTACTTTCCATTGTTTTTTGCAAAGATTCTACATTTACATAGCCCAACATGAGCACCATATTTGTTACTGCATCTTGAATTATGGTAGGGACTAGTCCATCCGAAAACTTTGAAAAATTAATATCCATTTGCTATAAATTTCAGGGGTTCTTATTACAACTCCATTTTTAGATAAATATTTTTTTAGAGGTATGATTTCTAGCTCTCGAAAATGAAATACACTAGCCGCTAATGCTGCATCTGCCTTTCCCAAAACAAATGCATTTAAAAAATCTTCTTGCCTTCCCGCCCCTCCCGAAGCAATAACAGGAATGTTTACTAGGCTTGAAAGTGTTGCCAATGCTTCGTTTGCAAAGCCCTTTTTTGTTCCATCGTGATTCATAGAAGTAAAAAGAATTTCTCCTGCACCTCTGTCTTCTATCTCTTTTGCCCAGTTAAACAATTCTTTTTCCGTCAAAAGTTTCCCCCCGTTAGCATATACGTTCCAAACTCCATTTTCTTCTTTTGCGTCAATAGCTATTACACAACACTGGCTCCCAAATTTTAGAGCAATATCATTAATTAGGGTTGGATTTTTTAGAGCTGCTGAATTTATAGTCACTTTGTCAGCTCCATTTTGAAGTAGCTCATAAACATCGTTTACGGATGAAATTCCGCCTCCTACAGTAAACGGAATGTTTATGGTAGCGGCAACTTTTTTAACCAACTCCAGTAATGTTTTCCGCCTTTCTTGTGTTGCTGTTATATCTAAGAAGGTCAGTTCATCGGCTCCTTCTTGAGTATAGAATGCTGCCAACTCTACGGGATCACCAGCATCTCGAAGATTCTCAAAGTTTACTCCTTTCACGGTACGACCGTCTTTAATATCAAGACACGGAATAATTCTTTTTGCTAGCACCTATTTCTATTTTGTAAGTGAATTAAATCTGCTAGTAGAATTTTTTCTTCATAAATAGCCTTGCCGACTATAGCCCCGAATAGTTTTGAATTCTCTAAATCTTGTATTTCCTGAACGGAGCTTACACCACCACTAGCAATTAATTTTAGTGAAGGAAATTGTTGCAATATTTTTTTATACAAGGAAATCGAAGAGCCTTGTAACATTCCATCTTTTGCGATATCAGTACAAATTACATATTCTATTCCAGCTTCTTTATAGCTTTCTAAAAAGTCAAAAAGGTCAATAGAGCTTTGCTCTTCCCAGCCGTTAATGGCTATTTTTTCATCTCTTACATCTGCTCCTAAAATAATTTTTTCTGCACCATACTTAGCTATCCATTTCATAACTGTTTCTTTTGATTGAACAGCTATACTCCCCACCGTAACTTGACTTGCGCCATTCGCAAATGCTATTTCAATATCTTCATCAGATTTTATGCCGCCACCAAAATCTATTTGCAACGAAGTGTTACTAGCAATGGTTTTTAGCACTTTGTAGTTGATTATATGTTTTGATTTTGCCCCATCTAAATCTACCAAATGCAACTTCTTAAAACCAGCAACTTCAAATTGTTTGGCAACCTCTAAAGGGCTGCTATTATATGTTTTTGAAGATGCATAATCACCTTGTGACAAGCGAACACATTTGCCATTAAGAATATCAATTGCAGGAATAATATGCATTAGCTAGATAAGAAGTTTTGTAAAAACTGTTGACCAATAGTTGCTGATTTTTCGGGATGAAACTGCGCAGCATAAAAATTGTTTTTTTGAAGAGAGGCAGAAAAAGGTTGGCTATAATTACAAATGGCAGTAGTATATTCACATACCGGGACAAAGTAACTATGCACAAAATAAACAAAGCTCTTTTCCTCTATGTTTTGATAGCCGTTAGTTTTTAAGTTTTCTATTTGATTCCATCCCGTATGAGGAACTTTCATCTTTGAAGAAAATCTTTTTACAGGCATATTAAATATATTGATACAACTTACATTTCCTTCTTCTGAAAAAGAACACATGAGCTGCATTCCCAAGCAAATACCCAATACCGGTTGTTTTAATGAAGGAATTAAAATGTCTAACTTTGTTTCTTTTAAGATTTCTAATGCGGATTCTGCATGACCCACTCCTGGAAATATAATTTTATCGGCACTTAATATGTCTTCCTTGTTATTAGAAAGTATAGCGTTTACACCTAATCGTTCAAAAGCAAACTGAATCGATTGAGTATTTCCTGCACCGTAATTTATTATAACTAGCTTCAAAATGCTTATTGAGTATTTTTAATTTTAATGCCTAATTCAAAGCTTGTTCTATATCGGATATAATGTCTTGAATATTTTCTAAGCCCGCAGAAATACGTACCAACCCTGGTGTAATACCTGCTAGTAATCTTTCTTCTTCCGAAAGTTTACTGTGCGTAGTAGATGCTGGATGTGTGGCTATTGATCTGGTGTCTCCAAGATTAGCGGAAAGCGAAAGCATTTTTAGTTTATCCAAAAACTTCCTTCCTGCTTCTATTCCTCCTTTTAGTTCAAAAGCCACTACTCCGCCTCCTGCTTTCATTTGCTTTACTGCAATTTCATATTGTGGATGCGATTTTAAAAATGGATATTTTACCCAAATTACTTGGTCGTTTTGTTCTAAAAATTCCGCAAGTTTCAAAGCATTTTCGCAGTGTCTATCCATTCTTACCGCCAAGGTTTCGAGGCTTTTTGAAAGTAACCATGCATTGAATGGAGACAATGCTGGACCTGTATTTCGAGTAAATAGATAAATCTCTCTAATGAGTTCTTTTTTACCCACCACTATACCACCTAGAACCCTTCCTTGTCCATCTATAAATTTGGTAGCAGAGTGGATACTTAAATCAGCACCAAAGTCTATCGGCTTTTGCAGATAGGGTGTAGCAAAACAATTATCAATGACTAAAAGTAACTGATGCTTTTTAGCCAATGCAGCAAGCTTTTCCAAATCAATTAAGTCAACTGATGGATTTGTGGGTGTTTCAGCATAAATCATTTTAGTGTTAGGTTGAATCAAATCTTCCCATGCATCTACATTGTTTACCTCTCCGTAAGTGGTGGTAATCCCCCATCTTGGAAAATATTTTGTAAACAAAGTGTGAGTAGAACCAAAAATAGAACGTGCAGAGAGAATGTGATCACCTTGTTTTAAAAGTGCAGCAAAAGTAGAAAACACAGCAGCCATACCAGTGGCGGTTGCTATTCCATCCTCGGCATTTTCCATTTTACAAATTTTCTCAACTAACTCTGAGGTGTTAGGGTTGCTAAATCGAGAATAAATATTTCGCTCTTTTTCTTCTGCAAAAGAAGCGCGCATATCTTCAGCATCTTCAAAAACGAAACTGCTGGTGAGATAAAGAGGAACGCTGTGTTCTAAAAAATCAGTTCGCTCAAGTTGAGTTCTGATGGCACTCGTTTCAAATTTGTCTTCTTGCATTTTCATATTTTAGTTATAAGATTCCTTTTGTTGTTGGTAATATCATTTTCTCTTTATCCTGTTTCACCGCCATTTTAATTGCTTTAGCAAAAGCTTTAAAAACAGCTTCAATTTTGTGATGTTCGTTTTCGCCAGTAGCTATAATATTTAAATTGCATTTGGCGGAATCACTAAAAGATTTGAAAAAGTGTACAAACATTTCTGTGGGAACATCACCAATTTTTTCTCGCTTAAAATCTACCTGCCATTCTAACCAATTTCTTCCGCCAAAGTCAATAGCGACTTGTGCTAGGCAATCATCCATAGGTAAACAAAAACCATAGCGCTCCATTCCTTTTTTATTTCCAATAGCTTTATGAAAAGCTTCTCCTAGTGTGATAGCCGTGTCTTCAATGGTATGGTGCTCATCAATGTGCAAATCTCCTTCGGCAAAAATTTTTAAATCTAAATTCCCGTGTTTAGCAATTTGTTCTAACATGTGATTGAAAAAGTTCAATCCTGTTGATATATCTGCATTTCCATTTCCATCCAAATTTAATTCTACAGCAATATTTGTCTCTTTAGTAGTTCTAGATATTGTAGTTTTTCTATCTAAGGAAATAAGGTATTTATAAATTTTTGACCAATCTCTTGATTCGACAGCAATGTAGTCTTTTAAGGTTTCGCGGTTATTTTCCCCCACTTCTGCGGTACCTAGGTTTCTACCATCGTTTAACCAAAAACTTTTACCACCTAAATTTTTTGCAAGCATTACATCGGTAATTCTATCTCCTATTACAAAGGAATTTTTCAAATCATATTCTTTTGAAAAATACTTTGTAAGCATACCTACTCCAGGTTTTCTTTCTGGGTGATCATCGGTAGAATAGTGCCTATCAATATGCTCTGCTGAAAACTTTATACCCTCATCGGCAAATGTTTTCATAATAAATTTATGAGTAGTAAAAAAGGGCTCATCTGGAAAATACTCTGTACCTAATCCATCTTGATTGGTAACCAAGACTAATTCATACTCTAATTCACGGACTATTTTTCCCAGCCAATAAAATACTTCTGGATAAAAAGTTACTTTCTCTAAGGTTTCAATTTTAAAATCATCGGTTTCTAAAATTATGGTTCCATCTCTATCAATGAATAAAACTTTTTTCATATAAAACTTTTAAGCGTTTCTAATAAAAGCTGATTTTCTTCTTGTGTACCTATAGTAATGCGAAGACAGCCCTCGCAAAGGGCTACGTTACTTCTATCGCGTACAACAATCCCTTTTTCTACTAAAAAGGAATAAAGTAAAGAAGCATTTTGAAATTTCACTAAAATAAAATTGGCGTCACTTTCATATATTTTTTCTGCAAATGAAAGTTGCTTAATTTCTTCCTTTAATAGCTCTCGTTCTTTAATAGTAGATTTTATATGAGTATTTACCCAATCTAGATTATCTAATGCGTTCAATAGTAATTGTTGAGATGCCTGATTGATATTATAAGGAGGTTTCACTTTGTTCATATAATCAATAATAAGTTCGCTAGCGTAAGCCATACCTACACGTAAACCCGCTAAGCCCCACGCTTTTGAAAAAGTCTGTAATACCACTAAATTTTCATATTCGGGTAAAAGTCGAATGAAGGATTGTTGTTTAGAATAATTAATATAAGCTTCGTCAATCACTACAATTCCTTTAAATTTTTGAATAAGTAACTCAATGTCATCTGAGGGGAAACTGTTACCAGTTGGGTTATTGGGAGAGCAAATAAAGAGAAGTTTTGAGTGGCTATTTTGTGATTCTAAGATGTCTTCTACATCCAATTGAAAAGAAGAATGAAGCGGAACTTTTATAATCGAAACATCATTAATAGCCGCAGAAACCTCATACATTCCATAAGTTGGAGGACATACAATTACATTGTCTTTTGCAGGATTACAAAAGATTCTAAACAATAAATCGATTGCTTCGTCACTTCCATTTCCCAAAAAAATATTTTGTGGAGGTACTCCTTTTATCTTACTAATTTTTTCTTTTAACTCCCACTGCAAAGGGTCTGGATATCTATTGAAATTTTCGTTTAATGGAGAGCCATAAGAATTTTCGTTCGCATCTAAAAAGACAGAACCGTTACCCTTAAACTCTGAACGAGCCGAGGAATAAGGCTTTAACTTTTTGATGTTTTCTCGAATGTGATCCTCTAACTCAAACATGTTTCTTTTTTTGTTTTCTTGTTTTTTCTAGTCGCACACTTACCGCATTGCTATGGGCATCTAACCCCTCATTTGTAGCCAAAGTTTTTACAGTTTGTGCAATATCTTTTAAACCCTTTTTAGTGAGTTTTTGAAAAGTAATTTTCTTTACAAAAGAGTCAACAGAAACACCACTATAAGACTTTGCAAAACCATTAGTAGGCAGTACGTGATTGGTTCCAGAGGCATAGTCACCCACGCTTTCAGGGGAATAATTTCCTATAAAAACACTTCCTGCTTGCGTCACATTTCTTACAAAATAAGTTTGGTTTTTTACGGAAATAATTAAATGTTCTGGAGCATAAAGATTGGCTACTTGCAAAGCTTCTTCTTTGTTTTTTACTAAAACAATTTTTGAATTACTCAATGCCTTTTTGGCAAATTCTTTTCTTGGGAGCAAAGCCAGTTGGGTATCAATTTCTGCTTTTACTTTTGCAATAATCGTTTCTTCATAAGTGACTAAAATCACTTGACTATCGGGTCCATGTTCTGCTTGTGAAAGTAAATCGGCAGCTACAAATTTTGGATTGGCAGATTTGTCTGCTATCACCATTACTTCAGATGGTCCCGCAGGCATATCTATAGCTACACCATGCAGTTGTGCTAACTGTTTAGCTACTGTTACAAACGCATTTCCAGGACCAAATATTTTATATACCGATGGGATAGATGGAGTACCAAAAGTGAGTGCGGCTATGGCTTGTGCACCTCCCACTTTAAAAATATTTTTTATTCCCACTTGGCTAGCTGCATATAGTATAGCTGGGTGTATTTCGCCTTTTTTGTTGGGGGGGCTTACTAAATAAATTTCTTTACAGCCAGCCACAGTTGCAGGTATTCCTAACATTAAAACACTCGAAAATAAAGGTGCTGTTCCTCCAGGAATATAAAATCCTATTTTTTGAATAGGCCTAGATTCTCTCCAACATTCAATTCCAGTCATTGTCGTAATCTTCTTTTCTTTCTTTGCTTGAGCGGCATGAAATAAAAAAATGTTTTTTGTAGCGACACGGATTGCTTCTTTCAGCTCTTTTGAAATACTCTTTTTTGCTGAAGCAATCTCTGCATCAGTTACTTTTAAGGAATCAAGTTTTACGATATCAAATTCTAAGGTATACTTCTTTAAAGCATTGTCTCCATTCGCTTCTACCTCTTTAAATATGGTCCGCACGGTACTCTCAACAGCAGCAAAATTTAGAGCTGGTCGTTGTAATGCTTTGAGTAAATTTTTTTCAGAAAGGGTCTTTATCAATTGCATTATGAAATCATTTTTTCTATTGGTATTACTAAAATCCCTTCCGCTCCAGCCTCTTTCAATTTGTCTATTATATCCCAAAAATCATTTTCTGAAATAACAGAGTGTAAAGAACTCCAGCCTTCTTTGGCAAGCGGCATAACAGTAGGACTTTTTACACCTGGCAAAAGTGCCGTTATGTCTTTTAGGTTTTCATTAGGAGCATTTAGTAAAACATATTTATTTTTTCTTGCCTCTAATACAGCGTTTATCCTAAACAAAAGTTTTTGTAAAAGTTTCTGTTTTGCTTCATTTAAGTTATTGCTAGATACCAATACAGCTTCTGAATTTAAAACTACAGCAACTTCTTTTAATCCGTTTTTAAACAAGGTGCTACCTGTACTTACTATATCGCAAATGGCGTCTGACAATCCTATATTTGGGGCTATTTCTACCGAACCAGAAATTTCATGAATTTCGGCAGTAAGACTATTTTTATTTAAAAACTGTTGAAGGGTATTAGGGTAAGAAGTGGCAAATCGTTTTCCATTAAAATACGAAAGTCCCGTATACTCTTCATTTTTAGGAATGGCAAGCGATACTTTGCATTTAGAAAATCCAAGCGGTTGAATTACTTGAATTTGTTTAGGGCTTTCCTGTAAAATATTTTCTCCGATTATAGCGATATCTGCTACATTGTCTTCTACGTATTGCGGAATATCCGAGTTGCGCAAAAAGAAAATTTCTAAGGGAAAATTTCGGGCTGTTACTTTTAATTGCTCATGTCCATTGTCTACTGCTATTCCACACTCTTTAATTAATCGCAGAGAATCTTCGTTTAGTCTGCCCGATTTTTGAATTGCTATTCTCAATACAGTTCCCATAGAAATAAAAAACCCGTCTTTTTTAGAAGGCGGGTATTGCTAATTTTTTGTTATAAAATCCACTATCATCCCTTCCAATATAGAAAAAACATAAGATGATGTGTATGTATGTAATTTTTCATTTTGTTATGCTAAGATAACCTTAAATAAATAAAATTTCAAATTTGTAAGACTTTTATAAAATACAATTTAGTGGTCGCTTTATCTCTGGTAGCGGGGTTTAAAAAGTCCCATTTTAACTGCGAAACCATATACTTGAAATGTGTGCTCAGTGGTTCAATTTGCCAGCCCGTATGTTGTTTTATTTGCTGAAAATGCTCTTCATCTGTCAATACATACAATTCTTTATTTTCAGTCACAGCCTCTTCTATATGTTCTAAAATATAACTGTTTCTGAACGTTTTTTGCCAATAAAAAGCTAAGGAGAAAAAATAGCCAGCATGGTATTCTCTGAATTGTTCGCGGGGAATTTTGTGTTGTAGCAAGTACGTTCCAATCTCTTGAGATGGTTGATACGAAAGTAGTTGCGGGTTTATGTTTGCATTCATCAATACATTTGCAGAAAGAATACTCGCAAAAGAAAATAGAAAGAGGCTCTTGGAATTATAAAACAAAAAAAGAGTCGTAAGCAGACAAAGACTAAACACAATCACAACCCAAGTCCCCGAAAAGAACAGATAAAAATTTAAGCCAGCAAGTACTAGCCACATGCCCGTCACAACTATTAGTTGTATCGTGTTTATCCATTGGTAGGTAGCTCTGTTAATGGCAGCAGCAGCCATCATAGCCCCCAGTGGATACACCACAAAAATATAATGAGGCAACTGGTATTTGGAAAGCATTAAACTAATAGCAGTCAATAAAAAACCTGAAAAAGAATAATGCTCTACTTCTGAATTAGTCTCGCTTTTTGCAAAGACCATCTTTTTACAAGATAGAAACAACCCTACTATCAAAAACAATGACCAAGGTAAAAAAGCCCATAAAGTGGAGTGTGCTAAAAAGAGTGGATCAGGATTATTCTTCCAAACATTTTCTCCCGTAATACGCCCAAAACTTTGTGTCCAAAAATAAAATCGCAAACCCTCTTTCCCGAATTGTTGATACAACCCAATGCACATGGGAAGGAGCAGTAACCCCACTACTAAAAAAGCAACAACATATTTCCAATCAAAAATCTTATTCCATTCCTTTTTTAAAATCAAAATGGGAAGGAATGTAAATACAGGAACTAGAATGCCAATGGGGCCTTTGGTAAGCATAGCCAAACCAACACCAACACAAGCAGAAAAAAGATTTAGAAGTTTCCTGTTTTCTAGATAGACGGCCATTTGCCAAAGAGAAAAAATAACCGTTCCCATTAAAAGCGTATCAGTTCGTACATCATATGTTAGCATAAAAAAAGCTTGTGTAGAAGCAAGGATAAGTGCTGCCATTCTTGCAACATTTTCTTCATAAAACAAACGCGCAAAACGAAGGGTAGAAAAAACAGCCAATGCCGCAAAAGCTAGAGAGGGCAAGCGATAGGTGAAATTTCCTACACCCAATAGTTTAAAGCAAAAAGCTGTTATCCAAAAGAGCAAAGGTGGCTTGTCCAGATAATCTTTCTGCATGCTAAATACCTGAAGCCAATTTTGTGAAAGACTCATTTCCCAAGAGATTTCGGCATATTGAGCAGCATCAGGTTCCAGTATTTGAGAAAAGGCACCTAACAAACAGACAAAAGCAATCCCCAAAAGAGAAACGAAAAAGAGCCTGCCTGAAAGAACTGTCTTCATTAAATTGCATTTTAATTCAGCATTCAAAAATCATATTTCAGCATTCTTTTTTCCTACTCTTGCCAGCCACCTTGGAAGAATTACTACTCCTAAAAGTAGATACAAATAAAAATTAAATACTCGCCAAACTATCGAAACTGCTGATGCTAAACCTTGAGGTAAAAAATCGCAGTTGAGAGCCATAAAAGAAACTTCCGCTACCCCGCTACCTCCGGGGGTTGTGGGTATCATGGTTAATACCCGATGTACATATTGCCTGGCAAAAACGTCTAGTTGATTTAACTCAATGGTTGCAAACGTCCATATCAAGGCATTTGCCAAAGCATAGCGGGCGCACCAAGAAAGAATTGTTGCCAATAAAACTTTAGCTACAAATAAAGTTCCCTTGCTTTTAAATTCTTTAGAAGTATAGGAAATTTCTTCTCCCCAAAAAGCTATCTTTTCCTTCCATCGGTGAAGCCACTTTAGCTGGGCTATTTTTTGAAAAAAGTGATTTGCCCAATCGGGTTTTATAAAAATGGCAAAACCTAAAAATCCTCCAATAATAGCTACCACTAAAAATCCTATCCAAGCTAAATGAGCCACAGCTCGAATAGCAGAGAACAATCCTTGATTTTCTAAATCTGGACAAGTATCCGAAAGGTCGAACATGCTAGTGCCTAACAAAAAATAGAGGATAGAAAAGACAATTACAAAGGCTATGTTATCTAAATACGAACACAACAAAATAATAGCAGTGCCTTTACCAAGACTTATTTTTTCCTTATTCAAAATATACAAAGCAAGTGTAATACCACCAACAGATGCAGGCGTTACAGAAGAACCAAATTCCCACAATAAAATTACTTCCAAACATTTTCGAAAACTTAATTTTTCACCGGTTAATTTCCATATGCGGTAGATGTAAGAAAAATCGCGAACTAAAACAGTAAGAAGCGCAAGCGCTAATCCCAAAAACAAATGCTGAGAGAGGGTAATTGCCGAAAGTTTAGAAGTATCAAATTTTGAAACTACAAACAGCAAATAAAGCGAAGCGCAAATGCCAATAATTACCGGCACGGCTATATGTTTAAAGTTAACTTGCTTTAATGGGTTTTCGGCATTCATTTATACAAGCGTACTATTCTAGAAAAAGTGTTCTATTCAGCTTCAGCAGCCGTTTTTAGGCGTATCCAAAAATTATTATAACCATCGCCAATTACAATCATTAATTGTTGTTCTTGTACTAATTCCAACATGGCTAAAAAAGTAAAAATAGCATGCACTCTGTTTTCTACTTTTTCAAAAATCTTTTCAAAAGCTACTTGTTCATTTTCACTTACCAATTCTCGCAGCATCATTTTTTCTCCTTGTATGGTGTAAGGGGGACTCACCACCGTATGAACCACTTTATTTTTTTGACGGTCTACTCTTGTAAGCACGGTCTGAAAAGCTTTTAGTAAGCGAAGCATAGTGAGCGACTCCATCTCATATTCGGTCTCAAAAGCAGCAGCTACTTCTTTTATTTCTTCTTCTATATTTCCTCTCTTGGTGATGCTTTGGCGCTCATCTTCCATCACCCGCAGGGTTTCGGTAGCTTCTTTAAATTTCTTATATTCTAAAAGTCTATTTACCAATTCCTCTCTTGGGTCTATTTCTACTCCAGTTTCTGGATCTACTTCTTTACGAGGCAGTAGTAATTTTGCTTTAATACGCATGAGTGTAGCAGCCACCAAAATAAATTCGCTTGCCAGCTCTATATTCAGATTTTCCATCTGATGGATATAGTTCAAAAAGTCTTGGGTAATGGTAAAAATAGGAATATCGTAAATGTCTAATTCATCTCGCTCTATAAAGAATAAGAGCAAATCAAAAGGACCCTCGAACTGGGGTAATTTTATGGAATAAGAATCGGTTTGTGACATGTGTATTTAAAGTTGGCTAAAATACTTTAATTGCGGGAGAGTGACAATAGAAAAACCAGACTTGCTTTTTCTATCCCATTCATTCTGACAAGCTTCGTTCTTCAAGCAACCTTTTATTAGAGTTTTTAATCTCTATTCATTACATTTAGCCCGCTTTTAAAAAGTTAGTTTATGAACAAAAAAATTACGCTTGCACTGATTCTTGTTTTAGGTTGTATCGGATTTTCTAATGCCCAATCTCCACAAGGATGTAATTTGACTCAAATACGAGCAGCCTTTACAGCGGCTGGGCACTATACCGAACTTACGGTTGCTGGTCAACCTTGTAGTCTTTATTTTTTAGACAACACACCAGGCGATGCCGCTACAGCAGAAACGAATGCCAATACCTTAGGCGCTCATGCAGTGTTTTTAAATGATGCAGCTGAAAATGCCAATATTTTGAATGGACTGAATGCAATTAATGCTTTTGCTTCAGGAAATATTTGGATAGGGGTAAAAAGAACGGGTACTGCTCAGCCCAACTTCTATGCATTGGATGGTTCTACGGGTCCTTTTTTACCTGGACCAAGCACACCAGCCCTTTATCAAAATTGGAGTAGTGGAGAGCCTAATAACAATGCTTATCAATGTTCACCTATATGTGGGATAGGCTGTAATGGCTATGCTTGTTCAAATGGAGAACAATGTGTACAAATGTATGCAAATGGACTTTGGAACGATTTGCCATGCGATGAAAATGCTAGAACTGTGGTAGAGGTAAATCTTTGTCCAGAAATAACCGCTACTCCAGATACCTCTGTTTGTAGCGGAGGTAATGCTAAAGTATATGCTTCTGCCATTTTAGGCTCTCAGCCGTATTCTTATTCTTGGAATCCTGGATCATTGGTGGGACCCGTTCAATTAGTAAGTCCAACTGTGTCTCCTTCAGAATATATAGTAAAGGTTACCGATAGGTATAGTTGTTTTTCTGAAGATACTGTGAACGTAACTATTAATAATTGCACGAGTCCACCAGCACCAAAGGGTTGTGATATCAATGCAATTAATACAGCCTTTGCTGCTACTGGTTATTATACTCCTTTGAATGTGTCTGGACAACAATGTAGTTTGTATTTTATAGATACGCGCGATCAGGATGCTGCTTCTGCAGAAGCAAGCGCTAATGCTTTGGGAGCGCATACTGTGGTGATGAATGATGCTACAGAAAATGCAAATGTTACCGCTGCATTAAATGCTGGTGGTTATTTAGCCGGTGGAGCTAAAGTTTGGATTGGAATAAAACGAACAGGTACAGGAGCTAGTACTTTTTACCCCTTAGATGGTTCTTATGGAGCATTTACACCTAATGTAGTAACCCCTGGAGTTTATCAAAACTTTAATGGTGGCGAGCCGAATAATTCTGGATATCACAATTACTGTGCTTTAGGTTTTGGTACTTGTAATACTTGCATTGGTCAAAATAAAACAAACTGCCAGCAAGGGGAACAATGTGTGCAAATTTACTCAAGTGGTTTTTGGAATGACGAAAGTTGTACAGGAAACGATGCCAAAACAGTAATAGAGGTAAATCTTTGTCCAGAAGTAACAGCACCCACAGATATTACCCAATGTACACCTACACCTGTAACATTAACCTCTACAGTAGTGTTGGGCTCTCAGCCGTACACCCACAATTGGACTCCGGGTAATTTACCGAATGGTTCTTCTGTAACCCCTGCTGTTACTACCATGTACATAGACTCAGTGGCAGATAGATACAAATGTATAGGGAAAGATACTTTTAAAGTAACAGTAGCTAGCGTTCCAGCACCTTCTATCACTTTAAATCCAGCCAATACTGTTTGTCCGAATAGAAATGTGAATGTTACGCTGAATAATCCATCTTCAGACGCTGCGGCTACTTATACTTGGAATTTTAATGGAGCTACAGTTGTAAGTGGAAGCGGTGCTGGTCCTTACATTATTTCATGGGGCACACCGGGATCTAAAACTGTATCACTAGCAGAAACATCTAATGGTTGTAATGTGAATGGCTCTGCGGGCATCACTGTAAATACTCCTCCTGTTGCAGATGCGGGTATAGATATACAAGCATGTCCTGGGGTTCCTAAAAACTTAGGTTCTGCTTCCATTGCAGGAAATACGTATCAATGGATTCCTACTCTAGGATTAAGCGATAGCACCATTTCTAACCCTGTATTTTTCGCTCCATCCAATCCATTTGGAGTTACTATTGATACAAATTATATAGTGGTGGTATCCAGTGGAGGTTGTTTTACCACAGACACGGTGCGCGTAAAATTATATCCTGATGTAAAATCTACTTTTACTATAAACCCGGCAGGTCCTATTTGTACAAGGGCGCTAGAGACAATTACATTAAGCAATGCTATTTCTGCCACCGCTGCTTATGTTTGGAATTTTGATGGAGGTACTGTTGTGAGTGGCTCTGGAGGCGGACCTTACAGTATTAGCTGGGCTACAGGTGGCACTAAAAATATTACTTTAGATGTAACAGATAATGGTTGTTTTTCTCAGCAAGGAACGGGTTCTATAGTAGTTAACCAAACACCTACAGCCAATGCTGGAGCAGATGTGCAAGTTTGCCCTGCAACTCCAGCTAGCTTAGGAGCAGCCACCGTAGCTGGAAATACGTATGCTTGGACTCCTGTTATTGGTTTGGACGACCCATCTATTTCAAATCCAACCTTTTTAGTTCCTTCAAATCCTACTGGAGCTACAATTGATACAGCATATACACTGGTAGTTTCTTCCAATGGTTGTTTTGCTTATGACACTGTACGTGTAAAATTATATCCAGATGTAACGACCGCTTTTACAACAAATCCTTCAGGAGGTTGTATTGGGCAAAATATTTCAGTAACCTACAGTAGTACTATTTCTGCTACTGCTAATTACACTTGGAATTTCGATGGAGGTACCATAGTGAGTGGTTCTGGTGGCGGACCATACACCATAAGCTGGGCTTCGCCAGGAAATAAAAATGTAACCCTAGATGTAACAGACAATGGATGTCCAAGCACGCAAACATTAGTAGTTGTTCAAATAGGAACACCACCCGCAGCCGATGCAGGACCCGATCAAACTGTTTGCTCTGGAGGTTTTGTACAAATAGGTGCATTGGACAATCCAAACTACACGTATCAATGGACTCCTGGGGTGAATCTAGATGACTCTTTAGTTTCTGATCCATTCTTTTCATTCTTTAATACTACTACATCTCCTGTTAATTTTACATTAACAGTAGTGGCTGACTCCAATGGATGCAAGGCTTCTGATGATGTAATAGTAACTGTTTCACCTCCATTAGCTACTACTTTAGTGGCTTCTGGTCCAGTAAGTTTTTGTAAAGGACAAAATGTTACTTTTTCTGACAACGACCCATTCGTTCAATACTTGTGGTCTAATAATGATCAAAACCCAACCATCACAGTAGACTCTGCGGGGCAATATCAATTAGTTGCTTTAGATGCAAATAGTTGTTTGTATGTGAGCGATATTCAACAAGTAACCGTTTGGGATTTACCTACCGTTTCTTTAGCGCCCAATGGACAAATAGATGAAAGCTGTTATGATTATCACGATGGCTCGCTTACAGCACTAGGTGCAGGGGGGGCAGGTTCAGGATACTCTTATGTTTGGTCAAATACGCCAGCTTCCAATACTGCTTCTGCTTCTCCATTAGCACCAGGGGTTTATGATGTAACAGTTACTGATCAAAATGGATGTACTGTTACAGGGCAATATTCAATAAATGCTGCTCCTTATTTTGGAGCTAATATTGATAGTTCTAGAGACGTGAGTTGTTTTGGAAGAAGTGATGGTGCTATTTATTCTTCACCAATTGGTGGCACTCCACCTACTTCTTATCTATGGTCTACTGGAAGTAAAAACAAAACTTTAAAGGGAATTGTAGCAGGAAATTATGCAGTAACGCTCACAGACAGCAAGGGTTGCGTGGCAGATACTACTATTGCGATTACAGAGCCAGTAGAAATAATTGCCACTACCACTACCGATTTGAATTTAAAGTATGGCGAACAAACAGAAATAGATGTAACGGTAAATCCTTCTGGTAGCTATTTATATAATTGGACACCATCTAGCTCTTTATCTTGTTCTGTTTGTGAAGATCCTCTTGCTTCACCAACTCGCACCACCACTTATACATTAATAGTAGAAGATAACGCAAGTGGATGCTTAGATACGACCAGGTTTGTTTTAAAAGTGGATCCATCTAAATACATCTATATTCCCAATGTGTTTACACCAAATGGAGATGGTAGAAATGATGTCTATCGTGTTTTCACAAGAGGGCCAGTAAAATATTTTAGCATGGAAATTTTCGATAGATGGGGTGAAAAAGTATTTGATGGAGATGATTTAGAAAAAGGATGGGATGGAACCTTTAAGGGCACACCAGTTCAACCAGGGGTCTATGTTTATCAAGTAAATATTACTTTCTTAGATGCAGAGGTAGTAAAGAATAAAGGAACTATTACTGTGTTTAAATAGCAGAGTTTAAAATTGATAAAGGATTAAAACAAAAAAGTCCGAAGCAATTTGCTTCGGACTTTTTTGTTTTAAGATACTTGTCTACTATAATTTTCTTTGAACTTCTATTTCTTCAAATACTTCTAGTACATCATTAGCTTGAATATCTTGGAAGTCTTTAATCTGCACTCCACAATCCATTCCGCTTACTACTTCTTTCGCATCGTCTTTGTATCGTTTTAGTGCTACTAAAGAGCCTGTATGAATAACAATACCATCACGTATTAAACGAACTTTAGAACTTCTTAAAATTCTTCCGTCACGTACATAACATCCAGCAATAGTACCCACTTTGGTAATGTTGTATACTTCCCGAACATCCAAGTTTCCAATAATTTTCTCTTCTATTTTTGGCTCTAGCAAACCTTCCATAGCAGCCTTAATTTCTTCTATGGCATTGTAGATAATAGAGTAGAGTCGGATGTCGATATTTTCAGTATCCGCAATTCGTTTTGCATTTTGAGAAGGACGCACGTTAAATCCAATTACGATGGCATCAGAAGCAGTAGCTAGCAACACATCCGATTCGGAGATTTGTCCAACTCCTTTGTGAATAATGCGTATTTGAATTTCTTCTGTAGAGAGTTTTTGTAAGGAATCCGCTAACGCTTCTACTGAACCATCCACATCTCCTTTTAGAATCAAATTCAATTCTTTGAAATTACCCAACGCTAAACGTCTGCCAATTTCATCTAAGGTTATGTGTTTTTTGGTTCTTATTCCTTGTTCACGGTCTAATTGAGCTCGTTTAGAAGAAAGCTCTTTGGCGTCTTGTTCGTTGTCAAATACCTTGAATTTCTCCCCTGCTTGTGGAGCGCCACTTATCCCCAATACTTGAACTGGAGTAGAAGGTCCTGCTGTTTTTACTTTAGCGCCAGTATGATCAAACATAGCTTTTACCTTACCCATGTATGGACCTGCAACTATAATGTCACCAACTTCTAAAGTTCCATTTTGAACCAGAACAGTAGCAGTATAACCACGACCTTTATCTAAGGTAGCTTCTATAATAGAACCAGATGCAAGCTTATTAGCATTGGCGGTTAATTCTAATAGCTCTGCTTCCAATAAAATTTTATCTAATAGCAAATCTATATTCAATCCTTTTTTAGCAGAAATTTCTTGAGATTGGAATTTTCCGCCCCATTCTTCTACTAGCAAATTCATACCAGCTAATTGTTCCCGTATTTTCTCAGGATTAGCCCCGTCTTTATCCACTTTATTGATGGCAAAAATCATAGGAACTCCCGCAGATTGAGCGTGGTTAATAGCCTCTTTGGTTTGTGGCATCACAGCATCATCAGCCGCAATTACGATTACTGCCACATCGGTTACTTTTGCTCCACGAGCACGCATCGCTGTAAATGCTTCGTGACCTGGAGTATCTAAGAAGGCAATTTTTTTACCGCTTGCTGTTTGTACTTCATAGGCGCCAATGTGTTGCGTAATACCCCCAGCCTCTTTAGAAACAACATTTGCTTTTCTAATGAAATCCAATAACGAAGTTTTACCATGATCTACGTGACCCATGATCGTAACAATAGGAGCACGAGGTTTTAAATTTTCTGGTAAATCAGCTTCTTCTTCTTTAAATGCAACTTGATCTTGGGCAGAAATAAATTCTACTTCAAATCCTTTATCGGTACAAACCAACTCTATAATCTCAGCATCTAAACGCTGATTAATAGAAACAATTACCCCTATTTGCATACAAGTTTTAATGATTTCTGTAGGGGAAATATTCATTAAACTGGCTAGCTCACTTACAGAAATAAATTCTGTCACTTGTAGTTTGCTGTTTTCACTAGCATCCTTTTCTGCCGATAGCTTTTCTTGATTTGCTTCTCTTTTGCCTCTACGGAATTTAGAGCGATCGCTCTTGCTGGTCATGCCTTGAATCTTAGACATGGTCGCTCTAATCTTGTCTTCTATTTCTTTTTCAGAAATTTCTTTTGGCGGAGCATTTCTATCTACAGGAGGTCTGTTATTGGCTCCTACAGCAGGTCTTACGCCATCTTTAATATAATCTTCAATACGTGCACGCTTCGGTTTTTCTATTCGTTTACGTTTGCGCTTAGCTTCATCAGAAGCACCGTCTACTTTCTTTACCTCTTCTTTCTTTTTAGGGGTTTGAGTAGGGTCGGGCTTTAATTCTATTTTACCTAAAACTTTTGGTCCGCCCAATTCTACACGTTTGGTTTTTATAAAATCTACATCTTCTTCTTGTATCTGTTTAGCCGTTTTTTTCTCAGGAGTTACCACTACTTCCGCATCGGCAGTTACTTCTGGAATCACTACCTCAGCCTCTTTTTCTGGAACTACTTCAACAACTTCTTCTTGTTTTTTCGTTGTTTTTTTAGGCTTGTTTAAATCTACTTTACCAATAATTTTAGGTCCTTCTAATTTTGTTTTGGCAACTTCTATTTTATCAGGATCTACAACTGGTGCTACCTGTTCTGGAGCATGTTCCAGATTTGTTTTTATTAGTATTTCTTTTTCCTCCTCCTGTTTTTTGGGCGGAGTAATTTCATCTATTTTTAATTCAATAGACTCTTTTTTTGTTTTATCAATAATGGTTCCGTCAGCTTCTGCTTTAATGGCTTTGTCTTTTCCAAATGCCCTATCAAGAACCCCCACCATTTCGGGCGTGAGCTTAGCATTCGGATTGTTTTCTACGACAAATCCGCCTTTTTTTAGCTCATCCAAAATGTGGTCCATACCTACGTTGTAGGTTTTGGCTCCTGCTGCTAATCGTATTGCTTTAATTTCTGACATCTACTTGTTTTGATTGTTAGATTATTTGATAAAGAAGAGGCGATTTCTTTTAGAATTATCACCTGCTTCTTTATCAAATTTTATTTCTTCCCTCCAGCACTTTTTAATTATTCTCCTTTCCCTTCTTCTTCAAACTCGGCATTTAAAATGCGTAAAATATCATCCACATTTTCTTCTTCTAATTCCGTTCTTCTTACTAATTCTTCTTTGGTTAAAGCAAGTACGTTTCTAGCAGTATCACAACCAATTTTCTTTAATTCATCCAGCATCCATTCTTCAATTTCATCTGAAAATTCATCTAAGTCAATATCAAAATCGCCTTCTTCTTCTTCGCCCCCTTCTCTGTAAACATCTATTTCGTAGCCTACTAATTTAGATGCTAATTTAATGTTTACTCCGCGTTTACCGATAGCCAAAGAAATTTGGTCTGCGTCTAAATAAGCAGCGATTCTTTTCTTTTCTTGGTTAATATCTAAAGACAATACCTTTGCTGGAGCCAAAGCGCGCTGTACCATTAAGCTCAGGTTATTGGTGTGATTTAGAATATCAATGTTTTCATTTTTTAGTTCACGAACAATACCGTGAATACGAGAACCTTTTACCCCTACACAAGCACCTACAGGATCTATACGGTCGTCAAAAGATTCTACTACTACTTTTGCTTTTTCGCCAGGTTCGCGAACAATGTTTTTGATAACAATAAGACCATCAAAAATTTCAGGAACTTCTTGTTCTAATAATTTAGCCAAGAAAGCATTGTCAATTCTAGATAAGATAATAACAGGAGAGTTGTTTCTCATGTCTACCCTTCTTACTACAGCGCGTACCGTTTCTCCTTTTTTATAAAAATCGGTTTTGATTTGCTCTGTTTTTGGAAGTAACAATTCATTGCCTTCTTCATCCAATAAAAGAATTTCTTTTTTCCAAACCTGATACACCTCTGCGCTAATAATATCGCCAATTCGGTCTTTGTATTTTTTATAAGTCTCGTCTTTTTCTAAATCTAAAATACGACTCACTAAAGTTTGTCTAGCTGCTAAAACTGAACGTCTGCCGAAACTTTCGAGTTCAATTTTCTCATACGTTTCTTCACCTATTTCATAGTCATCTTGAATTTTTTGTGCTTCAGAAAGGGCTATTTGTGTAATGGGGTTTTCTACATCACCATCTTCCACAATCTGGCGTCTTTGCCATATTTCAAGGTCACCTTTGTCGGTATTTACAATAATGTCAAAATTATCTGCATCGGTGTATTTCTTTTTAAGCAAGGTGCGAAACACATCTTCCAGCACCTTCATCATAGTAGGGCGGTCAATGTTTTTGAGTTGCTTAAACTCGCTAAACGAGTCTATCAGATCTAAACTGTTCATGGTCTTTTTTTTGTTAGTGAATTATTTTATTAGATAATAGTATTTAGATGTTTGAAGGCAGATGTTAGAAGTTAGAAAAAATCAAAACGGGATTAAGTCTTTGTATTGTCTTATGTCTAACATCTAATATCTTATCGTCTATTTTAAAATTTCAATTGAATCAATGCTTTTTTTATTTCTGAATATTTTAGCTCAAATTCTTTAGGCTCCTCTTTTTCTTCTGCCTTTTTACCTTTCACTTTTTTTACAGGTTTTGCTATTTCTTTTAGAACAATTTTTTCATCGTCAGCACTCATCAACTGCGCCTCTAGCGACACTCCGTCCGTTTTTACTATTTCTAAAATTCTTCCAATACGTTTTTTGTACTGGCGTGGAATTCTAAGCGGATTACTCATTCCTGGCGAAGAAACATCCAACGAATAATTTTCTGAAACCAATCCGCTATCATCTAAATGGGTTTCTAAAAAGCGAGAAATTTCTGTGCATTGACCAATGGTGATACCCTTATCGCCATCTGCATAAATTTCCACTTTTTTCCCTCCTTGTATTTTTACATCTACCAAATACAAGTCCATGCCTTGCAACAAGGGGTTTAACCAATCTTCTATCTTTTGTTTCAATTCCATAAAGTATAGACAATAAAAGAGGGGACTCTCGTCCCCTCTCTCTTTTCGTGAGGCGAATATAGGAATAGTTTTCTATTTATCCAACCACGAGATTTTAAAAGGAGAAAAGAGCATGTTCGTTTTTTCAAAAGAGAATAGAGATATTCTCAAAATCGCCCAAAATGAATTTATATATTTGGGGCAGATTTTTGGCTCACCTCCTTATAAAACCTTAGCTGTATGAAAGCAGATGAATTATTGGGTTTGTATCATGTGGAGAATGCCACCTGGGACGAAATGTACAATGGCTCTGCTGTGCGCGAGCAGTATCAAGGTGTTGTGGATTATTTACAACACCTGAGTATAGAAGAGCTGAACAAAAAAGAAGAACTTGCTCGGAAGTTGTTCATGAGCCAAGGAATTACTTTCACGGTTTACAACAGTGGAGAAGGCATCGAAAAAATTTTTCCGTTTGATATTATTCCTAGAATAATTACTGCTGCAGAATGGAAGTATATAGAGTCAGGTATCAAACAACGACTGAAAGCGCTCAATCTTTTTCTGAAAGATATTTACAGCAATCAATTCATTCTAAAAGACGGAATAGTGCCCGTGGAATTGATATATAGCTGTCCGCATTATTTGCGCGAAATGCAAGGATTAGCGGTACCCCATGATTTGTACGTTCATATTTCGGGAATAGATTTGATACGCAACAACGATGGCTCGTTTTATATTTTAGAAGACAACCTGCGCACCCCTAGTGGAGTGAGCTATATGCTCGAAAACAGAGAAATAACGAAACGAATCTTTCCTGATTTATTGCCCAAAAACAATGTGCACTCTGTGATGGAGTACCCCAATCTTTTGCATAAGAATTTGGTTTCTATGGCACCCAAGCAAAATGCGAATCCCACTATTGTATTGCTTACTCCAGGTATGTATAATTCTGCGTATTTTGAACACACTACACTAGCGCGTTACATGGGTGTACAGTTGGTAGAAGGGCGCGATTTGGTGGTAGATAATCATCGCGTTTATATGAAAACTACTTCGGGCTTAAGACAGGTAGATGTAATTTATAGAAGAGTAGATGACGATTTTTTAGACCCGCTAACTTTTAATTCTAGAAGTGTATTGGGGGTGGCTGGTTTAATGAGCGCATACCGAAAAGGAAATGTAGCTATAGTAAATGCTATAGGTAATGGAGTGGCAGATGATAAGGCGGTGTATCCTTATGTTCCAGCCATGATAAAATATTATTTAAACGAAGAGCCCATTCTCAAAAATGTACCTACCTATTCGCTTACAAATGTAGAAGAGCGTCAACATGTTTTTGAAAATATGCATGAAATGGTGGTGAAGAAAACCAATGAGAGCGGAGGTTATGGTATGTTGATGGGGCATGTAGCTACCAAAGAAGAAATAGAAAATTACAAACTAGAAATTTTAAAAGACCCACGTCAATTTATTGCGCAGCCCATAATTAGTTTAAGCTCTTCGCCTTGTTTTATTAATGGAAAATTACAGCCACGCAGAGTAGATTTAAGGCCATATGCATTGTGTGGTCCTAATGGCATAGACATTGTGCCAGGGGGACTTACAAGGGTGGCATTAAAAGAAGGTTCGTTGGTAGTAAATTCTTCACAAGGTGGCGGAAGTAAGGATACGTGGGTATTAGCGAGTTAAAATAATTTCAAAAAAGCAAATAAAATTATGCTGAGTAGAGTAGCCGATTCGTTGTACTGGATGAGCCGATATATGGAGCGAAACGATGGTATACTGCGCATGTTGAAAATAAACTACGCCTCTTCGCAAGATGACCGTCAGCATTTTTCATGGTTGCCGGTGTTACGAATCTTTACTTATTTAAAAGAAGATGAAGCTGCTAAAATTGCACAAGATTCTCGTGCCGTTATTCAGTACATGGTTACCGATAAAGAGAATCCTAATTCGGTGTTGAATATAGTCACCCAAGCGCGTGAAAATGCCCGCTCTGTACAAGATCATATTACGGTAGAAGTATGGCAATGTTTGAACGATTTTTATCATGCTGTGCGCGATGAAAAACTAGTGAAGCTACTTCAGAACGAAGACCCAGTAAGCAGTTTAGATGATTTGATTAAACGCGGATTGTTGTATTATGGAACGGCAGATATTACGATGGCGCGCGGAGCGGGCTTCTCCTTTATTAGCATCGGAAAATATTTAGAGCGAAGCCTACAGGCAGTAGATATTTTAGATTTAAAATTGAGCGACCGCAATTTCAATTTAGAGTCTGCAGATATTATGTATTGGAAATATTTGCTCATGTCTATTTCGGGATATGAGTTGTATTTAAAAACCTATCGCGGAGGTTTTGAAGCACGAAATGTGATTGACCAAATTGTTTTGAACAATGAATTTCCGCGCTCTATTATTCATTCTTTAAATCGAATACAACGCTACCTTCAACGCTTACAAAGTGAGCAAACACCAGAGACCTACAGGCAGTTGGATGTATTGATAGGCAAGGTTCGTAGCAAAGTTCAGTATTCTACAGTAGATATTATTTTGCAACAAGGGCTGCACGAATATTTACAAGAACTGCGTGCTGATTTATTTGCGATAGCCAGTGCGTTGGATAAACAAGTTTTTTCTCATTCTTAATTATTGAAATTTTTATGCCTCGTTTTATTATACATCACGTTACTAAATATACTTACCTCACCCCCGTTCGCGATAGTGCCAATGAAATAATGCTGTTCCCCATAAAGGACGATTTTCAAGAATCAGTTCAGCAAAAATTAAAAATCACGAATGACCCATCGGTAGAAAAACACTTGGATTATTATGGGAACGAAGTCGGCTCGTTTATGATTGCGCAGCCTCATAAAGAATTGTGTATAGATTCTAAGGTAGAGGTTATTACTCATTTACGGGTAGTTCCTGCCGATACAAAAAGTGTTACTGAACAATGGGCTATTCTACAAAGTATTAAATACGAAGCGGAGTTTATTGACTTTTTAAAGTCGGAATATTTTGATGCGCTGCATGAAATCAAGGCAATAGCAGATGCCCCATTGTTGCAGCAGAAAACACCTTTTCAGGCAGCAAAAGAACTGAACAGTTATGTTTACAAAAACTTCAGTTACATAAAAGGAGTTACAGAAGTAGATACTAAATTAGGAGAAGTGTGGAAGCTGAAAGCGGGGGTATGTCAAGATTTTGCGCATATTTTGTTAGTGATGTTGCGCCTGATAGGAATACCTGCACGTTATGTAAGTGGTTACATTTGTCCTGCTCGCGAGGGTATGCGAGGCGAAGGTGCTACACACGCTTGGGTAGAAGCGTATATTCCTGATTACGGTTGGCTGGGCATAGACCCCACCAACAATTGTATTGTAAACGATTTGCATGTCCGCTTGGCAGTGGGTAGAAATTTTACGGATTGTTCACCCGTGCGTGGTATGTACAAAGGCACTTCACAACATCAATTAGAAGTGGGCGTTTCTGTTTTGTACGAAGATGGGCACACCATTGAGGAAGTAACAACTGCCCTAAGTCAACATCCTGTAAAGTCCGATTCGGGTCAACAAAATTCTTTTCGCAGATACATGGAAATGCAGCAGCAGCAATAGTTCGAAAAATTAAAAGTACACCCCAAAAGGTTTCTTTTCTTGTTTCGATTTTTGAAGTAAAGCCGCTGTATCCTTTACTATAACTGGAATAGGGCGAAATGAATAAGAAAGTGCGTTTATAATTTTTTCATTGCTGTAATAAAAATCATTTTGCGCCATTTCTACCGTTTCGCGGGTAATCATAGGTTTCTGTTTGGTAAAAAAAGCCTTTAGCCATTCTGCTCTCCACGCTATTCCACCCAACAGTTTTCCTGCTTTGTATTTAGGTCGTGAAACGCCCAGTGCATCTGCAATAGAGGTCATGAGTTCTTTAAAAGAAAGATTGCCAGCAGACACAATAAATTTTTCGCCAGAGATAGTACTCTCCATTAATTTTAATGCCACCTCTGCCACATCGCGCACATCTACAAAACCATTTACTCCTTCGGTATAAAATGGCAAGCCCTCTTGAATTTGTTTGAAAATATGATTGGGGGGTAGTTGCCAAAAGCCGCCTCCTAGTATGGTAGAAGGATTTATAATCACCACATTCAAACCCTCTGCATGTGCTCGCCATACTTCTCTTTCTCCATAAAATTTAGAACGGTAATAATGAAAGTTGTCTTTGGAGTCTTTGATTTCTATTTGCTCATCAATAATTTTTTCTGGTTTAGGTCTACCGAAAGCCGCCACAGAACTTACGTGTAACAATTTTTCAACTCCAGCATCCAATGCCGCATTTACCACATTGGCGGTGCCTTCCACATTTACGAGCATCATTTGGTCAATATCTTCGGGCACAAACGAAATCATAGCCGCACAGTGATATACCTTTTGAATCCCCACCATAGCTTCTTCTATTGAAAAAATATCGGTCACATCGCCCTCTACCCATTCTACTTTAGAAGCGTAATCACCCAACAAAGAAAGGTCGCTGTTTTTACGTTTCAAGCCACGTACTTTTTCGCCCTTTTGCAAAAGCATTTTTACCAGATAAGACCCTAATAAACCGTTGGCACCAGTTACGAGTATCATGAGTAGTAGGGAGTTGGAAGTTCGGAGAAGGGAGATAAATACATGAGCTAGTTTCTAGTTTGCAATACTAATTGTTTTTTGCGATGGCGTGATAAATAGCTCCACCTACGGTATCGGCATCAGCTCCCGTAACGGAGCTATAAACATTCACTTCGTTTCGTATTCTTAAAACACCCATAAAGGCAATGACCAGTGCTTCTTTAAATTTCACTACCTCATCGGAAGGCACTACTATCTTGCAATTGCAATGGTCTTTAATTCTTTCTAATAAATAAGAATTAAAAGCACCGCCACCCGTTACCAGCATTTTATCGTGCTGTGTAATTTGCGTTTTTTCAGTAACCGCCAACTGTTGTAAATGTTGATTTATTTGAAAAGCGATATGCTCGGTGTAGGTGTTGAGTTTATCGGCAACAGAGATTTCAAATTGTTCTATCACAGGAATAATAAGCTCTTGGCTAAAACCATTGTCTAAAGATTTAGGATACGAAAGTTGATAAAACTGACGTTGATTCAGTTCTTCAAACAAAGCGATATCAAAGCTTCCGCTCTGGGCTATGTTTCCGTTTTCATCAAAAGGTTTTCCTAGTTGCGCTGCATAAAAGTTGAGCACTTGATTGGCAGCAGCTATGTCAAAAGCAATTATTTTATCGTCTACTTTCGCGCTAATATTGCAGATGCCACCTATGTTTAAGAGAAAGCGATAATCACCAAAAAGCAATTTATCGCCCACAGGAACAATGGGTGTTCCTTGTCCTTTAAAGGCAATATCTGCCGAGCGAAAATCACAAACGACAGGGAGTTTTGTAGCGGCTGAAAGTGCTGCTCCATCTCCTATTTGACAAGTAAAATTTTCTTCTGGGAAATGAAATACGGTATGTCCGTGTGAGGCAATAAAATCGAGTTTATCTGCTACATTATTTTCGGCAATAAAGGCGTTTGTAATTTCTCCAAAATAGTTTCCCAAAGCGGAATGAGTCTGCCAAAGGCTTCTGCCATCTGCATTTCGGATGGTCTGCAATTTTTCTATCCAATGAGCGGGGTATTCTATGCAGCTAGCCTTTTGAATTTCATAAGTCCAGTTACCATTTTCTAAATGAAAAAAACAGTAAGCAATGTCTACACCATCGAGCGAACTGCCCGACATTAATCCGATTGCGTGATAGGTGTTTTTCATAAACCGTTTGTGATGCTAAGAACGGAAAAAATAAGAAGAGCGGAGGAGATTATCTCACCAATGTCACATTGCCTTTGCGCAAAATATCTTCGCCATCATAAGAGCGAGCCTTTACATACCAAGTGTACACTTCCATATTGCAGTTGCGCCCTTTGTAAGTGCCATCCCAGCCAGCATTGAAATCGTTGGTGGTAAAGACTTTTTCGCCCCAGCGATTAAAAACGGCAAACTCAAAAAGCGTTTGAATATTTAAGTATTTTGCAATTCTAAATAGATCGTTTTCACCATCGCCATTTGGTGAAAAAGCGGTCGGCAAAAGCAGTACGGTGTATGGTTCTACAAAAATCGTAACCGAATCGCGATTCACACAATTGTATTCTGAAATAGCATAGAAATAATATTGTGTGGTGTTTAAAGGAGTGGCAGCAGTTGTATAATTAAAAGGCTCGCGAACGGTAGTGCCTTCGTACCAATAATAGGTTTTGCCATTGGTCGTTCCTTTTAAAATAGCATCGGTATTTCTAAAGATAGTAGTGTCTAAACCCGCATCTACTATAGGAAGCGGACGAATGATTAATTCTACGGCTGCAGTATCAAAGAAACAATCGTTCGATACTTTTACGATGTAGGTAATGCTATTAGATGGGGTAGCCAGCGGGCTATCAATATCTGAATAATTTAAACCCGTAGGCGGAGTCCAGTCATAATACAAACCTCCTGAAGCACCCAGTTTTACAGTAGTGGTTTCACATACATCAAAAGGAGAAAAGGCATTGGCTACTACAGGCAGTTGCACATTTATTTTGATAGAATCGTTCGAGGAACATTGATGAATATTGGTGATTTTCACATAGTACCAAGTAGTATCGGTAGGAATGGCGATAGGGTTAGAAATGTTGCTATCGCTCAAGGTTAAATTATAGCTCCAAAGATAATCTACTCCTCCCAGCGCTTGTAATTGTATAGGTTGTCCTTGACAAATGAAAGGCGTATCTGGTTTTACATCGGTTACAGGAGGTAGATATACCAATACTTTGATAGAATCAGAATTTTTGCAACCGAAAGTATCTATTCCTGTTACATAATAGGTAGTAGTGTTTAATGGATACACCAAAGGATTAGCCACCGTAGGGTCGCTGAGCGTAGGGTCGGCTACCCATTGATAGGTGCTCGCTCCAGTCACTTGAATTTGAATGGTGTCGCCATAGCAAAGAGAATCTAATTTTCCCGCTCCTACATTGGGTAATGGATGAACGATAATAGTGGTCGTATCGCTTTTGGTATAACAGTAGTTTTGTACACTAAAAATATAAGGAGTAGTGGTGCTTGGGAAAAATTTAGGAGAGTTTGCATTCGGGTCGCTAATGCCTATGTTGGGCGACCAACTGTAAGAAGAATTACCTTGCTTTAAAACATTTAGCACAATGGTATCTCGCTCGCAAATAGCCGTTGTGGTATCAACAATTAAATTCAAAGCAGGGTCTAAAACATAAACGGTTAAAGAGTCTGTCATCTTACAACCGTTTGCGTCTGTGCCAGTTACAAAGTAAGTAGTATTTGTACTAGGTCTGGAAGTAGGGGTCGCAATGTTTGGATTGGTTAAACCAGCACTCGGTGTCCAAACATAAGTTACGCCACCTGTGGCATTTAATTTTACGCTGTCGCGGAAACTTCCAGGATTTAGACAAACGGAGGTATCTAAGCCTGCATCTATATTCGGTTTCGGAAACAAACTGATAAGCACAGAACCTGAATTTTTACATCCATTTCCATCGGTTACGGTTACCGAATAATTGGTAGCTACCACAGGAGTAGCTATAGGATTTGAAACAGTAGAATCAGAAAGTGTAGTTCCTGGTGACCAAGTGTAACTATTGCCACCAGAGGCGCTGAGCGTGGTGGTTAGACCCGGGCAAATAGTTGTAGGTGCAGAAAGATTAAGGATAGGCAACGGATTTACGATTACATTTTTGGTAATCGTATCTCTACAGCCTTTATCAGATACTACAATTAAGGAAACGCTTTTTGTTCCACCTGTTGGATAGGTAATGGACGTGTTGGGGGTATTCGCTCCATTGCTCCAACTGTAATCAGTAATGCTTCCCGAACCCGTAAAAGTAAAATCGCTGGGTTGGTTTAAACACACTACAGGAGCGGTGAAATCAGCCATAGGCAAAGGATTAATGGTAATCACATCTGTTTTTTGAGAGGTACAACCTTTTACATTGTAGGCGGTCATTTTTACATTGTAAGTACCCGGAGCATTGTATTTATGTGCAGGGTTTTGTAAGGAAGAAGAGCCACCATCTCCAAAATCCCATGACCACGCATTGGGTAAAAAAACAGTAGTAGAAACAGAGCCGTCTGCAAATTTTACGGACGAATCTTGACACACATCTTGTTTGGTAAAATCGGCTGTAAAGGTAGGGTACGAGCGCACCAAGGCATAAGCAGTATCGTAGCAACCAACGCCATTTACTTGTTTTGAAATAACCACAGTAACCTTGTAGGTTCCCGTATCAGGATAGTTAAAAGATGGATTTGCTATATTAGAGGTGTCGCTGTTAGTTCCCGCTACTCCAAAGTCCCAATGATAAGATGCTGGCACAGAGCTTGGCGGTGGATTGTAAAAAGTAATACGATTAAAATTAACAGAAAGATTGGTGCAATTAATTTCATAAACACCATAGCCCAAAGTAGGGTCTACAGTTCCAGGCAAGTAACTGAAACCCGCAGTAGGAATATTACAAGTGGTTACATTAAACTGAAAATCGCGGGTATAGGTTCCAATGAGCACCCCATTTCTATATTCTGAAACACAAACACCCACCACAAATTGGCCAATGGTATTAGGCACTCCAGTAAGGTAGCCCACTTTTGAATCTATGGTTAAAGGCACACCACCTAAGGGGTCGTTTGCATTGTAAGGGGACAGCCAATTGATAGGGCTGTAAGGTGGATTACTTGGCGGATTCGGTGCAGGGGCACCACTAGATGCTCCAGTATTGGGAGTGCACAAAGAATACACTAAAGAATCACCGTCTGCATCTGTAGCAGAGTGGTCAAAACTTAGTGCAGCATTGTTACAAATAAAAGGAGGCGGGAAATTTTTAAAAACTGGACTGCTATTTTGAAACGTGTTGGTAGGTGGAATGACTGCGGTGTAGGTGGCTCCTTCTGCTCCCGGATTACCCAAATTGCTAATAGTACCATTTCTACAACATCTCTCATATACTAATACGTAGCTTTTTGTGGGGTCTGGAACAGAGAACGTGTGAACATAAACACCCTGCTCTACACAAACACCTGCGGGTACTTGCAGGCAAGGATTGGTAATCGAAGAAGAAACATTTGTAATAGAAGGGTTGGTCAATTGAAAGTTATCTACTAAACTAGAACTACCACCACTAATATCGAACAAGCCTATTGATGCAACGGTTACACTTGTGTTATTAGGGTCGCCATCAAAAAGTGTTTGACTATTACAATCGCGGTAAACGGTAAGCGTAAGCTGGTATTGGTTGCCACCTATATATTTGTAGGACATAAAGCCACCCACAATATGTGTAGCCAACGTTACAGAAACACTACCCAATAGGAAGCTAAATATGATTGCTAATTTTTTCAAAGGAAGGCAAAGGTAAAGAAACTAATATATTTACAGAGAGTGTTTTATAAAAGAAGGTTGCAGTTAGAGAGAATCAATAGTCAAGGAACAATTTTAATGGAGTCTTTGTTTACCCATCGCTTTATAAACTACTTGTTGCAATTTTACCCGTACACCCATTTTTACTAAGCGCGGATTATCCGCATCGGGATACACCCGATTGGATAAGAAAATAAAAGTGAGCTTGTTTTCGGGATCGGTCCATACACATGTTCCTGTAAAGCCTGTGTGACCAAAAACACTCAAAGGCACTTCATCAAAACAAGGACTTTGTTTGCGACTGTCGGGCTCTGG
Source organism: Chitinophagales bacterium (assembly GCA_044228065.1). Taxonomy (GTDB): domain Bacteria; phylum Bacteroidota; class Bacteroidia; order Chitinophagales; family LD1; genus JBGAVP01. Next base: position 152,631 of record JBGAVP010000001.1, on the reverse strand, counting down.
TTTATCAAAACCTAATCCTCTACGAGAGCGAGAGGAATAGCGCTCCGTAAATTTTTCAACCGTGCTAGTTTTGAAAAACTGTTTGCCATTGTAAGTACCTTTATTTAGCAATAGCTGCATCACTTGTGCTAAATCAAAAGCATTGGAGAAAAGACCTGCATGCCCAGCTACACCACCATACATGGCGGCACCTGGGTCGTGCACATAACCTTGTAGGAGCTGCTTTCTAAAAAGCTTATCGTTTTCAGTAGGTATAATTTGTTTTTTGGGAAATTCTGTGAGCGGTTTGTAATCAATTCTAGTGAGCCCCATTGGCATGTAGAAACTTTGTTGTACATAATCTTCTAACTTCTGTTTGGTAATTGACTCTGCCACTTTTTGTAAGATATAAAAATCGATATCGCTGTAAACAAATTCTGGATTTGGTTTGATGGGCGAGCGATACATCATGGCCCACATGGTATCTGCATAATCGTTTCTAATAAAAAGATTTTCTGCCACAGGAGTACTGAAACCTTTTTCAGCAGAAGTTCGGTAGAAGTTATTGTAATTGGTATCAAGGGTATTTCTGAAAAACTCTATAAAGGGCTTGAGTCCTGCATTGTGGGTAAGCACATCGGCTATTTTCAAGTCTTTGATGGTGGCATCTTCGGGGAGTTGTAAATAATCACCCACCGTTTTATTCAAATCTAATTTTCCTTCGTCATACAGCTTCATTACTGATAAGGTGGTAGCCGCTATTTTGGTGATAGAAGCCAAATCATACAAATCTGTCACTGAAACTTTATCCAAAGAATTTTCATACACTTTATTGCCATACGATTTATTCCAAATTACCTTCCCATCTTTTGCTACTAATACCTGACAGCCTGGATATGCATGACCAATAATTCCATTGATAACAATATCGTCTAGCTCTCGTAAATCTTCCGTTTTCATCCCTACTTCTTCTGGCAATGAAATTTGCAAACGCAAAATAGTATTGGAGATAAAACCATTACCTACTCTGTATTTTTCAGAAGCAGAAACAGGTAACTTTCCCAATGCTGGCAAGCCTCCAAGCAATACATTGGCAGCCGATAAATTGCTGGCATCGTTATCTTCATACGCCACGATTACGCTTTTCTGAGCATCAAAATATTTCAATGAATAAGGCGACCCGAAAAGCACTAATATTATTTTGGTGCGCTTACTTAACGTTTCAATAAACGCTAAGGTGTTAGAAGAAATGCCATAATCCTTAGAAGCCAAGCGGCTCATACCATGCAGGTCTATGATTACTTGCTCATAAGAGGAGAGGGTGTCTAAATATGATTGCAATAATTCTTTGCTTTCATTAGGAATAGCAAAGCTGTTTATATCGGCAAATTGATACACATATTTTTGAAAATCGGAGTAGCCTTTTGCATCTATAGAAACCGAAGCAGTTTTCTTTTCTTTAATATTTTTCAGCGGCAATGAATTGTCTTCGTTGGCAGCAATAGTTACAGCTTTGTCAAAAAGCAGTTGCCTTAAAACCCTTGCAGAATCAGGGCTTAAGTCTTCTTCTAAATTTTCCAATGCAATAGGATGCCAATCATTCAGCCCCATTTTATATTTGTATGCCAACACTTTTTTCACCCGCACTTCCAAATCTTTTTCAGAAAGAGTGCTATCTAAAACAGCTCTTTTAATTTTTTCTATCCCTTTGCTACAATCTTCCGAAAAAACTAAAATGTCATTACCCGCCATAAATGCCATAGAGTCTACAGTTCCAGGAGGATAAGCCGCGCTCACGCCTTTCATATTCAATGCATCTGAAAAAACTAAACCATCAAACCCTAAAGAATCTTTCAATAAATCGGTGGTAATTTTACGCGAGAGTGAGGCTGAAATATTTTTAGCGGTATCCAAAGCGGGCACATTTAAATGCCCTACCATTACACTACCCACGCCACCTGTAAAAAGAATTTTAAAGGGATACAATTCTTGTGCATTCAATTGCTCTTGGGTTCTTAAAACGGTGGGCAATGTTTTGTGTGAATCTTTATCCGTATCGCCATGTCCTGGAAAATGTTTAGCACAGGCTAGCACTCCCACTGATTGCATTCCTTCCGCATACTCCATTCCTTTTAGCGCCACACGGTATTTGTCTTCACCAAAAGAGCGGTCGTTAATTACTGGATTATTGGGATTGCTATTTACATCTATATCGGGTGCAAAGTTGACTTGTATGCCCAATCGATTGCATTGGCGCCCAATCTCCACACCCATTTTTTGAATTAAAGAATTATCGCTTACGGCACCTAAGGTGAGCTGATGTGGAAAAGAAATGGTGCTGTCTAGTCGCATCGCTAAGCCCCATTCGCCATCTATGGCTATCATCAAAGGAACCTTTGCTGCTGCTTGAAATTTATTCGTCCACATGGCCTGTGGTCTTGGATAACCTTTAAAAAAAATGATACCACCGATTTTGTTTTGTTGTACGAGTCGCATCACCGAATCCATGTTCAAATGTTCTCCCTGAGTGTAACCCGCCACCATAAAAAATTGAGCAATGCGCTCCTCAAGAGTGAGAGCATTGTAGGTTTTATTTACCCATGCCAAACAGTCTGCATCGCTTTCCCAGTCTAGGAATTTTTTCTGAGGATAATCGGTTACTTGATAGGCTTCCAAAGGATGAAATTCTATTTCAGTAACAGTCTTTTTTACTTTTTCAGTACGCAATAAGGAGGTGAGAATGGGACTAGCCAATCCAGCCAGCCAGTCTAGAACTATCAGAGAAACTAAAAACAAAAACTTCTTCATGCGACCAAAGGAACAAAAATGCGACCAACATTTTTTTGAAACACACAATAGCTTTTCTACGAATAAAATGTGAGTGCATAGAAGGGTGGGCATAGAATGGTTTTGGAAACACAGTTTTTTGAAAATAGATAAACCTGTTTTTATCTGTTTCATCCGTGTTTCCATAAGAAATTTCGTTACTTTCGTCCTCCATTTTTTCCAACTTTTATGGCCGATAGAATTCATCTTTTACCCGATACGATTGCCAATCAGATAGCCGCTGGTGAAGTAATTCAGCGACCTGCCTCTGCGGTAAAGGAATTATTAGAAAATGCCATAGATTCTGGCGCTACACATATTAAACTGTTGGTGAAAAATGCGGGTAAAACACTCATTCAAGTGATAGATAATGGTTGTGGCATGAGTGATACCGATGGGCGCATGTGCTTTGAAAAGCATGCTACTTCTAAGATAAAAACAGCTGATGATTTGTTTGATATTCGCACCATGGGTTTTCGCGGAGAGGCTTTAGCTTCTGTGGCGGCCATTGCACAAGTAGAAATGAAAACGCGCTTATGGGGCGAAACATTGGGCACACAAATAGAAATAGAGGGCATGAAGGTGCTGAAACAAGAGCCTTGTCAAACTCCCGAAGGGACTTCTATTGCAGTAAAAAATTTATTTTTTAATGTGCCTGCTCGTAGAAATTTTTTAAAATCAGATGCAGTAGAACTCAAAAACATTTTTGAAGAATTTACCAGAGTGGCGCTCTCTTATCCTAAAATTGCTTTTCAGCTTTTCAATAACGATTATGAGGTTTTTCATTATAAAAGCGGGAACCTAAAACAGCGTGTCTGTGCTGTGTTTGATGAAAAAATGGCTGCACAAATTGTTCCTGTGGAAGAAAATACCTATGCATTGAATGTGCATGGTTTTGTAGGCAAACCAGAGTTTGCGAAGAAGACCAGAGGCGAGCAATTTATTTATGTAAATAACCGCTTTATAAAATCGGCTTATTTGAATCATGCAGTGCAAAATGCGTTTGAGCAAATGCTTCCCAAAGATGCTTTTCCTTTTTATGTTTTGTTTTTAGAGATAGACCCTAAGCGCATAGATATCAATGTGCATCCGCAGAAGTATGAAATAAAATTTGACGATGAAAAACTGGTCTATACGTTTGTGAATTTAGGCGTGAAACACGCACTGGGTGCTTATTCTGTATCGCCTACTTTAGATTTTAATCAAGAAGACCACCTAAACAAAAACAACACCTTCCAAACACCTATGTGGCTGCAAGGAACGGGTAATGGTGCGCAGCAAAAAAGAGAAGATGTACAGGGAAAAACAGTATCGTCTTTTCCTGTTTATCAAAAGACAGATACAAGGGAGCGAGCTAATTTAAAGAACTGGCAAACTGTTTTTCAGCATACAGAAAAACCGAACGATACGAACGAAACACATCGCTTAATTGAAAGCACAGAAGAAACTTTTGTGAACAAAGAAGTGGCGCAGCCACATCAATTGCAGAAACGATACATTGTTTCGCAAATAAAATCGGGCTTTATTTTAATAGACCAACAAGCCGCACATGAGCGCATTTTGTTTGAACAATATTTAAAGCATTTGGAAAACAATCGCCAATCGAGTCAGCGGCAACTTTTCCCGCAAACACTCAGTTTTGACGCTGCCGATGCACAAATTATGCAAGAGATTTTACCAGAAATAAATGCACTGGGTTTTGATGTGCAAGAGTTTGGGAAAAACACTTTTGTGATTCACTCTTTCCCTTCCGATATTTTGCATCAAAATGAAAAAGAAATGTTTGAAGAGTTGATAGAGCAATTCAAAAACAATTTGAGTATTACCAAACTTTCTAAGCGCGAAAATTTAGCAAAGTCGCTGGCGCAAAGTGCTGCTATTAAACACGGCAAAACCCTTTCCATAGAAGAAATGAAAAGTTTGACCGATGAATTATTTGCTTGTGAAAATCCCTACACAGCACCTAATGGAAAATTTACATTTGCTACTTTTACCAACGATGAATTAGAGAAAAGATTTGAAAATAAATAGTAGCTACAAAAGACAAAACCGATTACTAATCTATAAAAAGGTACACTATGCCGAGTTTAGATATTGTTAGCAAAATAGATGCGCAAACATTAGACAATGTGATTAATGTTGCCAAAAAAGAAATTCAGAACCGTTATGATTTTAGTGGTTCTAAAACAGAAGTAGATTTCAATAAAAAGGATTTAACGCTTTTAATCACTACTGAAAACGAGTTGCGCTTAAATGCAGCTATTGATATTTTGATTTCGCGCGGAGGTAAGCAGGGCATAGATCCGCGCTCATTTGATGTGAGCAAAGAACACTATCCATCGGGTGCTACTATCAAAAAAGATATTAAACTCAAAAACGGATTGAATAAGGATGTAATGAAGAAAATAGTGAAGGCTATTAAAGATACAGGGCTAAAAGTACAGGCGGCTCAAATGGATAATATCATTCGGGTAACTGGTAAAAAAATAGACGATCTGCAAGCTACGATGGCGGCACTTAGAAAGGAAGATTTTGGATATCCGCTGCAGTACGAAAACATGAAAAGCTAAACTCGCAACCCTACAAATAATTAACCCGCAAACACAAAAACACACAACATGGGATTCTTAGATCAAATGAAACAACTGCAAGAAGTAAAGTCTAAAATGGATGAGGTAAAAAAGCGCCTCGATACGGTGGAAGTTTCTCTGGAAAATGAGTTTGTAAAAGTTACTGCCACGGGCAATCGTAAAATTAAACGCGTAGAAATTAAACGCACAGATGATGTGGTTTTGTTACAACAAAAAATTACTGCCCTTACCAATGAAGTGTTGGAAAAAGCTGAGAACGTAATGCAATCAGAAATGATGGCGGTAACTAAAGGAATGTTGCCAAATATTCCTGGGCTGGGATAGAGAAAGGATACAAATCTTTTTATTTATCAATGAATAACAACAAGAGTTCAATAAATTCAATACACATACATTGGAATTAGCATTTTAGGTTTGATTGGAGTTGGAAAATTTATGGTGTTACGATATCTAGCAAAAAAAGGTATGTTTTGTCCACCCACATATGTAAACTCACCGCCCAAATAGATATCTAATCCATTAATAACGATTGTGTTGACGAGGTCAGAGGCATTGGGATTCCAAGTGGCATCAGCAGCACCAGTTGTGTTATTTAGTTTGGCAAGGTGGTTTCTTGCAAGTCCACCTATGTTTGTGAACTCTCCTCCAGCATATAAATTGTTTCCCATTATGGCGATTGTTCTTGCCCCATTATTTGCATTGGGATCCCAAGTGGGATCTGCAGCTCCGTTTGTATTGTTAAGTTTAGCTATGTAGTTTCTAGTTTGGCTTCCTACAGTTGTAAAATAGCCAACGATATAGACATCGCTTCCGTTCGTGAAAATTGATCTGGTACGACTTGGGCTTAAAACAGGATTCCAAGCAGTATCAATCATTCCGTTAGTGATGTTTAGTTTGGCAATATAGTTTTTTATATACCCTGCCATGTATGTGAAACCACCCCCAATATACATGGCACTGCCACTGATAGCAATGGCATCAACACCACCATTCAAATCTGCATTCCAATTCACATCTGCTACACCATTACTATTGTTTAGCTTGGCAATACCTTTCCAATTTTTCCCACCTATATTTGAGAACCACCCTCCTACATAAATGTCCGCTCCGTTGATATTAATGACAAAAACTTCATTATCAGCATTTGGATTCCAGTTGGCATCGGCAGCACCACTTGTATTATTTAGTTTTGCAACATTGTTTCTTGATAGCCCCCCTATAGTTGTAAACTTACCTCCAACATAAATATTATTTCCACTGATGGCGATTGTGTTTATTGTTCCAAGAGGCATGCTTGCATTCCAAGTGGCATCGGCAGCACCAGTTGTGTTATTTAATCTGGCAATACCATATCTTCTTAGCCCCCCTAAGCTTACGAAATATCCCCCAACATATAAATCGTTTCCGCTGATGGCAATGATCTTCACAGTGCCACCAGCATTTGATTTCCAAGAGGTATCAACACTACCAGTTGTGTTGTTTAGTTTGGCAATAGAAAACCTATCATTTCCCCCAATTGTTATAAACTCACCACCCACATAAATATCATTGCCACTTAGAGCTAGGGTATGAACATTATTATTGGCATTTGGATTCCAAGAACTATTGGCGGCACCAGTAGTAGTATTTAGTTTGGCAATATAATTTCTTGTTAGTCCGCCTATCGTTGTGAACTTTCCCCCAACAATAATATCTGTCCCACTGATTACCATGGTGAAAATATCATTATTTGCATTTGGATTCCAAGTGGAATCGGCTACACCATTTGTGTTCTTTAGTTTAGCTATTTTATTTCTTGTTTGAGCACCTATGCTAGTAAAACTGCCCCCTACATAAATATCGGAACCATTTATGGCTATAGCATTAACATCACCATTTGCGTTTGAGTTCCATGAAGAAATGGCAGCCCCAGTAACAGTGGCAAGTTTAGCCATTTTACTTCTTGGATACCCAGATTGTCCACCTATACTGGTAAAATTCCCCCCTGCATAAATTTCGCTTCCACTAACTGCAATAGCAAAAACCTCGCCATTTGAATTTGGATTCCATGCAGAATCAACCACACCTGAGGTCGCGCTTAAACGAGCAATATTGTTTCTATTCAAACTGCCTATATTATGGAAAGTACCTCCCAAATAAAGAGTTGTTCCGCTAAGAGCTATTGTTTTAACATTGTAGGTTCCACCAGAATTAATATTTGGATTCCAAGTGGTGTCTACGGTTTTATTGGCTTTTATATGTGCAATATAATTGCGAGCATACATACCTACCTTGGTGAATTCCCCTCCTATGTACCAACCTCCTGCACCATCAGGCACGGTTGTAAAAATGGCTCCATTTACTCTTGGAAATGTCAAATCAGGATTTGTATTCGTAGTTGTTATTTTTGCCCCACCTCCAGTATTAGGACCCACATATGTGAAATCTCCTCCTATATAGGTGTAATTGCTATCAACCGCTATAGTCTTAACGAAAAAATTTGTTGACCAAGTGGTAGTATCTAATTTTTGTGCTTTCGCTATATTCAACGAAATCAATGCGAGTGCTAATGCGTAAATTTTTCTCATGTTTTAAATTTGAGATAGAAAATTATAAATATCCAAACACGAAAAAATGATTTGGAGAAACTAATATAAAGGTAACAATTTTACATTTTTCTTTCCAAACCCCTTGATTTACTTCTGAGTAGCAGCTATAAAGAAAGCATAGATATGGGCAAAAGCTTAATGGAGTTAATCCAACTTTATCTCTTCATCATTTTCATCGAAGAACTGATATTCTGTGATACCAAGTGTTTCGTTAGAATAGATTTTAATAAAGCGTTTGTATTTTAGCAGCCATTTGGTGCGAATAGAAGGGAATCCCTTTTTGAAATAAGCTTCTACAATTGGGTGCACATAAAGTTTTAAAGTGCTGTGGCTATTCAGTAAATGGTCTAAATCTGCTTGTATTTCATCTATCAATAAAAGTGAGGAACCAATTGTTCCCGTTCCCCCACAGGTAGGGCATTGTTCCGTAGTTTTAATGGCAATTTCTGGTCGCACTCGCTCGCGCGTAATCTGCATCAGGTTAAACTTAGAAAGCGGCAAAATGGTGTGGGTGGCTCTGTCTAGCTCCATCAAATCGCGCATTTTATCTTGCAGTATGCGTTTGTTATCTGGGTTTTTGAGGTCTATAAAATCAATAACAATAATACCTCCTAAATCGCGTAGACGCATTTGTCTGGAAATCTCCTCTGCGGCCTCCATGTTTACCCGCAGCGCATTGCTTTCTTGGTCACCCTCCATAGCAGTACGATTGCCTGAGTTCACATCTATTACGTGACAAGCTTCCGTTTTTTCTATAATAATAGAAGCGCCAGTTCCTGTATTTACTTGCCTTCCAAAAGCCGCTTTAATTTGCTTGGTAATACCATAGTGATCAAACAACGAAACATTGCCATTATAGGTAGAAACAATGTCTTTTTTATCAGGGGCAATGCGCTCTATATAACTTTCTACTTCCCGCGCTACTTGTGCACTGTCGGTTACTACTTTATTAAACTGTGGGCTCAAAATATCGCGCAGGATACCAGAAGTTTTATCCAATTCGCTCAGTACTTTTTTGACTGGAGAAGCTCCGCGCAAATTATTGCACATTTCTTTCCAGCGATTTTGAAGCATCAATAAATCTTCGTGCAAAATTTTGGAATCCTTTCCAGCAGCCACTGTGCGCACTATTACTCCAAAATTTTTTGGCTTTAAACTATCTACCAAAACCTTTAAGCGTTTGCGCTCTTCCGCAGAATCTATTTTTTTAGAAACACCTACCGAAGTAGAAAAAGGGCATAGCACCAAGTATCTTCCGGCTAAGGTTATTTCACAGGTTAAGCGAGGTCCTTTGGTAGAAATAGGTTCTTTTAAAACCTGTACCAAAATGTGATTCTTATTAGCCAATACCTCTTTAATGTTTCCTGTTTTTTCTATGTCTGGAAGTAACTCTACCGCATTAAGAGTACCATCGGAGTGGCCAGCTATGGCTTGTCCTGTAAACTTTAGCAAGGTTCTAATCTCTGGACTTAAATCAGTGTAATGCAAAAATGCATCTTTCTCGTGCCCCACATCTATAAAGGCTGCATTGAGCCCGGGCATTACTTTGCGGATTTTGCCTAGATAAATATCACCGACATTAAAAGGATTGCCGCTGTGTTCCTGATGGAGTTCCACCAGTTTTTTATCTTCGAGCAAAGCCACTTCTACCCCTTGCGGAGCAGCATGTATAATTAGCTCTTTATTCAAAATAATTTAGTTTAAAACAGTATAGAAATGTGAAAAGTGAAACGCAAAACAGCAACGGCAAATTTTGTTTGCAATAACTGTTTTACATTTCACACAAATCAGGAACTGTAAATGATAGGAAGGAACAGACTATTTCTTCTTATGTCTGTTTTTTCTAAGTCTCTTCTTTCTTTTGTGAGTGGCTATCTTATGTCTCTTTCTTTTTTTACCGCACGGCATAGTAACGAGTTTTTAAATGAAATAATTTATGAATGTTTTTTATTGTTTTCCTGTTTTCAGATTTTGAATATAACCTTCTATCTCTTTTTTGAGTTCGGGATTCTGCTCCATCTTTACACATTTTTCCAAAAGCTCGAGTGCCTTATTTTTATCACCTTGGTTCTGATATGCCATAGCTAATAAAAAAAGAGCGTCCGTGCTTCGGGGGCGCAAATATATAACTTTTTCTAACCTCGCAATAGCTTTATCAAATTGACCAGAAACCATTCCGAATTTTCCGAGCATAAATTGTGCATCGGCATTGGTGGAATCTTTGCGTACAATATCCAGTAAAATAGAGACTCCTTGCATAGGAGCGGTACCCTGTTCCATATAAGCGGAAGCCAATTTTATACGGGTATCGGTATTAGTAGAATCTATATCAAATGCGGCTTTGAAGGCGTTTACGGCATTTTCTGCCAAATATCCTTTCATGGCATCATCGTTACTTAAAGAAGCAGTGGCGCTGTATAAATCACCGGCACGCAAATACAATTTTTCTGTTTTATTTTTTTCTGCAAGGGTTAATGTATAATGTGCTTCCGCTACTGATTCTCCTTTGCTGTGATAGAAATTAATTAGTTTTTGAAGGCTTTCTGGGTTGTTTTGTTGTTCCCATTGAGCCAGTAAATCTAGGGTGTCTTTATTGCTGGTATTGGTTTTTACTTTTAGCATGTATGCAGCAAAATCAAAGGAAGGACGGTCGGCAGCCTCTTGTGCTTGCCCAGTCATAGGTCCCTTTTTTTCGCTTCCCTTTGGCTTGTTGGTATCTGCAAAAAGATAAAGAGCTACCAGCAATACTGCGATGCCGCTTATAACGAGTAGTTGGGTTCTTTTGGTTTTCATGGCTTAAAATAAAATAGGTTCGCAATCTAGGACTGCAAACCTATTGTAAAAAATTTCTTCTTAAATTATTTTTTTGCAGCACCGCGCGCTTTCTTTACAGAATCTGTAAAAGTTTTAGCGGGTTTAAATGCTGGTATAAAATGTTCTGGTATTTCTACTGCTACATTTTTCTTAATGTTTCTACCTATTTTTTTAGCACGTTTTTTTACAATAAAGCTTCCAAAACCTCTCACATAAACGTTTTCACCTTGTTTAAGTGAGTTTTTAACTTCTTTAAAAAATGCCTCCAAAGATACCAACACATCAACTTTTGCCACTCCTGTTAATTCAGAAACTCTTGTGACTACATCTGCTTTTCTCATAGTTTAGTTTGTTTAATTTAATTTAGTTGTTGAACGAAAATGATTTAAAATTGTTTTCAAAAATGATACTTTTTTTTCCAAACATTGTTTGAAAATCAATTTTTTACAATTTGTTTTATTTTATCCTATCAAAAAGCTTCCTTCTACTAATTTTACAAAAACATGGTGAAAAATTCGCTGCCAAAAACTTTTTCTAAAAAATTATTGGAATGGAATAACAATACCAACCACCGGGAAATGCCTTGGAGGGGGGAGCGAAACCCTTATTTGGTGTGGCTTTCCGAGGTAATGCTTCAGCAAACAAGAGTGGAGCAAGGCTTGCCCTATTTTGTAAAATTTAAAGAAAATTATCCTACCGTAAAACAACTAGCAGACGCCCCAACCGATGAGGTGATGCGACTTTGGCAGGGGTTGGGATATTATTCTCGTGCAAGAAATTTGCATGCTACAGCCAAGTTTGTGGCGTATGATTTAAAGGGAAAATTCCCTAACAGCTATGAAGAAATCATTCAGCTAAAAGGGGTAGGAGCCTACACCGCAGCGGCTATTGCTTCCTTTTGTTTTGATGAAAAGAAAGCGGTAGTAGATGGCAATGTAATTCGTATACTGGCAAGGGTTTTCGGCATTGCTACGCCTTTTGATGCTACCAATGGGAAAAAGGAATTTGCCACTTTAGCACAAACACTTATTGATTCTAAAGACCCAGGCGCATACAATCAAGCTATCATGGATTTTGGAGCAACTGTTTGTGTGCCACAGAATCCTAAATGCGAAGATTGCCCTTTACAAAAGAACTGTTTTGCCTATGAGAAAGAAATGCAAGCAGCATTACCTGTTCGGGCAAAAAAATTGGTGAAGCGAGTCCGTTACTTTTACTATTTGGTAATTAAAGATGAACAAAACATCCTATTGCATAAGCGTACGGAAAAGGACATCTGGCAAGAGTTGTACGAACTTCCTATGATAGAAACGGATAAACCTTTAAAGAAAAACATTAAGGGGTTTGTTTCAAAAAAACTGAAAACAGAATCGTTAGAAATAGAAAATTATTCCATGCCCTATAAGCAGCAACTTTCTCATCAAACCATTCATTCGGTTTTTGTTTTCTTAAAAAGCAACGCCACTAAAAAAAAGAATGAGTTTTTGTTTGAGCAAGCTTTTTCGTCCTTCGAAAACCTTCAAAAAGTGCAGCTAAAAAATTTGAATAACTTCGCTTTTCCGAAAGTGGTGCATTTGTTTCTACAAGAAAATTCACTACTTTAGGTCAACATTTTAAAATAATACATTATGGTAAACAGAGTACAACTTCTAGGCAGATTGGGCAAAGACCCCGTATTAAAACATTTTTCTAACGACAATGCAATAGCTGAGTTTCCATTAGCTACCACCGAAAATTATAAAGATAAAGAAGGCAAATGGGTAGAAGTAACCGATTGGCACAACGTAAAGTTGCCCTTTAAATGGTTAGCTGAACGCGCTGAAAAATATCTTAAAAAAGGAAGTCTTGTTTTTATAGAAGGAAAAATAAAAACGCGTAGTTACGATGATAAGGATGGTAACAAGCGTTATATCACCGAAATAGTGGCCGAAAATTTACGCATGTTGGATAAGCGTGAAAGCAGCGGTGGTGCTGGCGAACAAGGCGGAGGTTCTAATAATTCTTCTATGGAAGACAACCATGCTAATGTGAGTAGCGTTCCCGCATCTAACATTGATGACGATTTGCCTTTTTGATTTTGAAACCTAAAACCAAATAACCTTGGACCCCAGTGACTCGGTAAGCAATTTTGGCTTATCACTTTTTGTTTTCCTACAAGCAAATATTTTCAATGCACCTTCTACTGGGGTGCTTTTTGCTTGTTTAGTAATCGTACTTTTAGTGGCTTGTTCGGCATTGATGGCCGCATCTGAAATTGCCTTTTTCTCTATCTCTAATGCAGAGCGCGAAGAGTTGAGAGAAAGTGATGATGACCAAGATAAAAGACTGGTAAAGCTTTTAGACCGCCCACGTTATTTGCTTTCTACCATTCTTATAGCCAATAATCTGGTAAACATAGGAGTGATTGTGACATTTTATTACGTAATCACCAGCACTTTTGTATTTAGAGATTTTAGCCTTGGCAGTTTTATAATACCAAAAGAATTGTTCGATTTTTTAATGAATGTGATAGTGGTCACTTTTGTGCTGGTATTGTTTGGCGAAGCCATTCCTAAGGTATACGCCACGCACAACAAAATGTCGATGGCGCGAAGAATGGCAGCATTTTTTACGGGATTGAATCGACTTTTTTCACCCATAAATTTTGTGCTGGTAGGCTCTACTGCGGTTATCGAAAAAAGAATTAAGCGTCACAATGCCGAAATGGATATTGAGGAAATAAACAAAGCCATAGACATAACGGTAGATGACGGTGATACTAAGAATGACATTAAAATGTTGAAAGGCATTGTACATTTTGGAAACATAACAGTGAAGCAGGTTATGCGCCCCCGTATGGAGGTGGCGGCTGCGAATTGGGAATGGACGTTCAAAGAATTATTAGCGTATGTAAATGAAGTTGGCTACTCGCGCTTACCTGTTTTTAAAGAAGATATTGACCACATAGAAGGCGTGCTTTACATCAAAGATTTATTGCAACACATTCATCAAGATGAGAATTTTGGGTGGCAAAGTTTAGTGCGCGAGGCAGTACATGCACCCGAAAATAAAAAGATAGATGATATGCTTCGAGAGTTTCAAGAAAGCAGAAAGCATTTGGCAATAGTAGTAGATGAGTTTGGGGGAACCTCTGGTATCATTACCTTAGAGGATATAGTAGAGGAAGTTATAGGCGATATAAAAGATGAGTTTGATGAGTCGGCAGATGTCAATTACAAGAAGATAAATGATACCACTTTTATTTTTGAAGGAAGCACTCCATTGGTTGATTTTTGTAAAGTAATTCAATCACCAGCCGATCGTTTTGAAGAAATAAAAGGAGATGCAGAAACAGTAGCAGGTTTGGTATTAGAGCTGAAAGGAAAGATTCCCAAAGCAGGAGAAGAGGTAAATTGCGAGGATATTGTTTTTAGAATTTTATCTCTTAAAAGTAATAGAATAGAAAAAGTGAAAGTGACATTGGGGTTAAACTAAAAGAAGAAATAGATTTTGTAAAATGATTTTCAAAAAATTGCATACCCCTTTCTCTGTTTATGTTTCGGGGTTTTTAGTGATGGTATTTGCATTGTTTCTGAGTAGCTGCCATGGAGATTATATGCCAAAGCCAAAGGCATATCCAAGAGTTATTTTTCCTGAGCGAAAATATGAGTTATACAACCCAGAGTCTTGCCCTTTTAAATTTGAAAAGCCAGTGTATGCCCAAATAAATAAAGACACGGTTTTTATGGGAAAAAAATTAGAAGAGCCTTGTTGGTTAAATATTTTGTTCCCTAATTTTAATGGCACCCTAAATTTAACGTACAAAGAAATTACCCCAAAAATTACGCTAGCTCAACTAGTGGAAGATGCGCACAAACTATCATTCAAACACAGCAAGAAAGCCAATTACATAGACGAAACGATTATCAGCAATTCCCACGGAGTAAGTGGTTTGTTGTATGATGTAGGCGGAGAGGCGGCTTCTAATTTGCAATTTTTTTTAACCGATAGTACGCACCATTTTATAAGAGGTTCGCTCTATTTTTACAACGAACCCAATGCAGACTCTATGGCTCCCGTTATAGATTATGTGAAGAAAGATATGGATCATATCTTGAGCACTTTTGAGTGGAAATAAACACCTCCTAATTCTTATTTGCCAACTGCCCACAAGCGGCATCTATATCTTTTCCGCGACTTCTGCGAACCGCTACATTTATGCCATTGTCTCTAAGGTGTTGTACAAAAGCATCGCGTCTATCTGACTTTGCTTTTTTTAATTCTACCCCCTCTACATTGTTGTACTCAATTATATTTATAAAGGCTGGAACCTTTGTTGCGTAAGCAATCAAATCGTCTGCATCAGCTATGGAGTCATTAAATTTATCAAATAAAATATACTCAAATGTTACTTTGTTTCCAGTCTTGTAATAAAAATAATTGAGGGCTTCTTCAAGCATTTCTAAATTGTTGGACTCGTTAATATCCATAATCCGATTTCGCTTTTCATCGGTAGCTGCATGGAGCGAAAGCGCCAGATTAAAATTCATATTTTCTTCTGCTAATCGGGTAATGCCACGTGCTATACCCGAAGTAGAAACAGTGATGCGTTTTTGAGCCATTCCCAAACCTTGAGGAGATGTAATGAGGCGAATGCTTTGCATTACATTGTCGTAATTCAAAAGCGGCTCACCCATGCCCATGTATACAATGTTGGTGAGTTGTTTACCCGTAGTTTCTAATGCATGTTTATTGATTAAAACGACCTGGTCATAAATTTCACCATAATCTAAATTTCGCGCCCTTTTTAAAAAACCAGTAGCGCAAAAAGTGCAACTAAGCGAACAACCTACCTGAGACGAAACACAAGCCGTATTGCGGTCTTCATCGGGTATCATTACGCCTTCTATGATATGGGCATCGTGCAGTTTCATACCCAGTTTTAACGTGCCGTCTTTACTTTTTTGAAGAATGTTTTCAGTAACTGGTTGTAGCAAGTAATTGTTTGCGAGTTGTTCTCTTAGGTCTTTAGAAAGGTTGGTCATTTCTTCAAAAGAACGAGCAGATTTTTTCCAAAGCCACTCATACACTTGCTTGGCGCGGAAACTAGGCTGCCCTGTTTTAGTCAAATTTGCTATTAGTTCCTCTTGAGATAGGAGTCGTATGTCTTGCTGATTTGGCATAGAACCGCAAAGATACTTTAAAGTTAGAAAGCGAGAAAGGATAGCGTTTGCATACAATCACTTTCTTCCTTTTTAAAACTTATTTTCATTCATCTTTGTTTCACAAAAGAAAATAAGAATATGCTACAAATTTTAGAACGTGCATGGCTACTGGCTGCTACGGCTGCTTTGTTGGTGGCTATTTATTATTTAGTGACCACACAGGCATTTAATCACTTTGTTTATTTCCCTCTTTTCTGTTGTGCTTTTTGTGTGTTTTTGTTTTTTAATGTTCGTAGTCAGCGGAAGTTTAAAGAAACGATAGAGAAAGAAAAGCAAACTGTAAGGTAGAACTGCCCGCACTTTTAGGTGTTCGTTCTATTAATTCCGCTAAAACTGTATCTTTGGTGAGTACCAAATTATTTCCATTTTGGAAGAAGGAATTTTTTTACTCCCTGCCCTTTTACTCATTGCCTTTTTTTCGGGCATAGAAATCGCTTTCGTTTCTGCCAATAAGTTACGCGTAGAATTACTGAAAGAAAAAGGTAAAAGCAACGCCAGCATTGTCTCTAATTTTAATCAAAACCCTGCCCGATTTATAAGCACCATGCTTATAGGTTTAAATATTTCTTTAGTGCTTTTTAGTAGTATTATGGAAGGCGTTTTGACGCCCGAAAACTTTTCGTTTTTGCCAGCCCATAAAGGTTATTTGTTGATGATAGAGACGGTGGTGACTACCTTTATAGTGCTTATTTTTGGCGAGTTGATTCCTAAAATGCTTTTTCGAATTAATGCCGATAGAATGTTGTTGCTGTTTGCATACCCTACCCAATTAATTTATTTTTTACTGACACCTCTTACGCTTATTTTTCATAAGCTGTCGCAAAAGGTTTTGAAGTTTTTTGTGGGAAGTGATTATCATGAAGGCAGACAAGAATTCACCGAAGAGGATTTAGAATATTTGATAAAAGAATCGGCTGCGAGCGAGGACAAAGAAGACAATGAAACCGATAATTTAAACTCTGAATTGTTTGAGAAAGCCTTGTATTTAAAGGAAGTGAAGGTGAAAAGTTGCTTGGTGCCGCGCTTGGAAATAGAAGGAATAGAGGCAGATGAAACCTACGAAGAAAACATTGATAAAATCATAGGCTATGTGCATCATTTCGATTTGCTAAAACAGCCCAAAAGTATCCGTTCTATTATTCGTGCGGTGGAAGTAATTCCTGCTTCTATGAATGCTCAAGATTTGTTAGTACAGTTTATAAAAGAGCGCAAAAATATAGCGTGGGTAGTAGATGAATACGGTGGCACTGCGGGCATTATTACACTCGAAGATATTATGGAAGAAATTTTTGGCGAGATAGAAGATGAGCACGATGTGGAGGAATTAATAGAGAAAAAAATTAGTGATACGGAGTTTATTTTTGCCGCCAGATTGGAGGTAGATTATTTGAACGAAGAATATAACCTGGATATTCCAGAAGGTGAGTACGAAACGCTTTCAGGCTTTATAGTCATGAACAATGAAGACATTCCAGATCAAGGCGAAACCATTACTATAGATCGTTTTGAAATTAAAATTCTGAAAGCTTCTGATAAGCGAATAGAGCTGGTAAATGTGAAAGTGAAAGAGGAAAAAGATTAAAGGCAAGTTTTATTGCCAAGAAAACATTCAATGAAAAAAGCGTTTTCCACCATTGCTTTTGTTTTAGCTTTTATCAGTACTGTTTTTGCTCAATCCCCTGCTGAATTTGTCAACCCTTTAATAGGTACTAAGGGACTTATTCTCTTTGGTAGAACTACTCCTTTTGTAACACCACCCTTTGGTATGACCCACTGGACAGCCTGCACCCGCAACAGCAAAATACGCGTTCCCAATTACCGCTATTTCGATAGCCGAATTCGGGGATTTAGAGCTACCCACAAGCCCGCTATGTGGATGGGCGATTATGGATACGTAACGCTGAAACCATTTGTAGGAGATGTTTCCAGCAAGGCATTAGAACAAACTTATTTCTTTTCACATGCCAGTGAAAATTCTAAAGCCTACTATTATTCGGTAGATTTAATCACCCCCAAACTTTCTAAAATAAAAACTGAAATGACCGCCTCTGCACGATGTGGTCTGCTCCAATTTCATTTCCAAAAAAACGAACTGCCCTCTGTTTTAATAGAGGCAAGCCAAGCTCCCGATTTTGATGGCTGGGTAAAAATAGACACTGCTAAAAACGAAATTATAGGCTGGAATGACGATAGACAATCTTCCAAACTAGGTCCTCCGTTAAAAAATTTCAAAGGCTATTTTGTTATTCAATTCAAAGAAGCCTTTGAGCATTTCGGAACCTATGAAAATGAAACACTCAAAAAAGACAGTACCGAACAGAGAGCAAATGTTTGCGGAGCTTGGGTCAGTTTTAAAAAGAACACACAACTGGTAGAAGCCACGGTGGCTACTTCTTTCATAAGCATAGAGCAAGCACGGGAAAATTTGCAACAAGAAATTGCCGATAAAAATTTTGAAACAGTAGTCGCTGAAACAAAGGAACAATGGAACGAATATTTGAGTCGCTTAACCATAGAAGGGGCCTCTAAAAGAGAGCAGCATATTTTTTACTCTGCCATGTATCACACGCTCCTTTTTCCTCGGCAGTTTTCGGAATATGGTCGCTACTACAGCGCCTTTGACGATACCATACATGCAGGCGTGAGCTACAATGATTATTCGCTTTGGGATACCTACCGAGCAGAGCATCCGTTGTTGGTTTTAACTGCTCCAGAGCATGTGCCAGGCATGGTGCAGTCCCTTATTCAAATGTATGAGCAGGGTGGTTATATGCCTAAGTGGCCCAACCCTACCTACACAGGCATTATGATAGCTACCCATGCAGATGCGGTGTTGGCAGATGCAGTGGCAAAAGGCGTGAAGGGTTTTGATTTAGAGAAAGCTTACCAGGCATGTATGAAAGATGCGATGGTGCCATCGGGCAATGACAGTGTAAATAGATGGGCAGACCGTGCACCCTTTACGTTTATAGAAGCGCGGGCAGGTTTGTATTGGTACAAAAAACTGGGCTATGTGCCTTCTGATAAAACCAACGAATCGGTGGCAAACACATTGGAAGGAGCTTATGACGATTTTTGTGTGGCGCAGGTAGCCAAAGCTGCTGGGCATGTAGAAGATGCCAATTTGCTTTTTGCCAGAAGTAAAAACTATGTGAATGTTTACAATCCTTCCACGGGTATGATGGCTCCCAGAAAAGTAGACGGCAGCTGGGATGAAAATACTAAAACAGGTTTTACGGAAGGAAGTCCGTGGACGTATTTATTTGCGGTACAGCACGATATTCCAGGCCTTCAGCAACTGATGGGCGGGCGGGAAAATTTCCTAAAAATGCTGGATGCTAATTTTAAAGGAGCACATTACATTCACTTAAATGAACCGGGGCATCATTACACCTATTTGTACGACTATGTAGGCAAACCGTGGCGTACCCAGTATTTGGTAAATTTGAATCGCACCTATCTGTATAGAAATAATGCCGATGGAATGGATGGCGATGACGACTGTGGGCAAATGAGTGCGTGGTATGTTTTTAG
Source organism: Chitinophagales bacterium (assembly GCA_044228065.1). Classification (GTDB taxonomy): domain Bacteria; phylum Bacteroidota; class Bacteroidia; order Chitinophagales; family LD1; genus JBGAVP01. The sequence goes on along the minus strand of JBGAVP010000001.1, from coordinate 133,095 downwards.
TGCTTTGGGTTTTTATCCCGTAACACCGGGCACCGATGTATATGCTATAGGCACGCCCCTTTTCCCGAAGGCTACTATTTACTTCGACCCTAAAAATCGGGCAAAGAAACTGGAGATTATAGCGCATCATGTATCGGCTACCCGCTATTATGTACAATCTATGAAGCTCAACGGCACGCCCCTCACAGAGCCCTTTCTGCACCATGCCGATATCGTAAACGGTGGGGTACTGGAATTTGAAATGGGAGGTAGGCCGAGGAAATGATTTGTTTAGCGAAATGAAACACCCCACTCTCGCAAGTTTAGCGCAGCGTAACTTGTGAGAATAAGTAAATGATGTTTGTAACATCATAAAAAAGAAATTTTAATCAATTCTTTTGCTCCTGAATAATCTTGAGCACTGTTATACATCCAATGCACATGATTGGTCTTATGCACTCCGCCCACTTCCGCCAGAATAAAAATCTCAAAGAGTAACGGTGATAAAAGAAATCAATTATAGATATAAATGCGTTTGCGTAACTCGCCTTTAGCTGTTTTTAATTTTAGCAAATAGATTCCTGATGGAAGATCAGAAACATCAAGAGAATTATTTTTTCCAGATAGTTTTCCAATTAATACGGATTCACCAAGTAAATTAGTAATACTTACTTGCTCAAATAAAGTCTCTTCGCTTTTAATAAACAAAGTGCCAGATGCAGGATTTGGATAGACTTGTAAATTGAATTGTTTGACGGTTTCAATATCAGTAGGGGTAGTTTCAACCACTACAGAATCTATGCCCGCATTCAACGTGATTGGATTTCCCACAGAATCTATGGCATTTATTAAAGAGATAGAACTAACATTATTATAATACTTAATTCCATTGATATTATCGGTGGTGATAATCATGTGTACTTGCGCAATTTCACCATTACCGGAAACATTAAAATGGTTGATACGCGTTACAGCAGTTTTTAATTCTCCTACATCTTTTAAGTCTTTTCGAATAGAAATTTTTTCGGATGAATTTCCAATCCAAGAAGGTGGATAGCTAATATATGTTTTGCTGGTGTCTACAACTTTTGAATCGTAATTAAAGGTGAATGCAACACCGTAGAAATTAGAAACCTGAAGCGAGTTGTCTCCAAGCTGAATACTTGCTGTAAGTATATCCCCATTTCTAACCGTGTCTTTATCAAAAAACACAAACAAAGCAGGTGTTCCTGCTCTCCACTCTTCCCTTTCATTTTCTTTTTTAGAATGAATCAGCCCAAAATTCTGGATGATAGCAAACGTGTCATCAGGATTGATTAAGCCATCTCCATTACAATCAGTATGTTTAATATTGGTTCCGTTAAGTAGTTGTACTCCCCAATTTGTACAGTATTGTCCTGTCCAAAGAATAGACGCATTTGGTCGAATGGGGCCAGAAAGATTTTGTGCAATGCCAATAGGAAGCAAATCATTATTGTCCGCTATTCCGTTGTGATCGGCATCTCCTGGCCAAACTGAATCTGAGCAGTTTACGGTCAAATTAATACTATCTCGGCAGCCAAATTGATTGAAAGAAATAATAGCATACATTCCTTTTTTTGTAGCTAAATAAACACTATCAAAAGGACTAGGAGTAGTTAAAGTCGTATCGTTCAATTTCCAAGTTACAGGAAAACCATTGCTTCCAAATAAACGCAAAGTGTCTACTCCTTGACAAAAAGTTTTTGAATCGAAAATAGAAAGAACAGGACTTGGATTTACCTTTAGCATAAGTGTTATGATACTATCTACGCCCACAATAGAAGAAGGAAGGGTATCTTTATAAGTACCTGACTGCGTTATGCTTTGTCCATTAAAGCTATAATTCATTCCGCTACAAATCGTATCATTTTTGTAAGATAATACCGCAGATTGGGCTAAGCAATTGGCAAATAGACTGATTTTACTTTTACAACCAAAACCATTTGTTACACTAGCCGAATAAACACCAGGTACATTCGAAACGTAGGTGCTGTCAAAAGGACTAGAAAGAACTAAAGGGGTATTATTGAGCTCCCAATTTACAGCGAAACCGTTAGATCCTTTAAGCCAAATCGTATCTACTCCCAGACAAAGAGTTTTAGAGTCAGCAATTGTAAGACTTGGACTTGGATTTACTTGTAGTGTAAGCGTAATAACGCTGTCTATTCCTACAATAAACGAAGGCAATGTATCTTTGTAGATACCAGATTGAGAAAGATTTTGTCCGTTAAAAGCATAAGATTTACCAAAGCATGTTGTATCGTTTTTGTAAGATAAAACGGTGGTCTGCCCATTACAATTAGCAAAAATATTAATGTTGCTCGTGCAGCCAAATGAGTTGGTTACATGGGCGGAATATATTCCTGCGTTAGTGGCAACATAATTGCTATCAAACGGATTGGATACTGTCAGATTATTACCATTCAACTGCCAGCTAATAGCAGCCCCATTAGAGCCTTTGAGTCGTATGGTATCTGTTCCTAAGCAAAGTGTTTTAGAATCTGAAATAGAGAGGATTGGACCTGGATTTACTTTTAGCATAAGCGTGATGATGCTATCTATTCCAATTATAGAAGAGGGAAGCGTATCTTTATAAGTTCCTGCCTGTGTAAGATTTAGACCGTTAAATTGGTATGTCCCTCCTTTGCAAATAGTGTCACTTTTGTATGATAGTACAGCGGATTGTGCATTCGATTTACTAATGATGAAAAACATTAACAAGAAGGCAAAGGCTATTTTGAAAGTTCTCATAGTTGCTATTTTAAAGTTAGCGATTTTTTTTTGCGGTTTTAGACACTACAAACATCTGCATTGCTTTGTAGATAAAAGAGTACATTATTTTAATGTTATACAGAGAAATATTGTAAAGGAAAGAGGTTGTTTTGAGAGGAATGCCTGTTTGCAATAGAATTATTCAAACTAAATCAGTACATTTTATATATTTATACGAAACTATTTGTTTTGACAGGAACAAAGATTTATGACTTGTTGCATTCACTTTCGATTTATGAATTAAATCGATTTTATAAGTTTCTACTATCGCCCTACTACAACGAAGAGCGCAGATTAGTGAAGTTGTACGATTATTTATTACCATATTTCAAACAAAAAAAATCGCAAGATATAGACAGAGAAAAGGTTTGGAAGAGTGTGTTTGGCAAGCAAGTCTTTACTAATCTGAAGTATGCGCGTCTGCTTTCTGATTTGGTAAAGAAGCTGGAGGGATTCTTAATAGTGGAAAGAGTAAAGGAGACACAAAGCACAGAAAGTAATTTTTTGTTGGATGTATACAATGAGCGGAAGTTGGATAAACATTTCCCAGAACCCTATTTTTTTGCTATCAAAAAACTCGAACAGCAACCCTTTCGGGATAGCGAGTTTTTCTTGCATCAGTTCCAGCTCAATGCACAACAAAATATTTATTTAGAGAACAAACACCTTCGCACCAGAGAAAAGAATTTATTGCAAACCATAGAAAGTTTGGATACTTTTTATTTGATACAAAAACTCCGCTATTGTTCGGCTATACTCCACTATAAGAAGTTTCTTTCATTGGAGGGAGAAATTATTTTGTTCCGGGAGATCTTGGAATATTTAGGTATGACCCCATATCAGCACCAACCAGCAGTATTATTATATCACTCTGTTTTACTCACACTCATAGAACCAGAGCAGGAGCAACATTATTTAGATTTAAGAAAACTAATGCAAAAACACAGAGCCTTATTTTCGACTAACACGAATAAGGAGTTCTTTGCCTTTGCCCTAAATTATTGTATTCGAAAAATCAATTTGGGGCAAATGAATTATCAGGGAGAAATTTTCTCGCTTTATAAGGAAGCATTGAATTTAGAACTCCTACAAGATAAAGGAAGTATGACGCCTTGGGATTTCAAAAATATCGTTACCATTGGTTTACGTAATAAAGAATTCAAATGGACTGCTCAATTCATAGAAGAGTATAAAAACAAAATTACTAAAGAAGATAGAAGCAATGCCTATACGTTTAATATGGCTAGATATCATTTTGCAATAAAGAAATATGATAAGGTATTATCACTCCTGCAAGATGTGAAATATGATGATGTTTTTTACCTATTAGACTCCAAAACCACCTTAATTAAAACCTACTTCGAATTGGGTGAATACCAGCCTTTAATGTCCCTAAAAGAAAGTTTTAGAATACTGCTTCGTAGGAAAAAGGTAATCTCCGAGCAAAATAGAATCAACTACTTGAATTTTCTTCGTTTCACTTTAAAATTATACAGAATTGATGTGAAACAAAAAAACAAGTTGGCCGAACTCAAAAAACAGATTATAGCTACTAATAATGTTGCCGATAAAAGTTGGATAGTGGAGAAGTTATCTGAATTAGGGTGAATATTTTTTCAAACTCTGTCCTGCTCAAACTCCACAAAAATATTGATGAACAAGGCTCGCGAAAAGCGAATGATAAGCGGGGTTAAACACAATAAAATAAAGGCCGCTAAAACAAAAGCATTCACCAAATCGAGTTTCAACACAAACACGCCTACTACCAAAAAAAACACATCTAAAAGCAACACCAGCGGGTAACTCACCCACATAGCTCCCAAATAAAAACCGGGCTCTATCTGGAAATCTTGTCCGCAATGAGGGCAAGCAGCAGGCATTTTAAACAAGTCTTTTAAAGCGTAATGATGAGGGTTGGTAAAAAGAGCAGCAGACTGGCAGCGAGGGCACTGGCAGTAGGCTACGCTGTAAAGTTTAGTGCCTTTTTTAATGTGAAATAAATTCATCGGAGCATTTCTAATCGCTGAGAATCTAATCGCACAAAAATGAAAAGCAGTATGGTAAACGACAGCAGCGAAGAGCCTCCGTAGCTAATAAACGGCAACGGAATTCCTATCACAGGGGCTACACCTATAGCCATGCCTATGTTAATGAGAAAGTGAAAAAACAGAATGCAGGCTACACAATAGCCATAGACTCGGCTAAATTTAGACCGCTGTCGCTCCGATAAATAAATAATGCGCGAAAGCAGTGCCATAAACAATCCTATGATAATTACACTGCCCATAAAACCAAATTCTTCACCTATAGAGCTAAAAATAAAATCGGTGCTTTGCTCGGGTACAAATTTTAATTTCGTTTGCGTGCCATTCAAATATCCCTTGCCCATAAAACCACCCGACCCAATGGCAATAATGGATTGGCGAATGTTCCAGTCTTTTCCTTTTTCTACTTCTTTTCCCAGCAGTACATTTATTCTGTCTTTTTGATGGGGTTTCATTTTACTAAAAATAAATTCTACACCCGTTACATACACCGATGAAACCAAGGCTATACCTAAAATGAGATAGACTAAATTTCTGTTTTTGAAATTGAGATAAGAAAGAAAAGCCGCTATTACAAAAAAGACAATCCAGAGAATCCAGATTTTAGGAACTACTAAAGCGAGCACTGAAAGCACCAAAACACTTGCCCCTATAATTAAAAAATACGACTCTAAGCCTTCTCTGAAAAGCACTAAAGAAAACACCACAAAAACGATGGCAGAACCCGCATCGCCCTGCACTGCAATAATGAGCATAGGCACTACCATGATGGCTAAAATTTTCCACTTATCTTTCCATTTCCTGATGTCTACATTTAAGCCCGAAAGAAATTTGGCGATAGCCAGGCTGGTAGCGAACTTCGCCAACTCAGAAGGCTGCATTTGAAACCCCCCAAAACGAATCCAATTTCGCTGCCCTTTTACTTCTACACCTAAGAAAGTTACAGCGACCACTACCACTAAAAAGAAACCGTAAATAGGATACGCAAAGGTGGAAAAAAACTTACTGTCAATAATCAAAACTACGAGTGCAATAACAGCACAAAAAACCATCCATTGGAATTGTTTGCCACTGTTGTAGCGGCTGTCAAAAATATAGCTGCTCTCTTCACTGTATACCGCTGAGTAAATAGTAAACCAACCAATGAAAACTAGGATGAGGTAAAGCATCACGGTTATCCAATCTATTTTGCCGGTAAATTTTTCTTGGCTTCTCATGGTAGTTAGTCGGTGGGTTCTGCCTTTTTTGCGGAAAAATATTTGTGAATCAAATTGGTTTCTATCATCTTTTTTTCTAAAACTAATCGCTTTTCTGCAATGGTATCGTTTAAATATTTCTCTACCATTAAACTGGCAATAGGACCTGCAAAAGCACCACCATACCCTGCATTTTCTACCACCACGGCAATGGCAATTTTGGAATCATCTTTTGGGGCAAATCCCGCAAAAATGGAGTGGTTATCGCCATGCGGGTTTTGTACAGTTCCTGTTTTTCCGCAGAGCGAAATGTTTTCAATTTTAGAGGCAGAAGCAGTTCCATAATCTACCACCTGACGCAGGCCTTCATTTACAGGAATAAACCACTCTGGGCTTATTTTAGTGTAATGCTTTTCTGCACTAGGCTTAATGTTTTTCTTGGTATCTACATCTATTACTTCGCGGGCGATGTGCGGTGTAAAATACCAGCCTTTATTGGCAATAGCGGCATACATATTGGCCAACTGAACAGGGGTTACCAAAATTTCCCCTTGCCCGATTCCGAGCGAAATGATGGTGGCACAGTGCCATCCTTTTTCGCCATACATTTTATTGAAGTATTTTACAGAAGGAATGTTTCCTTTTGCTTCGCTCGGCAAATCTACGCCTAGTCTACTTCCTAAACCAAAGCTGCGACAATAGTTTGACCAAGCACCATAGCTTTCTTGTATGGTATTATATTTATTACTCTCAATTACGTTTCGGTAGGTTTGCCAGAAATAAGGGTTACATGATTGTGCAAGCGCATACTCAATATTGGTGGCATAAGGATGATGATGCGAACAGTGTAAACTTAAGCCAGCAAAATAATAAAAGCCATTACAAGGCACGGTATATTGCTCCCCCTGCACCCCTTCGTTTAGCGCAATTAAACCCACCAGCGATTTGAAAGTAGAACCCGGAGAATAGGTAGCCATAGTAGCCCTATTAAAAAGAGGCTGCAAAGAATCCATCAATAGCTTTTTGAAATTATCGCCCCGTATGGCTCCGCCTAATAGGTTAGGGTCATAACCTGGAGAGCTCACCAGGCAAATGATTTCACCCGTTTTGGGCTCTATGGCTACAATGCTTCCTTTTTTGTTTTGCATGAGCTTTTCGCCATATTCTTGCAGTTTTATGTCCAATGAAGTGCGGATATTATTTCCTGCTTTGGCAGCAGTATCGTAGCGTCCTTCGGCAAAAGAACCTTGTTCCCGATTGTGTACATCTACGAAAATAAATTTCTTGCCTTGCGTGCCACCCAGCTCGTGTTCATACGATTTTTCCAAACCACTTTTGCCTACATAATCTCCGGGCTTGTAGTATCCATCAGATTTTTTTATCTGATTGTCATCTACCTCGCCTATATCGCCCAAGATAACAGCTGCAGCGCGTTGTGGGTATTTTCGGATGGTACGTACCTGTCCATAAAAGCCAGGAAAGAGATACAAAAATTCTTGAAAACGAGAGTAATCCTCCATGCTTACCTGTTTCATAAAAACAGTAGGCTTGTAGGGAGAATACAATCGCGCTTTGGCAAATCGTTCGGTGTAATCAGTGATGGGAATATTCAACAGATTGCAGATTTTATTGGAGTCTACCCCTTTGGCTAAACGGGGCACTACCATTATATCGTAGATGGCTTCGTTAAATACAATCAGCTCTCCTTTTCGGTCGAACATGAGTCCGCGAGTAGGGTAAATTTCTACTTCTTTAATGGCGTTGTTTCTGGCAAGTGTGGCATATTTACTATCTAAGAGTTGTAAATAACCCAATCGAATTAAAAAAAGCACAGCAAAAAACAGAAAGATAATCTGTATAACACCGTACCTGTTTTTAAAAAGATCTTTCACTGCCAGAAAAAAAATATGAGTAAATATGGAAGCTGCAAAAGTAATCTTCTGCCCAACTCTATAGAAAAAAACGAAGAAATAATTTCGCTAAATATTACAAACAAGAAAGCTATGTGTAGGGTGGACTACAGCAAAATTCCTACTTTTACAACTCAATAAAATTTCATGTTTAAAAAAGTCTTTCCTATTGCCCTTGTTTTAATTGTACTTGCGTCTTGTAAAACAACCCAAAAATCTTCAACCGACACCATGAAAACCATAGTACTGGATACTATGGAAATAACGGTGCCTAAAGAGGAAGCGTACCGTGCATCTGCTACCCGCGAAAATGATTTGCTACACACCAAACTAGAGGTGAGTTTTGATTATACAAAACAGCATTTATTAGGAAAAGCAACGCTTCTTTTCACGCCTTATTTTTATCCAAGTTCCGCTCTTACCTTAGATGCAAAGGGATTTGATATTCATAAAGTGGCATTAAAAAAGCAAGATGGAAGTCTGCAAGATTTAAAATATGGTTATGATTCTCTGCAACTAAAAATAAAGTTAGATAAAGAATATGTAAAGGGCGAGCAGTTCACTATTTACATAGATTATACTGCCAAACCAAACGAGCTAAAACATGGCGGTTCTGATGCTATTACGGATGATAAAGGTTTGTATTTTATAAACCCGAAAGGGGAAGATACAACTAAGCCTATTCAAATTTGGACACAAGGGGAAACGGAATCTTCCTCTTGTTGGTTTCCTACCATAGATAAGCCCAATGAGAAATGTACCAATGAAATTTACATTACCCGCGATAAGAAATACGTATCGCTTTCCAATGGGTTATTGATTTCTTCTAAAGACAATGGCAACGGCACTTTTACCGATTACTGGAAAATGGATTTGCCCCATTCGCCTTATCTTTTTATGATGGCTGTGGGAAATTTTTCTATTGTGAAAGATTATTGGAGAGGCAAGGAGGTAAGCTATTATGTAGAGCCAGAGTATGAATACATGGCGCGAAAAATTTTTGGAAACACACCTGAAATGATGGAGTTTTTCTCCACTAAATTAGGGGTAGATTTTGCTTGGCAAAAATATGCACAAGTGGTGGCTCGTGATTATGTGAGTGGTGCTATGGAAAATACTTCTGCCACTTTACATGGCGATTTTATGAATCGTAACAACCGCCAAATGTTAGACGAAGACATGCACAGCATTATAGCGCATGAGTTGTTTCATCAATGGTTTGGCGATTTGGCTACCTGTGAGAGCTGGAGTAATATTCCTTTGAATGAGTCTTTTGCCGACTACAGCGAATACTTATGGGATGAATATAAATACGGAAATGAATATGCGGACTACAAAAAAAGCAGAGGCACGCAGAAGTATTTTAACGAGTCTAAGTTTTCTAAAAATGTCGATTTGATTCGTTACTACTACAACGATAGAGAGGATATGTTTGATGCTCACAGCTATGAAAAGGGAGGAGCTGTTTTACACATGTTACGCAATGTAGTAGGGGATGATGCTTTTTTCAAATCGCTGAAATTGTATTTGGAAACAAACAAATTTAAGGCTACTGAAATTCATAATCTTCGCTTAGCATTTGAAGAGGTGACGGGCAAAGACATGAATTGGTTTTTTAATCAATGGTTTTTAAACAGTGGGCATCCTGTTTTAGATATTAACTATAGTTCTACAGAAGATAGTGTCTTTGTAAAGGTAAGCCAGAAACATAATGTTGATAAACATTTGCTCTATCAGTTGCCATTTAGAATTGATATTCATTATGGAAATATTGTAGTTTCTCAGAAAGTAGTTTTGAATAAAAAAACGCAAACTTTTGGCTTTAAGGCGCTGGGTAAACCAGACCTAATAGATGCTGATGCAGAGCGGGTTTTATTGTGTGAGAAACACGAAAATAAAACAATAGAAGAATATCGTTTTCAGTACGAAAACGGGAACAATTATATGCAGCGTTCCGAAGCCTTGGACTCTTTGCGAGCAAAGCAAAAAGCAAATTTCATGGCTACTGAAGTTTTTAGAAATGCACTGAGAGATCGTTCTGCATTTATTCGAGTAAAAGCGGTAAAGGGTGTTTTGTTAAACACTCAAAATAAAGATACGGTCTTACCTTTATTAGAATTGCTAGCTAAAAAAGACAGCGTGTCGCAGGTAAGAGCAGCAGCTTTAGATGCCATAACAAAATTGAACGATAGCACTAAATTAGACATCTTGGTGTTTGCCGTAAATGACTCTTCCTACCTAGTAGCTTCTACAGCACTCACTAATATTCAAAAACTGGACTCTTCAAAAGCAATGGCTATTGCAAAGTTATGGGAGAAGGATAAAAATGGAGATATAAAAACAGCTGTTAGCACGGTTTATTCATTAAGTGGAGATAGTAGCTATTACAATTATTTTGAGGAGAAAATGAAAACAGGTTCTGGCTATTCAAAATTATACATGATGTATCATTATGCTAATTTTCTTACCCGCATGAATGATCCGCTTGTTTTACGTGGAGTTGAAAAGATAAAAGAATGTGCATTAGGGGATGAAAATCGCTACAGCAAGCAAATCGGGCAAGGGGCATTAGAACGAATTACCAATGCTTTTGAGAAAAAGAAGCAAACCCTGACTAGCGGTATAGACACCAAAAAGGCACCTGCTGCAGAAGTCCAAAAAATGATGGCCAGGGTAGCACAAATAGATGAAATATTATCAAAGGTGAAGGATGCTACTACGGCATTGGATGAAAAGAAATAACAGACAGTTTAAATGCACCAACTATGAAACCACTTTTGTTATTGCATGGCGCCTTAGGTTATAGAGAGCAGTTTGTCGATTTGGAAAGATTGCTTCATGGCAAAGTAAAAACCCATAGTTTTAATTTTTCTGGTCATGGAAAAACGCCATCCAGAGAGCATGCTTTTACGATTCAGAATTTGGCACATGAGGTTTTAAATTATTTGAACGAACACCAAATCCTTTCTGTAGATATTTTTGGTTATAGCATGGGCGGCTATGTAGCGTTGTGGCTGGCACGGTTCTATCCCGATAGAGTTGGGAAAATTTTTACACTAGGAACAAAGTTCGATTGGAGCGAAGCTTCTTTAGAGAAAGAGTTGAAACTATTAAATGCTGAAAAAATAGTAGAGAAAGTGCCTGCATTTGCTGAGCTTTTAGCGGAACGACATGGACAACACGAGTGGCGTTCTGTTATGAGTAAAACGGCACATCTGATGAAAGATTTGGAGCATACTCATTTGACTTTCGAAGATTTTCAGCAAATTAAAAGTCCTGTATTATTGGGGTTGGGAGAATTAGATGCTATGGTTTCACTAGAAGAAACAAAAAAAGTACAAGCACAAATTCCCAAAAGCATTTTGGTGCAATACGAAAACATGCCCCATGCTTTTGAAAAAGTAGATTCACAGATACTAGCACAAGAGTTGGTTAATTTTTTTGAAGAAGTTGGTACTTGATTTGCTTTATATGTACTAAAATAATTGACCATGAATTTACATCCTGAAATATTAATGAGCTTAGCTATTGGTTTGGGGCTAAGTGCATGCTGTGGATTTAGAGTTTTTGTACCCTTACTTATAGCTAGTATAGCCGCAAAGTTTGGTTGGCTACCCATGTCTGAAAACTTTAGTTGGTTAAGTTCTTGGCCCGCGCTTATTGCTTTTGCTACTGCATCTGTGGCAGAAATTTTAGCATATTATATTCCAGTAGTAGATAATCTTTTAGACACTATAGCTACCCCATCCGCTATGATTGCAGGTACTTTGATTAGCGCTTCTACACTGGTGCATCTCGACCCTACTTGGCAGTGGATTTTAGGAATAATTGTAGGTGGTGGAAGCGCAGGTTTAATTCAAGCAGGCACAGGAATAGCGCGTTTGGGTTCTACTAAATTTACAGCTGGTACTGGAAATGGAGTTTTAGCTACAGGCGAAAATGCAGCTGCTATTGGAGGCTCTATTATGGCGCTTGCGTTGCCTTTTGTAATGGCAGGTATAGTACTTCTTTTAATAGTAGTAATTGTGTATGCTGTAGCTAAATTTTTCTTTCATAAGAAAGCAGAGTTGGCACAATAAATTTTATTCTGAACATCCTTTTGGTTCAGTATTATAGGAAACACTTGTAATAATAAATAAGGAAACAAAGGAAGAGGTATAGAGGAGGTAGGTGTTTGGGAACACTAAAAAATTAAAGAATACCACCAAGGTCAGTTTTAATAAATACAGAATTTGGTATTCAATTGTTAGAATATTTTGTTTGTTTATTTTAAGATAAATGGCGGAGATACAGGTGGCCAATACTGTAATGGGAACGGCTAACTTTTTAGCCGATTCACCCATAAATAAAAAGAATTTAAACAATCCTAGATTTTGATTTAAAACAGCCAACCGCTCTGCGCTTATGGGCTGATTTATCATTTCTTGGTACTTAAAAGGAATGGCTAAAATGGTCAAAATCTCATCGCTAGTTCCAGAAAACAAAAGCAACCCCACAACAGAAAAAAGAGTGTAAAAAAACAAGGTTTTTAGCTGTTGTTTATTATTTGAAAAAAGCAGTAAAAATATTGCTGGCAGAAATAAAATCAAAGTGAATCTACTTAACAAACACAGGCCAATTGAAATTCCTGCAAGCCGCCATTTCTTTGATAACAATGAAAAACAAAGTAAAGAGTAATAGAAAGCTGCCACACCCTCTTCCGTGTAGGTGAAATACCAAGCCCCACCTCGTAAAAGCTCATTAATAAATAATGCAATTAATGGAATAATTAGAGCTACAATAAACCATCGATAGTTTTTGTTTATTAAAATGTAAAATACAAGCGCAAAAGAGAAAACAATTGAAAAAAACGAAGCCCATCTTAAATCGGCACCTATTTTAATAGGTAAAGAATAGGGCAACCACATAGCAGGTAGGTATACTGCATCAAAAGGAACACCCCAAACCTCCACCACTTTTGCATAAATATCTGGGTTTCCATTCAAAAACCTTTCAGCCATCACTTTTATATACAAGAGCATATCTGAGGCTTCTCGTTTTAGTGGAGATCCTTTAATGTGCAGTTTAAAAACATTGAGTAACCAATTCGATAAAATCAAAAAAACAATCAAATACAACAGTCGCTCCCAATTATTTCTTTTGGGTAAGAAAGAGTCATTTTTTGAAGAATAAAATACAGGGATAAAAACAATAGATAAGCCTGCTACAAAATATAATATGGAAAAAAAATAGCTCGAAAAACTATACAAACTAAGGCAAAGTAGTTCCAATAAAAAACAGGCTAATAAAAAATAAAAATGCTTATTTAATATTAACCTGTTTATCATGCAGAAATTTTTTCCTACGATATTAGTAATTCTCTACTGAAAAATTTTACCAGCTTAAATCATCATCATTAAAAGAAGGTTTAAAACTCTCTTTCTTTTCAGATACTTTTTTCTCTGGTTTGTTTTCGGTACTTGGTTTTTCCAAATAGTCAGTCAACTTATTGGTGCGTTTAAAAGGCTTTTTGAAATCGCCCCCTTCTGCTGGTTTTGAAAAAGAAGTTTCAGAAGAAGCACCTTCTCTTTTTGCAAAAGGTTTGCGCTCTCTAGTGCTGCTGTATTCTTTTCTTTCTCCAAAGGCTGGTTTATCGCCCCCAAAAGATTTTTTGAAACCACCGCCTTCTTTTTTGAAATCGCCACGAGGTTTAAAATTATCTCTACCTCTGCTTTCGCCACCACCACTATCGCGGTCTTTTGCTTTCGTCACCAATGGCTTGTTTCTTCCTTTTTGTTTAGAGAAAACTGCCAACAATTGTTCTGCTTCTGTAAAGGTAACAGTGATAAAAGAAAACTTATCAAACACCTTCACATCCTTTATAGCAGTTTGATTGATTCCGCCTTCATCTTCTAAGAATTTAGACAATTTAGCTGGAGTCATATCATCTTCACGCCCCATAGCTACAAACAAACGAGATGTTCCCGCCATGTCTACACTTCGGCTCGATGTTTCACGAATTTCTTGATAAGAATCTTCTTTCATATTGTCTTTGAAAGTAAATTTCAACAAGGCTGCTAACACTCGTTCGGCTGTATTGGCATCGTCAATCAATTCATGCGCTAAGTCTACATATTCAGCATATTGACCGTTGTCAATCAATTCCAAAATTTGTGATTTCAATTTTTGTTTTTTGATTTCCAGCACTTGTTTGATAGTAGGTACTTTCTCTTTTTTGATTGTAGTACGAGCTATTTTTTGGATGAAAAGCAATTCGCGCATTTCGTGCGGAGTGATAAACGTGATAGCCGTTCCTTGTTTCCCAGCACGACCTGTACGACCTATTCTATGCACGTATGCTTCGGGGTCTTGGGGTAAATTGTAATTGATAACGTGCGTCAAGTCATTCACATCTATCCCTCTCGCAGCCACATCTGTAGCTACTAGTATGGTTATTTTTTTAGTCTTAAATTTCTTTAAGATTTGTTCGCGTTGACCTTGAGTCACATCACCGTGAATGCCTGCTACCTCATAGCCTCTATCCATTAGTTTGTGCGATACATTGTCCGTCTCTACTTTGGTACGACAGAATACAATACCATAAAATTCTGGCTCTGTATCTATGATACGCGAAAGGGCTTCAAAGCGTTCGCTCTCGCGCACTTCAAAGTAAATTTGTTGCGTCAATTCAATAGTCAATTGCTCTTTACGAACTTCTACCAAATCGTATTCTTTCATGAAAGATTTTGCCAAACGTAAAATATTGGCTGGCATAGTAGCTGAGAACAACAGCATGCGTCTTTCAGCAGGCACTTGTTTTAAAATTTCACGTACCTCTTCTTCAAACCCCATGTTCAACATTTCATCCGCCTCATCTAACACTACATGTGTTACATTGGCTAGCTTCAATGTTCCTTTTTCAATGTGATCGCGGATTCTACCCGGTGTACCTACTACTATTTGTACGCCTCTTTTTAAAGCACGTATTTGAATTTCGTAAGATTGTCCTCCATAAATAGGTTGTACGAATAAATTTTTGTTTCCCTTAAAAGAAGAAATTTCTTCTGCAACTTGTATTGCCAATTCGCGTGTAGGACACATGATAAGTGCCTGTACGTTTTTGTTGTTAGGGTCTAATTTTTCAATAAGTGGCAAACCAAAAGCAGCTGTTTTTCCAGTTCCTGTTTGAGCTTGCCCTACGATGTCTCTTTCGCCTTTTAGTAAAAGTGGGATTGTTTTTGCCTGAATGGGCGTTGGTTCTTCAAAGCCTTTTTTTGCCAAGGCTTCAATGGTTGCCTCGCTGAGGCCTAATTCTCTGAATTTTTCCATGAGATGTTTTGTTTAAATGATTAAAAATCACTTGAGCAAAAGTGCATTACAATATTCTTTCTGTGTGATACCGTACGTTGTACAACTACTTAAAGATAACCGTGGCTTGCTGCCCGGAATCCAAAATTAAAACTCTTCAAAGAGAGCGGCTGAGGATAAAAGGCAGACTATTTCTGCAAAAGCGCTGCAATAATAGGAAGAATATTTGACAATCCACAATTTATCCACAAAACAAACAAGAGAATTGTCGTGAGACTTTGCGTTCTTTGTTTTGAAAAATGAAAAAACACATTGCCATTTTTGCATCAGGTAAAGGTTCTAATGCCAAGGCTATCATTGAGTATTTTAAACACAATGACAACATAGAAATCTCCCTTGTGGTAAGCAATAAAGAAGATGCAGGAGTGCTGGAAATTGCCAGAGAAAATAAAATTCCAACTTGCGTATTAAGCAAAGAACAATTGAACAAGCAGGAATATTTGATGCCAATTTTGGAGAAAGCGCAAGTAGATTTAATTGTTTTGGCTGGGTTTTTATTGTTAGTTCCTTCTTATTTGGTAAAGTCCTTTCCAAACAGAATCATCAATATTCACCCAGCATTACTTCCAAAATATGGCGGCAAAGGAATGTATGGAATGAAAGTGCACGAAACTGTTTTTCAAAATAAAGAAGCCGAAACGGGCATTACCATTCATTTTGTGAATGAGCAGTATGATGAAGGGGAATATATTTTACAAAAGAAAGTAGCGATTTCCTCGACTGATACTCCACAAACAATTACTGCAAAAGTTCAACAACTAGAGCATGAATGGTTTCCGAAAGCGATAGCAGAATTCCGTTTTCTTTAAATTTTTTGGTGGAAAAACTGTGCTAAACTTATTTATAAGTAGTCCGCTTTAATTCAGCAATAGGACTACTTTTGCGCGCAAAATAACTCTACCATGCGCAAACAAATTAAATCTGCTCTCATTTCTGTTTATTATAAAGACAAACTTGATCTTCTGGTAAAAGAG
Source organism: Chitinophagales bacterium (assembly GCA_044228065.1). Taxonomy (GTDB): domain Bacteria; phylum Bacteroidota; class Bacteroidia; order Chitinophagales; family LD1; genus JBGAVP01. Next base: position 116,851 of record JBGAVP010000001.1, on the reverse strand, counting down.
TTAGATAAATTGGGGGTCACCATATACTCTACAGGCGGCACCCAAACTTTTATAGAAGGGTTGGGTGTGAAAGTAAATGCGGTAGATGCACTTACGGGCTTTCCTGAAATATTGGGTGGTCGTGTTAAAACATTGCATCCTAAGATTTTTGGAGGCATCTTGGCGAGAAGAGATAATGCACAAGACATAGAACAGTTAGCCAAACATGACATTCCAGAGATTGATTTAGTGATTGTCGATTTATATCCGTTTGAGGAAACGGTTAAAGCCTCTACTGTGGAGCAAGAAATTATTGAGAAGATTGATATTGGAGGAATTTCCCTTATTCGTGCTGCTGCAAAAAACTTTAAAGACACCTTGATTGTATCGTCTCGCAATCAATACGAACAGTTGTTAGTTTTGCTACAAGAGAAATCGGGTGCCTCTGATATAGAAGACAGAAAATTGTTTGCAGCTAAGGCTTTCATGACCTCTTCTCATTACGATACACATATTTTCAACTATTTTAATCAAACAGAAAAACTGCCTGTTTTCAAACAAAGTATTTTAGATTCGAAAGTGCTACGCTATGGCGAGAATCCTCATCAAAAAGGCGTTTTCTATGGAAAGATAGAGGAGGTGTTTGAGATATTGCACGGTCGCGAATTGTCCTACAACAATCTGGTAGATATAGAAGCCGCTATCAATATTGTAGCAGAATTTACAGAACCAACCTTTACTATTATCAAGCATACGAACAGTTGTGGATTAGCCAGTCGCGAAACGATAGCTGAAGCATATAAAGCTGCTTTTGCTTGTGACACAACGTCAGCATTTGGCGGGGTGTTGGCTGCTAATAGAAAAATAGATGTGGCTACTGCTAATGAAATCAATACACTTTTCTTTGAAGTGCTTTCGGCTCCTGATTATGAACCAGAAGCATTACAGATTTTAAAAAGCAAGAAGAATAGAATTTTATTGAAGGAAGTAGCAAGTCACAAGCTACAAGCTACAAGTCAAAAAATGTTTAAGTCATTGTTGAATGGAGTTTTAGAGCAAGATGTTGACAGCAGCAGCGAAACAAAAGATACATTTAAAGTAGCCACCATAAAAGGACCTTCTGAATCAGAATTATCTGACTTGGAATTTGCTATCAAAGCCGTAAAACACTTAAAATCAAATGGAATTACATTGGTGCGTAACAAACAATTGTTAGGTATGGGCTGCGGGCAAACATCTCGGGTAGACGCCTTAGAATTTGCCATCAAAAAAGCAAAGGCATTTGGGTTTGATTTGAAAGGAGCAGTGATGGCTTCAGAAGCATTTTTTCCTTTCCCAGATTGTGTTTCAATAGCACATGAAGCAGGTATCACTGCTATCTCTCAGCCAGGTGGTAGCATAAAAGACCAAGACTCAATAGACGCTTGCAATACTAATGGTCAAGCTATGGTTTTGACAGGCGTAAGACATTTCAAACATTAAAATAAAATATAATTCAAACAAAAAAGGCTGCTCAAATGGGCAGCCTTTTTTATTATGGGAACGAAATAAATTTACTTCTTTCCTTGCTCTAGCAATTTCATAAACTCATCCAATTTTGGAAGAATAATAATTTCTGTTCTGCGATTGATGGCTTTGTTTTGTGCATTGGTGTTAGGCACTTTTGGAGAGTATTCTGACTTTCCACCTGCTGTAATTCTGTTAGGAGCTACACCTAAACTGTTTTGTAAATAGCGAGCCACAGAAGAAGCACGAAGACAACTCAAATCCCAATTGTCTGCAATCGCTGGTGTAGAAATAGGCACATTATCAGTATTTCCTTGAATCAAAATATCGTATTCTTTATAGTCATTTAGAATCTTAGCTATTTTATCTAAAGTCTCACTAGCATTATCGCTCAAGGTATATTTACCCGATTTGTATAACATTTTATCAGATAGTGAAATAAACACTACGCCCTTCTGAACTTGAATTTGAATATCATCGTCATTGATAGTTCCCAATGAGCGTTTCAAGTTATTGCTAAGTGCTAAATTGAGCGAATCATTTTTGTGATTCGTTGCAATGAGTTGTTTAATGTATTTGTTTGACTCATTAATTTCATCCACCAATTTGCTAATGTTTACACCTCCTTGGTTGTTTTGTTTTTGACAATCATCTATCAGTTTTTGAAGCATAGTGGCATTTTCCTGTAATAATTTTATTTTATCGGTATAGCCGTTGGTAGCTGTAGTACAGTTTGAAAGTTGCACGGAAAGCAATTGAATTTGACCCTTCAGCTCATCTTCAGCAGTTTTGAGTTTATTGTTGTCTAGCAATAAAGAGTTGTATTTCTTTTGAGTTACACAAGAACTTAGTAATACTGTTAGTGACACAAAAGCAATCGTTATTTTTTTCATATCCATTTATTTTGATGCAACAATAAATGTTTTGGATGTTAGAAGTCGGAATTTTACTTTTTTTAAATTCACACAGTCAACATTCTGTATAGTTTCACGGACGAGCAAGGGTCACAGTATTTAGTTTATTCGCAAAGAGTTATTCCATTTTTCGGCTTCCTAATTTCCAATTATTACTTTCCGTTTTTTCTGCAAATTATTTATTGCTACTTTTTGCTCTTAATCTGAGTTTTTATCTACTTTTGGTCGAATTTTTAAAAGCAAGCAGTATAGACTGATTATTATGGCATTATTTAATTTTTTGACACAAGAAATAGCGATTGACTTAGGTACAGCCAATACGCTCATTATACATGAAGACAAAGTGGTGGTGGATGAACCTTCTATTGTAGCCATAGACCGCAGAACAGACAAGGTAATAGCCGTAGGAAAACGGGCCATGTTGATGCACGAAAAGACGCACGAAAATATTAAGACTATTCGCCCTTTAAAGGATGGAGTAATAGCAGATTTTTATGCTGCGGAAAATATGATTCGCGAAATGATCAAAATGATTTTTGAGAAAAAGCGTTTTTTATTTCCTCCGCGTTTCAAAATGGTAATTTGTATTCCTTCTGGAATTACAGAAGTAGAAAAGCGTGCTGTAAAAGATTCTGCTGAGCAAGCTGGCGGACAAGAAGTGAAAATGATTTACGAACCTATGGCTGCGGCTATTGGGATTGGTATAGATGTGGAAGAGCCAGATGGCAATATGATAATTGATATAGGTGGTGGTACTACTGAAATTGCAGTAATAGCGCTTTCGGGAATTGTTTGTGATCAATCTATTCGCGTAGCGGGCGATGAATTTACATTGGATATTGTAGACTACATGCGTAGACAACACAACATGTTGATTGGCGAAAGAACGGCAGAAAAGATTAAAATCAACGTAGGGTCAGCACTTACCGATATAGATACACCGCCAGATGATTACCCTGTAAATGGTCGTGACTTGATGACGGGTATACCGAAACAAATAATTGTTTCTTATTCTGAAATAGCGCACGCTTTGGATAAGTCTATCGCTAAAATTGAAGAAGCTATTTTGAAAGCATTGGAAACGACCCCTCCAGAATTAGCGGCCGATATTTTTAAAACAGGTTTATATTTAACAGGAGGAGGAGCATTACTCAGAGGATTGGATAAACGTATCAGTCAAAAAACAAAATTACCCGTGCATGTAGCAGAAGATCCATTGCGCGCAGTGGTGCGTGGAACTGGTATTGCATTAAAAAACATGGATAAGTTTACATTCTTAATGGACTAAAATGAATGTGAGAATTAGACAATAAGAGAATTAGCAAATTATCAAAACCGCTAATTAAAACATTCGTTCATTCTCACATTTACTCATTCTCACATTTGTAACTAAATGTACAATCTCTTTCGATTCATTTTACGGTATTATCTCGTTATCTTCTTTTTGTTGCTGGAAGGATTTTGTTTCTATTTAGTGTATCAAAACAATCGCTACCACAAGGCAGCATTTATAAATGTGGCAAACAATGTGAATGGTAGAATGTATGAATCGTATGCGGGAGTTACCGATTATTTGTATCTAAAAAAGTTTGCGGATTCATTGGTGGCAGAGAATGCAAAATTGCATGCACAAACTATCGATTCAAAATTAGATAATACGATTACAGAAGGTGGCACTACCGATACTATAGAAAAAAAGCTGGTACAAAACTATACCTACATTGCTGCTAAAGTGGTTCGAAACACCGTGAATCAGGCGGCTAATTATATTTATATTAATCGTGGGAAATTGCAAGGAATTACCACCCAAATGGGCGTCATCAATCCGAATGGAGTAGTAGGACAAGTAGTGAATGTGACCGATAATTATTCTGCAGTGATGTCGCTCCTGAATAAAAATTTCAAAGTAAGTGCGAAACTTAAAAAGTCCGAATATTTCGGACCCTTGTATTGGGAGGGAAAAAATACGACACTGGCTAGATTGGAAGAGATTCCCAAACACGTGAAAATAGCAGTAGGAGATACGGTGGTTACGAGTGGCTTTTCGCAACTATTTCCGCAGAACATTATGATAGGAAGAGTTAAAACTTTTAATGCCGAACCCGATAAAAATTTCTTGGAAATAGAAGTGGAACTTTCTACCAATATGAACAGTTTGTCTTACGTTTATGTGATTAATAACATTAAGAAATCGGAATTAGAAAAACTAGATAGCACCTTGAATATTCATGATTAATTTACTTCCCATAAATCTCTTGCGATTCATATTGCTAATGACGGCACAAGTGCTCGTTTTTAGCAACATTAATTTCAGTCCGTTTATTAATCCTTATGTGTATCCATTGTTTTTGTTGCTCCTGCCTTTTGAGACCCCAAGGTGGTTGTTGATGCTCTTAGGTTTTAGCACGGGTTTGTTGTTAGATGTTTTTTTGGGTTCATTAGGAATGCACGCTGCCGCTTGTGTTTTGCTGGGTTATATGCGCCCTTACCTCATTAATGTAATTACTCCAAAAGGAACCGATTTTGAAGTAGCCCCCAATATCCATTTACAAGGCTTGGGATGGTTTTCTATTTATATAGGTATTGCTGTATTAGTGCATCATACCTTTTATTTTTTGATTGAAAGTGGTACCTTTTACAACCTCTTTTTATCCTTTATTAAAATCTTTTTGAGCAGTTTTTTTTCAGTGCTTTTTATGCTCATCTTTTTATTGCTATTTACTCCTATGAAGAAAAGGAGGTTGGCTTAGAAATGGTTTGACTTAATTTATAAAAGAATGACAACAACTTCAAGCAAAACAAATAGTAGTATTAAATCGTTTTTAAACTTTAGATAAAAGAAACTTTTACTATCGCTCCAAGCGATGAAAGGGGTAGTAGAAACAACTCACATCGTTTCAAAATATTCTACTATCTGTCTTTTTAATAAATCTTCTTGCTCTTTCATGCTTAGTTTTGGCAGTTCTTGTATAGCTTCATAATGCGGCCATCCCTCTTCATCTTCTCCCGTAAATTTATAGTAGCCTTCGGAGCTGAGTAGTTTGCAAACTGCCACGTGCATGAGGTTTTGCTTCTCCTCTTTCTCCCATTTTTCTTTTACTGAGCCTACTTCATTCATGCCTATCAAAAACAAAATGGCATTTAAATCGGGGCGCTGTCCAAATTCATCGCGTACACGGTTGCGCACTTTGTACCAGCGCAGCGCAAAGTTTTCATCGTTAAAAGTTTCTTCTTTATTAAGTAGTGGCATCTGTTTGGGTTAATCGGCATCCTTTAAAAAAGGAAGTTGTGAGCGTGTTTTTTGTAGTTCTTCGTAATTAAGGGTGAAGGTATAAATTGCTTCGTCATCTGTTTGGTGATAAACCACATTGCCTAATGTATCTACTACCATTGAGTCTCCAGAATGATAAACAGCAGCACCATCGTTTCCAGTTCTATTTACACCTATTACATACGACAGGTTTTCTATAGCTCTGGCTTGAAGCAAGGTTTTCCAAGCCATATTTCTTCTCTCTGGCCAGTTGGCTATGTACAACAAAACATCATAGTAGGGCATTCGATTTCTAGACCAAACAGGGAAACGTAAATCGTAACAAATCAGCAGGCAAATTTCCCAGCCCTTCAAATTTACTTGCAGTCTATTTTCACCAGCAGTGAATATTTCGGGTTCTTTGGAAAGCGAAAACAGATGTCGTTTATCATAAGTTTCAAAAGTTCCATCGGCTCGCATCCAGATAAGTCGGTTGTAGAAATTCTCATTTTCTTGTATCATCAAACTGCCAGTGAGCACACAGTTTTTTTCGCTAGCTTTTTTTCGCATCCAATCTACAGCACCTCCATCCATGGTTTCAGCCAAACTAGTATTCATGCTAAAACCAGTAATAAACATTTCTGGCAGAATAATTAAATCTACCGCTTCGATAGTTTCTATTTTTCTGTCAAAAGCATTCAGATTTTCGGGAATATTTTCCCAATGCAAATTTGTCTGAATTAAGGCTATTCTTAAATCTTGCATAAAAGTTCGGCAGCTTTTTCGAGGGTACTGTTTTCTTTGGCAAAACAAAAACGAATGATTTTACTATCAATTCCATGACGATAGAAAACAGAAATAGGAATAGCGGCTACCCCTTTTTCTCTCGTAAGCCATTGTGTAAAATCAGTATCTTTTTGGTCGGAAATATTTTTGTAAGAAACCAGCTGAAAGTAAGTGCCCTGGCAATCAAGCAATTTGAATTTGGAAGCCTTTAAAGCGTTTCTGAAAAAGTCCCTTTTTTGCTGATAAAAAGAAGACAACTCTTGATACAATTCTGGATGATCTAAAATTTCGGAATACGCAAATTGAGCGGGACTATTCACCGAAAAGACATTAAACTGATGTACTTTACGAAACTCTGTAGTTAGATTTTTGGGCGCGATACAATAGCCCACTTTCCAACCCGTAGCATGATAGGTTTTTCCAAAAGAGTTTACCACCATACTTCGTTCTGCTAGCTTAGGAAATCGGAGTACTGATTGATGTTCAAGATTATCAAACAAAATATGCTCATACACTTCATCGCTTAAAATAATGATGTCAGTACCTTTTGTGATTTTTTCGAGCTGCATCATATCAAAAGCATTCAGCGTTTTGCCCGATGGATTGTGGGGGGTATTGATAATAATCATGCGCGTGCGCTGCGTGATTAGTTTTTTCACTTTTTGCCAATCCACTACAAAAGAGGGGGCTTCTAAATCATAATAAATAGCTCTTCCCCCTGCCAACTCTATAGCAGGCGCATAACTATCGTATGCAGGCGCAAATAAAATCACCTCATCATTTTCTTTTACTACCGATAAAATGGCTGTGAACAAAGCTTGTGTACCGCCAGCAGTAATGGTAATTTCTGTTTCTGGGTCTACTTTTGCAGAATAAAGAAATTCTGTTTTTGAAGCAATTTTTTCCCTTAAACTCATTAAACCTGCCATAGGTGCATATTGATTATTGCCAGCAAAAATAGAATTAGAAACTGCTTCGGCTAATCGTTTGTTGGGCTGAAAATCTGGGAAGCCTTGCGAAAGGTTGATAGCATTATGTTCGCGTGCCAGAGCAGACATTACGGTAAAAATAGTAGTTCCTACAGCAGGAAGTTTAGAAGTAATATTTCCTGGAAAAATCATGGTTTTGGTTTTTACAAATACTGATCTAAATCTTCCTTTTTTAAATCGATAGTAACTTGCTTTATTTCTTGTTCTTTAGAGCGCTCATAAATGAGCAATACATCTTCGGAATCTATGATGCAGTAACCCTCTAATCCTTGTAAAACAATGAGCTTTTTATCAGGAGCCATCACCATGTTATTGGCAGCATTATATATTTTTACATTACCCCCTTTTACAGCATTGCCTAAATAATCTTTGTTATAAATTTCATACAAAGAATCCCACGATCCTACATCAGACCAGCCAAAATTAGAAGGGATGGTGAAGACATTGTGCGCTTTTTCCATGACTCCATAGTCAATAGAAATATTGGTGCATTGTGAATAGGCTTTGTCTATAAAGGCGGCTTCTTTATCGGTATTGTAAATTTCATGCGCTCCATTAAAACAGTCCATCACTTCGGGCAAATGTGAGTGTAATGCCTCAATAATGGCTTTTGCCTTCCAAACAAACATGCCAGAGTTCCACAAAAAGTCACCGCTTTTCAAGAAAGTTTTGGCAATTTCCAAATCAGGTTTTTCGGCAAAGGTTTTAACTTTAAAGAAATCACCCTCCTTTTTTTCGTCATTGTATTGAATGTAACCATAACCCGTAGAAGGCTTGGTGGGCTTTATTCCTAGAGTTACTAGCGCATTGTTTTTTTCAGTAAACTCTATGCATTTTGCCAGGGTTTCTAAAAATTTTTCCTCTTTCAAAATAAGGTGATCGGAGGGTACTACTATTATGATGGCTTCGGGAAACTGAGCATAAATTTTATCGCAGGCGTAAGCTATACAAGGAGCAGTATTTCTTCTTACTGGTTCTTTTAATATTTGCTCGTTTGTAAGTTCTGGTAACTGCTCCTTTACCAGCGCCTCATATTCCTCAAATGTAACTACATGAATATTTTCTTTTGGGCAAACATCAGCAAAGCGCTCGTAGGTAATTTGAATAAGGGTTTTTCCAGTATTTAAAATATCTAAAAACTGCTTGGGAAGTGCGGTGCGGCTTTGCGGCCAGAAACGACTACCGATTCCTCCAGCCATAATTACCACATGCACATTATTCATTGTTAAAAAATTTAGAAGGCGCAAAATTAAACATTCAATTGTATTTCAAGGAGGTTATTATTTATTGAACAAGAATCTTTTAAGAAACACTTAAAAAACACATAATGGCTACTGAATCAATTTAGAAATCAACATTCCAGAAATTGCCATTTATATAGGGTGGTTGTTCCAACATTTTTTGTTATATTTCGATGAATTAAAAACAGAAAGTTGTTTTAAGCTAAAACAGCAGCGCTTTCTGTAACATTAGTAAATAAGTGAATATGGCCACAGCTATTTTAACCCCTAAAGATGCGCTTCAAGAATATTTTGGATTTAACAAGTTCAAAGGAGAGCAGGAAAAAATCATTCAATGTGTACTCGATAAGAAAGACACCTTTGTAATAATGCCTACTGGTGGCGGCAAATCGCTCTGTTACCAACTTCCCGCTATGATGATGGATGGAGTGGCAATTATTATTTCACCGCTTATAGCCCTAATGAAAAACCAAGTGGATTTGGTTCGAAATTACTCTAAAGAAGATGACATCGCCCATTTTTTAAATTCTACCTTAACCAAAACGGAGCGCACCAAAGTAATTAGCGATATAAAAGGAGGCAAAACAAAAATGCTGTATGTGGCTCCTGAAACGCTTACCAAGCAAGAAACGGTAGATATTTTCAAGGAAGTGCCGGTATCTTTTATAGCGGTAGATGAGGCGCACTGTATATCTGAGTGGGGGCACGATTTTCGACCAGAATACCGAAGAATTAGAGAAATTGTAGAAGCTATTAATGGAGATTTTCCTATTATAGCTTTAACAGCTACTGCCACTCCTAAGGTACAGACCGATATAGTGAAAACGCTGGATCTTCGGTCTCCACAAATTTTCGTTTCCTCTTTCAATAGGCCTAATCTTTTGTACGAAATACGCCCCAAAAAAACACCCCAACTTGCCATGAAAAACATGGTACAATTCATAAAGCAACGGGCTGGGAAATCGGGAATTGTATATGTAATCAATAGAAAAACAGCAGATGATGTAGCGCAGGTTTTAAAGGCAAATGGCATCAAAGCATCTGCTTATCATGCGGGGATTGACAATAAAATTCGCTCTAAAACCCAAGATGCATTTTTGATGGAAGACACCGATGTAATAGTGGCTACTATTGCCTTTGGCATGGGTATAGACAAGCCAGATATTCGTTATGTCATTCATTACGATATACCCAAATCGCTCGAAAATTATTATCAAGAAACTGGGCGAGCTGGGCGCGATGGCATGGAAGGGGATTGTGTAGTTTATTTTAGTTACAAAGATATTTCTAAACTCGAAAAACTATTGCGAGATAAGACTGTAGCTGAGCGAGAGCGTGGATTGCAGTTGGTGAATGAAACCGTAGCCTATGTTGAATCTGCGGAATGCAGAAGAAAGTTTTTGTTACACTACTTTGGGGAAACCTATCACAAAGACCAATGTGATAATATGTGTGATAACTGTAGAAATCCGAAAGAAAAAATAGATGTAACGGAAGATACAAAGAATGCCATAGAAGCAATTGTAGCAGTGAAAGAGAATCATGATTTGCCTTTTATGATTAAGTTTTTAATGGGAAAGAAAACAAGAGAATCGGGTGAGTTTAAATACGAAAAGTTAAAAGTATTCGGAATAGGAGCCGATAAAGATGAGCATCATTGGAATTCTGTTTTGCGCAATGCCATGATGATAGGGCTGATAGATAAAGACATTGAGCAATATGGGGTGTTGAAACTCACTGATAGGAGTTTGCCATTTCTTAAAAAACCTACCAAGGTAGAAGTGGCACTCAATCACAACTATGAAGAAGATGGAAGCGAGGTGGTGGTAGAAGATGGGGGCGGTGGTAGAAGTGTAGTAGACCCAGCCATGCTGGAAATGCTAAAAGATTTGCGCAGAAAAGTGGGTAAATTAAACAACCTACCACCGTATGTAATTTTTCAGGATTTGTCTTTGGAGGAAATGGCCACCAAATATCCTATTACGCTCGAAGAACTTTCACATATCACAGGAGTAAGTAAAGGGAAAGCCGATCGATATGGTAAAAAATTCATAGAGTTAATAGCACAATATGTAGAAGAGAATGAGATAGACAGACCAGAAGATTTTGTACTAAAATCCATAGCGAATAAAGCAGGCGAAAAAATTAAAATTATACAAGCCATAGATAAGCGCATTAGTTTAGATGATTTGGCCAAATCGCTTGGTATCAAAAGAGCAGAGTTGATTACAGAACTGGAAAGCATTGTACATTCGGGTACCAAAATGAACATAGATTATTACCTGCTTGATATTTATGACGAAGACCTTTTAAAAGATGTGTTTGATTATTTCCGCTCTACCGAATCTGATTCTATAGATGCTGCTTGTGATGAGTTTAGTGCCGATGACATAGAGCCAGAAAACATGCGCTTAATTCGTTTGAAGTTTATGAGCGAAATGGGGAATTAGTTTTTGATGTAGTTTTCTGCACTTATGTTAGAAGTCTAAAAAATAGCAAAGCAATAAGCATCTGTACAAAACAATCTATTAATTTCCTTGCTATTAAACGCTTGTGACACACAGCTTACTATTGCTACTAAATAGAACAATTCATTTGTTTCTTTTAAATTAGCGCTTTATTAAGATTATGCATCTGCAGGAAGTAGAACGGAGAAGCGGTTTAAGTCCGCAGGAATTTCAAGAGGAATACTTGAAAAAGAATAAGCCTGTCATCTTTACCGACCTTACCAAAGATTGGGCGGCATTAGATAAATGGAATGCCACTTTTTTCAAGCAACACTACGGCCATTTAAAAGCCCCTGTTTTTAGTAGCAATTATTCTAAGCCTGGCAAGGGCTATATGAGTAGTGATAAAGAAATGCCTTTCGGAGAATTTATAGAAATTACGGAAAAGGGGAATACCGATTTGCGCTTGTTTCTTTATGATATTTTTGACCCAGCCCCTGAATTGAAAAAGGACTTTCAATTTCCAACAATTATGAAAGGATTTTTCACTCGTTTTCCGCTGATGTTTTTTGGTGGAGCAGGAGCCGAGGTGACCATGCATTATGACATAGATTGCGCCAATGTTTTTTTAACCCAATTTGTGGGAAACAAAAGAGTGGTTTTGTTTTCTCCAGAAGAATCTAAAAAAATATATCATCATCCGTTTACGGTTAAAAGCCTTATCAATCCTCGCAGTTTTGATTTCGAAAAATTTCCGGCATTAAAACATGCTCAGGGTTACGAAACTATTTTAAAGCATGGAGAAACGCTTTTTATGCCTTCCCGTTATTGGCATTATATGCATTACTTAGATTTTAGTTTTGGACTGGCTATGCGCTCACAAAGTAATATGGGCACACGTACTAGAGGGGCGTTTAATTTTGCGGCTCATTTTATTATAGATAAAGGACTCAACTTTGTTGCCCCAAAAGCATGGCACAATTGGAAAGAAAAAAAGGCTTACGAGTATGCTAAGGAATTTGAGTAAGCTTTTTTCAATAAATAATTACCTTAGCTTTAAATAATACCCCTACTCACATTAATTGTAATTCATGAGAAAAATTTCAACTACTATTTTATGCCTTTTTGTGGCACTGTTTCTTCAAGCACAAACAACTAAAAAGCTCTGTGGGCAAGAACTGCTAATGCAGCATTTAGAAACACGTTACCCTGGCTATAAAGCTGCGGTAAATAAAGCGTTTACTACCGCCCAAAATCATAAGGCAAACCGTTCTGGGGGAGTGTATACTATTCCAGTGGTTTTTCATATCGTTTGGAAAGATCCAAAGGAGAATTTAGATGATAGCATTATCCAATCGCAAATAGATGTGCTGAATGAAGATTACAGCAGAACCAATCCCGATGCGGGAAATACACGTCCTGTTTTTGATTCTGTAGCTGGCGATGCTATGATTCAATTTCAATTGAAAGAAGTGATAAGAGTGCAGACTACTAATACCTTTAGTACTGGCTTTGCGGCTTTGCCGGATTCTTTGATAAAGGAAACTGCGTTTGGTGGAGATGATGCAGCAGACCCTTCACGAAATCTAAATGTTTGGATAATCAATATTGCCCCTTCTTTTTTAGGACAATTGTTAGGCTATGCATATCCTCCAGCAGCTTTAGCCAACTGGCCTTTGGGTCAAGAAGCACCAAAAGTGGGATGGGAAGGAGTGGTATTGGATTACAGAACTATTGGTAGAAACAATCCCAATCCACTCAGCATTCAAGGCGGAGGCACACAAGTGGTTCGCGGTAGAACTGCTACTCATGAAATAGGCCACTACCTTGGGTTGCGACATATCTGGGGCGATGGAGGAATTTTTGGACCAAACGATTGTATGCAAAGCGATGGGATAGACGATACGCCCTTTGCCAATGCGCAGTCAAACTTTGATTGTAATACCACTTCTAATACTTGCACTGGCGTAGAAACACACTACAATGCAGATGTGCCGGATATGATAGAAAACTACATGGATTATTCGGCAGAAACTTGTATGAATTTATTTACCAGAGGACAAGCAGATTTAATGCGAGGAGTTTTAGAAAATCAACGCGCTGAATTGCCAGTAGTGAATACCAGCATTACTACTGTAAAAAATGCAATAGAATTTAGTGTTTTTCCAAATCCTTCGGCAGGCATTTTTAGATTGAAAGTTGTTGGATTAAATGACAACAATAAAGTAGAAGTTAGAAACTTATTAGGTGAAACCATTATGAGCACTACTGCTGGCAATGGCACTACTATTCTAGATTTGAGAGGAGTACCCAATGGAATTTATGCAGTAGAGGTGATAGCTCAAGGAAATAGAGCCGTTAAAAAAATAGTGCTTAGTAAATAATTGGATAACAAAATCATGATAAAAGCTACCATCAATAACACGCAAGAGTTTACCATTGACAAGAACATTTTGAATGGTGTTGACTTTGAGTGGGATTTATTGCAGTTAAAGGAAAATAGTTTTCATATTTTAAAAGATAACCGCTCTTACCGTGCCACGGTTGTAAATATCAACCATGAAGAGAAAACAATGGTCATCAATATAAATGGCAATGACTATGATGTGAGCATAAAAGACAAATACGATTTGCTGCTTCAGCAAATGGGTATAAGTGGAGCCACTTCCACCAAAATAAACAACTTTAAAGCACCTATGCCGGGATTAATTCGCGAGCTGCTTTTGCCAGTAGGCTCGGAGGTTAAGAAAGGGGATATTCTTTTAATTTTAGAAGCCATGAAAATGGAAAATGCCCTCAAATCTCCTCGAGATGGCGTTATAAAAAAGATAGCTGTAGAAAAAGGACAAGCTGTGGAAAAGGGTCAGGTATTGGTGGAGTTTGAGTAAAGCTTATACCAATCTAACCTAGCAAAACGCAATTAATTTCTATTTAGTATTAAGCATAAATTTTTCCTCTTGATTTTCAAGCGGATTGTTTTTTTGTTGTGTTTTTTTAATACCCATGCCCGTTGTAAGTGTAAAGTTTTTTATAAACCTAAAACTTTACAGTATGGCACTCCACAATTTAAGTCCCCGTCAAAAAATGATTAACATGATGTACCTCGTGCTCACGGCACTTTTGGCGCTGAATGTAACCGCAGAAGTTCTCAATGCTTTTAAAACAGTAGACGATGGCATTCGCCTTTCTAATGTTTCGCTCGAAACTAAAAACGCTACACTTTTTGCTGCTTTTGATAAGCAAATGCAACTAGATGAAACCAAAACAGCGCCTTATCAAACCAAAGCCCTGCAAGCAAAAGCGCTGAGCGAGCAGTTGTATCAGTTATTGGAAAAATACAAACAGCAATTGATAGTAGAAGCAGGAGGCATAGACCTAAAAACGGGTCAACTAAAAAAGAACGACAACATAGATATTGCTACTCGTTTGTTTGTGGAAAACGAACAGAATGGCAAGGATTTGAAAGAGAAAATTTTGGCAACTCGTACACAATTATTGGCTTTAGTAGAGGAATCGGAACGCTCTAAAATTAGCCATGCCCTTACTTTAAATATAGACGAAAGCAAGACTGGAAAAAGTTGGGAATATGCCAAGTTCAACAATGTGCCCGTGGTAGCAGCGGTTACGCTTTTGTCGAAATACCAAAACGATGTGCTGACTTCCGAAAGTCAAATTGCAGAACATTTGTATGGAAAGATAGACCAAGGCAGAGTATCTGTAGACCGTTTGGCAGCTTTGGTTTCATCGCCCTCAAACTATATTATGCAAGGCTTGGCTTACAAAGCCAATGTGATGCTTACGGCTTACAGTTCTACTCAAAACCCCGATGTATTTATAGGAACATTTACGAGAGCAGTAAAGAAAGGTGATAAAGGGCAGTACTCAGAAATTGTTTCGCTTTCAGAAACCCCACCGCTTGTGAATGCGACAAAACTAGATGTATCGAATGGCTTAGGAAAAATAGAAATGCCTGGAAATGGAGTAGGGGAAAGAAAATATACGGGTGTGGTTCGTATTAAAAACCCCGATGGGGGAGGCTATAAATTTTATCCCTTTGATGGCGAGTATCAGGTAGCAGCAAAGACAGCAGTCGTTTCTCCTACTATGATGAATGTGTTGTATGTAGGGCTTGAAAATCCCATAGATATTTCAGTGCCAGGGGTGGCGCAAAAGGATGTGTTGGCGGCATTTAATGGAGCAGGAACACTGGTGAAAAAAGCAGATGGTTCTTATATAGCTAAAGTGAGCGCACCTGGTCAAGCAAAAGTGCAAGTGAGTGCGAATGTGGGAGGAAAAATGTTGGCTATGGGGGAACAGCAATTTCGTCTAAAAAGGGTTCCAAATCCCAATGCCTCCATTGATGGTTTTCTGTTTGGAGGCAGGGTGACCAAAGCACAACTGAGAGAGCGACTGGCTATTATAGCTAAGGTAGATGGTTTTGATTTTTCGGTTCCTTTTCGGGTTACTTCTTTTGAATTTGTATACCGCGAAAAAGACTTGACTATTTCTAAAGTAGCTATTACGGGCAATCAATTTGATTCACGAATTAAGCAGATTATTGATAAAAAAATCTCGAAAGGAGATGCCATATTTATAGATGAAATAAACGTAAGCGGACCAGATGGCAATAGAAAAATTAATGGTATAGCTTTTAATATAGTAGGGTGATTAAATTCTAAGCTATTGGGTTTTCAGAATTTTGTAATTTCATGATTAGTTATCACAGCCTTAATAGTTTTTCAACACACAACAGCCCTTTTCATTTGTAAGGGGCTGTTTCTATTTTCTATCTTCTGCCCCCAGTTCTCTACAATTTCCGCTCCTTTTTCACTTTCCCTTCCATTTTTGCCCTAAAAGGCTATCTTTGCGCCCGTTTTAAACGATATTTTATTAATTAAAAAAACAAGAATGGAAAATTTATTGTACGTACTTCCCTTATTTGGTGTGGTGGCACTTGTCTATATGGCATACTTAGCCAGTTGGGTAAACAAACAAGATGCAGGTGATTCTAAAATGACAGAAATAGCCAAGGCAATTTCAGATGGTGCTATGGCTTTTTTGAAAGCAGAATATAGAATTTTAGTGGTGTTTGTAGTATTGGCAGGCATTTTATTAGGAGTGCTTTCAGTGATATCGCCTACTTCTCATTGGTTAATAGTTCCTGCTTTTGTTTTGGGTTCATTGTTTTCTGCTATAGCAGGAAATATTGGAATGCGTATAGCTACTAAGGCAAACGTAAGAACTACACAAGCAGCTCGTACGTCTTTAGCTAAAGCCTTACAAGTTTCTTTTACAGGAGGTACGGTAATGGGATTGGGAGTGGCTGGTTTAGCGGTGATAGGATTGAGCGTATCGTTCATCTTTTTCTTCCAGTTTTTTATGGGTGGCTCTTTGGCTAACGGAGGTTCGGAAGCCATGACTAGAGTATTAGAGGTATTAGCTGGTTTCTCTTTAGGAGCAGAATCTATTGCATTGTTTGCTCGTGTAGGTGGTGGTATTTACACCAAAGCAGCGGATGTAGGCGCTGACTTAGTAGGAAAAGTGGAAGCAGGAATTCCAGAAGACGATCCACGTAACCCAGCTACTATTGCTGATAACGTAGGAGATAACGTAGGGGACGTAGCAGGTATGGGAGCCGATTTATTTGGTTCGTATGTAGCTACCGTTTTAGCAGCTATGGTACTAGGAAATTATTTGATTAAACACGACCCAAATAGTTTTGTAGGCTTTGGAGGAATAGGACCTATTTTGTTGCCTATTCTTATTGCAGGCTTGGGAATAGTTTGGTCTATTGTGGGTTCTTTATTTGTAAAAGTAAGTGACGATAAGGGCGATGTTCAAAAGGCACTCAACTTAGGAAATTGGATTTCTATTATCTTGACTTTAATCTCTACCTATTTCCTTATTAAATGGATGCTTCCAGCTTCTATTAAAATGGAATTTTTTGGCGAAGCCGATAGAGAAATTACGACCAATGGTGTGTTTATAGCCACTGTTATAGGCTTAACAGTAGGTACTTTAATTTCTATGATTACAGAATATTACACAGCATTAGGTACTAAACCTGTAATGAGTGTCGTGCGTCAATCTGCTACAGGTGCTGCTACTAATATTATTGCAGGGCTTTCTTTAGGAATGATGAGTACTTGGATGCCGATTGTATTATTCGCAGGGGCTATTTGGGGTTCATACTATTTTGCAGGATTTTACGGAGTAGCTATTTCAGCTTGCGCTATGATGGCAAATACAGCAATGCAATTAGCAATAGATGCATTCGGTCCGATTGCAGATAACGCAGGAGGAATAGCAGAAATGAGTGGATTGCCTGAAGAGGTAAGAGGAAGAACGGATGTATTGGATTCTGTAGGAAACACCACAGCTGCTATCGGAAAAGGATTTGCGATTGCTTCTGCTGCTTTAACGGCTTTGGCTTTGTTTGCCGCTTACGTAACATTTACAGAAATAGATGGAATTAATATTTTCAAAGCAGATGTATTAGCAGCTTTGTTTGTGGGTGCTATGATTCCAGTAGTGTTCTCGGCTTTGGCTATGAGCTCTGTAGGAAAAGCAGCTATGGATATGGTAGAAGAAGTAAGACGTCAGTTCCGTGAAATTCCTGGAATTTTAGAAGGAACTGGAAAACCAGAATATGATAAGTGTGTAGAAATTTCTACCAAAGCGGCATTGCGCGAAATGATGTTGCCGGGTGCAATTACTATCATTACTCCTATTGTGATAGGCTTAGTAATGAAAGCAGAGGCTTTAGGAGCTTATATGGCCGGTGTTACTGTATCGGGTGTATTGTGGGCTATCTTCCAAAACAATGCAGGTGGTGCTTGGGATAACGCTAAAAAATCGTTTGAAAAGGGAGTAGAGATTAATGGACAGACTTACTACAAAAAATCTGAGCCACACAAAGCAGCAGTTACAGGTGATACAGTAGGGGACCCATTCAAAGATACTTCTGGACCATCTATGAATATCTTGATTAAGTTGACGTGTTTAGTTGGTTTGACGATGGCTCCGCTATTACATAAAGATGCTAATACTGCTGGTGCAGCTTCTTGTAAAGAGAAATGTTCAGCAGATATGAAATGTTGCCATGCTATAGAAGAAGCCGCTACTGATTCTGTAGACGCTGAAGGTACTGTTGCTTACCCATCAGACACAGTTGCGAAATAATTTTTGTTGAAATAAATCATAATTGTGCCACGCCTAAAAACCGTGGCACAGTTTTTTATACTAAGTCTGTAAAAGCTATATTTGCTTATTATGAAAACAATCCTTTCCATTTTTTTCTCCTTCCTTTTGTGGATGAATATTTCAGCGCAGCAAGCGTCACAAAGAGTAGTAGCCACTTCTAACGGCAAAGCCATCAGCATTCAGCCTGTTAAAAGAATGATAGCTGATAATAGTTTGCCGCCATATCTTTATAAAACTCTCCGCGATTCTTGTAATATGATAGACTTGGTTTATTCCGTAGGAGGCAGCATGTCTTTAAATGGAAGAAACGTACAACTCTTTTCTTCTTTTGTAGAGCAGAAAGGAACGAAGAAGAATGAATCTCTACCCAAAGAAGGATTTATTATGTGGCAAATAAACGGCAGAGAATTTCTTACGGGTGATATGTATTTTAGTAGCGATACTACAGGCTATTTGGTTTTCAAAAAAGACGATAAAGAATACATAAATACCCTCAACAAACAAGGTGCTGGGTTTTTGAAGAAACAGAAGAAGTAAGAAATTGCAATCAATACTTATTCCTATCCTGTGGCTTAATCTTAGGATGGAAAAAAAGTTGTACTCCCAAACCTAACCCAAACCGTGAATTAAGCGATTGTCCTGTGGTGCGTGTACCTCTGTAGCCCAAGGTAGCTTCAAAGGCAGCATTTTTATTAAAAAAATAATTAATGCCTACACCGCCCTCTCCAGTAAGTCCATCAGAGCTACTTGTGTTTCCATTCGAGATAAGGGTGGTTCCAAAATATCCGAAGCGAGCATAAAGGAATGGTCGCCATTTTTCTTTCAGAAAATAATAGCGCACAAAAGGAGCAAAACTGGTATTGATAAAAAGGCGATTCTTGAGTTTTTTGGCTTTGTTATCGGAGGTAATTCCTATTCCCACTGACATGCCCATCATAAAATTGTTGGCCACAAAATATCCAAAGTTGGGATTGAAATTCATATCGAAACTGTGAAGGCTATCTTGTGAAGTGTAGCTGATGCCTACATTGGTTCCAGTAATCATACTGCCCTTTTCGGTTTGAGCTGATGCTCCAAGAGCTAAAAAAATCAGCAATAAAAAAGGGAGAAGTAGATTTATTTTCATTTTACTAAAATTTCAAAGGCTCCAGATTTTTTTCCATCCTCGTAAATTTTATCATAAATCCGTTGTATCAAAATCACCTTCTTCTTATTAATCAATAACTCTCGTATTTGGTCTTTAATAAAATCTAGTGGAGCGGCATCTCCTTTGTGCTTTACAGCCACTAGCTTTACAAACAAGACCTCTTTGTCACTTTTAAATTCTTTGAATTTTTCTAGCGGCAGTGCATTGATGGCCTCCTCTGTAAGTGGCAATAATTTTAAAAGAGAAGCCAAACCATACCAATTGTTTTCGGCTAAAGAATATTCTCTTGAAATGGCTTTGCAATAACCCTCTATTTTTAATTTGCTGTCTTCAGTACCAGGGGATAAAATGAGGGGTCTCATCTTGTTTAAATCTTCTGCATCTGGCTTTAGCTTTATGTATTGTACTTGATACACATCCGTTTCTAGCGCAAAATTGGTTTTGTTTTTTTCGTAGTAATCACTTACTTCTTGTGCATTTACAGCTTTATCTAATTTTTGATTGATAAGCTCTTTCTCGTATTCATAAAGCATGAGCGATTCACGGTAGTCGGCTACTTTTCTATCAATACCCAATTCATCTGAAGACACATTTTCCTCTGCTTTTTTAAGCAGTAGTTTTTTTCGTACCCAAGCATCGGCATAACTACTAATGATTTTAGAAGAATCGCCATTAGCTCCTTTCAGCATAGCAGATAAATCTGCCATGTAAAGGTATTCGTCTCCTACTCTTGCTACCACTTGTTCTCCGTTGGCTGCATTTTTCTTTTTGAAAAACTTACAGGCAGGAAGTACAGCAGCTAAGCAAAAAAGTAGCAACAGTTTTTTCAAGGAATTATTTTTTTATCAATGCGCGGAATACGTCATTGTTTAAAGTAATGGGGTATTTTTGTCTTAAATCACTCAACCATTTTTTCTCAAGGTATTCTTGATAATCAGAAACCACATATCCTTTCGCCTCTTTTAAAGACTTAGGTTCAGGAGTAGCAATTTGTTTTACAAAGATAAACTGATAACTGCTGTCGTTTAATTTGTTTAAAGTTGTAAGTCCTGATTTCCATTCAATTTTATCTACTACATCGTACTGGCCTTTTTCATATTTACCTTCTAATACCGACACTTTACTTTTTGCATTTGCTACATTTAATTTCTTTTGAATCTCTGCGGGTGTTTTTCCTTTGCCAGCAAGTTTGTAGGCAGCATTGGCAATTTTAGCATCCGATGCATTGTAAATTTGCACATCGGCACGATTACCCCACATGTATTTAGTTTTATTATCATCATGGAATTTTTGTAAGCCCACCGTATCTTTCACCGCATTGCTCCAAACTTTTCTATCGGTTAATTCAAACAATAAAATACCATCTCTGTATTCGCGCATGAGGCTTGCAAACTCAGGTTTTTTATTTTCTAATTGGCTTTCTTCTTGGTCTAAACACTTTTGATTTACAAAGTTTTCATAGTATTCATTCAATAAACCTTCTTTTGATTTATCGTTTCTTCTTCTTCCGTTTTTCTCTATGTATTTAGCAAAATCTTGGGCAGTATATAGCTTGGAGGCCAATACAAAAATCACAGATTCCTTGTTGTATTTTAAAGAATCAGCATTAAAGCCACCTTTGCTAATAGAAGAATCTATGGCAGCATAAAAGTTTAAACGAGCAGGAGGATTTTCAGAAAAGCTGTAGTCCTTTTTGATGCGCTCTATTAATTTAGTTTTAGCCACAGCCGAGCGGCTATCTCTTTCTACTTTCTTTTTAAAGTCATTTTTCACTTCACTAAATGGCGCTACACTTCTTTGTTCTAGGCGTTTAATAATATGCCATCCGTATGCTGTAGAAGTAGGTTTAGAAATTTCTCCATCTTTTTTTAAACCAAAAGCTGCGGTCTCAAATTCAGGTACCATGCGACCTGTGCCAAACCATTGCAATTCCCCTTTTTTGTTTTTAGAAGTTCTATCATCTGAAAATGCGAGTACCGCATCATCAAAAGTTAAAGTGCCTTTGTTGATTTCAGTATAAATGGAATCTATTCTTTTTTTGATAGCACCTTTTTCTACATCCGTTACTTTTTCAGGATATTTTAAGAGAATGTGCGCCACATGAATTTCTCCTTGAGCAGGACGAGCAGAATTTAGTTTTACCAAGTGGTAACCAAATTGAGTGCGCACGGGCTGAGAAACCTCTCCTGCTTTGGCAGTATAAGCGGCAGTTTCAAAAGGATATACTGTTTGAAAAACAGTGAAGTATCCAATTTCTCCTTTATTTTGTTTAGCCGATGGGTCATCTGAATTTTCTTGAGCAATCTTTTCAAACGACTCGCCTTTCAAGATTCTTTTTCTTAATTCAATTGCTTTTTTGTAAGCTAACAAAGTATCTGCAGGATTGGCGTTTTCATCACACTTTACCAAAATATGACTGGCGTTTACTTCTTGTAAAGAGCGGTTGTAAGCCTCTTGTACCAACTGTTCTGTGATTTCACGGTCAGTCAAATACGATTTTGCTAATTGCTTACGGTAGCCTTCTAATTCGTTTTTCAAAGAAGATAAAGTATCTAATTTTATCTCTTCTGCTTCTTTCACTTTCAACCGAAAGTTTTCATAAAGATTTAGATAGTCGGTCAATGATTTTTCGCTGTAGTCGGCTTGGTTATTGACATTGTTTTTGTTGTAAACATACTCAAACTCCCCTACGGTAACAGGTTGACCAGCCACTGTAAAAATGGTAGCGGTCTTGCTAGGAGCTTGTGAAAAAAGTTGTGTAGTAGAGAATAACAAACCGAAGAATAAAGCCTTTTGTATCATAATTTTATTTGAATTTTTAGTAGCGCAAATATTAGTGTTTACTTAAAATAGAGGCGTGAAATTAATCAAATTTAACAGAGCACAAAAGGAAGTGAATTTTACAAAAGTTAAATCTCACGAATACTTCTATTTTTACGGCAATGAAAGAGCGTAAACCAAATGTAGTTATAGAAAATGTGAGCATCAGTGATATGTCTTCAGAAGGCATGGGAATAGCTCGTATAGAAGGCAAAGTTATTTTTGTAAAAGGGGCTGTGCCAGGCGATGTAGCAGATATTGAACTTCGAAAAAGCAAGAAGAAGTTTTCGGAAGCTATTGTGAAGCAATTAAAAACACCCTCCTCTCTGCGGGTAACGCCTGCCTGCGCTCACTTTGGAGTGTGTGGCGGTTGCAAATGGCAACATTTAGATTATAGCCAACAGTTAAAATTTAAAACGCAAACGGTGGAAGATGCATTGGTGCGTATTGGCAAATTAGAAATTCCAAGCATTGCACCTATCCTGGGTTGTGCGCAACCATTTTATTATCGGAACAAATTGGAATATACTTTTACCGATAGAATGTGGCTCACTGAAGCGGAAATAAACTCTGGTGACGAGTTCAACAGAAACGGTTTGGGCTTTCATGTGCCAGAAAGTTTTTCTGGAGTGTTGGATATTCAACAGTGTCATTTGCAGGCAGACCCATCGAATGCCATTCGGCTTTCTGTAAAAAAGTTTGCACTAGAAAACGACTATACTTTTTTCAATTTAAAAACACAAGTAGGAATGTTGCGAAACCTGATGATTCGCACTACTTCTACTGGGGAACTGTTGGTATTGGTTAGTTTTTTTGAAAATGATAATGAAAAAATAAAGGCATTAATGAATCATCTTGCTTCGGAATTTCCGCAAATTACTTCGCTGCAATATGTGTATAATCCGAAGCGAAACGATACTATTTATGATTTGGAAACCATTGTTTTTAAAGGTAATGGTTACATTATGGAGCAGCTGGGCGATTACAAATTTAAAATAGGACCTAAATCTTTTTTCCAAACCAACTCTAAGCAAGCAAAGGTATTGTACGATGTTACCAAAGCCTTTGCAGCATTGAAAAAGGACGATGTAGTATACGATTTATATACGGGCGTGGGAAGTATTGGAATTTATGTTTCAGCAGATTGTAAACGCTTGGTGGGCATAGAGCAAATAGAACCTGCCATAGTAGATGCGAAAGAAAATGCAAAGCTAAATGGAGTTACGAATTGCAGTTTTTATGCAGGAGATGTGCGCATGGTTTTACAACCCGATTTTATAGAAAAAAATGGTAAGCCCGATGTAGTAATTACAGACCCACCTCGCGCTGGAATGCACGAAGCAGTGGTGCGCACCTTGCTCGAATTGGCAGCCCCTAAAATAGTGTATGTAAGCTGCAATGCTGCTACTCAGGCCCGCGACTTACAACTATTGTCAGAAAAATACAAGGTAGAAAAAGTGCAACCTGTAGATATGTTTCCGCAAACTACACACATAGAAAATGTGGTATTATTATTGTTGAAATAAGAAGCTATATGCTTCCAAAAATCCAACAGTATATTACTGATGTTTACCATTTAGGTTTTCCAAACAACTGCTTGTTGTGCAGAAAGAGTTTGACCAAGGCGGAAAAGGATTTGTGTTTTTATTGTATAGAAAGTTTACCCCATACAAATCAGTTGACAGAGGCTGAAAATCCTGTAGCACAAAGATTTTGGGGAAGACTACCGCTAGAAAACGCAGCCGCGTTTTTGTATGTAAATAAAACCAATCAAGTGCATAGCCTCATGCATTTATTGAAGTACAAAAACAAAAGGAGAATAGGTGTGAAGTTGGGTAGGTTAATGGGTTTTGAATTAAAAAAGGCTAACAGCATTTTTCAAAATATAGATTTGATGGTGCCACTACCGCTACATTGGAAAAAGGAAAAACAACGCGGTTACAACCAATGTGATTTTATAGCGGAGGGTTTGGCTGCTGTTACCGAAATCCCTTGGAACAGTAAAGTAGTTACACGCGAGAAAGAAAACATTTCACAAACCAAGAAATCGAAATACGAACGCTGGGAGAATGTAGCAGGGATTTTTTCTGTAAAAAATCCTACCGCTATGGAAGGCAAAAGTATTTTACTAATAGATGATGTAGTCACTACAGGTTCTACCTTAGAAGCTTGCGCTCATGCTATTTTGCAAGTGCCTCATGTAAAGCTAAGTGTCTTGGCTGTGGCTACTGCTGGGAGGTGATTATTTCACCCCCACCGTCAACTTAAAAAGTTTGGTGCGCTGTTCTATGGCATCTTCCATTCTACAAAAAACAGCTCCTTTGGGTCTTTCAAATTTTGGAATGAAAGCAAGAGGGTAAGATGTGGAAATTGGTAAAGTAGTCTCAAAAACTAAGTTGTTTTTTTCTTTGACAAAGGAATTTTTCTTTGCCTTTTTGAGTGTTTTTATTTCTTGTAAAATCAAAAAAGATACGATTCCTTTTTTTCTCAAAACCTGCGCGGAAATAGAGTTTGAAAAAACTCCTAGCAAAGCTGAAAACAACAGCAGTATAGTTACTGACCGAGCTGACGAAAGCATTTTGTAAATAGTATAATATCTTGTGATAAAGTATAATGCTTGGCGTACAACACGTTTAGTTTTCGAGCATCTGTTGATGTAATATTTTGTAAACCTGCGTCATCTGCTACTCGAATAATAGCAGTGGGTATTTTAGGTAAATTCTTTACACTGTTGTCATCAGCAAATAAATAACCTACCCACGTTTTTTCCCCTACAAAAACATCGACCCAATTTGTGAGAAATTTTCCAAAATTTTTCACCAAGAAAAGAAGTAATGGAAACGCAGGTAATAAAAGCAGACAAAGAAAAATATCTAGCAGGCGCTTTTTCCGAAGGGCAATTGTTTTACTTAAGTTTAAGTTGATGTCTTCGGCATACAAATCACCTGCACTGTTTTTTGAATTACTTCCAATTAGCGAAGTGGAGTTCGGGTTTAATATTTTGTAATCTAGCGAATTTCCCAAAGCTAAAATTTGAGCTATTATATTTTTGTAGCTAATGTCAGTGGCACAAAAAACTACTTCATTAATTTTAAAAAGGGTGGTTTGTTTTTTTAATTCCTCTACGTTTTCATGAGCAGAAACACAACACAGCACTTCGTTTTCAGGAGAAACAGTTTGAAGGATAACTTTTGCTCTTTCTTGTTCGGTATTATTTCCTACCAGAAGTGTAAGGTGGGAATCGGTATTCTCGAAAGAAAGTTTTTGATGTTGGAGCACATTGTGTAGTAAACGATTGAAGAGCATGACAACTCCCGTCCAAATAGCACCAAACAAAATAATGGCTCTGGAAAAACGCCACCCATCTGGCAAGAAGCCATAGAGTGCAGAAATTAAAATTGTCCCCAATAAAATGCCTCTGAAAATATGCGAAACACGAAATGGCTTTTCATAGCTACTGCTGAGGTAAGAAGAGCCTATCCAAATTAAAATATAGCAAGGAACTACTATTGTCAGGAATGTTACGGG
Organism: Chitinophagales bacterium; assembly: GCA_044228065.1. Lineage (GTDB taxonomy): Bacteria > Bacteroidota > Bacteroidia > Chitinophagales > LD1 > JBGAVP01. The sequence goes on along the minus strand of JBGAVP010000001.1, from coordinate 91,041 downwards.
GTAATAAGTGGGGGTGTTTTTTATGTTATTAGCCCAAAACAAAATGATATAATAAAGCCCTGCAAAACTCAACAGCATATCTACTAAAACAAGATAAGAGGAAGAGAGCAAATTAATAAAAACTGTAAGGATGGCGCGAAAGACAACTGCCATATTTATGAGTAAAGAAAAAGCACTCGCACGGTTGGCTGCAAAATGTTTTCTGGCAAAAATAATCATGGCTTGATAAAAGACTTTCACATAATTCAAGCTCCCCTTTTTGGTAGATTCTCCTTTATAGTGTAGGATGGTAGTATCGGCCACATAATAATTTTTGTAGCCAGATTTTATTACCCGATAACTCAAATCTACATCTTCTCCATACATGAAAAATGTTTCATCAAAACAGCCAATGGTATCGAGCACCGATTTTCTGAAAAACATAAATGCCCCTGATAAAATTTCCACTTCGTGGTTTTCATCTTTCGATAAAAACCCCAAATGATATCTGCCAAATTTTTTAGAATTAGGGAAAAGTGTCGCTAACCCAAAAGTCTTATAGAACGCTACTTCTGGGGTGGGCAGTGCCCTTTTTGACTCGGGTAGAAATACGCCTTTGCCATCTACCATTTTTACGCCCAATGCGCCCGCATCGGTATGGTTTTCCATGAAGGAAATGCAAATTTCAAAAGTATCTTCTGCTACTACGGTATCTGGGTTTAGGATTAAAACATATTCGCCAGTAGCCTGCAAAATGGCTTGGTTATTGGCTTTTGAAAAGCCAGGATTGTCTTTATTGGCTATTAATTTTACGGCAGGAAATTTCTCACGCACCATTTCTACTGAGCCATCAGAAGAGTTGTTGTCTACCACAAAAATTTCGGAAGAAATACTTTGTGTGGCTTTATTTACAGAAAGCAGACACTGCTCCAGAAAATACTGAACATTGTAATTAACGATGATGACAGATAGTTTCAAAGCGTTAGTTATTTTTCACTAAAACATTTTCATAGGGCAGTCGGGTAGCAATGGAACGTGCTAGGGTCAATTCATCTGTGTATTCTAATTCGCCCCCAAAAGAGATACCTCGTGCTATAGAGGTGATTTTGACCGGAAAATCTTTTAGTTTTTTAGAAACATAAAAGATGGTTGTATCGCCTTCTATAGTGGTGCTAAGCGCCATAATTACTTCTTTTACTATTCCTGATTGCACACGTTTAACCAAAGAGTCTATGTTAAGTTTATCAGGACCTATTCCATCAATAGGTGAAATTAGCCCACCCAAAACATGATAAGTTCCTCTAAAGATATTGGTGTTTTCTATTGCAATAACATCTCGTATACTTTCTACAATACACACAATGGAATGGTCTCGCATATTGTTGCTGCATACATCGCACAACTCATGGTCAGAAATATTATGACAAGTGGAACAAAACTTTATTTCATTTCGCATCTTGCTAATGGTATCGCTAAAATGAACAACTTTATTACTGTCTTGCTTTAATAGGTGCAACACTAAGCGGAGAGAAGTTTTTTCTCCTATGCCTGGAAGTTTCGAAAATTCAGCAACAGCATCTGCTATTAGTTTGGAAGAATATTTCATCAGTTTTCAAAAATAATGGATTATTGAACATAAAACTTATTTTTGCCCATCTTAAAAAAATCGTCATGAAACTTTCTATTATTATTCCAGCCTACAACGAAGGGAAAACAATCCATTTTATTTTAGACAAAGTAAAAGAAGTGAAGCTGATAGGGGGAGTAGAAAAGGAAATAATCATAGTAAACGACTGCTCTAAAGATAACACCGAAGAGGCCATTTTAACCTACCAAAAAAACAATCCCGATCAAAATATACAATACCGTAAACACGAGGTGAACAAAGGGAAAGGGGCGGCTTTGCATACTGGAATTAAAGAAGCTACGGGTGATTTTATAGTAATACAAGATGCAGATTTAGAGTACGACCCACAGGAGTTTAATATTTTACTGAAGCCCATTTTAGATGGTTTTGCAGATGTGGTATACGGCTCTCGTTTTGCAGGGGGAAGACCTCATAGAATTTTGTTTTTCTGGCATACTATCGGTAATAAGATGTTGACTTTTGCTTCTAATATGTTTACCAATTTGAACCTTTCGGATATGGAAACTTGTTATAAGCTGTTCCGTGCCGATATTGTAAAGTCCTTAGATTTAAAAGAAACTCGTTTTGGATTTGAACCAGAGGTGACTGCTAAAATGTCGCGATATCCCAATGTGCGTATTTACGAAGTAGGTATTTCTTACTACGGTCGCACCTATGAAGAAGGCAAGAAAATAGGTTGGAGAGATGGTTTCAGAGCTATTTATTGTATTATGAAATACAATTTGTTTGCGTAAAGAGCAATTTTTATTTCGCTTTCTTTTTCACCACTTTTTTTTCAGGTTCAGGGTTTTGTAACTGCGTGTAATCTTGCCAGTAACCTGCTTTGTAAGGGTAGCGTTCCCTATATAGATGCTTTACCTTTTCAAAGATAAGTTGACGAAGTTCAGCAGTATTTCTGTTTTGTGTAGCCGACACAAAAATGGCATTCTCTTTGGTCTTGGCCATCCAAGAATCTTGCAGCTCTTGTAGCAGTGATTTTTTCACTTCCGAAGGGGTAAATTCATCGAAGGTTTTTTGCTCGTACAAATCCATTTTATTAAAGACCACAATCATGGGTTTTGTATGCGCCCCAAGTTCTTCTAAAATTTGATTGACTACATTCATTTGGTCTAGAAAAGCGGAGTGCGAAATATCTACCACATGGAGTAGAATATCTGCTTCTAAAGTTTCATCTAAAGTAGACTTGAAACTTTCCACTAAGTGATGCGGTAATTTGCGGATAAAACCTACTGTATCGGAGAGCAAAAAAGGTACGGCATTGAACACTACTTTTCGTACCGTAGTGTCGAGCGTGGCGAACAATTTATTTTCCGCTAAAATGGTTTCTTTTGCCAGTAAATTCATGAGTGTAGATTTGCCCACATTAGTGTAACCCACCAATGCTACTCGAATCATTTCAGCGCGATTTTTTCTGCGAGTTTCATTTTGCTTATCTATCTCTTTTAATTTTAATTTTAAGAGCGATATTTTTTTCTCGGCAATCCGTCTATCGGTTTCTATTTCTTTCTCTCCTGCGCCTTTCATCCCTATCCCTCCTTTTACCCTATCTAAGTGTGTCCATAAGCCTTTCAGACGAGGGAGCATGTATTGCATTTGTGCTAATTCCACTTGTGTTTTTGCTTGCACAGTTTGTGCGCGTTGTGCAAAAATATCGAGTATGAGCATGCTTCTATCGAGCACTTTACATTTCACAATTGCCTCTATATTTCTTTGTTGAGAAGGTGATACTTCGTCATCTAAAAGGACCAAGTCTATTTGCTTGTCTTCCACATAAGCAGCTATCTCTTCCAGCTTCCCTTTTCCTACATACGTTTTATTGTCTGGTGTTTGCATTTTTTGCCAAAAACTTTTCACAGTTTGAGCACCCGCTGTACGTGCTAAAAATTCCAATTCAGAGAGGTATTCAAAGAGTTGTTCTTCGGTCTGTGTTTTGGTAACCAAACCTACCAATACAGCCTTTTCAATTTTTATTAATTTATTTTCAATCATGGTGTTTCTTGAACTCTTTTCTTGATTCGTTTTTTAAGGTTGAGGAAGCAAAAGTATTCATCTCTTTCACAACTTTCCGAACAAAACGATTTTCTTTAGGTTATTAATTTTGAATTTAATGTAAACTTTACATAAATTCATTTTCTAAATTGTAAAATCACATTTATGAAAAAGTTTTTCCTTCTTTTTTCTGCCATTACATTTTTGTACTCTTCCTCGAATGCGCAAAGCAAAGCTAATAATGGTCAATTAGATGATTTTTCGGAGTTCTGTAGTAAGTACACTATCCCATTGGTAATGCCAGATGGAACCAAACTTTTTACAGATATGTACGTTGCCAGAACACGTGATTCGTTGAGTGTAAATTTGCTGGGAGCTAATATTGAATTTATTCCTAAAGGTGCGCAACTTTTATACTATGATACTTTGAATGGGCAACCAAATCCAAACCCATATCAGTTACCGACAGTTTTTACCCGAACTCCATACAATAAAGGAAATCCTGATGAATACGACCCAGCTGGTTCTATTTTAGCAATAATGGGTTACAATTATATGCTGCAAGATATGAGAGGTAGATATTCTTCTGGAGGAGTTTATTTCCCGATGTACAGTGATAGTTGGAATAAAAACGGATACCATCCTTTAAACGGACACATTTTAGATGCATATCCTATCACAGATCCTCGCCATAGTAATAGACATGAAGATGGATACAACAGTATTAAAGCTATTGCACAGATAGACTCGGCTTATATTGTTCAATGGGGTGATGCTAAAACAATAGCTGAAGTAGCAAATTATTATAAAGGATTACCACACACCAATACCAGATTGAATAATGGAAGTATAGGAATGTTTGGAGCCTCGGCTTTAGGAAATACACAATTACAATTAGGGGCTGCACATCGTATTTTAGATTCCATTCCTGAATTAAAATGCTTGTTCCCGATAGTTGCTACCATTGAGCATTATCTTTCTACAGGGTATAACGGTGGTGTTTTCAGAAATAGAATTGTGACAGGGTGGTTAAAGGGTCAAATTTTTACAGGGACAGACGATGATTTGAATGCAGCTGATGAGGCTTCAGGACCTGGGTTCAGAGACAATACGATTCACTCGTCCTCTGATTATAATTTACCTCAACCCTACACAGTAAATCGTGTGACGCGTATTGCTCAGAAAAACAAATTTGAAGCGGCTAACATTTCTATTGACCATTTTAGTACTGTACGTTATCCTTGGTACAAACAACCATCCTATACCACCGACCCAATGAGCCCTTCTGGGTTTTATCCAAATTCTATAGGTCGTGCAGATATGGATGCAAGCGCTGCTCCAGTAGATGCACAAGGAGAATCAGTGGATGGTGCTACTCAACTTCCTAGACCTAATCTTACTTATAGTCGATATACAAATTTACAGGTTCCTGTTTTTCACTTAACAGGATGGTGGGATATTTTTACTGGTGGTCAAATTAATACGCTAAATTATACACGTTCATTAGGTTTAGATTCTTTTAAGAATTTACAAAAAATAGTGATTGGTCCTTGGGCACACCAAACTGTAGGTAGTACTACTACGGGCGATAGGACTAACAATTCCAACGTTAATGATATAACAAAAATAGATCTTGGAGGTATCGATGTGGCTGCAGGCTTACCCCTAGGCAAACTAGTAACTTCTGATATTATTACTTGGTTTCGTTATAATTTGAATTACAATACGGATAAAGTTATAGGAGAACCTAAATTTATTATTAAGGCAGGAACTAGATGGCAAGACTTTAGTTTTGGAAAACAAATTAGGGTGCCGGCTTATGATTATGTAATTCCATTTGAGAAAATGTTGAACTTCTTAGCTGGTTTAGATTCTTTAGAGCAAGTTACCTACGCTTTAAGAAGTGGGCCTACTGATACGAATTATGTTTATGCAATAGTTCCGCTACCGCTTACACTTGGAACTGGTGGAACTGGTTTAAATATTACTGACCCAATTCCAGCAGGGGGAATTCCTAAAAAGGATTTCCATAACGTACCTACTTTTAGAATGTACATTCCTGGGCCAAGCGATTCTTTAGATAAATTGGCAGGTGTTGTTGGAAATGATAAAGTCGGTAACTATTGGTATGAATCAGATGTGTTTCCTGTAACTGATAAAATCAAACATAGAAAAATGTTTTTACATCAAGACGGTTCATTTAACCATACTGCTCCTGTAATTGATGAAGGAACGAGAATGTATATCCACGACCCTAATGACCCTATTTTAACAGTCGGAGGAGCAAATATGATAGTAAAATCTCCTAATGGAGAGCGAACCAGTCAAGGCCAAATGGAATGGACCGATCCTACCAATGCTCCCTTTACTATGGATAGAGAAGGAGTCATTAAATTTACGAGTGAGCCCATAAAAGACTCCCTTACTATCTTAGGCTATCCTCGAGTTAATTTATTTGCAAAAACGAATCCTGCTGGTGCTTTACCAGGTGATTCTACTGATACCGACTGGAACGTGCGTATAGGAGATCAATTTCCTGATGGAAGAATCTATTTTGTGAATGAAGGAGCCTGTAATGCTCGTGCTAGAGATTATGTGAAAGCTATAAACGATTTAGATGAATCAGAAGATGACAAGCATATTCCATATACGAATGTAGCGAGTGGCGAAATTTATAACTATGATTTCAATATGCTTCCTATTGGTTACTGCTGGGGTAAAGGACATAAAGTGGTTGTTTTAATTAGTAGCTCTAACTTTACACGCTATCAGGTAAATCCTAATCTCCCTCTAAACCCTGGTGAATTTTTCAGAAGAAACCCAGGCGATGGACAAACCTACATTTATAATGGAGTAGAAATGTCGCCTCGTGTGGCTATTCAAAGGGTACATTTTTCTCCTGAAAATCCAACTAGTATTGAGTTTCCAGTTTTGGATGCTGCTACTAACGTAGGAATTAAAGAAATACCTAAACTTAATTTTGATGCAAAATTATTCCCGAATCCTGCACAAAGCCAAGTTAATATTTATGTGAATATGCCATCTGAGTACGAAGTTGTGATTTCAAACTCTTTAGGTCAAACTATAGAAACACATCGTTTTGATGATAATATTGACATTAATTTAACCAACTATAACGGGGGATTGTATTTTGCTACGGTTAAAGATTTAAAGGATCCTTCTAGAATGGTAGTGAAGAAATTCATAAAAAATTAAATTTGTTTTAATTATAATATCAAAAACCCGTGAAAAAACTTCACGGGTTTTTTTATGCAATCTGTATATTTGCCGTCTTTATAAAAATTACCTCGTATGAAAAACATTGTATTATTTGGTCCTCCGGGCAGTGGAAAGGGAACGCAAGCGGCTAAATTAGTAGCTCGTTACAATTTAGTACACTTGTCTACAGGTGATATTTTTAGAGCAAATATTAAAGGCGAAACTGAACTAGGGAAGCTGGCCAAAAGCTACATGGATAAAGGGCAGTTGGTTCCCGATGAGGTGACTATAAGCATGCTGGAAGCGGAGGTAAATAAGCAAGCTGCAGCTACTGGTTTTATATTTGATGGGTTTCCAAGAACCTCTACCCAGGCAGTAGCTTTAGATATTTTTCTTAGTTCTAAAAACACAACTATTACTAAAATGTTGGCGCTGGAGGTTCCTGAGGAAGAATTAAAAAAGCGCTTGCTTTTAAGAGGGAAAGATAGTGGCAGACCTGATGACCAAAACCCTGCGGTTATACAAAAACGAATAGATGTTTACAATCAAGAAACTTCCCCTGTGAAGGATTTTTATACCGCGCAAAATAAGTATGTGGGCATACCAGGAGTAGGTGAAATAGAAGAAATATTTCAAGCACTTTGTAAAGAATTGGATGGCATAGAAATGAATTAAGCAATTTTGCCAGTTTGATTTCTAGCTATTCCGATAAAGGCAATTTCTTTTTTAGAAAATGAAACGCTAAGAAGCAAAGCTTCCAACACTTTAAATTACTTCTCTTTTAGAAATAGTATCTTCGTCCCCTTAGAGAAAAAGCACAGAGGAGAAAAATTCATGGAAAATTTTATTGATTACGTAAAAATTCATTGTAAATCGGGCAAGGGTGGGCCTGGTTCATCGCATTTCCGCAGAGAAAAATTTATACCCAAAGGAGGACCCGATGGAGGCGATGGAGGCAGGGGAGGGCACGTGATATTGAGAGGCAATAAGCAACTTTGGACACTACTGCACCTTAAATATCGCAAGCATATTATGGCGGAAGATGGGGCTAGAGGGGAAGGTTCACAACGCTCGGGTAAAAGCGGAAAAGATGAGATACTGGAAGTGCCACTGGGCACCGTAGCTAAAAATTTTGAGACGGGTGAACAGTTGTGTGAAATAAATGAAGAAGGGCAAGAGTTTATTTTAATGGAAGGGGGTATGGGTGGTTTAGGCAATACCAACTTTAAAACCTCTACCAATCAAGCTCCTACTTATGCTCAACCGGGTATTACAAGTAAAGAAGATTGGATAGTGCTAGAGCTGAAAGTACTGGCTGATGTAGGTTTGGTAGGCTTCCCCAATGCAGGAAAATCTACTTTATTGGCAGCTGTATCTGCTGCTAAACCAGAAATAGCGGACTACCCATTTACTACTTTGGTTCCCAATTTGGGAATAGTGGATTATAGAGGGGGGCAATCTTTTGTAATGGCAGATATACCTGGAATTATAGAAGGAGCTCACGAAGGAAAAGGCTTGGGAATTCGGTTCTTGCGGCATATAGAACGCAATGCCTGTCTGCTTTTTATGGTACCTATTGATAGTGATGATATAATGGGTCAATACAAAATCTTGCTAAAAGAATTGAAATTGTATAATCCAGAATTATTGCAGAAAGAGCGAATACTAGCCATTACCAAATGCGATATGGTAGATGAAGAAACGCGTGAAATGGTAGAAAAAGAATTGAAAAAGAAATTGCCTAAAAAGGAAAAGCTAGACTATCTTTTTATTTCTGCGGCTTCGTATTATAATATTGATGAACTGAAGGACAGACTGATGGATAAAATTAATAGTCCGTCTTAAAGTCTTATTAGGAAATGGTTTCATCAGAGAAAAACAATTTGCAGAATTGGTTATTACTTGGTGGGCTTACGCTCATTTGGGGTAGTTCGTATATTCTCATCAAAAAATCTTTGATCGTTTTTAGCCCCGTGGAAATGGCGAGTTTGCGCATTTCACTTTCCTTTTTGGCATGTATTCCTTTCTTGTTTTCAGCATTAAAAAGCATTCCTAAAGAAAAGTATCCTTACATCCTTTTTGTGGGTTTGTTTGGTACGGGTTTCCCTGCTTTTTTGTTTGCTTTTGCTATGGTCCATATTAGCAGCTCTGTAAGTGGTATTATTAATTCTCTTTCTCCGCTGTTTACGGTACTTACAGGTTTGTTGCTTTTTGGGGTGGCGGTTACGCGCACTAAAATGCTGGGCGTTTTAATTGGTTTTATGGGTGCTTTGGTTTTGGTTTTGGGCAAGAAGGATGTGAATTTTAAAGCAGATTTATTTTATGCCTCCCTTCCTGTATTGGCTACCTTTTGCTATGGGTTAAACTCTAATTTTGTGAAGCGTTTTTTCCCCGCTACCAATGCCCTGCATGTAACGGCTATAGCCATGAGTGTGATGGGTATTCCAGCCATGCTAGTTTTGTTTTCTACTGATTTTGTTTTTAAAATGCAACACGCAGAAGGAGCTCTTTTTTCTTTTTCGTGTGTTTGTTTTTTGGCATTGTTTGGAACCGTAATAGCGTGGCTGTTGTTTTATAAACTTGTACAGCGTACGGATGCGCTTATGGCAGCGTCAGTTACTTATTTAATTCCGATAGTGGCTCTTAGCTGGGGATTGGCAGATGGCGAAACCCTTAATTTTGTTCAGTTACTCGGAATGTTGTTGATTTTAGCAGGTGTTTATTTTGTGGGGAAGCGGAGTACTTAATTCCGCATATCTGTTCCCCAGTTCAATTTGTTTTTTAGAGAGGAGATGAAATTCATATCGGTTAGGCGCACAAGATTGGCACTGAAAGGAGCTTTTTTTATAGCCAATTGAAAAGTAGAATCTATTCGTTCGAAACGGGAATCGAGTGTACACAAAAAGCTATCGCCTCTACCCGTAACTTCAAAGGAAAGTACCACATCGTCCGATACAATAATAGGCCGCACATTAAGGTTATGAGGGGCTACCGGAGTAATTACAAAATTGGTGGAACTGGGGTAAATAATAGGTCCCCCGCAACTGAGCGAATAGCCTGTAGAACCCGTAGGGGTGGCCACAATCAAACCATCTGCCCAATAGGAGTTCAGCAGCTCGCCATTTAAGTAAGTATGAACGGTAATCATGCTCGATTGGTCTTTTCGCTGAATGGTCATTTCATTGAGTGCGAAATTGAAATCGCCAAAAACGGGTTGGTTACAATTTAACTCTAAAAGGGAGCGCTTATCAATCAAATATTTTCCGCGCGATACAATATCAATAGCTTGGTGAATTTGGTCTTTGCCCACATTGGCGAGGAAACCCAGTCTGCCAAAATTAATACCTAGAATAGGTGTTTCGGCTTCTTTAATAAAGGTAATGGCTTCTAGAATGGTGCCATCGCCACCTAAGCTAAAAACTACTTCTGCCTGGTCTTTTACTTCGTTATAGTTTTTAAAAGTGGGGGAGGTAATTTCAATTTTGTGTTGATCGCGCAGCAGTTGGGCATAGTTTTCTTCTAATACAAATTTCAATCCTACTCTGTGGAGATAGTCTAAAATTTCTCTAACGAAAATTACATTGCTACTGCTAAGTGTTTTTCCAAAAAGGACAACCATGCGGCAAAGATATTAGATTCTAATAAAGGGTTCACTTTTCTGCAAATAAAAAAGGTGAGCTTATGCCCACCTTTTTATGTTTAAATTTCCACCAATTATTTTTGCATGAATTTGAATTTATTAAAATCAAATGTCCATGATACATAATACAAAGCGCCTATCTTAGGAGAACCAGCTGCTTCTATGTGTTTGTTGTTGTAAATATTAGAACCTCCTACACGAATAGTAGAATAATATTTTTCTAATTCATAGCTAATCTGTAAATCTAAAGTATGGAAAGAAGGCACTTTTGCATCGGCAAAAGAACTTTGCCAGAAATAGCTATTAACCCATTTAAAGTTAGCTGAGAATCCTAAGCCTTTATAGACTTTAGTACCTATTACGCCCAAGTTAAATTTGTGACGAGGAGCATTGAAACCAGAAAGCACCGTAGCTCCTGTTCCAGAAAGACTCGACTCTTTTAAATCGGCATAAGTATAGTTGATGTAAGGAGCTATTCCCTTTCCTACATAGTAGCTAGCACTGATAGATGCACCCCATGCTGGCACTATATTATTAGAGTTTACATAGATTTGATAAAGGGTATAATATTTTGTGGTAGGTTGTACTATAGAAGCAATGACATCGGTTTCTCCAGAAGCTTCTCCAGCTATTCCTCCCTGAGGTCTTACTACTCTGGTAAAGCCGATAAAGTTTTTATACCAGCTGTAATATCCGGCAATATCGATGCTTAATTTCTTTTGGAAAAAGTCACCACGGTAACCAAAATCGATAGAGGTAACTTGTTCTGGTTTTAGAGGAGCCAATTCTGTTTTTACAAGCATTTTAGCAGCTACTTCTTTATTATACGGGTCGGAGGTATTGTTCTCGTAATATTCTTTGGCATCTAAAACAGAATTGTAGGTGTATAGATTCTTTTGTCCATCTTTGTTTCCTATTAGCTGAATTACACCCAAATCTAGGTTGAGATATTGTTCTTGTAGGGTAGGGCTTTTAAAGGCCGTAGAAACTCCCACACGAATGGTATGGTCGCCAAACTTAGCAACAATGGCACCTCTAGGTGAAACACGCACGGGGTAATTGGTGTTTTTATCTACCCGCATAGTTCCTAAAAGGCGGATGTGGTCTTTCCAAAGTTTTACCGTAGCTTGTAAATAAGCACCGTATTCTTGTACCACAATTTTAGCATATCTTCCTTTTGGATTCGGATAGCCGTTTGCTAGTGTATCACCTTTGTCTATTAAACTGTCTGCAAAAATAGTTCCTTGTGATGCAGGTATGTAAGCACGGTAACTTCCCCCGCCTATCATATCTATGTGTTTTTTGTTCAAGAAATTCCATTGAGCTTCTAGATGGTAAAGTGCAGAATGGTCAATAAATTTAGTGCCTAATTTACCTCTGGGGTCGGAAGTAATTACTTTATACAAAGAGTCAAATTTAGGGGAGCCTCCTGCCTGCCATCCTGTAGCATCGGCATATTTTATAGCCACTCTTTTAGCAGAATCGGCCATCCAATTTCTAGCTTCATTATCGGCATTGAAACCATCTGTGTAAACTCTTAAAGAATCAAAATAAGAAGTGTTGAAATTAGTAATGTAGTCGGTAACAGAAGCTCTAGAAATGTATTGAGCGGTTCTTCTTATATCGTAAGAGTTACCAGCATCATCTGCAGAAACATATCCTCTTACCACAAAGTTTTTACCCTTTAATTCGATTTTGTGTTGGTGAAAAATAATGTCTTTTAATTGATAGCGGCTTACTGATTGATAAACGGCATTTCCCATACCAAATTTACCGGTGTATGAGAGGTCAATATCGTTGGTTATTTTATAGTGAAATTCACCTGCTATTTTTAAACTGTAGGTTTTGTAATTGGTCATTTGCGATTCCATATAACCCGGTGCCTGAATATCTAAATTTTTAGGATTAGCAATCGGGTTAAAATCGAGCCAGTTATTTAACCGAATGAGTTTGTCTTTTGAATCTTGTGTGAAGTTAGGACCCACATCTTGCAAAGCTTTTTTTCTAAGAATAAAAGTTACATCCTGTGTGGTTCTTATGTTTCCGTATCTATTGAAACTGTCGTCTTCTGCAGCCCAATCTTTTGTTTGCATATAAGAGCCCGTCAATTTAAAAGCCCAGTTTTTCTTTTTGCCAAAAGCCTGCGCATATCTGAACTGTGCTTCTACATATCCAGCAGGAACAGTTGTTCCGCCCCCTTTAATTTGTAAAGCAAGACCTTGAACATCAAATGCACTTTTTGAAGTCATATTAATAACCCCTTGCATCGCATTAGCTCCATAAAGAGCTGATGCTGGCCCAGAAATTACTTCTACACTGTTCAAGTCTAAATCATTTATTCCCACCAAGTTTCCTAAAGGAAAATTTAAACCTGGAGCTTGATTATCTATACCATCTATTAATTGCAACGAGCGTCCTGAGTTAGTACCGCTAAAACCTCTTAGGTTAAGAACTTTAAAACCAAAAGAAGTAGTTACTAAATCTACCCCTTTAAAATTGGAAATATTTTGATAGAAATCTCCAGATGCTGCGTTCTTAATTTCTCTTGTTCCCATCTTCTCTATTTGCACTGCAGATTGCTTAATAGTTTCGGTAGTTCTGGAAGAAGTTACCGTTACATCGCTGGTAACAATGCTAGAAGATTCTAAGTTTACATTTATCACATTGGACGCTCCAATGGGAACATCTTTGGCCGTGTAACCCACATAAGAAATGGTTAGTGCTTTCGCATCGTTTGGAACCTGTAAACTAAAGTTTCCGTTTACATCAGTAGTAACCCCCGAAGTAGAACCTTTTATTACTACGGATGCACCTATCAAAGCCTCTTTCGTAGAAGGGTCTAAAATTCTACCAGTAATGGTTCTGGTTTGAGCAAAAGCACTCAAGCATAAAAGAAGTGTAAAGGATAAAATAAGCGTAAAATGTTTCATGTTCGGTTTGAAGGTTTTAGCTAAATAATGTTATAGAGAAATTAAATATAATAGGATTATTGTAACTTTTCTGCTGTAACTAAAATTCCATCTTCATCTGCATATAAAAAATAGCCAGGAAAAAAATCTACTCCTGCAAATGTTACGCTAATGTTTTCCTGCCCTTCATTTCTTTTAATTGTTTTTAAGGGATGTTTTCCAAGAGCTTTTACACCAAGAGGTAGTTTTGATATAGCTACCGAATCACGAATACAACCGTTTATCACAATTCCTTCCCAATTGTTTTTTACCGCCAGAGCAGCTAACAAATCACCCAGCAATGCACAGCGCATAGAGCCTCCGCCATCTACTACTAAAACTTTATTTTTTCCGTCTGTTTCTAGGGCCTTTCTAACGAAGGAATTATCCTCGAAAATTTTAAGGGTAACAATTTCTCCGAAGAAATTTTTATTACCTCCAAAGTCTCCAAATAAAGGAGCCGCTGCCCGAACTTTTTCTGGGTGATTATCACTTAAATCTGCTGTACTAATTGACATAATTTTGCGATTGTTTTTTATGAAAAATTTGAACCTTATTTTGTTTCATTGCTTATCGCAGGAAAGGTTAACTTAAGGGACTCTAAAACTTCTACAATTTTTTTTGAAATTAAATATTCTTTAATCCAGTTTTGATCGGAAGGAATAATGTGCCAGTCTGCGGCTTCTTGACAATTTTCAAATACCGCTTCATAAGCATCTCTGTAATCTTTCCAGAATTTTCGCTCTTCCATATCGGCCACATTATACTTCCAGTTTTTAGTAGGATCGGTGGTGCGTTCTTTTAATCTTTTTAGCTGTACCTCAGGAGAAATATGCAGGTAAAATTTCAGCACCACGGTTCCGCTTTCTATTAAAAGCTTCTCGAAATTATTGATGTGTACAAATCGTTGTTTTACGGTTTTTTCATCTATCCAATTGTGTACGCGTTGAATGAGTACATCTTCATAATGAGACCTACCGAAAATGTGAATCATTCCCCGCTCTGGAGTGCATTTATGAATGCGCCATAAAAAGTCGTGTTTCATTTCTTCCTCTGTAGGTTTTTTAAAAGGGAAAACTCTACAACCCAAAGGATTTACAGCATCAAAAACATTTTTGATAGCACCATCTTTTCCAGAGGCATCTAGCCCTTGCAAAACTACTAGTACAGAGTGCTTTCCTTCGGCATACAAAATATTCTGCAACTCTCCTATGCGAATTTTTAATTTTTCGGTTTCTTTTTTAATAGTTTCTTTGTGCAGCTTTTTCGGTGCTTTGGTACTAATTTTACTAAGTTTAATGGCTGCCATTTTAGGTTTTTTGTTCAACAATAAATATAAAGCCAATTCATTCACATTTCAAACATAATTTATGCAAGCAATTGTATTAACAAAAACGGGAAATGCTTCAGAAGCATTTGAACTAAAAGAATGGGAAAAGCCCTCTCCTAAAGCGGGAGAAATTTTAGTAAAAGTTCAAGCCTCTGGTTTGAATTTTGCAGATGTAATGGCACGCAAAGGTATGTATCAAGATGCTCCTAAAATTCCGTGTGTTTTAGGTTATGATGTAGTAGGGGAAGTGGCGGCTCTAGGAGAAGGTGTCACCGATTTTGTAGTAGGAGATAGAGTTACGGCTATGACTCGTTTTGGAGGCTATGCAGAATTTGCAATTGTAGATACAAGAGGGGCTGTAAAAATTCCTTCCTCTATGCCTTTGGGAGAAGCCACAGCACTTACCACACAATATTGTACTGCTTATTTTGCGGCAGCAGAAATGGTACAGTTACACAAAGGCGATAAAGTGCTCATTCAATCGGCTGCAGGAGGAGTGGGTACCGCTTTGGTTCAGTATGCAAAATATAAAGGCTGTGAAATTTTTGGAACAGCGGGCTCTGCTGCTAAATTGCAATATTTAAAAGAGTGTGGTGTTCATCATCCTATTAATTACAACGAAACAGATTTTGCCGAGGTCATCAAAAAGGAAACGGGAGGAAAAGGAGTAGATGTAATTTTTGATGCAGTGGGCGGTAATTCTGTGAAGCGTGGAATAAAGTCGTTGGCATCTGGTGGTAGAATAGTTTGTTATGGGGCAGCAGATATGACCGATAAAAATGTGTTCGGAAAATTAAAGGCAGGCTTGGGTTTTGGTATTTATCATCCAGCTGAATTTATGATGACCTCTACTGCTATTATAGGTGTAAATATGCTTCGCATTGCCGATAATAAACCAGAAGTATTGAAGCGTTGTTTGGAAAATGTGGTGGTACTTACCGAGCAAGGAATATTTAAACCCTTAGCAGGGAAAGTTTTTCCTGTGAACGAATTTGCAGCAGCGCATGAATTTTTGGAAGGAAGAAAATCTATGGGAAAAGTTTCCTTGATTTGGTAGTGTAAAATCAAACTGTCAACCCACCATCTACACTGAGTAACGTTCCTGTAATATAGGAGGCATCCTCAGATGCTAAAAACAAATAGGCGTTTGCAATGTCTTCGGGAGTTCCCATTCGTTGTAGCGGAGAGCGAGCTTTAAATTGCTCGATGATTTTTTCTGGAATGGTATCTATCATTTCGGTGGCTATAAAGCCTGGTGCTACTGCATTTACAGTAATGTTGTATTTGCCCAACTCACGAGCCCATACCTTAGTCAATCCTATCAAACCGCTTTTGGAAGCCACATAATTGGACTGACCAAAATTGCCATACAGCGCTACGACAGAGGAGGTATTGATGATGCGCCCAAATTTATTTTCTATCATAAAAGGTGACACTGCTTTAGTGCAATTAAAGACACCTGTAAGATTTACATCTATTACTTCTTGCCATAGCTCAGTTGTCATTTTTTGGAGTGATGCATCGCGCGTAATTCCCGCATTATTGATAAGCAAATCTATTTTTCCAAACTCTTGAAAAGCGCTATTGGCAGCTAGTTTCACTTCATCAAAATTTTTGGTATTTACTTTTTGGAAAGATGCTTTGCCACCACTAATAATAATTTCATCAGCAACTTTTTTAGCGCCCACTTCATTGTAATCCCAAATGATAACGGTAGCATTCTCTTTAGCGAATTTTAGAGCGGCTACCTTTCCTATTCCGCTGGCTGCGCCAGTAATGATGACGACTTTGTTTTGGAAACGATTCATTTTATTAGTTTTGATTCCTATCTTAATACCCAATACTAACTACTTAATACTATAAAATGAAATTCGGAACAAAAGCAATTCACGCAGGGGCAGAGCCGGACCCAACTACAGGAGCTATTATGACTCCTATTTATCAAACCTCTACTTATGTACAAGAGTCGCCCGGAAAAAACAAAGGTTATGGCTATGCAAGAGGAAAAAATCCTACTCGCTCGGCTTTAGAAAAAAACTTAGCGGCATTGGAAGATGCAAAACATTGTATCTGTTTTTCTTCTGGCATGGGGGCTGAAGATGCTGTGATAAAGCTACTTTCGCCAGGTGATGAAGTAATTACAGGCGATGATTTATATGGTGGTAGCTATCGTATGTTCACTAAGATTTATGCAAAATATGGTATCAAATTTCACTTTATCAATCTAACAGATGCCAATAATATCAAGCAATATGTAAACGAAAGAACAAAATTGATATGGCTGGAAACGCCCACCAATCCTACCATGCAGATAGTAGACATAGAAGCCTGTTCAAGAATTGCTAAAGAGCATAACATCTTACTGGCGGTGGATAATACTTTCGCTTCACCTTATCTACAAAACCCATTGGCACTGGGGGCTGATATAGTGATGCACTCTGTAACCAAATACTTAGGTGGGCACAGCGATGTAGTGATGGGTGCATTGATGATGAACGATGATAAACTTCATGGAGATTTATATTTTATTTTAAATTCTTGCGGTGCGAATCCTGGACCGATGGATTCATTTTTAGTATTGCGTGGTGTCAAAACATTGCATCTGAGAATGGAAAGACATTGTTATAATGGAAGAAAGATTGCCGAATTTTTAAAGACACATCCAAGGATTGAAAAGATTTATTGGCCAGGTTTTGAGGACCATCCTAATCATGCTATTGCTAAGAAACAAATGCGCGACTTTGGTGGTATGATTTCTATTGTTTTGAAAGGTTCGGATTTGGAAGATACATTTAGAATTGCATCTTCTTTTCAAGTGTTCTCTTTGGCAGAATCGCTGGGTGGTGTGGAGTCATTGGTGAATCATCCTGCTACCATGACACATGCTTCCATCCCTAAAGAAGAACGGGAAAGAGTAGGTGTGGTAGATAATTTATTACGTCTTTCGGTGGGGGTAGAAGATGTGGAAGATTTGATAGAGGATTTGAAGCAAGCATTGGGATAATATGGAAGTATAATAGCTTGTTTTACGAATATTTATTTTACAAAAAAAAGAAATAGACTATATGAATAAACTACTTGCAGTTCTACTTTTAATTTTCGTAATATCAAGTTGTAAGAAAGAAAAACAAATATCGGCTTTTACAACAGGTACTTTGACTGACATTAGAGATGGGAAAATTTATAAGACAATCCAGATTGGCAATCAATGGTGGATGGCAGAGGACTTAAACTATAACGCACCTAACTCTTGGTATTACAATAACGATAGCACTACCTATGCACAAACTTACGGTAGGCTTTATCTTTGGGCAATAGCTATGAACGGACACGCAAGTAGCAGTTCAAACCCAAGCAATGTTCAAGGCATCAGTCCAACTGGTTGGCATATTCCTTCAGACGCTGAATGGACTGAGTTGACAAATTTTCTTTCAGCCAATTCTTTGACTGGTGATGACTTAAAAGAAAAAGGAACCACCCATTGGCAACCTACAAACACTGGAACTAACAAAACAAATTTTTCTGCAGTTCCCGCTGGCACTATTTATAATAATGGTTCTATTTCGGCAAACATAAACGGTTACGTAGATTATATTTCAACAACCATTGATTCAACAACAGGCGGTCTATGGGGACGAGGCTTAGATTATGACAAGGCAATTGTTAGACGAGTACCGCTTGGACTTTTAAACGGATGGAGCATAAGATGTGTAAAGGATAAGTAATCTCCACAAAGATGACAACATTCATTAAACACAAACAACTTTACAGGAAGAGCAAGAATTTCGTCTTTGAGTTATTAGAGAGAAAATATCAGGAATACAATCAGCTTTCTTTTATCACTGCCGACCCTATTTCTATTCCTCATCAGTTTTCTAAAAAACAAGATATAGAGATAGCTGCTTTCTTTGCTGCTACAATAGCATGGGGTCAGCGCAAAACTATTATCACCAATGCTTCCAGACTTATGCAGTGGATGGATAATGCGCCACATGATTTTATTTTGAACCATAAAGAGAAAGACTTAAAATGCTTTTTAGATTTTAAGCATCGCACTTTTAACGCTACCGATACGCTTTACTTTATTGAGTTTTTTAAAAACTACTACAGTAAAAACGAATCTCTTGAAACTGCTTTTTCACAACACCTAAATAAGAAAGCAGCTACTACAGAAAATGCCATTGCTGGTTTTCATGAGTTGTTTTTTTCGTTAGAAGATTTTCCACATCGCACTAAAAAACACGTGGCTACTCCCATTCGAAAGTCGACCTGTAAGCGCATCAATATGTTTTTAAGATGGATGGTGCGGAAAGATAAAAGTGGCGTAGATTTTGGAATTTGGTCTAATATAAAACCCTCACAGCTATTGATTCCGCTCGATGTGCATGTAGATAGAGTAGCGCGAAATTTAGGCTTAATACATAGAGCCCAAACGGATTGGGAAACTGTTTTAGAATTAACTGAAAATCTCCAATCTTTTGATGTCAAAGACCCTGTGAAATATGATTTTGCTTTGTTTGGAATGGGTGTTCATTCTTCTTCGGCAGTCAATTGAAAAATCATTTTATCTTCATCACATGAACATCGAAAAACAAATTTTTGATTCTTTTGAAATAGATGAAAGTTTTTTGCCCAAAGCAATAAACGATGATGGGCGCTTTGCTGAAATGCGCAAAATTTTATTGCAACGAATAGAAGAATTATTGGAAAAAGATGTAGAAAAGTTGATGTGGATTTTATACAGAATAGATGTGAACGAAGGAAAAGTTCGGAAAATGTTAGAGGAAAATTCGTCCTTAAATTATGCAGAGGTTTTGACAGATTTAATAATTGAAAGACAAATAGAAAAAGCCAAAAGCCGCCAGCAGTATAGCACTGGCGATAGCGATTGGAGTTTTGATGTATAACTTTACAATAAATTTATAAAAGAGAAAGCGAATGAGCAGAGCCAATAATCCAAACTTAAAATCATGGATAGATGTACCTAAAGATTCTGATTTTCCGATTCAAAATTTACCCTACGGAATTTTTGCCACCGAAACCAAAACCCCTAGAATAGGTGTAGCCATTGGAGAGCAAATTTTAGACCTATCTGAAATAGCAAAAGCGGGGCTTTTTGATGCCATTGAATTTGACAAAAGTGTGCTTTCTAAGAATATGCTCAATTGGTTTATAGCACTCGGCAAACCCACCACTAATGCTGTACGCGAGCGTATTTCAGATTTACTGAATGAAGAAAATGAGGAATTGAAAAGCAATGCTTCCTTACGAGAAAACGCACTGGTGAGGCAAACAGATGCCGCTCTTTTTATGCCCCTGTTTATTCCCAACTACACCGATTTCTATTCGAGCAGAGAACATGCAACAAATGTAGGAGTTATGTTTCGCGATCCTGCAAACGCATTGCTTCCAAACTGGCTGCACTTGCCCGTGGGTTACCATGGAAGAGCATCATCTATTGTGGTTTCCGGAACACCTATTCGCAGACCCAAAGGACAAACAAAAGCTGACGATGCAGTAGCTCCAAGCTTTGGCCCCTCCAAGCTTTTAGATTTTGAATTGGAAATGGCTTTTGTCATAGGGAAATCAACCGAGTTGGGTGAAAGTGTTACTACCGAAAAGGCGGAAGAACATATTTTTGGAATGGTTTTATTTAATGATTGGAGTGCGCGCGATATTCAAAAATGGGAATATGTGCCGCTGGGTCCTTTCTTAGGAAAGAATTTTGGCTCTACTATTTCACCTTGGGTTGTTACCTTAGAAGCATTAGAGCCTTTCAAAGTAGAATCGCCTAAACAAGAACCCGAAGTGTTGCCGTACCTGCAATTCGAGGGCAAAAAAAATTACGACATCCATTTATCTGTAGAAATAAAACCAGAAAATGGAGCGGGTAAAATTGTGAGTAATTCTAATTTTAAATACATGTATTGGAACATGTCGCAACAATTAGCGCACCATACTGTAAATGGCTGCAACACCAAGGTGGGTGATTTATATGCCAGTGGAACTATTAGTGGACCTACTCCCGATTCGTACGGTTCTATGTTAGAAATTTCATGGCAAGGGAAAAAGCCTATTACATTGCCCGATGGCACCGAACGAAAATTTATTCAAGATAACGATACGGTTGTTATAAGAGGCTTTGCGGAGAAAAATGGCGTGCGTATTGGTTTTGGAGATTGTAGTGGAAAAATTTTACCAGCTAACTAATGTTCTTAAAATGAATTTCGATCCTAAAGATTTAACACCGCAAAAATTGCATGAGCATTTACTAAGTGCTATTGCTCCTCGCCCCATTGCGTTTGTTTCTACCATAGACAAAGAAGGAAACACTAATCTTTCACCTTTCAGTTTTTTTAATGTGTTTGGTTCTAATCCTCCCACCTTGATTTTTTCTCCAGCCAGAAGTGGAAGAACAGGTGTTACTAAAAATACGCATGACAATGTTTTAGAAGTACCTGAATGTGTTGTAAATATTGCCCATTATGATATCTTAAATCAAATGAATTTGGCTGCAGGCATGTATCCTAAAGGGATAGATGAATTTGTAAAATCGGGACTAACGGCTGTTAGTTCTTTAAAAGTAAAACCACCAAGAGTGGCAGAATGCTTTGTGCAATTTGAATGTTTGGTAAAGCAAGTAATAGAAACTGGACAAAACGGAGGAGCTGGAAATTTGATTATTTGTGAAGTAGTAATGATTCACATTAACGACACCGTTTTAGATGAAGAAGGAAGTATTGATCCTTTAAAGATGAAGTATATCGCTCGTTTGGGGAAACAGAATTGGTGTACTGTAGGAGTTGAAAACATTTTTTCAGTACCATCGTTTAAAATGGGAGATGAATTGGGAATGGGGTTTGATCAATTACCAGAAATGATTCGGCATTCTAAATTCCTTTCTGGTAATGATTTAGGACTATTGGCAGCAGCAGTTTCCATCCCTACAGAAAGAGAGTTGTTTGAGACAAAAGATGTTCCTGAAATTCAACTAGTGGTAAGTAAATACGGCCACGATTTTAATTTGTTCGAAATGGAAATGCACCTTTTAGCAAAGCAGGAAATAGAACAAGGAAATATTTCTTTAGCATGGAAAGTGTTGATGATAGTAGAATATACAAGGGAAGATTTAGAAAAGAAATAAGAAAAGCAGCTTATGAATTTTAGACTTAAAGTTGTAAAAAGCGCATTGCGTTATTATAAAATGGTAGGGCAACATGCCTTTATTCATCCGCAGTTGGCACGTGTTGCATTTGAAACATTGGCCATTTTTTTACCAGGGAAATTGAAAGGTGTGAAGTATACTTCTTTTAAAATTGGAGCAATGGATGCCGAATGGATTGAGCCAGAAAATTGTACAAAGAATAAAGTATTACTTTTTTTTCACGGAGGAGGGTTTGCTACAGGTTCTTTGGAAACACATCGTGCCCTTATATCGTGGATAGCCACTTATGCCCAAGTAAAGGCAGTATCTATAGATTACAGATTGGCGCCTGAACATCAGTATCCATCGCAACTAGAAGATGCCGTGGCTGCTTACAAATATCTGCTCCGCAAAAAATATTTACCAGAAAATATTGTGTTTGGGGGTGAGTCAGCAGGTGCTAATTTGGTAGCGAGCACTTTAATTTATTTGCGCGATAATGAGATTCCACTTCCCACTAGTGCAGTATTATTATCGCCTTGGTTAGATATGACAGCATCTGGCAAATCATGCGAAAAGAATCATCACATCGACCCAATGGTTCCTTATCATGGCATCAAACTTTGGGCTAAAAATTATGCGGGCAATGCAAGTTTAACCAACCCTTTGGTATCACCGCTTTTTGCAAATTTACTAGGGTTGCCACCCATTTACATTCAAGTAGGAGAGTGCGAAGTATTGCTGGATGATGCTACTCGTTTTGCTAAAAAAGCAAAGAAAGCTGGAGTAGATGTAAGACTGGAAGTGTGGCCGCATTTGTTTCATGCATGGCAAGGCTTTTGGATGATATTACCTGAAGGTGTGGCTGCTAACAAGAAATTGGGAACATATTTGAAGGAAAAATTATCTGCTAAAGCAATCTCCAAAAAATTGGCAAAGGCTGCATAAAAATAAAACATGCTGAATCTTAAACTTTATCTAGTCAAGAAAATAATTAAGAGCTATCAGAAAAAAGCGCAATGGGAAAATATTCCACGCGCTCGAGCAGGGTTTGAAAAAATTTCTAAGCGAACACCTTCTCATCATCCCGATGTGGAATATGAGCCCTTTTTGATAGAAGATTTAAAAGCAGAATGGGTGATGCCTAAGAATGCTGATAACAAAAATGTATTGCTTTATTTTCATGGAGGAGGATATGCAGTAGGCTCTCCAAATACACATAGAGCAATGGTTTCGCAGATTGCATTAGAGGCAGGAATAGAAGCTGTACTATTGGATTATCGTCTAGCTCCTGAAAGCAAATTTAAAGCACCTATAGAAGATGCTGTAAAGGCATACCAATGGTTATTGAAAAATGAATATCTCCCAGAAAATATTTCTTTTGGTGGGGATTCAGCTGGTGGTGGATTGGCGTTTGCGACAATGCTTTATTTGAGAGATAACAATTTACCACTGCCAAAGTGTGCCATCGCTTTATCTCCCTGGACCGACTTGACTTTAAGCAATCCTTCGCATCAAACCAAGAAGGAAGTAGAGCCCATGCTGCTACCGCAGGCTTTTCCATTGTGGGTGAAAAATTACGTAGGTGATGCAGACCCAAGACTTGCATACGCCTCTCCGTTATTTGGAGATTTGAAGGGCTTACCGCCTATTTATATTCAAGTGGGAAGTGATGAAATTTTACTGGATGATTCGGTGCTCTTTGCAGAGAAAGCTAAAGCAGCAGGTGTTTCGGTAACTATAGATGTTTACAAAAACTATTTTCATGTGTTTCAATCTTTCTGGCAATTGTTGCCAGAAGCAAAAAGAGCAAACAAAAAATTGGGAGAGTTTTTGAGAAAAAATTTAAGGTAAAAATCTTACTCTTTTACATCCTTAAACAAATCTTTTTCTGCTACTACCTCTACCTCATCTTTATTTTTGAGTGTTTTAGAAATGAGTTTGAATGGGGCTTTTACTACTGTCTCTCCTTCTTTAATTCCTGAAGTAATTTCTATAAAGCTAGCATCTTGAATACCCGTAGTTACTGGCACTGCATTGGCTTTGTTTTTATCTACTACAAAAACAATTTCCTTCACTTCTTTCTTATCAGCATCCGCATCACTTTCTTTCTTCTTTACTTTTGCGAAGTCTTCATCTTTTAAATCTTTTTCTTCGCGAGTAGTTACCGATTGAATAGGCACCGTTAGTACATGTTCTTTGGCTTGCGTTTTAATATCTACAGTAGCCGACATGCCTGGTCTGAAAGGGAATGCTTGGCCATGAACTGGGTCAATTAAATCTTTGTAAGATTCTTTGTCCAATTTAATTTTCACTGTAAAATTGGTGGCTTGTGAAGTGCTGATAGCCGATGTAGAAGAGGTAGAGGAATAGGCAATTTCAGTCACAGTTCCTTTAAATTTTTTATTCAAATAAGCATCTACTTCTATCTCGGCAATGTTTCCCGTTTTGACGCGCAAAACATCGTTTTCATTTACATCTACTTCCGCTTGCATATTGTTTAAATCGGCTATGCGAATCAATTCGGTTCCTGCCATTTGAGCAGTTCCCACTACACGCTCACCCAACTTTACATTGCAAAGCGAAACAATGCCACTCATAGGAGCAAAAATGGAAGTCTTACGTAAATTATCAGAAGCTTGTTTGAGCTGAGCCGCTGCACTGTTTACCGAAAAAGCCGCTGCATTTAATTGTTCTTGGGCGGTCTCGAAAGTAGCTTGAGCGGAGCGATACACAGCTTTTGCCTGATCAAAATCTGCATCCGAAATTATCTTCTGATCGTGCAATGATTTATTTCTTTCGAAAGTAATTTTAGATTGGTCGTATTGTGCTTTTGCATTGTTGAAACTTGCTTCTGCGCTCATTCTATTGGCTTTTACTTGACTTAAACCAGCTTGTGTTTGAGCTACTCCAGATTCATAAATAACAGGATTAATTTCTAAAAGCAATTGTCCTTTTTTGACACTATCTCCTTCCTTTACATTCAGTTTTATTATCTCTCCAGAAACTTCGGAACTAATTTTTACTTCCGTTTCAGGATGAATTTTTCCACTAGCAGTTACGGTTTCTTCTATGGTACGATAGGTGGCTTTGTCTATAGCCACTTGTTTTACATTTCCCTTGCCTATCCACCCTTTTGATTTTCCGACTAGAGCTAAAACTATTAGTAGCACCGCTATTCCTCCTAGTATGTAAATGAGTTTATTGTTTTTCATTTTATTATTTTTCTAATTTCTATTATCTGACTTCTAATTTAGAGTAATTGGTTTTCCTTGATAGAAATCTAAAATTTTCAGGTCTAGCAAGTAGGTATATTTAGATTGTATCATTTGTGATTCTGCTCGTACTAAATTGGTGCGGGCTTGTTGCAATTCAAAATTATTGGAAAGTCCTACACTAAATCTTTTCTCAAAAGCATCCAACGATTTTTTGGAAGATTCATACGCCTTTAGATTCGCAAAATAAGACTCAGCAGCAGATTTGGCGGTAGTGTATGCTCTTAGTACATCTTGGCGCAAGGTGTTTTTAGAAGCTTCTAAATTTAACGATGAAATTTGTTGTTGTAATTTACTGTTTTGAATGTTGGTCATTTTTTTCCAACCGCTAAAAATAGGCACGCTCAAATTTATATTCACTGCTTTAGTGAGATTGTCTTTTAGTTGTTGAGAAAAAGGAGTGACTCCTAGTTGCTCTCGAGAAAGGGTTAATCTATCGTAGCCTATTACATCTCCAGCACCAGGAGTACCGGTAGCTGTAGAAAAAATAGGGGTTCCGTAATCCACAAATTTATATTGAACTGCTCCGTATTTGTAATTTTGACTAAAGTAATTGCTACGAACAGAAGCACCCAGAGATATAGTAGGGCTCAAACTGCCCAATGCAATTTTTTCAGTGTATTGGGCACTTTTCAAACGAGCCTCAGAGCTTTTAATAGAGGGCTGATTATTGAGCGCGTATTCGTATATTCCGTTAGCAGAAAGTTTGGCCAGGTCTTGTAAATTATCTGCTTTTAAATCGGGTACTGCAATGTTGAAATTGTTTTTGTCGGGTATTTGTAGTGCAATTTTTAAGGAGAGCAAGTTGATTTCTACATTGTTTTGGGCATTAGTTAAACTGGCTTCATCTCTCGCTTTCTGAGCCTCAAATTCAAAAATAGAAGCCTCTGCTAAAGTTCCTGCTAGAGCTTGTCTCTTCGCCCGATCTAATTGCTCATTTGAAATCTCTAATTGTTTTTCAGCTACCTTTTCTAATTCTTTGTTCACTACTATTTGTAAAAAAAGATTGGTAATGTTTAAGGCCGTGTTGTTAATGGTATTTTCGTAATCGTATTTATTGGCTTCTAAATCGGCTTTGCTTTTTCCTATGTTGTGTATTTGCTGTAATCCTGTAAACAAAGGCAGGTTGCCTGAAAGACCCATAGAGGCAGACTGCGAATTGGTTTGTGAAAAGGAATAAGTAGTAGGGTTAATGGAGTTTCCAAAATTGAAACCATAGCTACCATCACCACTAATAGTTGGAAGCAAATTCAATTTACTTTGTAAGTAAGTGTTCTTGGCAATTTTAGCCGATAACTCCGCTTGCTTAATTTGAATGTTATTGGCCGCAGCCCATTTCAAGCACTGTTCTAAAGTCCATGAAGTTTCGTTTTGCTGCGCAAACGAAACAGAGCAGATAAAAACGGTAAGAAGCGTAAGGATGTAAGATTTCAAACGAAAAAATTTAGCGGTGCAAAAGTAAGATTTTTGTGCTATCAGCACCTACTTTTTGAGAGGAAGACGAATGAGAGGAGGAACTATTGTCTAAGTATTAGAATTTGAGTTGGTTGCAAATCCTTTTTTTCTGTGCCTCGTGATGGCGAAAATGCATGTTGCACAATCGAATCCATTCAGCCGTATTCAGGTAACCTAAAAATGGATGTTTGGTCTTGAGATTAGGGTCAGAGTCTGGTATTCGTTTTATATAATCAGACGACAGCTGTTTAATCTCTAAAAGTTTATTGATGATGTATTCTTTCGATTCAGGTTGCTTGGGCACTACCGCTACTTTATCGGGCATTTTTACTTTTACAGTAGGCATTTTATTAAAGAGGAAAACCAGCGTTCCCACAAAGTTTTTGCCCTTGCCACTTTCTGTATTTTCTTTATTTAAACAGCGCTCTGCATTTTTAAAAAAGAAACCCTTGGCACTCATCCAAAGGTGGATATATACCTGACCAAGCGACCATGCGTCTTCAGAAGGTTTTTGTTGTAACTGCTCTATAGAGTAATTATCTAAACCCTTCAAATATTCATCAATAACCAGATGGGTTTTTTGTTCAAGCTTTTGAATATTCATTTATTTCCATTTGTTTTCTACCCCCACTGTTTGGTGTGCTTCTTCTACCTTTTGGTTTATTTGCCCCGTAAGTATGTGCCAAAACATAACAAAGTCAGAACCTAAGCTGTAGAAGGGATATTTGAAGGTAGCTGGTCTGTTTTTCTCCAACATAAAATGACCAAACCATGCAAAACCATAACCAAAGAGCGGCATTAACCCAAACAAAACATACCTGCCTGTAAGCGGTGCTGCTATGGCAAGCGCTATTACAAACGCGGTACCTATAAAATGCAGTGTTCTGTTGATAGGGAGCGCATGTTCGGTAAGGTAGTAGGGATAAAAATCCCAAAAGGAGGTATACACTTTTTCGGTAGACATAAGCATTAGTTTAGATTTGAAAAGTACAAAAGACAATTGATAGACCCAAATTTTATTTTGCCATAGGAATACAACCAAAGTATTATATTTACTCTCTTTAGTTGTACAATAAATGGTTACCAATCGAATGTATAAATTTTTACTCTTTTTATTCTCCATAGTTCTATTAACCCCTAATACAGCAAAAGCATCCCACGCTATGGGTTGTGATTTGAAGTATACCTACATAGGTAAAAATGGTTCGGGGCAAATGCAGTATCAGGTAACCTTAAGTTTTTACCGCGATTGTAGCGGTATATCGGCTCCTACTTCTGTTATTGTAGATGCTTTAAATGTAGGTTGTGGTTCTTCGGCCTCTCAGTCAATAACACTAAATAAAATTACTACCGACCCTTGTGCTGCGGGTGGTGTTTCGGGAACCAATGGATGTGAGGTATCACAGCTTTGCCCATCACAATTAAATCAAAGTACTTGTGCAAGCCCTCCAGGCCCTTATACAGGGGTGCGAAAGCTTTCGTATACAGGCGTGCTTACATTGCCCAGTGCTTGCTCACAATGGCTTTTAACGTTTGCAGAGTCTGCTAGAAATACCTCTACTAATTTATTGAACTCCAGCTCTTCCGATTTATATGTGGAAGCAATTATCAATAATGCGATAGACCCCAATACGGGTACCAACTATACCAATAGTTCGGTGGCTTTTGGGTATGACCCAGTTCCTTTTGTGTGCCAAAATTACCCAGTGTTTTATAACAATGGAGCCTCTGAAATAGATGGGGATTCATTGGTGTATAAACTGGTACAACCTTTAGGAGCTACTAATACCCCTATTGCATACAGTGCTGGGTATTCACTTAGCAATCCTATTAAAACAGCTGCAGGAAATTTTTCATTTAGCCAATCTACTGGTCAGTTAAATTTTACTCCTAGTGCTACCGAGATAGATGTAGTAACTATAAAGGTAGAGGAGTATAGAAATGGTGTTTTGGTGGGTTCTACCATGCGCGATATTCAGGTGACTATTCTGAATTGCATTGTTTCTACACCTTCACAGGGACCTATTTCCAATATCAATAACGGAACCGCACAAGACTCTGTATCACTTCAAGTTTGCCCAAATACCCAAGCTACATTTGATGTGGTAATGACAGATCCGAATGGTAGAAACATAACTATCAAGAGCAATGTAACAGCATCTCCTTCCCCTTTGCCAGGTGCCACGCTTACCACCATAGGTACTGGGGATACCGTAACAGCAAGAATTGTGTGGACACCTACTATAGCAGATACAGGCTGTGTTTATTTTACTCTTACTACTGAAACAGATGACTGTCCCATAAAAGGAAATTTTACCCGACCTTATAAAGTGTGTGTACTCAATAAAGTAACGGTAACTCCGCATACCTCGGTATATTGTGGTACGCCCATTCAGTTAAAAGCTACAGGAGGAAGTAATTTTAGTTGGTTCCCTACTGCTGGTTTGGCACCACCTACAGGTTCCATAAATCCATTAGCAGCACCATCGGTAGATACAAAATATACTTTCACGAGTGATTGCGGAACAGATACCGCCTTGGTTTTAGTTCGCCCTACCTTTGCAATGGATGCAGGTGCGGGAGGTTCTATTTGTAAGAATGGGCAGTTGCAATTGAATGCTTCAGTAGCCAATACCTTTGCACCGTATCAAATAAAATGGGTGCCTTCTGCAGGATTGAAAGATCCGTTGACAGGAGCACCTACCGATACTTCCTTAAATCCAGTAGCACAACCTGCCGCTAGTACTACTTACTACTGCTACTTTACAGCTTCAAATGGTTGTGTACGTTATGACTCTGTTAAAGTAGATGTAACAGGAACTGCTCCTGCTGTAATTGCTGGTGCCAACCCACGATACATTTGTCCAGGCACTCCAGTGACCCTTACGGTTATTGGAAATCCTTCCTCTTGTGGGCTGTCACCAGGACCCTGTGTAGGTTCTACTATTACAGGTCAAGTGGGAACTGGAAGCACTATACAAGGTGGTGGAGGGTCTATTTATCCGTCCCCTTATGGTAATGCCAAAAAAAGCGCTCGTCATCAATATTTAATTCGTGCCAGTGAGCTTAAAGCAGTCTTGGGTGCTGGGGGGAAAATCACCAGTATTTCATTGGACGTAGGTACTTCTAATGGAAGTGCATCAGTACAAAATTTTTATATAAAAATGGCTTGTACCAGTGTAGATAGCATTACTAATTTTGAACCCGTTTCGGCACAAGTATACTACAGAGCGGCTTTCCCAGCTCCAGTAGCAGGCTGGAATAATCATGTATTAGATGTTCCCTATGATTGGGACGGTGTTTCAAATCTGTTAGTTGACATTTGTTTTAACAGTATATCTAAAGGAAATATTAATCCTAAAATGAGATATACGCCTACTACCTATAGGTCTTGCTGGATGACTGTGAGCGATGTTTCTGATATGTGTGGTGTTACAGGAACGCCACCCTCTCCACTCTTGCCAGGAGCCTATTACAATCGTCCAAATTTCCAGTTTAATATTTGCCATCCAACTTTAGATAATTACACCATTCTTTGGACCCCCAATACAGGACCGAATGCAGCCAACCCTTCTAATAAGGACACTACTTTTGCTACACCTGTGGGGCAGCAAAAGTATTTGGTATCTGTAACAGACAATGGCTGTACAGGCAATGATTTTGTTACCATTTTTGTAGATACGAATCTGACTCTGGCTGTCAATCCCGATACGTTTATTTGCAACTTGGTGCCTGTGCAATTACGCACCACTGTAAAGGGCAGTCCATTACCAGGCAATCAATTTACGTATACTTGGACTTCTAACCCTGCTGGTTCAGCACCACCTTCGGGAGCGGGAGCGGGTTTCGCAAATCCGATAGTAAACCCTACGGTTACTACACTTTATACTTGTGTAGTTACGGGTGGTTCTTGTACACTTACCGATACAGCGCGTGTTACAGTAGGAACGAGCCTTCCTGTAAACCTACTGGTAGATTCTATTTCCTGTAATAATTTTACAGATGGAAAAGTAAAAGCGGTGCTTACTGGAGGAGTGGCACCTATCACTTATGTATGGAGTAGCGGAGGTGGCAATGTAGATTCTATCAAAAATTTAGCACCGAATACCTATTCTGTAACAGCAACAGACAGCAAGGGTTGTGCGGGTTCTGCCACTGCAATTTTGAGTAACCCTACACTTTTGACAGTGGTCTTAGATTCTGTGAATGTGAGTTGTTTTGGTGCGGGTGATGGAAAAATAACAGCAACCGTTTCGGGAGGAAGAGCCACTTATGTTTACACTTGGAGTGGAGGTGCAGCTAATAATCCAGCACTCAATCTTTCACCAGCCAATTATTTTCTTACGGTTACCGATTCTAAGGGATGTACAGTAACGACTTCTAAAAACATTCAACAACCAGCAATTCTTACTTCCGTAATGGTGGTGAAAAATGTAACCGCAAATGGTGGTTCAGATGGTAAAGCAAAAGTAACGGCCAGTGGTGGAACACAGCCCTATACATACCTTTGGTCTACGGGAGAAACAATAGATTCAATTAAAAATAAAGTGGCAGGAACGTATTACGTGACTATTTGTGATAAGAATAATTGTTGCATAAAAGACACTGCCGTTATTAAAGACCCACCACCTATTGTGGTAGTTACAGGTCAAGTAGATAATCCTTGTTCTTATGATTCAAAAGGAACTTTGTGGTTAGATACTGCTTATGGTGGAGTGGCACCCTATGCCTACGTTTGGAGTACAGGAAGTAGTGCAGATACTATCTATAATTTACCACCAGCAGATTATTATTTAACGATTACGGATGCTAATAATGTAAGTGTGGTAGAAGGACCCTACACCATTACCGCGCCTACTGCCATTGATATTCAAATAGACTCTGTTTCTATTACTTGTTTTGGAGCTAACAATGGTTCTTTAATAGCCATAGCAAGTGGCGGAACTTCAGGCTATAACTACGATTGGAACATAGGTGGAGTAGTGAATCCTAATACTGGATTAGCTCCAGGAAATTATATTGTCACGGTTACGGATGCAAATTTTTGTACCGCTATCGCTAGCATTGGATTGGGAGAGCCTACTCAGGTTACCGCCATGATTACAAATACCGATTCAGTGAAATGTTTTGGAGATAGTAATGGATTAGCAGAAGTAATGGCAATGGGCGGAACACCAGGCTACAGTTATGTTTGGAGTGGAAGCGCTAGCACCTCTACCATAGCTAATGATTTGAATGCAGGGCCACACTCTGTAACTGTTACCGATGCCAGAGGATGTACAGCAGATGCTAATTTTGTAATTGATGAACCGTTACAAATAGGGGCATCGGTAACGCCTTTTAATGCACATTGTGAAAGCAGTAATGATGGAGGCGCCTCGGTAGTAGTAAGTAATGGAACCCCTTCTTATTCTTATGCTTGGGATGGAACTGCAGGAGGAAATAGCATTAATACCTTAGCTGCGGGGCAACATACTTTAATAGTAACGGATGTAAATGGTTGTACTGTTTCGCAAAGTTTTGCAGTAGATACTGATTATGTTTTGCAAACTTCTATTGTCGCAGATAGTGCCAAATGTTTTGGTGCAGCCGATGGAAATGCTACGGTTACCGCATTAAATGGTGCGCCTAACTATCAATATCTTTGGAACCCTTCTAATCAAACTACCGCAACTGCTTCAACACTTGCAGCGGCTATTTATGACGTAACTGTAACAGATAATTATGGATGTACAGCCACTAATACAATAGAGGTGGGACAACCCACTCAAGTAGTTTTAGTTACCGATAAACAAGACCCTGCTTGCGCTGGTTATACAAACGGAAAAGCATGGGTAGCAGCATCAGGTGGCAATGCGCCTTATAGTTTCAGATGGGCAAATAGTTATACCGATACTTCTTTAAATTTAATAGCTGGAACGTATACGGTTACAGCTACTGATAATTATGGATGCACGGTGTCACAAGATGTCACATTAGTGGACCCGCCATCTTTAAATGCAAGTTTAGACGCAACACCCATTACTTGTGCGAATGCCGATGATGGAAAAGCAACAGTGACTGTAAACGGAGGAACACCTCCCATTAGTTTTGCGTGGAATAATGGATTACCTTCTAATGCTTCAGTTGACAATTTAGCACCTGCAGTTTACGCAGTTACTGTCTCAGATTCGAGAGGTTGCGATACTGTTTTGAATGTAACATTTGTATCTCCCGCACCCATTGAGTTTACAGATGTAAAAGCAGATTCTGTTTCTTGTCCTAAATTTACAGATGGAAAAATTTTAGTGGAAGCAATTGGAGGAACCCCTGGTACTACTACGGCATATCAATATTCTTTAGATGGAGTTACGTATCAGTCGCAAAATATTTTCACCAATTTGGCTTCTGGAAGTTATCGTGTATTTGTTAAGGATGGACAAGGTTGTGTAAAAGATACTATTGTGAAAGTGGAACAACCTAATGAATTAATTGTAACAGTGCTTCCACAAGATAGCACCATAGAGTTAGGTTCTTCTTTAAAACTATTTACCAATACAGGAGGCTATGACCTCAATGCGATTCATAGTTATTCTTGGACTCCTGTAGGTGGACTAAGTTGTGTAGATTGTGTGGAGCCAACCGCCACACCATACTATGATACAGAGTATCGTTTGGATGTAAATTATTTAGGAAATTGTATATCCACTACTACGGTAAAAATCAATGTAAATAATGGACCAGATTTTTATATGCCAAATGCATTCTCTCCCAACGGAAATGGAAATAATGACGTCTTATTATTGTTTGGTTCTGGAATCAAAACGGTAGATATGAAAATATTCAATCGCTGGGGTGAAAAAGTTTTTGATTCAAATAATCAATGGACTGGTTGGGATGGAACCTATAAAGGTGCATTACAACCTCCAGGCGTTTATACTTTTGTGGTAGTAGCAGAGTACTTAAATGGAAAAAAGAAACAAAAAAATGGTAGCATTACACTTATTCGATAAAAATTGTATCTTTAGAAACCCTATTACGTAAACATGAATAAATATTTTTCTATGAAGAAATTTTTACATGCAATCCTTTTTATAGCTATTGCATCGTCTGCATCTGCTCAAAGTCAAGGAGGAGCTTCGGATCCTCACTTTTCACAATTTTATGCAGCACCTATGTTGTTGAATCCTGCATTGACAGGAGCCATGAGTTGCAACTACAGAATTACAGCCATTTTTCGTGGGCAGTGGGGTTCTGTTTTAAGAGATGAAGCGGTACCTATGTTTCGTACACCTAGTGCTTCTTTAGATTTTAGAACCAATAAAGGTTTTATGCAAGGAGATGCGTTTGGATTTGGAGCTTACTTTTTAAATGACAAAGCAGGAGCAAGTCGTTTTCAAACTAATAGAGCTGGTCTTTCTATTGCGTATCACAAATCTTTAGATAGAAGAAATGAGCACTTTATTAGTTTAGGATTTACTACTGCTATTTGGCAACGCTCTATTGATTACACAGGATTGCAGTTTCCTGCTCAGAATGATAATGGCTCTTATAACCCATTATTGCCTACAGGAGAATATTTGGTAAACAACAACTTTCTATTTTGGGATATCTCTACGGGTTTATTGTATACTGGTAAATTTGGAAGAAGAGGTAGAACAAGCGGATATTTAGGTGTAGCAGCTGACCACTTAAATAGACCTGTTGAGTCTTTCTTAGGAGATAAAAGTGTTCGTTTACCCATGAAGTTTACGGTACATGGGGGAGTTCGTTTTCCTATCAAAGGAAGATTTGACGGACAACCGAAATTTATTTACATGAATCAAGGTGTGAGCCACGAAATGAATATAGGTGCTGATATCAGAATCTTATTTGAAGATAGAGACCCAGAGGGAAATAACTTCCGATTTGGTGCTATGTTTAGAGCCGTAGGTGGTGATGATAAAGCTGTTTGGAAAGACAAGCAACTGAATGGAGAAGCTGTAATTATTACCGCTGGGGTGGAGTTCTCTGGAATTAATGTGAGTGCTGCTTACGATATAAATGTATCTCAATTGGTGCAAGGATCTAAAACGCAAGGAGCATTTGAAATAGCAGCTTCTTATGTAGGATGTTTTGCTAAGAGAAGACCACAAACAATATTCTGTCCTAAATTCTAATAGTTGGAATAACTAATTTTAAAAAGCCCCGAAAATTTTCGGGGCTTTTTTTATAAATAATATTGATGATTGTTTTTTGAGAGATGCTTTTCTTTATGAGCATAATCAGGCATTATTTTTTCTACCACTTTCCAAAATCGTGCGGAATGGTCAGCATGGATAAGATGCGCCAATTCATGAATTAAAACATAATCTATTACATCATCTGGTGCAAACATTAAGCGGGTAGAAATATTTATATTTCCTTGAGTAGAACAACTGCCCCAATTAGATGTGTTGTACTTCATTCGAACAGATTGAATGTTTTTTCCAAAATATTTTTGATTCAACTCATGAATGCGCTGAGCTACTATAGGTTGAAAAAATTTTGAAAGGCACTTAGCCACCAAATAGCTGTTGGCATTATCTTCTGCTTCTTTAGTTAATCCTTTGGCAATAGAAATTACGATTTGATTATTGTGAATACGAGCAGTACTTTTTTGTAAATCGTGGAAAAAAATATTGATGCGAAAATCGTGATTGCCTACTTTTAATATTTCACCGTTACTGTATTTGCGTTGAGGTAAATGGTCGAGCAGTTGAGGCTTTTCGCCCAATTTGGTTTTCGCCCATTTTAAAAAGGTATCAATGTTTTTTTTCTGCTCTTCTTTGTTTTGCTTATTGCTAATGCGAATTAAAACACCATTGTGGTTCACGGAAACTCTGTTATTAAATCGTGCTTCAAATAGGATTCGCACAGGCACATTCCTACCATCTACTGCTATTTCAAACTCTTCCTGACGAATAGGCTCGTCAAGCGTTTTTTTAGCTGGCTGAAGAAGTGTATCAAAGAGAGATAGAAGCATTTTACAAAATCACTGTTAGTTTCAAAAACTAAAAATGTAGAAAGGAAACGAAAGCAACGGATGAATTTTTCAACAAAATAGAAGTTTAGTTTTTATGCTTCTCTTCTTCCTCTTTTTCTTTTTTAATTTTCCGTACTTCTTTTAAACGCAATCCTGTTTCTTTAGAAATGCGCATGGCGGACTTTCCACTATCAATCATATCTTTCACAATCTGTTTATCATCAGGTGCTATGATTTTATCTTTTATGGAAACTGTATCTGTAGTTTGTTTTGAAGTAGCATAACTGCTGTTTTCTTTTTTAGTAAAGTGGTAATAGGTATACCCAATGAAACCAAGCAAGAGCAATAAGATGGTGATTTGCGTATATCTTCTTGTTTGAAATCTTTTTTTGCTTGGAAATTTAATTCCACAAGAAGGACATACGTCTGCTTCATGGCTTACTTCTTTGCCGCACTCTCTACAATTTACTAATGGCATGTTGTTCTTTTTTTGTAAAAATAAAACTTTAACCTACTATATTGAGTTTGAAAAAATAAAATTTGGATGTATGCCGTATTTGTTTGACTTCATACAATCCCTTAATGAAAAGGAAAGAATTCTTTTAAAGAATCTTCCAGTAATCGGGAAGGAAAGAGAGGTTTTAGATATAATGCTTTTGAGCAGAGCAAAAACTTTTGATATTCAAAAAGCCATAGCAAAGGCAGGTGTTAGTAGAACCCATTTTGATAAGATTTCCTCGGTAGTTTTGAATAAGTGCTTTGTTTTTTTTGTACCTGACCAAGAAAATAAACTTCTTGGATTTTTAGTAAATAAAGGGTTAACAGATATTTTTTTGCATCAGATAAAGGTGCGAGAAAGAGTTTGGAAATCCACAGCAATTACTCTAGAAGAACAAAAAGTCTTTTATGAAAACTGCTTTAGAATGCAGTGTAGACTACCGGCTAGAACAGCAGATAAGATTCCTACTGCACTTATTTTTGCAAATAAATTTTTGAAATCTATTTCAGACAAAAAGGAAAAACGTATACAAGAAATTTTTACCGAAAGTCGTTTAATGATTTGCACTATAGAACTAGAAGGTGTTACTAAAAGAATGGAATTGCCAGCGGTGGCTAACAAAATAGAGAAGGGTTTGTTGGACTTAAAGCGAAAAGCAAATTTAGTAAAGGACTCTTTTGCTACCTATTGTGCTAATCTGGCTAATCTTTTTTACTACAATTTAGTAGCCCCAGAAAAGAGTTTTCCATTTTTAGAGGAAGCCATAGATGTGCTTGATAAAATTACCGATAGAATTAATGAAAGCGAACGAATTAATCTTCATCTGAAATATGCAGAATGTTTGTTTTATACAGATCAATGGGAGAAATCGTATTCTAAATATTGTATCTTTTTTAAGGAAGAGAAAAGCCATCAATTGATTACGAATGCACAGCGTTCTAAGTTTATTCAGCTGTGTATCATCCTGCAAAAATTTGATGAAGCAGAAGCCGAAATGCAATATGTGTATGCTCAATCTTCAGAAGAGCAGGTGCATTCATTCACTCTTATGTATGCTCTTAGTTCTATCCGCGTGTATTTGCTTACAGGTAACTATGAGCGAGCTTTTTATTATTTGCAGATGATGAAACAAAGACTTTCGAAAAACTTATTGGTTATATATGAAGTGGAGGTAAGAAATTTAGAAGCAGCGTATTTTTATTTGACTAAAGAGTTTGATTTTGCGGTGTATACCGCAAAAAAGAATCTTAAATATTTTGCATCTAAAGATTATTTAAAAGCAGAGCCCGCCACTCCTAATTTCGCTAAGCTTTTGGTGCTAGCCAATCAACAACGGAAAAAGGGAAATCAATTCAATTATGTAAAAGAACCTTTGGTGGCTCCTTTTTTGCATAGGGAGTTAAAATATTATAAGTTGCTACTAGATAAGATAGCAATAGTAAAACCATAGGTTTGGCGTCACAAAATTTATTCTATTTTTGAACGTCTATATCACAAATAAAAAAACATGAACATAAAATCAGAAGAGCCTGAAAAACCGAAGACAGAAGAGTTAATTGAAAAATTTGCTGGTGGTGCTAAGTTTGACAATAAATTTTTAGAGCAACGAAAGGTATTTTTGTGGGGACCCGTGCACGATGAATCAGCTGAGCGCATTGTAAATCGTTTGCTTTTTTTGGAAGCGAGTGACCCAGGCAAAGAAATTTATTTTTACATTAATAGTCCAGGTGGAGTTGTGACTTCTGGTATGGTTATTTATGATACCATGAAATTAATCACATCGCCCGTTCATACTATTTGTATGGGACTAGCAGCCTCTATGGGTTCTATTCTTTTGAGTGGTGGTGAGAAAGGAAAGCGACTCATTTGGCCAAGTGGCAAAGTAATGATTCACCAGCCTTCTTTAGGCGGTATGTATGGACAAGCAACCGATATAGAAATTACAGCTACACAAATTCAAAAAACAAAAGAGCAAAGTGCTCAACTTTTAGCAGAAAATTGTGGTAGAACATATGAAGAAGTGATGAAGAATTTTGACCGAGACTATTGGATGGATGCTCAGGAAGCAATGAAATACGGTATTGTGGATGGCATAGCTGATAAATTGTTCTAATTATGGCACCGCACGACCAAAATGTAGAAATAGCAAGACTTCAAAACGACATTATTACTCGCTTAGGATTAGAAGCACAAAATGTGATTTTCAATTTTAAGCAAAAAAATGAAGTAGTGCGTTTTGATTTAGTGACGGTGAATCCAAAACACGAGCAATCATTTTTGTTTCACACTATTACGGGAACCGATAAAGTAGATGCGCTCCAAAAAATGTTGGAGTACATAGATAAGCACTACCCGCAAGAAGGGAGTATGACTATACAATGGATTAAGATAGGAGATAATAAATTGCACACTTCTTATTTCAGAGCCAAGAATATGTATGAAGCATTGGATAAGTTTTTCTACGAGCGCGACCAAAATCAATACAAGATTTTTTCGGTTACATTGAACCCTTTGAGTTGATAGTGAAAAATATAAAGAAGATATTGGTTTTTGCAATAGCTTCTGTTGTATTTGTTTTTATAATCTATTTGTTTGATTTTCTTCGCCCAAAATGGAATTTATTGTATGAAACTAAATCTCCAACCTCCAAGTATACTGTTGTAGTAGAGTATCATGGTAGATTGTGGGATACAGAAATAAGAGTTTTGCAGAAAAGGTTTCTATTTAATCGTATTCTTTTAGATGAATATGTTCTACGTGATTGTGGGTCTGTTTCTGAGGAGAATGCAAAAGTTATTTGGGAAAATAATGATGCCATTTCTGTAGTTCTTAGTGGAGGAGAGGAGGAAGGGCAAAAAACATTTATCTATTATCTTGGAGAAAATTAAGTAGTATAAATTACTATTTCAACTTCTCATTATTCGCGTGCCTCTCTGCATCTCGTTTTGTTTTCTTGTCTAAGTTTTTTTGAAGCGCATCTGTAAGGTTTACTCCAGTTTGATTTGCCAGACAAATCAATACAAAAAGCACATCTGCCATTTCATCTGCTAAGACTACTTTTTTATCAGATTCTTTAAAAGATTGTTCGCCATATTGCCTCGCCATAATGCGGGCTACTTCGCCCACTTCTTCCATAAGCATGGCGGTGTTGGTGAGTTCATTAAAATACCGAACCCCGGTAGTTTTTATCCAATTATCTACGGTGCTTTGTGCTTCATCTATGGTCATAAAAAAGATTTATATAATTTTAATTCGAATCATTTCGTCTGCCACTTTTTGGGCATTGGGGTCTTGCGTATTTTGTAGTTCTTCTACAATTTTTTGATGATCAGCAGTGCTTCTATTTTGACTCAGTTTATATTTGGCCTGTACATCTTCTACCTTTATTTCAAATCCTACAATAGCTTTTAAATAATCACTAATCATCTCGGGTGGCAACTTTTCAAAAGTTAAAGGCGCTTGTGAATTTGCTTCGTATTTATTAGTAAGGTGCTCTAAACTTTGGAGCAATTCTGTTTCCGTGACTATGCGAATTGCTCCATAAACATGTATTGCTTGATAATTCCAAGTAGAGGCATTGGGTTTACTATACCAAGATGCTGAAACATAATGATGTGCCGATTGAAAAATACAAAGTACAGAAGGGGTCTCCTCAAAACTTTTCCAATGTGGATTGGCTCGAGCTACATGTCCCCGTAACAACCATTCTCCCATAGCGGTTTTGTGTAGTTCTATAGGAATGTGTGTAGCAATGGGAGCACTTTCACTACTTGAAATCAAAATGCCAAATGCATTTTCATTCAGAAAATTTTCAATTTCAGCAAGGTCTTTAATTTGAAAATAATTAGGAATATACATTACTCTTTATTTTTACTATCTATATTAATAGTTACAGGCCCATCGTTGAGGAGTGCTATTTTCATATCTGCCCCAAACTCTCCCGTAGCAATGCTTTTACCCAAATCAAATGCAAGCTGCCGAATAAATTTTTCATACAAAGGAATAGCTACATTGGGTTTAGCGGCACGAATAAAAGAAGGACGATTTCCCTTTTTTGTTTGCGCATGAAGGGTGAATTGAGATACCAATAAAATTTCCCCCATGGTATCTTTTATAGATAAATTCATCAGCTCCTTTTCATCCTGAAAAATGCGGAGGTTTGTAATTTTTCCACTCATCCAAATCAAATCATCTTCTGTGTCGGTTTCTTCAAATCCTGCAAAAACTAGTACGCCTTTTTCTATGGAAGACTTTATTTTTCCGTTAATAGTTACTGAAGCTGATGCAACTCTCTGTATGGTTACTCTCATATTTCCCAGTGTTTTAACCCGTGCTGGATGTCATACAAGATATTGAGGTAATTGCCATATCGATCTTCGCTTATTTTTCCTTCTTGATAAGCCGTCTTTACAGCACAACCTGGTTCGTTTTCATGCAGACAATTGTTGAACTTACACTGCACTAAAAACGGGCGCATTTCTAAAAAGTAATGACTCACTTCTTCGGCTTGTAAACTGAGTACTCCAAACTCACGAATGCCCGGTGTATCGATGACCCGAGCCCCAAAAGAAGTAAAGTGCATTTCGGCAAAAGTAGTAGTGTGCATTCCTTTGCCCATGATACGTGAAATAGCATGAGTGCGCAAGTTCAGGCCCGGTTCGAGGGCATTCATTAAACTGGATTTACCTACTCCTGAATGCCCCGCTATGAGTACGGTTTTATCTTTCAATAGGGTTCGAATTGCCTCTATATTTTCGCCTGTAAGTGCAGAAACAAAATGTGTGGTATAGCCTATTTTTTGATATTGTTCTGCAATCGCATTTTGTTTTTTTAAAGTCTTGGCATCTAGTTGATCTTGTTTATTAAAAACCAAATGTGTAGGAATGTGATATGCTTCTGCTGCCAGCAAATAGCGATCTATAAAACCACTGGAAGTTCTGGGGTTTGCCATGGTTACTACCAGCAACGACAAATCAATATTAGCAGCAATTACTTGGCGTGCTCCTTTGTGTTTTGGACTGGCTCGAACGATGTAATTTTCACGGGTTTCTATAGTAGTTATCATCCAGTCTTCTCCGCTGTCTTCTTTCTCTATAATTACCTTATCACCCACTGCTACTGGGTTAGAGTCTTTTTCTTTCGATTCATCTAAACGAAAAATTCCTTTTAAACGGCATGAGATCGTTTCATTTTCTTCAGTACGCACCTCATACCAACTACCTGTAGATTTTACAACAATTCCTTTCATTCCAAAACTTTATTGTGACCATGTACCGCCAATGCTATTTCCATCAACACTTCTGGATTTTTTTCTAAAATGTTTCCTACTACTAAAATGTCTGCGCCTGCTTTGCAAATTTCCTCAGCTTGTGATGCAGTACGAATTCCCCCTCCCACTATCAATGGTACGGAAATATTTTTTTTCACCGCCCGAATAATTTTTTCGGAAACGGTTTGCTGGGCGCCACTGCCTGCTTCCAAGTACATCATTTTTAAACCGAGCATTTCTCCCGCCATAGCAGTAGCTACCGCTATATCGGGTTTGTCGTTGGGTATAGGTACCGTTTGGGTCATGTAAGAGGTAGTGGAAATTTTACCACCGTCTATCAATAAATATCCTGTAGGAATTACTTCAATATTAGCTTCTTTTAAAAGAGGAGCAGCCACCACATGCTGTCCTATTAGATATTCCGCATTTCTTCCAGAAATTAAAGAGAGAAATAAAATGCCATCTGCTTTTTTGCTGAGTTGATAATTGTTTCCAGGAAAAATGTAAATTGGAATTTTAGAATGTGTTTTTATAGTTTCTATTGTTTGCTCAAATGTGTCGTCTAGTAATAGACTTCCACCCACAAAGAATACATCTACCCGACAACTTTCTGCTACATGAATCAATGCTTTTAATGAATCTGATTGATGTTTATCGGGGTCTATCAAAACCGCTAATTGTTTTTTGGAAACTCCAGCCTTGTTTATCATAGCATAATTTTTTTAATAAAAAGATAAATTCAACGAAATATTCAAGAAATTTTGTCCTAAAAA
This sequence comes from Chitinophagales bacterium, assembly GCA_044228065.1. Classification (GTDB taxonomy): domain Bacteria; phylum Bacteroidota; class Bacteroidia; order Chitinophagales; family LD1; genus JBGAVP01. The sequence goes on along the minus strand of JBGAVP010000001.1, from coordinate 48,890 downwards.
AAAGGCATGTAAAAAGCTTTAAAAAAACCAAATTTTTTAAACGAAAATTCTTCAAAACAGTTTTCCACACAACAGATTCAAGGCTATTCTTGGTTTGTAAAAATGTATGTGTTCTTTTCACAATGTTTGTTGATAAATGGCATTGTGTTTATTTTTTAACAAAGATAAATTCGTTTCACAATCAGAGGAAACTCTCTTTGTAACCCGATTAGAATTAATACAATCCCAAATATACTTAAGATATGGCAAAAAAGCTCGACAAAAAAGGTTTGACGGTGGAAAGATATTACACCAAAGATGGCGTAACTGCATTTGATTTATTTGACTACGAATTGAGAAGCTCGGTGATTCGAAACCCAGCAGGTGATCCGGTGTTTGAAATGCACAATGTAGAAGTGCCTAAAGAATGGAGTCAAGTGGCTACCGATATTTTAGCACAAAAATATTTTCGCAAAGCAGGAGTGCCTCAAGCAGATGGTACTTTAGGAGGCGAAACTTCTATTAAGCAAGTAGCACATCGTATGGCTAATTGCTGGAGACATTGGGGAGAAAAGTATGGCTACTTTGCTTCTAAAAAAGATGCTTCCATTTTCTACGATGAGTTAGTGTATTCATTGGTAGGCCAAATGGCAGCACCGAACTCTCCGCAATGGTTTAATACTGGTTTACATTCTTCTTACGGAATTACAGGAAAGGCTCAAGGGCACTATTATGTAGACCCAGACACAGGCGTTTTGACACGCTCTACTTCTGCTTACGAAAGACCACAACCACACGCATGTTTCATTCTTTCGGTAGATGATGATTTGGTAAACGAAGGTGGTATCATGAACCTATGGGTACGTGAGGCTCGTATTTTCAAATACGGTTCTGGGGTAGGTACTAACTTTTCTAACATTCGTGGAGAAGGCGAAAGATTAAGCGGAGGAGGAACTTCTTCTGGTTTGATGTCTTTCTTAAAAATAGGTGATAGCGCTGCAGGTGCTATTAAATCGGGAGGTACTACCAGACGTGCTGCTAAAATGGTTTGTTTAGATTTAGACCACCCAGAAGTGTTGGATTTCATTGATTGGAAAATGAAAGAAGAAGACAAGGTGAAAGCCTTGATAGATGCGGGTTACAGCAATCACTACGAAGGAGAAGCGTACAAAACTGTAGCGGGTCAAAACTCTAACAACTCCGTTCGTATCCCTAATTCTTTCTTTAAAACATTAGAGGAAAAAGGCGACTGGCATTTACGTGCACGTACCGATGGAAGAAGCATGAAGTCTATTCCTGCTACCGATGTTTGGGATAAAATAGCTACAGCAGCTTGGCGTTGTGCAGACCCAGGAGTTCAGTATGACACTACCATTAACGAGTGGCATACTTGCCCGGAAGATGGCCCTATCAGAGCTTCTAACCCATGTTCAGAATACATGTTCTTAGATAATACCGCTTGTAATTTGGCATCGTTCAATTTGATGAAATTTTACAATTCAGATACTTTGTTGCTGGATGTGAAAGGCTTTGAGCACATGTCGCGTATTTGGACGATGGTGTTGGAAATTTCCGTTTTAATGGCACAGTTCCCATCAGAAGAAGTAGCGCAATTATCGTACGAATTCAGAACATTAGGTTTAGGATATGCTAACTTGGGTACACTTTTAATGGTAAGCGGAATTCCTTACGATAGCGACAAAGCACGTGCTATTGGTGGTGCTATCACTGCTATCATGACAGGAACATCTTACAAGACTTCAGCAGAAATGGCTTCGGTTCACGGACCTTTTGCAGGATACGAAAGAAACAAAAAGCACATGATGCGTGTAATGCGCAATCATCGCTATGCTGCATACAATATGCCTGCAGAAAGCTACGAAGGATTGGAAGTAAAACCAGTAGGAATAGACCAAGCAGTTTGCCCAGATTATTTATTGAAAGCTGCTTGTAACTCATGGGATGAGGCTTTGCAACTGGGAGACAAATATGGATACCGCAATGCTCAAACAACTGTGATAGCACCAACAGGAACTATTGGTTTGGTAATGGATTGCGATACTACAGGAGTAGAACCAGATTTTGCTTTAGTGAAGTTTAAAAAATTATCGGGTGGTGGTTATTTCAAAATCATTAACCAAGCTATTCCTTCTGCTTTAAAAACTTTAGGATACAACGAAAGAGAATCTGAAGCAATCGTAAATTATGCAAAAGGATATGCTACTCTAAAAGGTTGTCCTTCTGTAAACCCAGAAACTTTAATGGCAAAAGGATTTACAGCCATTGATTTAGAAAAAATTGAAGCAGGTTTAGCAGCAGCATTTGATATTACATTTGCATTTAATGTATGGAGTTTAGGTGAAGCAACTTTGCAACGATTAGGATTTACATCGGAGCAATACAACCATCCTAAATTTAATCTATTGCGCGAGTTAGGATTCAACAAACAAGAGCTAGAAGTAGCCAACGAATATGTGTGTGGTACCATGACTGTGGAAGGTGCGCCATTCTTAAAGGAAGAGCACTATCCAGTATTTGATACTGCCAATAAATGCGGTACCAAAGGCACACGTTTTATTCATGCATTCGGGCACATAAAAATGATGGCGGCTACTCAGCCTTTCTTGAGTGGTGCTATTTCTAAAACGATTAACCTTCCTAATGAAGCAACCGTGGATGACATTCAGTCTTGCTACGAATTAAGTTGGAGATTGGGCTTGAAAGCCAATGCACTTTACCGTGATGGATGTAAAATGTCTCAACCGCTTTCTAATAAGAAAGACGATGAGAAAGAAGAAAAAGCTACTTCTACAAATGAGACTACAGAGCGTAAGTCAGAAGATATTTTTAGCAAACTTACACCAGAGCAAGTTTTAGAAGCTGCTCGTGTTTTGATGCAAGAGTCTACCGATACTTCTTTCAAACGTGCGCTTTCTAGAATTGTAGAAAGAAAATCACTTCCTCACAAACGCAATGGTTTTACCCAAAAAGCAAAAGTAGGCGGACAAACGGTATTTGTAAGAACGGGTGAGTATGACGATACTACTTTAGGAGAAATTTTTATTGATATGCACAAAGAAGGTGCATCATTTAGAAGTTTAATGAACTGTTTTGCTATTTCGGTTTCTATAGGATTGCAGTATGGTGTGCCTTTGGAAGAATTCGTGAACAAATTTACGTTCACTCGTTTTGAGCCAAGCGGTATGGTAGATCATCCGAATATCAAAAACGCATCTTCTATAGTAGATTACATTTTCCGTTTGTTGGCATTTGAATATTTGGGAAGAACAGACCTGGTACATGTAACCCCAAGCGAAATGGCTTCTAGAGAGGTTAGCACGCTGGATTTAACCACTGATATTGGAGACCTAGACCAAGAGCCCATTATTAAAAAGGTGCACCCAGAAATGGTAGAAAAACCTAAAGCAGAAACAAGAAAACTTTCTGTTGCAAATAATGCATTGGCAAATTTAAATAGCCACTTAAAAGATATGGGAGGAGATGCACCACCATGTAATGTGTGTGGAAATATAACGCTCAGAAGTGGTACTTGCTATAAGTGTATGAACTGCGGTAACAGCATGGGTTGTTCGTAATAGATTAAAGAACATTCAATAAAATAATAATTACCCCGCTTTTGGCGGGGTTTTTGTTTTGTAAGATTTAGCTAATCTTCAAAACATGAGTGACTTACGCTCCTTTTGGAATGAAATACCCGCTGTACGCTTGCTACTACCTTATGTAGTGGGAGTCTTGTTTTTTATCGGGGTTTTACAAATTCAATTGCCCACTTCTTTTTATGAAGATGTTGTATTTATAAGTTGGATAGGTTTGTTCTTGGGTGGAATAGCTCTTGGCTATATCAACAACCTTAAAAATCCTGTTCAATTATTTCGATTTCGGTTTTTAGCAGGAGTTGTTCTTTTCATGATACTTTTCTTTTTGGGCAACATACTTACTTGGTATAATACAGATACTTTTCATGCAAATCATTTAGCGCATCAATCTGTGAACGATACGCTACAACACGGAAAGTTTTATGTCGCTGAAATTACAGAGCCTACTTTAGTGCGAGCTAAAAAAATTACAGCCATAGCAGAAGTGAAAGAATTGTATGAAGATTCTTTACAACAACAAGTTTCTGGAAAAGCAATGGTAACCTTACCCAGAGATACTTTCAGCGAGCAACTGCAATATGGAGATGTAATATTGTTTCATGGAAATTTGAAAGAATTAGATGCGCCTAGAAATCCAAATGAGTTTAATTACAAGCAATACCAAAGCTTTCATAATATTTATCACAGAATAAATTTAAAAAGCGGTGAGTGGAAAAACGCAAGGCTAAATACAGGAAGTAAAATATTGAAAGCCATCTATCGCATTCGCACTTATTTTCTCTCTTTGATTTTGCAAACCGTACCAGAAGAAAACGAACTAGCTGTGGCTACGGCTATCATGCTTGGCTATAGAGACTATATGAATTCAGAAGTGGTACAGGCCTATTCCAGCAGTGGTGCATTGCACGTTTTGAGCGTATCGGGTTTGCATGTGGGCATAGTATTTATGATGTTGCAATTGTTTTTAGGATGGATGGAGCGGAGTCAAAAACTAAAATGGATACGAGCAATTTTAATTATAGGCATTATTTCCTTTTATGCCATTCTAACAGGATTAAGTCCTTCCGTTTTAAGAGCGGTGGTAATGTTTGGAATGATAATTATTGCCAAGACTATAGATCGCGAAGTGAGCACCTACAATGTGCTAGCTACTTCTTGTTTATTGTTGTTGTTTTGGAATCCCTATTTGATAACCGAGGTAGGTTTCAAACTGAGTTATTTAGCCGTGTTGGGTATTGTGTATATGCACCCTATTATTTATGAAAGATGGCAAACCAAAAATTATATTTTGGATAAAGCTTGGGGAATTATAAGTATTTCTATAGCCGCACAAATTGCTACTTTCCCATTAAGTATTTTGTATTTCCATCAGTTCCCAAATTTGTTTTTACTATCTAATTTAATTGTGATTCCAGTAAGCGATTTTATTTTGTGGGCAGGGATGGGATTGTTTGCTGTAGGCTGGTGCAAGCCATTATTGACCATTGTAGGTTGGGTATTTAATATCCTATTAGTAGGACTCAATAAATTTATTTTTTGGATAGATGGATTGTCTTTTGCTTTGATTGAAAGGCTAGTGATTACTCAGTTTGAGATGTATGTTATTTATCTTTTGATAATTTTTATTCTGTGGATGATAGCCGAAAAGAGAGCCAAAGTTTTCATTGCATCTTTGGTTTGTGTTTTAGTTTTAGCTACTGTGAATGTGGTGGAGGCTGTGCGAAATTCTAAGCAAAATCAGTTAGTGGTTTACTCGGTTCCAGGTAAAAGTGCCATCGCTTTTTTAGATAGACGAAATGTGTATTATGATTTTGACACCGCGTTGCTGAATAATGAAAGCAGTATGCTGTTTCATGTAAAACATCATTGGTGGGAAAGTGGTGTGAAAACGGAATCGAAAATTGATACCAGTCAAAATCAATTTCTATCCACTACACAAATGCCTTTTGGAAAACTGTTTGTAGTAAACGATTTCAGCGTTTTAGTGGTAGATCAAGCATTGTCTAAAACAAATGATACTTTTCAGAATCGTTTAAAACTGGATGTGGTAATTCTCTCTCATAATCCAAAAGTATATTTAGAAAATTTGAAAAAAATAATTGATTTTGACGAAGTAGTTTTTGATACTTCCAATAAGAAATGGCGAATAAATTATTGGAAAAAAGATTGTGAGCAACTAAAACTAAAATACCACGACTGTGCAGAATATGCATATCTGCGGGAGATTTAATAGTTGTTTTTATTTGTTTCGACCACTCATATTAATGAACGGCTGATTAGAATAATCCATATTGATAATCTTACAATTGGGTAAAGCATCAATCACTAATTGTGCTTGTTGACGATTGATATTGTTATAGCTCATATCCAGAAAGGTTAAATTTTTCAATTTAGAAACTTGAGCTAATGCTCCATTTACATCTAGGGTGGTGTTCATGGCTATGGTCAAATCTGAAAGCGATGAAAGCGATGAAAAATTTTCTGGTAATGCTTTTAGTTCGTTAGCTTTTAAATCTAAATACGAAAGTTTAGTAAGCTTAGTAATGGACAATGGAAGCGTAGAAAGCAAATTGTCTTTTACATCTAAGTACTCTAGACTGCTCATGTTTCCTATGTTTTCTGGCAAGGTTTCTATTACATTGTCTTTTAGTTTTAGCGTTTTTAAATTCTTTAGATTGCAAATTTCATTAGGCAATACTTTTATTTTCTCGCTGGGTTTGTTTGGAAATGTTCCATTCAAAAAGAGCGATTCCAATGCGGTTAAATTTCCAATAGCAGGTGAAATGCTTGCTATTTTATTGCCATTCAGATTTAAGAATTTAAGTTTTGTAAGGGAGCTAAATAAAGATGGCAACTCTGTTAATTGATTTAAGTTTAAGTCTAGGTAAGACAGCTCTTTTAGTTGGTCAAAATCTGTAGGAAGACTGCGCAATTGATTGCCGCTTAAATCTAATTTCTGAAGCTTTTTCAAATTCCCGAAACCTAATGGCAGAGAGCTTAGAGCATTCATTCTGTAACCATTTTCTAAACAGCCTAAATCCAAAAATTCAAGATTAATGAGATTGGAAAAATTTGCAGGAAGAGAGGTGAGTGTGTTGCTATGAAGGGTTAAAATTTTCAATGTTTTTATTTCACCAACCTCTAAGGGTAATGTAGTCAAATTGCATTGCTGCAGGTTTAACTCTTGTAATTTTGTGAAAGCGCTTAGTGATTTGGAAACTGCAACTAAATCTAATTTTAGATTTTCATTTAGTGATACAGACTCTAAATTAGACAACTGCGAAATAGATGTTGGAAGCACTTTAATATCGTTTCTGCTGTAATCAATTTTTTTCAGAGATTTAAGGGCTCCTATTTTATCATTGATTTCAAAAAGTCCACTCGCAGAGAAATTGAGGTCCTCTACTCGCATAGGTTTTAAAACATCATATACATCAGAATCATAGAGATAGGCATTGTGTTCCAGATTTAAAACTTTCAAATTTTTCAGCTTGCTGAAGTTCTCTGGTAGCGTCTTGAAATTGTTGTCTTTTAAAATCAAAGTTTCTAAACCCGTGAGAAGTTCTACGTTATAAGGTAGCGAAGTATAGTAGCCACCAGAAAGGTCGAGCACTTTGAGCTTAGGGAGTTTGGATAATAAATCAAATAATTTTTTTAAATCAATGGTTTTTGATTTAGTGAGATGTAGTTCTTCTAAATTTTGTAACGATACAATTTTTGAATCCAATTCTGTTTTTGGATAATAAGAAAGTGTGAGCGTTTTTGTCTGCAAAGGATTCGCTAATGCTTCTGCTAATTGTGCCTTTGCATTTTCTTCGTTTAACTTTTCTCTTTCAGCCACCCCTTTTTTCCATTCCATAAACACAATGGAGTCTCGTGTTTTTTGAGGAAGTGATTGTAAATATTCTTCTCGTTTTTGCGCTTCCGATTTAGGGGCTACTACTTCTGGTTTTTGGGCAAAAGTATTTTGCACAATTAAAATAAAAGCAACAGAAACAGAAAAATATTTGAGAGTGTTCATTTTGTAAGGTTGATGTGAAGTAAATATCTGTAAAAAATAAAGGCTGGCAAAGAGCCAGCCAGTTTCTTAAGTTTTATTCTTCTTTTTCAGGTCTCATTTGTGGGAAAAACAACACCTCTTGAATGGTGGCTTGATTGGTCATGAGCATAGCCAAACGGTCAATCCCAATCCCAATACCCGATGTAGGTGGCATCCCATATTCTAAAGCTCGTAAAAAATCATGGTCAATAAACATCGCTTCGTCATCTCCACGTTCCTGTAGTTTTATTTGCTCTTCAAAACGTGCACGTTGGTCTATTGGGTCATTTAATTCAGTATAAGCATTGGCTATTTCTTTGCCATTTATCATCAATTCAAAACGCTCTACCAAACCCTTTTTACTACGGTGCTTTTTGGTCAATGGACTTAACTCTACGGGGTAATCTATAATGAAAGTAGGTTGCGTGTAATTGCCTTCGCATTTTCCTCCAAAAATTTCATCAATCAATTTCCCTTTGCCCATACTCTTGTCGGTTTCTATATGCAGTTGTTTGCAGACATCGAGTAGTTGCTCTTCATTCATTTCGCTCACATCAAAACCTGTATGTTCTTTGATGGCATCATAAATAGCGATGCGTTTGAAGGGAGCTTTAAAATTGATCACCTTATCTCCCACTTGCACTTCGGTAGTTCCGTGTAGCTCTAGTGCAATTTTCTCCATCATTTTTTCGGTGAAGTCCATCATCCAGAAATAGTCTTTGTAGGCTACATAAAATTCCAGTACTGTAAATTCCGGATTGTGCGTTCTATCCATTCCTTCATTTCTAAAGTTGCGGCTAAATTCATAAACCCAGTCAAAACCACCTACTATCAAGCGTTTCAAGTACAATTCATTTGCTATTCTCAAATAAAAGGGAACATCTAGCGCATTGTGATGCGTAGCAAAAGGACGTGCAGCAGCACCACCCGGGATGTTTTGCAACACAGGTGTATCTACTTCCATAGCACCGTGATCGTTTAGGAAATCGCGAATGGTTTTAATCATTTTAGTACGTTTCAAAAACGTATCCTTCACATGAGGATTGACTACCAAATCTACATAACGCTGGCGGTAGCGCAGTTCTGGGTCAGTAAAGGCATCGTATAATTCACCATCTTTTTCTTTTACTATAGGTAGTGGACGAAGCGATTTTCCAAGCAACTTCAATTCACTCACGTGAATAGAGGTCTCACCAGTTTTAGTCACAAAAGTGTAGCCCTTCACGCCAATAAAATCACCAATATCCAACAGCTTTTTAAACAACTCTGCATACAAAGTTTTGTCTTCGCCAGGGCAAATAGAATCGCGCTGAATATAGAGTTGTATTTTGCCCACTTCATCTTGCAGTACTGCAAAACCAGCCTTGCCCATATCGCGCATACGCATCATACGACCGGCTATACTCACTTCCTGAAAGTTCTTCGCCTCTGGGTCAAACTCTTTTAGAATTTGAGATGTAGTGGCATTTACCTCAAACAACTCGGGCGGATAGGCATCTATTCCTAGCTCGGCAAGTCTTTTTAATTTCTCTCTTCTTTCTACCTCTTGGTCGCTTAAATGTTGACTCATAGTTTTTCTATTTGGGAGAGCGAATATAAACAATTGCCGAATCTCGCTATTACGTAAATCAAAGATTGGCAAAATAGTTGCTGTACATTACTTTGCATTCAAATTTATAAGCTCTCTGTACTTTGTATCTAATTTATTAAAAACAAATTGCTGCTTATGCTTTTAAAAAATGGTTACCTCCGAAACCTCCTTTTTATCGACATAGAAACTGTTCCACAATATGCATCGTATGAGCAGTTATCAGAAATTGAAAAGGAGTTGTGGGCTACTAAACACGCCACTTTCAAGGCCGAAAATGAAACAGGAGAAGAGGGCTATTTAAAACGGGCGGGTATTTATGCAGAGTTTGGGAAAATCATTTGTATTTCGATTGGCTATTTTAAATATGATAGAGAAAGCAATACCGATCAGTTTCGTCTAAAATCCTTTTCAGGAGATGATGAAAAGAAATTATTACAAGAACTCGCTGCTATTTTTGAAAAGCATTTTTCAGATTCTGACCATTATCATTTTTGCGGGCACAACATTCGGGAGTTTGATGTGCCGTACATTTGTCGGAGAATGCTTATCCATACCATTAAACTGCCCAATCTATTTGATGTATCGGGAAAGAAACCTTGGGAGATAGGCGATATAGACACCCTACATTTGTGGCGCTTTGGTGATTACAAAAACTATACTTCCCTTAAATTATTAGCGCATGTATTGGGTGTTCCCAGTCCCAAAGAAGATATAGAAGGCAAGGATGTTTGCCGAGTGTATTACGAAGAAAAAGGATTGAAGCGAATTGTAGAATATTGTCAACGAGATGTGGTAACGGTGGCTCGATTGCTGATGCGGATGAGGGAAGAAAAAGATTTTTTGGAAGAAAAGGACGTAATTATTTCAGCATAAAACTACACTTCCATAAAGCGCATAAAAGCATCGTAGCGATCTTTTAAATCTTCGGTATACTCTTCTTCTTGATGCACTCCTTTTACAATGTATTCGTAGCGTTCAAAAGCAGCTACTATTGCAGAAAGCTCATTGGTATTCAGTTTCAAGGTTACTTCTACCAAACTGTTTTCTTGTATAATATTGGAATAATAAGCCAAAATAGTAGCTCCGTTGGATTCTACAATTCTAGCAATTTCAGAAAGTTGAAAATCTTTGATGGGTACTTCCAATTCTAAAACGCTGCCCTCATCTCTCACAGAATTTAGCAATGCAAAAGCACGCATACAGCCTTCTGCAGAAATAATTCCAAGATATGAATCATCTGTATCCGAAAGCACCGGAATTACTTTTACATTAAACTCTACCCCAGCTTTCATTACATCAAAAAGATGAGAAGACTCGTGTACATAAGGTTTAGTAAGGGAAGTGTGAATTTTTTTAAGTGGGTCGTTTAAATGACGGAGCGAAAGAATTTCATCAAGCGAAATTAAGCCTACATACTTTCCTTCATCTACAACTGGCAATTGGCTCACGTTGTAATCGTGCATCAGCACCATGGCATGTTCGCCTGTATCGCTGTATTCAAGCGGTTTTAAAGCATCTGATATGATTTCTTTAGCGAACATTTTTAATAGCTAACGGTTACTTGATATTTTATACGAATAAAGAACAATTAAGATGCCAAACTGTTTTATGATTGTAAAACTTTTGTCAGAAATGCATCCATGCAAGCATTAAACACTTCGGGTACTTCCATCATAGCTGCATGGCCGCATTTATCTAAAATAGTAAGCTCTGAATTTTTTAATAGCTTCTTAAATTCTTCTCCTACAAATGGTGGAGTTACCGTATCGTTCGCTCCCCATATAAGATTGCAGGGAATGGTAATGTGTTGCAAATCGTCTCTCAAATTATGTCGTACAGCCGATTTTGCCATTACAATAGTACGAATTGCCTTTTCGCGATTGTTTACTATTTCAAAAACTTCATCTACCAATTCCTTAGTGGCTACATTAGGGTCATAAAAAGTATCGGCTGTTTTTTTCTTAATAAATTCGTAATCACTTTTTCGTGGATATTGGTCTCCCAGCGAACTTTCAAACAAGCCCGAACTGCCTGTGAGTGTCATAGAGCGAACATTTTCTTGACGAAGCAAGGTGTAAACAATAGCAATGTGGCCCCCTAAAGAATTACCAATGATGTTCAGATTTTTATATCCTTTTAGTTGTACAAATTCATCAATATGCTCTACCATTCCAGTAACTGTAGTTTGGTCGAGTTCTAGGGTATATAAAGGCAAAAGCGGTATTACAACCTTATAACGGGAAGAAAAATAGTTTATTACATCGGCAAAATTACTCAGTGCACCAAAAAGACCGTGTAGTAAGAATATGACTTCTCCTTCGCCCTTTTCAACGTACTTAAATTTGCCTTCTTCTTTTATTTCAAAACTCATAAATAACTACTGATAAAACCAAAAATACTTTTTTATATTAATTCTTAATTTTTATTGAAAGAAAATTACTTCACACCATTACAATGATTGAACCAATTTCTCAACAATGTTAACCCATCTTTGGTAAGTACAGATTCTGGGTGAAATTGTAAACCTGCTATAGGCAAGCTTTTGTGAGCAATAGCCATTATTTCATGCTCATTTGTTTGGGCTATAATTTTGAGCGAAGTAGTTTCTGTTTTTTTTAAAATTAATGAATGATAACGCATTACTTCTAGCTGTTTGGGTAGGTCTTTAAAAAGAAAATGGTCTTCACAATTAATAACAGAAGTTTTCCCATGCATCGGTTTTTGTGCTTTCTCTAGTGTAGCCCCAAAAAATTCTCCAATAGCTTGATGTCCCAAACAAATACCTAGTATAGGTTTTGATAAATAAAATTTTTCTATCATCTGCATCGTTATTCCAGCATCTTTGGGAGTTTTGGGCCCTGGAGAAATTACCAAAGAATCAAATGAGTCAGCACTTATTTCCTCTGTGGTAAATTCATCATTTCGAATTACACGACATTCCTCACCCAATTGCAAGATGTAATCTTGAAGATTGAAAGTAAAGGAATCGTAATTATCTAGCAATAAAACCAAAACAACAGATTATAGAATCGTTTTTAAAACTATTCAGGTTTGTGATACGATGTCTTAATCATATCCTCAAAATTTTGAAAGGTGTCTTTGAAAATGGGAACTATTTTACCCGTGTATTCTACCACCTGTGGACCTAAATCAGAAATATAAGGATATACATGGGAGGTAGTTTTTTGTTCTTTGGGAAATACATCCCATTTATTTAAGAACCAAATGAAAACGCAAAACACATAAAGCCCAATTAATGCATGAATAGTACCACCGATAAGTTGGTTGGTAATATTTAAAGAGAATGATTTTAATATCTGCTCCAGCGCCCAAGCCACCAAACGAACCAGTAATACCACCAAGATAAAGACTAGAATAAATGCAGTAATAGCAATGCCTTTAGGTCCTAAATTCAGGGTTCCATTCAAAAACTTTACAGCTATGAATGAAAATTTTAAAGCGCCAATAATTCCTAAGAAATAGGAGAGCAGGGAAAATATGGAATAGATGATTCCCTTTTGGTATCCCCACCAAAAGCCAACACCAATAAAGATTACAAACAGGATATCAAAAACCATAATAATCGTTTATGCCAATAAACTTTTAACGATTTCAGAAACCAATTTATTGTCTGCTTTGCCAGCTAATTGTTTAGAAGCAGCACCCATCACTTTACCCATTTCTTTTTGAGAAGTAGCACCTACTTCGGTAATAATAGCTTTTATAGCATCGCGAACCTCTTCATCGCTCATCATAGCAGGCATAAATTTTTCTATGATAGCTACTTCTTCTTTCTCTGTGGTAGCAAGGTCTGCACGATTTTGAGATTCAAATATTTCAATAGACTCTTTGCGTTGTTTTAGCAATCTTGAAAGTATTTGTATTTCCCTTTCAGACGAAATTACATCGCTGCCTCCCTTTTCCGTTTTAGCAATTAGGAGAGCTGCTTTTATGGCACGTAAACCACGTAAGCCTGCAGCATCTTTTGCAAGCATTGCGATTTTAATTTCATTGTTAATTTTTTCTTCTAATGTCATGTTAAAATTTTTTCCAAAGGTAATATAATTGAGAAAATGAAGTTTGCCGAAATAATTTACAAATTTGAACTTTATAAAAGGAATAGCATGAAAAAGAATATTGTAATTGTAGGCGGAGGTTTGGTAGGTTCTGTATTGGCTTGCTTTTTAGCAAAGCGAGGAAATAAAGTGAGTGTATATGAACGCAGAAGCGATATGCGCACTGCTGGCTATATAGGAGGGCGTTCTATTAATTTGGCATTGAGTAACAGGGGCTGGGCTACTTTAGAGCGAGTGGGTTTGAAAGCCGCTATCGAGGAAATAGCTATACCGATGAAAGGCAGAACAGTCCATAATTTGGATGCTACTACAGCATTAATTCCTTATGGCAATGAAGGACAAGCAATTTACAGTGTTTCGCGGGGTGAGCTCAACAAAGCATTGGTGAATGAAGCAGAAAAGTTTGAAGGTGTGCAATTTTATTTTGATGAAAGATGTGAGGATGTTGATTTCAAGAACAATGTCATCACTTTCGAAAATGCAATTACCCAAAAGATTTCAACTGTAAAAGCAGATTTAATAATAGGTGCAGATGGAGCTTTTTCTGAAGTGCGCTATCGTATGCAAAAAGTAACTCCTAATTTTACTTTTTCACAAACCTTTGAAACCTATGGCTACAAAGAGTTACACATACCTGCTGATGCTACGGGAAATTTTCAGATAGAAAAAAATGCATTGCACATTTGGCCTCGGAAAAGTTTTATGATGATTGCTTTGCCCAATATTGATGGGACTTTTACTTGTACGCTATTTGCTCCTTTTCATGGTGAAAATTCTTTTGATACAGTAAAAACTGCAGAAGATGTGGAAGCTTATTTTACCAAGCATTTTCCTTCGGCTGTTCCTTTGATGCCTACTTTAAAAGAAGACTTTTTAAATAATCCTACTTCATCATTGGCTACGATTCGCTGTTATCCTTGGGTTTATCAAAACACAGTATTGATAGGCGATGCAGCTCATGGTGTGGTACCATTTTATGGGCAAGGAATGAATTGTGGTTTTGAAGATGTTCGCATTTTAGATGAGTTGTTAGATGAGTGCCATGATGATTGGGAAAGTGCTCTCGATAATTACCAAAAATCACGCAAGCCCAATGCCGATGCAATTGCAGATTTAGCTTTGTATAATTTTATAGAAATGCGTGATCTTTCTGCCCAACCCGAGTTCCAACTAAGACTTAAAATTGAGAAAAAAATTGCGGCAGAATTTCCTGGAAAATTCAATACACTTTACTCCATGGTTACTTTCGACCAAACCCCTTATGCGGAAGCAAAGCGACAAGGTGAAAAACAAAGCGAACTTTTAGACCAGATTATGCGTCTAAGTAATATAGAGAATAAATGGGAAAGTGTGGAAGTAATGGATATAGCTAAAGAGTGGATAGAAAAAAATTAAAAATGCTAGAAAAATGAAAAGAAAAAAAAGTGTATTTAGGTTTAATGGATTGCTATTATTGGCTTCTTGCCTATTTTTTTTCACTTTTCTTAATTTTCAAAATTGCGCTGCGCAATCTATAAATGATGAATATAAGATTGCGAATCAGTTGATAGTTCATTTTCAAAATCCTATCAATCAAGAAATTCAAAATAGATTTCCAGAATTTATTTTTAGGGAATGTCTTTCTAAGAGAATGAATATTTGGCTCGTGCAAAAATCGAAAGGGGCTATCTCCGAAAGTGAATTAAATGGGTGGAAAGAAAATTCGTTAATAGCAGCAGTTCAGTTCAATCATAAAATTGAAAAGCGAAGTATTGTTCCAAACGATCCATTTTTTTCTTATCAATGGAGCATGCTAAATACCGGGCAAAATTCTGGAACAGCAGGAAGCGATATAGATGCAACATTAGCTTGGCAAATTAACCATAACAATCTCACTCAAGTGGGAGATAGTATTGTGATAGCGGTGATAGAAGATAAGGTAGATATCTATCATGAAGACCTGAATTATTTTGTCAACTATAATGAAATTCCAAACAACAGTATAGATGATGATGGCAATGGTTTTGTAGATGATTATTGGGGGTGGAGTGTGTATGATAGCAACGATTCTGTGTATGGCAGCGCCTCACACGGAACACATGTAGCTGGTATAGCTGGTGCAAAAGGAGATAATGGAAAAGGGATTGCAGGTGTTTGTTGGGGTGTAAAAATTTTAGCGATAGATGGATCATCGGAATTAGAATCTGATGTAGTAAAAGCCTACGACTATACGATAGCCATGCGCGATTTATACAATGTAAGTGGAGGATCAAAAGGCGCATTTGTAGTAGCAACTAATTCTTCTTTTGGAGTAGGACAGTACGGTGCAAATCCAGTTGATTTTCCCATTTGGTGTGCCATGTATGATTCGTTAGGCAAGTATGGAATATTGAGTGCTGTTTCTTCCCCAAATAGAGATGTAAATGTAGATGTGGTGCATGATGTGCCTTCGGAATGCCCCAGTAAATTTAAAATAGGGGTTACCAATTCTGATAGAAATGATGGCAGAAATTTCCAGTGTGCTTACGGTGTTAAAAGTGTAGATTTAGGTGCTCCAGGCACGAGTATTTTTTCTACTTTACCAAATAATACTTACAATTATTTGAGTGGCACCTCTATGTCTTCGCCTCATGTAACAGGTGCTGTAGCTGCTATGTATGCAGCAGCATGTCCTAAATTGGTGGGTGATTACAAGGCTTATCCAGATTCTTTAGCGCTAATCATGAAAGAGTATATGCTACAAGGCACTGATAAAATTGCGAGTATGAAAAATCGTACGGCTTCAGATGGAAGATTGAATTTGTACAAAAGTTTTTTGGAGGTAGCAAATTATAACTGCAACAATTGCAACTACCATGCCTCTATAGCAACGAACGATAACAGTTGTAATCTTGGGAGTGATGGGCAAGCTACTTTATCTGTAAGTGGAAGCTTGTCAAATTACACTATTCATTGGTCGAATGACACCATGAATAAAACAGTAATTTCTAATCTTTCAGCTGGTAATTATACTGTAACAATTACTGAAACTGGTGGATGCGAAAGGACTCTAAATTTCTTTATTAATGAGCCATCTGTTATTAATGTTACCTCCATCAATATTGTTCCTATTGCTTCTGGTTCGGGAAACATTGTGATTGTAGCCAAAGCTGGAAACGACTCACTCCAATACGCACTGGATAATGGCTCTTATCAATCGAATGGGATTTTTTCAGTGAGTACAGCTGGTAAAAAAACAATTCACATTAAAAACGAAAACGGTTGTGTTAAGGACACAACTATTGGAATTTATTACACAGATATTGAAGAAATTTCTGGTATTGAAGCTTTTCAAATATATCCTAATCCTACCAAAGAAAAATTGAATTTACTTTTAAAAGCAAATGGAGCGAAAGAGGTGAGACTATTAATCTCCGATGTTTTGGGTAGAAATATTTTTTCAAAAAATATTTTTTTAGATACAACCATTAACAATACTTCAATTGATGTAACTCAATTTCAGCAAGGCTTTTATAATATTTCTATCATGGAGGGAGAAAGAGTAGTAAGAACAAAAGTTTTGGTAATTCAATAAATCGTATCCTTACTTTTATTATTTCAACTTATAATTAAGTCGTGATTTTAGAAAAACGTTGGACAATAAAGCAAGTAGATGAAGCTAAAGTAGCGTCTCTTCAACAGGCCCTCCAAATACACCCCAAACTCTGTAAACTTTTGGTGGCAAGGGGTGTAGATAGTTATGAAGATGCTAAAGCTTTTTTTCGTCCCGAACTTACAGCGCTTCATGACCCTTTTTTAATGCAGGATATGAGCAAAGCAATTGAACGAATTACAGATGCTATTGCTAATAATGAGAAGATTTTAATTTATGGAGATTATGATGTGGATGGCACTACTTCTGTAGCTACAGTTTATAGTTTTTTTAAAGAAGTATATACCAATATTGATTACTACATTCCGAACCGCTACTTAGAAGGTTATGGAATTTCTACACAAGGAATTGATTTTGCTGAGAGCAATAATTTCACTTTGATTATTGCATTGGACTGTGGAATAAAATCGGTAGATAAAGTAGAATACGCTAACTCTAAAAAAATAGATTTCATAATTTGTGATCACCATTTACCAGGAACTCAGCTGCCACAAGCTATTGCTGTACTTGATCCTAAGCGAATGGATTGCGCATACCCTTACAAGGAGTTAAGTGGGTGTGGTATAGGGTTTAAATTGATTCAAGCATTTGCTATGCAACATGGGATTGATTTACAGAAAGTCTATCGTTATCTAGATTTAGTTTGTGTAAGTATAGGCTCCGATATTGTTCCTATTACTGGCGAGAATCGAATTTTAGCATTTTACGGTTTACATAAATTGAACACACAACCTTGTGAAGGTTTAAAATCATTAATAGAGTTGGCTGGAATAAAGAAAGCCATGACCATTTCTGATGTGGTTTTTACACTAGGACCTCGAATTAACGCTGCTGGAAGAATAGACGATGCAAAACATGCAGTGAAAGTTTTAATAGCTGAAACTGAGAGTTTGCAAACTGATAGTCATGCTTCTGTTTTGCAAAAATTGAATTTGGAGCGAAAAGATTTGGATAAAAATATTACAGAGCATGCTTTAGATATGATTGCTACGAATACAGAACTTTTAAATAAAAAATCTACAGTTCTTTTTCATGAAACTTGGCATAAGGGAGTGATAGGAATTGTGGCATCGAGGTTGATAGAAACCTATTATCGACCGACCATTGTACTTACCGAATCTGATGGAAAAGTTACCGGTTCAGCTCGTTCTGTAAAAGGATTTGATTTGTATGAAGCCATCTATGAGTGCAAAGATTTATTGATTCAATTTGGTGGACACAAGTATGCAGCTGGACTTACCTTGCTCCCAGAAAATGTAGCTGCTTTTACTGAAAAATTTGAGCAAGTTGTTTCAGCGAGAATTACAGAAGAGCAACTCATTCCTGAAATAGAAATAGATGCAGAAATTTCTTTAGAAGACATTACTCCTTCCTTTTTTAATATTCTAAAGCAAATGGCTCCTTTTGGACCAGAAAATATGTTGCCAGTATTTGTGACTAAAAGTGTAAAAGATAGCGGATGGAGTAAAATCCTAAAAGAGAAGCATATTAAATTCTCCCTGCGAAGAGGAGTTCGTGAAATAGTTGATGGAATTGGGTTTGGGCTTGCAGATAAATTTCCAATTTTAAAGAATGACTCATTTGATGTTTGCTATCAAATAGAAGAAAACGAGTGGAATGGAAATGTAACGTTGCAAATGATGGTAAAAGATATTCGACCTAGCTAACCTTATCTCGAAATGCTAGAATAGGCTTCTCTATAAACTTGTGCATTAGAGTAGCAGACACAAAAAGTAGCAATACATACAATCCGTATTGAAAAGCACAAGCTGCTAAATTATTTCCTGGCAATAAGTATTGTATGCTTTTCAATATTGGTGTGCGGTTAAGCAAATAAATACAGAAAGAAATTTTACTAATAAAAGTGATGCTCTTCAACCAAAATCCGCTGCCCGTTTTAATGCTATCTAACTTAGGTACTAGCAAAGCTACCGCAATACTTACCTGTGTGATATAAAAAGTTTTCAACCAAAAACTTTGGTGTAAAAAATAGGGATAAAGAAGCAAAGTAACACTGAGTAAAAACAAGCTTACCGCAAAAAGTTTATTCTTTTCATTTGTCCAAAAATCATGGAAGTAATATTTTATAAAAGCTGCCAACATCCCTATCATTAAGGTGTCTAACCGAAATAAAACTACTTTCCTAAACCAAATATTCCAATCGTGAATACTCAAATCTGGAGTGTGCAGAGCTCTGTTGTAGCGCAGAAAAGTAGAAACTCCTATCACAGCTAAAATGATGGTGATGAGCAATGTTTTTTTGCCCAAAAATTTGGAAACTAAAAAGTGAAAAAGGAGCAACAGTGCTGGTATGGAAAAATAAAACCATTCTTCCACTGCCAAACTCCACGCTTCTGGATAAAAGTAATAGGGGTCTGGTTCTGGTGTGCAAATATTTTGTAAAAAGAAGTAATGTTTCCAAGGAAAAACAAAACCCACATTTGTAAAAGTATAGCGTAATAAAATATATACAGTTATTACCAAATAATAGGCTGGTATAGTTCTAAGCCACCTGCGAATCCAAAATGTTTTAACTTTTGAAAAATCAAAATCTTCCCGATTGAATAATTTTATGAGCGAACTTCCAATTAAAAAACCACTGAGAATAAAAGAGAAATTTACCTTGTCTAAAAGCGGAATTAGCAGAAATGTTTTCGGGAAAAACTGTACCACCAGATTAAATCCATGCGCTTCTATCACTAGTAAAATTCCGATAACTCTTAAAATATCTAAGCCAAAAATTCGTTTTGAATAATCAGTTTCAATTTTGAAAAGTTGGTTCAGCCAGCGCATTATAAATTGAAATATACGCCAAAAATCAAAAAAGCTACATCCATTTATATTTCACACATTATTGCTATATTTAAAATTCAAATTTTTAACGATGGAAGCTACCGCCACACAAGCACCTGTAAAGAACATTCCCATTAGCCCTAATACGCAATTGGAGGAGATTTTACGCATTTATAGTTTGCAATTGAAAAACAGACAAAATGTGAAAAGCACTACGGTAAAGGAACGCAGAGCCAAACTCAATAAAATGAAAGACGTAATTTTTGAATACCGCGAACGCATAGAGCAAGCGGTGTTTAAAGATTTGCACAAAGCATCTATTGAAACAGATTATGCCGAAATCTACAATACAGTTGCTGAAATAAGATATGCTGTTTCTAATTTAAGTGACTGGATGGCACCACATGAAGTAGAAACTCCTATGTTGTTTATAGGGTCTTCTTCTAAGGTTGTATTTGAACCAAAAGGAACTTGTCTTTTAATGACTCCTTGGAACTATCCTTTTCAAATGCCTATGCAACATTTGGTGACATGTATAGCTGCTGGAAATACTGCTATCATTAAGCCATCAGAATTTACACCCAACACATCCGCATTAGTAAAAGAAATTCTTTCTAAAATTTTTCCTGAAAATGAAGTAGCTGTAATTGAAGGAGATCATTCCATTTCTACAGAATTATTGAAACTAAAATTTGACCATATACATTTTACAGGAAGCCCTGCTGTAGGCAAAGTAGTGATGCGAGCAGCATCAGAATATTTGACTCCAGTTACGCTAGAGTTAGGTGGCAAATCGCCTGTTATCATTGACGATTCAGCCAATTTAGATGCTGCGGTAAAGAAATTGACTTGGGGAAAATTTTTGAATGTGGGGCAAACTTGTATAGCTCCAGATTATGTTTTGATTGATGAAAAAAAGAAAGACGAGTTCATTTCTAAATTCAAAGAAAATATCCGTAAAGTTTTTGGTGAAGACCCCAAGAGCAATAAAGATTTAGGAAGAATAGTTAACAACAAACATTTTAATAGAATAAAGTCATTATTGGATGATGCGGTAAAAGGAGGTGCTAAAATTGAGGCTGGTGGTGTGTTTGATGAAAGTCAAAATTTCATAAGCCCAACTTTGGTGTCCAATGTGGCACTCGATGCTAGGCTTATGCAAGAAGAAATTTTCGGACCAGTTTTGCCGATTGTTACCTACAAAACACTTGAAGAAGCATTGGCTTTAGTAAATGGAAAAGAAAAGCCATTAGCGCTTTATGTGTTTTCTGAAAAATCGAAAATCCAAGATTTAGTGGTGAACAGCACCTCTGCTGGTGGTACTTGTATCAATGATAATTTGGTGCACATTACCCAGCCGAATTTGCCTTTTGGAGGAGTAAATAATTCGGGCATAGGAAAATCAATGGGGCATTATGGCTTCAAAGAATTTAGCAACGAACGAGCGGTGTTAAAGGCACTTCATCGAGGTTCCATTTCTACGCCACTTTGGTATCCTTATGGTGGATTAGCTAAAACGGTAGTAAATTTTATGTTGAAGTATTTGTAAATTTTGTTTTAAAATTAATTCATGGAAAAGAAATTTTTAGTTGCCGTAGTGATAGCTTGTTCGTTGGTTTATTTTATTTCTGGTTGTAAGAAAGAAACTAAGGATGTAGTTTTAGAGCCGATTACATTGGTAAAACCTGATACCTTGTCTCTTACTTCACTGGCTGGAAAAGTAATTCCGGTGGAAGTAAAATTCACCACCGATAGACCCATTAGTTTTGTGACAGGAAAGTATGAAATAGACACAACACAATCTGCTAGCCACGTATACACCTACCCCGATACTTTGTTTGCAGTTCAGTTAGATTCTGATAATACAAAGCTTTCCAACAAATATTCTTACAGCGGTTCTTATACCATACCTGATACCTTACAACCAAATACCATAGTACGTTTCAGGGTAGATATGAAAGCACAAACATTAAATTATCAAAAAGAATTTAAGGTTACGATTCGTTAATGAAAGAATCTGAAGATTAAAGAATCACAACAGCTACTTTCATTCTAAATTCTAAACCCTCATATTCTTAAATCAAAGAATGAAACTCCATCATCACAGGAAAACCTACACCAAAGCAGAGTTGACAGAGGATACCATTGTTTCTAATCCCATCGACCAATTTAGAGTCTGGTATCAAGAAGCATTAGATTCTGAAATTTTAGAAGCAAATGTAATGACGCTGGCTACAGCTACTAAAGAAGGCAAACCATCTGCACGCATAGTTTTGCTAAAAGAATTTAACTCCAATGGTTTTGTGTTTTACACCAATTATTCCAGTAGAAAAGGAGATGAGATAGAACAAAACCCGCAAGTGGAGTTATTGTTTTTTTGGGATGTTTTAGAAAGGCAAGTGCGTATAGAAGGAAGAATTGAAAAATTGCCAAAAGAAATTTCGGAAGAATATTTTTATTCAAGACCTATCGAAAGCCAAATGGGGGCTATGGTTTCAGAGCAAAGCAAAGTAATAGCTTCCCGATTTGTTTTAGAAGAAAAACTACAAGCTTTAAAGAAGGAAGAAATTAAAATGCCTGATAATTGGGGAGGCTATTTGGTAGTTCCTTTTAGAATAGAATTTTGGCAAGGCAGACCTTCTCGCCTACACGATCGTATTGTGTATACGCAAAAACAAGATGCTTGGAAAATTGAGCGCCTTTCTCCATAACTAAAAATGCCACGACCTAATTACCGTGGCATTTTAGTAGCACTTAGAAAATTATATTATTCCTCTGTTTTCTTAGCAGCAGCCTTTTTAGGAGCAGCAGCTTTTTTAGGAGCAGCAGCTTTTTTAGCAGCTTTTTCAGCTTTAGCAGCAGAAGGTGCAGTCACTTTTACTGTAAGTTTGTGAGGTCTTGAATTTCCGAAAGAACCTTTAAATCTTTTTCCTTTGGCGGTTTTTTTATCTCCCCTTCCCATGATTATTTTTCGTTTTGTTTAATAAATGAAGTGTGAATATATCAAAACTGTTGGTACTTTGGAAATGTAGCCCATTTCTAGGAAAATATTAATCTTCTAAAAACAAAAAATCCCCTTAGAAACTAAGAGGATTTTTCGAAATTAAGCAGACAAATTTATTTGTTTACTTTTTTAGCAAGTTCAGTACCTGCTTTGAATTTAGCTACTTTTTTAGCTTTGATTTTGATTTCTTTTCCTGTTCTAGGATTGCGGCCAGTTCTAGCAGCACGTTTAGAAACAGAGAAAGTACCGAAACCTACAAGAGTTACTTTGCCACCTTTAGCAAGTGTTCCTTGTACTGCGCTGATAACTGCATCTAATGCATCAGCAGATTGTGATTTTGTGATTTTCGCAGATTTTGCGATTGCATCAACTAATTCTCCTTTGTTCATTTTGGGAATTTTTTTGGGTTAATTAATAATTACAACGAAAGTATAAGCACTAATTACACTTTCAAAGTGCCTGCAGGGCTGAAAGTGTTTATAACTCTATGTTTCATATTATTGTTAATACACCTATTCTTATAAATAATTGATAGTGAATAGTTTAATTTAAAAGCCTTGCTATCATTAGCTTACAGCCTATGTGGATATTTTTACGGAAAAGAAATAGATACTCGTTTCAAAACGCTAAAATCCCTACTATCATTGACTTAGAGCATTTTCAAAAACTTTGCGTAAATTGTATCTTAAATTCAAAAAACGGTATGCTAAAACAAGTTGCGCTTTTATTTTTTTTCACGATGATATTGTTTACAAATGAATCTTGTAATAGTAGCAAAATTCCTTGCCCTACCTATGCCGATTCTACGCCACCAAAGAAAAGCAAGCATGTAACTCCAGGTTCACAAAAACCAGAGATGCCAAAGGCAACAAAGGCAAGAAGCGGAGTGCTTCCATCGGATGGTAAGGGAACCAAAACTGTCACCCCTACTCATAAAGATACCTACAAAGGCAAAGGTTAATCAACTTATTTTACTCCAAATATTTTCTTTGGTAAGCACAGAAACATATTCTTTAAGAGGAATATTTTCTGTTTGCAATAATTCTGGGTCTTTATCCATTAAATCAAAAGCCTCTCTACGTGCGGCTTCCAGTATATGACTATCTTCTGCTAAATTGGCTAGTTTAAAATTTACAGCACCACTTTGACGAGTGCCATCTAAATCGCCTGCACCCCTTAATTTTAAATCTTCTTCTGCAATTATGAATCCATCATTGGTTTGGCACATCACCTCTATTCTTTTTTTGGAAGGATAAGAAAGTTTGGCTCCAGACATTAAAATGCAAAACGACTGAGAAGCCCCGCGCCCTACTCTACCGCGCAGTTGATGCAATTGTGATAACCCAAATCGCTCGGCATTTTCTATCACCATCACACTGGCATTAGGAACATTTACACCCACTTCTATTACCGTAGTAGCTACTAAAATTTGTGTTTCTCCTTTTGCGAAGCGTTGCATTTCATAATCTTTGTCGGCAGGTTTCATTTTGCCATGAAGAATACCAATACGAAAATCGGGCAATGGAAATGCCCGCGAAATACTTTCATAACCTTCCATTAAATTTTTTAAATCTAATGTTTCTGATTCTTCAATCATGGGGTATACAAAATAAATTTGTCTGCTCTCTGCTATTTGATCGCGAACAAAACCAAACACACGCAAACGGTCACTATCGTTACGGTGTACGGTTTTTATTGGTTTTCTTCCAGGGGGTAATTCATCTATAATAGAAATATCTAAATCACCATATTGAGTCATAGCGAGAGTTCTGGGAATGGGGGTAGCTGTCATGACTAAAACATGTGGGGGCTTTACATTTTTCTCCCATAATTTGGCACGTTGTTCTACACCAAAGCGATGCTGTTCATCAATCACTACCATGCCTAAATTTTTAAACTGCACGGGTTTTTCTATTAAGGCATGGGTTCCAATAACAATGTGAATGTTGCCTTCTAAAAGATGGTTTAAAATATAAGTTCGCTTTTTCCCTTTTACACTTCCAGTAAGCAATGCTACTTCTATACCTGTTCCCTTTAGCAGTTGTGAAATGCCATCAAAGTGTTGCTGTGCGAGTATTTCAGTAGGTGCCATTAGGCAAGATTGGAAACCATTATCTATTCCCATAAGCATAGTCAACAATGCCACTACAGTTTTTCCGCTACCAACATCGCCTTGCAGTAGGCGATTCATTTGCTTGCCATTTAGTGTGTCTTTTCTTATTTCCTTCAGCACGCGTTTTTGTGCATTGGTTAATTCGAAAGGCAAATGTTCTTTGTAGAATTTATCGAAGTGATTATCTATTTTTTCGAAAACAAAGCCGCGAACAGTTTGACCATGATTGAATTTTATTTTCAATAACCGCAGTTGTACTAAAAAAAACTCCTCAAATTTGATGCGATAGATAGCATCTTGTAAAATATTTTCACTTTGCGGAAAATGAATATTGTGATAGGTTTTGTACCGTGAAAACAACCGTTGTTGCTGCATCACAGATGCGGGAATAAACTCTCTCAAATCGCTTTCTTTGAGACTATCTAACAACTGTCGGGTCAGTTTTTCTATTCCTTTCGAATCTAAAAATCGTTTACGCGCTTTTTCGGAAGTGGAATAAATGGGTTGTAGTCCTCGAGCTTGTTGTGTGTTTTGTGGTGTAACTATTTCTACTTCGGGATGGGGTATATTATAGTTGCTATTAAACAAAGTAGGTTTCCCAAAAATCACATACTCTATATTAACTTTTAGGTTTTTCATAAACCAATCAGCACCTTGAAACCAAACCAGCTCAATAGTTCCTGTCTTGTCTTTAAACTGTGCCACCAGTCGTTTAGTACGTTTTTCGCCCAACAATTTAAAACCAGTAATCACCCCTTTTAGTTGAATGTATTGAGAGTTAGGATTAATCTCTTTGATGCTGTGAATGACAGAGCGATCTACGTACCGAAAGGGGTAATAGTGTAGTAAATCATTAAAGGTAAAAATCTCCAATTCCTTTTTTATCAGTTCGCCTTTTTGCGGACCAACGCCTTTTAAAAATTCTATGGGAGTAGCGAGTAGGCTAGACATTCCTCGCAAAATAAATATTTAATTATAAAAAGACCGAACACAATAAAACGCTGAAAACTACATTAATGACATTTCTATGACAATATAAGAGCAGCCATAAGGCATATAAATGTGTCTAACTATTGAAAATTTAAGCTATTTAACCTAAATTCGCCCACTAACTCAACTGAATGAAGCACCTCTACCTTTAATAAATCAACAATCACGCAATCGTTTTTTATGAATTTATCAGGTAAGAAAATTACTTTTCTGGCATTGTCGTCTGTAGTAGCTATGCTATCCTTCGGTCAGGTTTCTAGCAGTACTACAGGAGGTCAGATAGTAAACACCGTAACTACAGCCGTTCCCTTTTTAAGAATAGTAAATGATACACGCTCTGGAGGTATGGGCGATGTAGGAGTAGCCATGTCGCCAGATGCCAATGGTGCACAATTGAATGGCGCTAAAATGGCTTTTATAGATAAGGACTATGGATTTGGCTTGTCATTTTCTCCTTGGTTAAAAGCTTTGGTAAACGATATTTATTTGGCAAACATCACGGGCTTTTATAACATCAAAAGAGTACAAACTATTCATGCCTCTTTAAGATATTTCTCTTTGGGAAAAATTTCTTTTACCGATGATCAGGGAAATGCCATTCGTGATTTTACACCTAATGAATTGGCGTTGGATTTAGGATATTCTCGTAAGTTGGGTAAAATAGTATCGGTAGGAGCTACCTTACGTTTTATTTATTCCAATTTGGCTACAGGAGTAGAAGTAGGAGGAAGCGGAAACTTGGTTCGCCCAGGATATGCAGGAGCTGCCGATATATCTTTTATGGTAGATAAAACATTTGGTGCTAAGAAAGGTAATATGACACATCAGCTTTTTGCTGGTATGAATATTTCGAATATTGGAAGCAAAATTAGCTATACGTCTAGTACTACTAAAGATTACATTCCTACCAATCTAGCATTGGGCTTAGGTTATAATTTAAACATTGATAAAAATAGTACCGTAGGTGTTTATTTTGACTTGAATAAATTGTTAGTTCCTACACCTATCCCACCAAGCATTTATACTGAAACATCTGGACCTAATAAGGGAAAGATAAAAGCTGAGTATGATAAAAATGCAAATGGGGTAGCCGATTATAGAGAAGCAAATCCAATAACAGGAATTTTTCAATCGTTCTCAACTAAAGTGCCAGGAGGAGTTACCGAAAAATTTAATGAACTAAATGTGAGTGTAGGAGCAGAATATTTTTACAAAAAAATGTTTGGTGTTCGTGCGGGTTATTTTTATGAAAATCCTTACAAAGGAAATCGCCAATTCTTTACTGTAGGTGCTACCATTAAGTACAGCATTGCAGGTTTGCATCTGTCGTATTTAGTACCTACTTCTAACATTAGAAATCCATTGGATAACACTTTCCGCTTGTCATTTACATTTGAATTTACCAAAGGACAATTCAAGAAAAAAGATACAGAAGAAAATCCTTCTGCAGAGCCACTACCTATGCCTTCGCCTGAAAAAATAGAACGATCTAATAAGAAGAAAAGTCTAAATAAAACAGATTTGGCTCCAGTTCAACAAGAGCCTGCAACAGCTCCAGGAGGAAACTAAGTTTTAGTTTATGATAATTAAAAAGAGGCTGTCTTTTACAAAGGGCAGCCTCTTTTATGTGCTATTCTTTTCATTTGCATTCACTTAGAAAATATTTATCTTCGGAATAAAACAGGGTTTTATGCAGCGAACATGCCTCTATTGTAACGAACCAGTAAAAGGTAGAAGCGACAAAAAGTTTTGTGATGATAGTTGTAGAAATAGTTATAACAATCAATTGAATAGCGATACCTCCAACTATGTACGAAATGTAAACAATACATTGCGCAAAAACAGACGTATTTTAGAAGAGCTAAACCCAGAAGGCAAAGCCACTAAAGTGACAAAAAGCAAACTGCTTTCACATGGCTTTGATTTTAATTTTCATACCAATACCACCACCACTAAAGCAGGCGCTACTTATATTTTTTGCTACGAACAAGGGTATCTACCCTTAGAGCAAGATTTTTATTTGCTCGTAAAAAGAAATGAGGGGAAGGATTAATAATCGTATCCCAGATTAGGTCCTAACCATCTTTCCATTTCTGCTAAAGTCAAACCCTTTAATTTGGCTAAATTTTCTGCTTGGTCTTTGGCTATTTTTCCTACACCAAAATATTTTATCTCTGGGTGCACAAAGTACCAGCCACTCACCGATGCAGCAGGGTACATGGCATTGGATTCAGTAAGTTGTATGCCTGTATTTTTTTCTACATCTAGCAGCTTCCAGATAGTAGGTTTTTCGGTGTGGTCAGGGCACGCAGGGTAACCTGGCGCTGGACGAATACCTTTGTATTTTTCTTCGTTGAGTTCTTGAGGCGTTAAGTTTTCATCTGCTGCATATCCCCAAATTTCTATACGAACAAGCTCATGCATGCGCTCTGCAAATGCCTCAGCTAAACGATCAGCCAAGGCTTTGAGAAGAATGGAAGAATAGTCATCATGGTCTTTTTCAAAAATGGCCAATTGATTTTCAATGCCAATACCAGCAGTAACTGCAAAGCTTCCGAAGTAATCTTGTTTACCCGATTCTTTTGGTGCTACAAAATCGCTTAAGCATAAATTGTACTGTCCGGGATTCTTTTTTGTTTGCTGGCGCATTTGATGAAAAGCCACAGCAGGACTTGATTCTGTAGCCGAAAGAACAATCGATTCATTTTCTGAATGTGCAGGAAAAATTCCGATTACACCATTGGCACTAATCCATCTTTCTGCAATTATTTTTTGCAACATAGCTTGCGCATCAGCAAAAACTTTTTTCGCTTCTGCTCCATATTTTTCACTTTCTAAAATTCGCGGATAGGTACCACTCATTTCCCAAGTAGAAAAGAAAGGAGACCAATCAATGTAGTGTGATAATTCTTCTAAAGAATAATCATTAAAAACTTTTACTCCTACAAAATTTGGTTTTGCTATCTCAGATTTTTGCCAATCTATTTTGTATTTATTTGCACGAGCTACTTCTAACGAAACATATTCTACATCACTTTTTCTTCCTTTAAATGCCGCACTCATTTCTGCATACTCTGCTTTTACACTTGCCGAGAAATTTTCACTCTCATCTTTGCTTAATAAAGTACTAGCCACGGTTACAGACTTAGAGGCATCTAGCACGTGAACTACAGTACCAGAATATTGAGGTGCTATTTTTACGGCAGTATGAAGTTTAGAAGTAGTAGCCCCACCAATTAAAAGGGGTTGTTTCATACCCAACCTTTCCATTTCTTTGGCCACATGCACCATCTCATCAAGCGAAGGTGTAATCAATCCACTCAAGCCAATAATTTGCGCACCCGTTTCTCTAGCGCGTTCTAAAATTTTATCGGCAGGTACCATTACGCCCATGTCGATAATTTCATAGTTGTTACAGGCAAGTACTACTCCCACAATGTTTTTACCAATATCATGTACATCCCCTTTTACTGTTGCCAATAAAATTTTACCATTGTTTTTGGCAGTGTTTCCTGTGCGTTTTTTTTCTTCTTCTAAGTAAGGAAGTAAATAGGCTACTGCTTTTTTCATCACCCGGGCACTCTTTACTACTTGTGGTAAAAACATTTTTCCTGCCCCAAATAAATCACCAACTACATTCATACCAGCCATAAGCGGACCTTCAATTACTGAAAGCGGTTGGTCATAATTTAAACGAGCCTCTTCTGTATCGGCATCTATATATTCAACAATTCCTTTCACTAATGCATGAGCCAAACGAGCCTCCACAGTACCTTTGCGCCACTCTTCATCTGCTACTTCTACTTTGCCTTTTTGTTTTACTGTTTCAGCAAACTCTAATAAACGTTCTGTGGCATCTTCCCTTCTATCGAGCAAAACATCTTCCACTCTTTCCAATAAATCTTTTGGAATATCATCGTAAATTTCGAGCATGGTAGGGTTTACAATTCCCATATCCATTCCGTTTTTAATAGCATGATACAAGAAGGCAGAGTGCATAGCTTCCCGCACAGTATTGTTTCCTCTAAATGAAAAACTTACATTGCTTACGCCTCCACTTATGTGGGCGAGCGGGAGGTTTTCTTTAATCCATTTGGTAGCTCTAAAAAAGTCTACTGCATTTTGACGATGCTCTTCTATCCCAGTAGCCACGGGGAAAATATTAGGGTCAAAGCAAATATCTTCAGCTGGGAAACCAACTACTTCAGTCAAAATTTTATAGGAGCGTTCGCAGATTTGAATTCTTCTTTCATAAGAATCTGCCTGCCCCTGTTCATCAAATGCCATTACAATTACAGCTGCACCATATTGATGTACCAAAGTGGCTTGCTTAATAAATTCTTCTTCGCCTCCTTTAAGGGAAATAGAATTGACAACTCCTTTTCCTTGTAAGCATTTCAGTCCTGCTTCTATAATGTGAAACTTAGAAGAGTCAATCATTACAGGCACTTTAGCTATGTCTGGTTCGGCAGCGGAGAGATTTAGAAATTTCACCATAGCTTCTTCCCCATCTAGCATTCCTTCATCCATGTTGATGTCAATCACTTGCGCTCCACCTTCCACTTGATCTAATGCAACAGCCAGTGCATCTTCATATTTATCTTCTTTAATTAATTTTAAAAACTTAGCAGAACCCGTCACATTGGTGCGCTCGCCTACATTCATAAAATTCGATTCGGGTGTGAGTGTTACTGGCTCTAACCCGCTCAGCTGCATAAATTGAATGCGTTGAGGTTTTTTACGCGGAGCATATTTTGCAGCCACTTCTGCAAAAACTTTGGTATGGTCTGGAGTAGTACCACAACAACCACCTACTATATTTACAAAACCACTTTTACAAAAATCTTCTATATCGCTGCCCATCATTACAGGTGTTTCATCATAGCCACCAAAAGCATTGGGTAAGCCAGCATTTGGGTAAACCGAAACCCATACATGTGCTACATTCGAAAGAGTTTCAAGATAAGGACGCATGTCTTTGGCACCCAGAGCGCAGTTTAGCCCTACCGAAAATAAATTGGCATGTTTTATAGAAATCCAAAATGCTTCAGTGGTTTGCCCTGAAAGGGTTCTGCCACTAGCATCGGTAATTGTTCCCGAAACGGAAACAGGAAGTTTTGTTCCCTTCTCTTTTTGTACTTGCTCAATAGCAAACAAGGCTGCTTTGCAGTTCAGGGTATCAAAAACAGTTTCTACCAATAGTAAATCGCAACCACCATCTATTAAACCGCGTGCTTGTTCAGAGTACGCTACCACTAATTCATCAAAAGTAATGGCACGGTAGCCTGGATTATTTACATCGGGAGAAAGCGAAGCTGTTCTATTAGTAGGACCAAAAGCACCTGCTACAAAACGAGGTTTTTCAGGATTTGCTTTATTAAATTCCTCAGCTACTTCTTTCGCAATTTTTGCGGATTCAAAATTCAACTCATACGCTAAATGCTCTAATTTGTAATCTGCTTGAGCAATAGTGGTAGAGGAGAATGTATTGGTTTCTACCAGATCTGCACCTGCTTCGTAATAGGCTCTGTGTATGGCTTTGATTACATCTGGCTTTGTGAGCGAAAGCAAATCGTTATTGCCCTTTAAATCGTGAGCGTGTTCTTTAAATCGCTCAGCACGAAAATCCTCTTCTACTAATTCATAACGCTGAATCATAGTACCCATAGCACCATCTAGAATCAAAATCTTTTCTTCTGCTAATTGTTGTAATGTTTTCATTTCTTTCAAGTATTGTGTAATTAGAATTGAGTATTGTATTTTTCAATACAAAAATCCTTTAGCAATGACATCAATTATTTTGCAATAATTACTAAATCAAGAGATAGAAGTTGAAAAGATAAGAGAGAAATTTACTTGCTTTTATCTTTCCCAAACTGTTGCCTGAGCAGGATTTAGCACCTTCTAGTAAAATTTTACAAAAGTTATAAGTGGTTGCTAAGACTTCACAGGGCCTGTCCCTCCGTCTTTCTTGATAATGCCATAAATTAAAGAACTGACTGCAAGTATAAAGCAGTTTTGTCAAATTGTGAAATTTACTCAGCTCCTTGGTCAGGTTCTGCGGGAGCTGACTCTATTGCTACCTGTGGTTTCAGTAGATTAAATCGCAAGCCAATATTTAAGCAAACATTATGTACATAACCTTTTTGGTCGGTAGCTTGGGAGCTTTGCTGCACAATCAAAGTATAATGAGGATTGATTAAAAAGGAAACTCTTTTTACGGCAAATTCAAAATTAATACCAAGACCAGCCTTCACTCTGTTTTTGAAATTTTGCTGAAAATTAGTCTCTGTATTGCCTTGCATGTTTTTACCAGTGTAGATTCCTATAGATATCTCGGGTACAATTTTGAAGAAATCTTTCTCATACAATTCGTATTCGATGAGCAACGCATGGGTAAAATAATTAGAATAACCTTCTTGATTAATAGAGGTGTCTTTGGTGCTTACAGAATAGTTGATATACTTAATGTTGTAACCTTTGGAAGTGTTTCTCAGAAATTCAAATTGGTACCCTAAGCGCAATTTTTTATAGCCATATACTAACTCTGCTTGTGCTGGAATGGTAAGCCCAGTAGTAACTTGGCGAGCACCTGAACCTAAAGAAAATCCATAGTTTACAAAAGATGGACTGGAGCCAAGGTTGTATTGGTTAAACATTCCACCTATACCACCTTTCACACCTAAGTATAAAGCATGTTGTGAAAAAATTTGTGATGCAAAGACTAAGTTAAAGAGCAAAAGATAAAACCGTTTCATAAATCAATTTTGTGCCGAAATATAATCCTTTAAACATTTGCTTACATTTGCAAACTTAAAATTTAACACGTGAAGATTACCGACCACATCAAAAACGCAAAGGGCAAAACACTTTTTTCATTAGAAGTTTTACCACCACAAAAAGGAAAAACGATAGATGACCTTATAAGGGTAATTGAACCTTTGATGGAATTTAAACCACCTTTTATAGATGTGACTTATCACAAAGAAGAAGTCATGCTAAAGAAACGTGCAGATGGTCTGATGGAAGAGGTGCCATTGCGCAAACGCCCTGGAACTGTAGGAATCTGCGCGGCTATCAAAGGAAAATTTGATGTAGATACTGTGCCGCATTTAGTATGTGGTGGTTTTACACCAGAGGAAACAGAAGATGCCTTATTTACCTTGCATTATTTAGGAATACACAATGTATTACTTTTAAAGGGTGACCCAGATAAAGGACCTAAAAAATTGGGGGGCAAACAAAATGCGCACACCTATGCCAGCGATTTAGTATTGCAAGTGGCGCGTATGAATCAGGGTAAGTTTATGCACGAAGAAACAGAAAACGAAATGAAAACTGATTTCTGTATAGGTGTGGCGGGGTATCCTGAAAAACACTTTGAAGCGCCTAATTTAACTACCGATATCAAGAACCTGAAACTAAAAGTAGATGCAGGTTCGGACTATATTGTTACACAGTTTTTCTTTGATAACAAATACTTTTTTGATTTTGAAAAAAAGTGCAGAGAAGCGGGAATCACAGTGCCGATTATTCCAGGTTTGAAACCTATTTATCGAAAATCGCAGTTAAAAGTATTGCCTTCTATTTTTCATACCGATTTGCCAGTTGATTTGGCAGATGCTTTGGAAAAAGCAAAGGACGATACACAAGCACGTGAAATAGGTATAGAGTGGTGTATAGCACAATCGCAAGAATTAAAAAAACACGGTGTTCCTGTGCTGCATTACTACACCATGAGTAGAAGCAGCGAAACTATTGAGATAGCGAAGGCGGTGTTTTAATCAACCCTCCAATCCGCCTCAGGCGGAGGCTTTATAATTTCTTCTTTATAGTAAAAATATTTTGCGCTTCTGTGTCTCTGCGGTAAAATAATCAGAGATACTTACTCGCTTCCCGTACACTCAAAGGAGCCAGCTTGTTTGCCTTCAGAAAGGCACTTACTTTTTTGGGGTTGGTTTTAGAATATTCTCGCAATGCCCAGCCTATTGCTTTTTGAATGAAGAATTCTTTCTCATCTTTCAATTCCAAACAATAATCAAAAAGTAATTTCTCATTTGTTTTTTCTCTGTAGCCCATCTGAAAAATAATGGCGGAGCGTTGTAACCAAAAATTACCACTATCCATCCAAGTACGGGTAATTTGGGGCACCAATTCTGGATGTAGTTTAAAGAAGGGGCGTACAGAACTGCTGCTTGTTCCATCCACACTATCCCACCAAGAATTAGTGGTAATCAAATATGTCATTAGCTCAGAAAATTTAACCGCATCTTCTTTTACATATTTACCCAAAAGATGAATAGCAAAGTAGTGAAAGTCTCTTTCTGATTGTGCCATACAGGATTTTAAAACCTTGGTCAGTTCTTTAAAGGTTGGCAAACCAAATTGTTTGATATGCTCTTTAAATACTATAGCTCGAGTAGGTGTAGCCACACCAAAAAACGGAAATAGATTCCGCATATATTGGCTCATTGCTTTTGCATTGGCCTCGTGAAATCTTTCTTGTAAAGATTGTTGCAGGGGTTGTAGATAGGGATGAACTATTCTCTTACTCATGGCTTCTCCATCACAGCACCACACTTTTTGCAAGTGCAAAGTTCTTTATTTGCATAAAAATTGTCCATCACTATTGGTAAATCTTTTACAATATCGGTGACTGGCATTTTTTCTTCATGCAAGAAATTTCCGCAGCTTTCGCAGTACCATTGAAAGCCATCATTCATTCCTTTCGGTCTGTTTACTTCCATCACCAAACCCACGGTGTTAGCGGGTCTTCGAGGAGAGTGAGGTGTACGAGCTGGCAATAAAAAGATATCCCCTTCATTGATTTCTATATCTACAATTTTTCCATTTTCTACAATTTTCACTACTATGTTTCCCTCTAGTTGGTAGAAAAATTCTTCTGTTTCATTGTAGTGGAAATCCTTGCGTTTATTGGGTCCGCCTACTACCATCACTATAAAATCATCATTCCCTTTGTACACCACTTGATTCATCACAGGTGGCTTCAACAAATGACGATGCTCGTCTATCCATTTTTTAAAATTAAAAGGTTTTTGTATCATAACTTAGTTGGTTTGTTTTGCTTTTTTAATTGCTTTTTCAGCGTTCACTTTTCCATAGCCATACCATTCGCTGTGACCATTTTTGTAATTGCCTTTTGCCTTGTCAATTTGTGTAGCAGTATCTTTTAATATTGCTTTTACTTGTGGTTGTGTAAGCGCAGGATTTACGGAAAGTATTAATGCGCAAACGCCTGCCACACCAGGGCATGCAGAGGAAGTACCTCCAAAATCTGAAACATAATTTTGCTTGTTGTATCCTTTGGCTCCTACGCGGTCGGTAGTATAAATTCCCTTGGTAAGCGCTTCGGGATGGTCAAAATCTGGATTACCCCAATCGCTACTCGGAAAGCAGACCCACACACATTTTCCATAATCGCTGTAAATACTTCTTTTATCAGTATCGTTGCTAGCAGCTACAGGAATTACATATTCAGAGGAAGCATACCCATCTAAATCAGCACTCTCATTGCCATTGCCGGCAGCATAGGTTATAATACAGCCTTTTCCATTTCTTCCTTTTTCAAGTGCATACTTTATGGCTAAGCGGGTGCTATCGGGCAGTTTAAAAGATTGTTTGTGCAGCGGGTCGGTGGTATCTTCAGGCTCACCATCTTGTGGTCCCCAACTGCAAGAAATCACATCTGCTCCATTGTCAACTGCCCAAACAAATGCATCTGCCTCGCGCTGTGAACCCAAGCCAGATACTAATCGAATGGGCATTAACTTGGCATCAGGAGCTACTCCCGAAGCCTTTTTTCCACTCGCACATGCCACACCTGCACAAGCAGTACCGTGGTTTTCATCAGCTTTTTTAGGCATAGGGTTATTTGTTTTCAATGTAGCATCACGAGGAAAAACTATTTTGCCAGAGTCTGAAAATTCTTCGTGCTGTATGTCCA
Organism: Chitinophagales bacterium; assembly: GCA_044228065.1. GTDB lineage: Bacteria > Bacteroidota > Bacteroidia > Chitinophagales > LD1 > JBGAVP01. The sequence continues at coordinate 13,093 of JBGAVP010000001.1, read as the reverse complement.
CACCATCATCAATCACAGCAATAATCACATCTTTGCCAGTACTGATGGCATGTGCTTTTCCTACATTAGCATGTGCATTTATGGCTTTGCCATTGATGGTGGTTTTGTCTAAATGCCACTGTTTGGGATTAATTTTTTTTTTCCTGCTTTGTCGAATTAATTCAGGATGACAAAATTCTACGGATTTTCGTTTGAGTAGTTTTTGTGCTATGGCAAAAATTTCCAAGCCAGTTCCCTCTTTGGCTTGCACGAAATAAGAATTAGCTGCATACTTAACTTTTTCTTTCACCTCTAAACCAAATGATGCCAATGTTTTTAAACATTCGGCTTCTGTTACTTTATCGTGAAATTTTACAAAAAAATTCTCTGTGTAAAGTACGGGCGCATGGGTGTTTTTATCTACAAAAACTCTTCCAGCAAAGCGTACCTCTTTTTGTTTGTTGAAAGATTTACGAGCCTTATCTCTAGTACCTATCTTATCAGGACTATCTGCGTCAATCTTTAAAACCGTTACGTTAGCTGCTTTGTAGGCCTCCTCTACTTTCATTTTCGCTAAAGCACTTTTGCTACTGGCAGATGAAAGTGCATCTTTTAGTTTCACATTACCCTTTGTTCGTACCACCACCATATCATCGCTTTCTAATAATTGATGCTGCTCGCCTTCTTTTCCTCCAAGGGTGTAGTTGACTTTTTTCAATGACATGGTAAATGCTTTAGAGTATATAAATCATGAACGCATATTAAAACTACAAATCATTTTGTGAACTCAAAAAATTATGCAGATTTGAAGCAGGCAGAAAATTCTATTATTTAATTTTTCTTGTGGTTATAATTAGATTTACGAATCTTTAAACTTGTACAAATACCTTTTATGAATTTAGACCTCACAGGAAAAAATGCTTTTGTTTCTGGAAGCAGCAAAGGAATAGGCAAGGCTGTGGCCTTTGAATTGGCGAAATTGGGTGCAAATGTTACGCTTGTTTCTCGCACAGAAACGGCTTTAATGCAGGCATTGATTGATTTGAGTTTTATAGGAAAAGGAGAACAGCGACACGATTATTTAGTAGCTGATTATTCTAATCCAGATAAGCTGAAAGCCGCTGTAGAGCGTCATATTCTCAAAACCAACAAAACCTATCACATTCTCATTAACAACACGGGTGGTCCTCCTTCAGGAAAGATTATAGATGCTGGTGAAGATGATTTTCTTTCAGCATTTAATAATCATCTTATCTGCAATCATCTTCTTACAAAATTGATGATGGAAGGAATGAAAAAAGATAAATATGGAAGAGTGATTAACATCATTTCTACTTCTGTAAAAATTCCTTTGACAAACCTTGGAGTGAGTAATACCATACGTGGTGCTGTGGCGAGCTGGAGCAAAACTATGGCAAATGAACTGGGTGCTTTTGGTATCACCGTAAACAATGTGCTGCCTGGAGCTACGGAAACGGAAAGGCTGGAAATGATAATAGACAACAGAAGTCAGAAATCGGAAATCAGCAAAGAGGAAATAAAGAAAGAAATGATGGCTGAAATTCCAATGAAGCGCTTCGCAAAAGCAGAGGAAGTGGCTGTTGCTGTGGCTTTCTTAGCTTCCCCTGCTGCGAGTTACATCAATGGGATAAACGTGCCTGTAGATGGAGGTAGGACGGGTAGTTTATAAAAATCAAAGTGACATGGAAAAATTGCTCAATTACATAAACGGAGAATTAGTAAATCCTATTGGAAATACTTGGCTCGATAACTATGAACCCGCTACTGGAAATGTATACTCTCAAATACCCGATAGCGATGAACGAGATGTACAACTAGCTGTAAAGGCTGCTAGTGCTGCATTTGAAGAGTGGAGTGGTTTCTCTAATGAAAAAAGAAGCGATCTTATTTTGAAAGTTGCAACGCTTATAGAAGAGCGTATAGATGAATTTGTAGCTGCTGAATCAAAAGATAATGGGAAGCCATTAAAGTTGGCGAGGGCAGTAGATATCCCTAGAGCTATTTCAAATTTCAAATTTTTTGCCACTGGTATTTTACATTTTGCATCTGAGTCGCATTATATGCAAGGGGTGGGAGTGAATTATACCACTCGAAAACCAATAGGTATAGTGGGATGTATCTCGCCTTGGAACTTACCTTTGTATCTATTTACATGGAAAATTGCACCAGCTCTTGCAGCTGGAAACTGTGTAATAGCAAAGCCTTCAGAAATTACTCCTTATACTGCTTATTTGCTTTCACAAGTTTGTATAGATGCGGGATTACCCAAGGGCGTTTTGAATATCGTACATGGCTTAGGTGGAAAAGTGGGACAGGTAATTGTAGAACATGCTGATATAAAAGCCATCTCTTTTACGGGTGGAACAGAAACTGGCAAGCGCATTGCATCTATTGCTGCTCCTATGTTTAAGAAGATGTCACTAGAGTTGGGAGGTAAAAATCCGAACATCATTTTCGCAGATGCAGATCTGGAAGATGCTGTGAAAACTTCGGTATTATCTTCGTTTAGTAACCAGGGGCAAATCTGCTTGTGTGGCTCCAGAATTTTTATACAAAAAGATATTTACGAGCAATTTAAAATTGCTTTTATAGAAAAAGTAAAGTCACTGAAAGTAGGCGACCCACAAGAGGAAAATACAAATGTAGGAGCAGTTGTTTCGCTACCACATCAAGAAAAAATTCTTTCTTACATACAATTGGCAAAAGAAGAAGGAGGGCTAGTTTTACAAGGAGGAAATAAAGTGAACCTAGAAGGAAGGTGTGCGCAAGGGTATTTCGTAGAGCCTACTGTTATAGAGGGTTTGGCATACAACTGCCGTACTAATCAGGAGGAAATTTTCGGACCAGTAGTTACGCTTACCCCTTTTGAAACAGAAGAAGAAGCATTGCAAATGGCTAACTCTGTAAAATATGGTTTAGCGGCATCTGTATGGACCAATGATTTAAAGCGTGCACACCGAGTTGCCGAAAAAATTGAGTCGGGCATTGTTTGGATAAACTCATGGATGGTACGAGATTTACGAACTCCATTTGGAGGTGTAAAACAATCAGGTGTTGGGCGCGAAGGAGGATGGGAAGCATTAAGGTTTTTCACAGAGGCAAAAAACATTTTTATAAAGCAATAGGGAATAGAAACGCGGAATACATGGATTCTTTTTTATCCTTATTATCCGTTTCATCCGCGTCTTTTGCGTTTCCTTAAAAACAAAAATTATGAACGAAAAACTACCAAAACCAATGGGTCTTTACCCAATGACTAAGCGAGCAGGAAATTTGCTTTTTGTAAGCGGAATAGGACCCCGGGAAGCTAATACTGACAATATTCCTGGCTTGGAGTTAGATAAATATGGCAACTATAAAACTTTCGATTTTGAGGCACAATGTCATTCAGTTTTTAAGAATGTAAAAACAGCTTTGGAAGAAGCTGGCAGTAGCTGGGATAACATGGTAGATGTGACGGTTTTTCTCACCAATATGAAGCGTGATTTTCAAACCTATAATCGTCTGTATGCCGAGTATTTCAAAGAAGTACAGCCCACACGTACTACAGTGGAAGTAGTTTCATTACCATCTCCTATTGCTATTGAGCTAAAAGTGATTGCTATCCTAAATTAAAATATAGAAACTAGTTGTGCGTTTCATAAACAATGGCAAAAAAGAAAGCGAAAAATAGTTTTAGAAGAGGTTTATTCGTGACAGTGCTACTGGCTTTGACGGTAGCATTGTGTATTTCGTACCACAAACAAATCACTCGCTATTCCTATAAAGCATACCGATACTACAAAAGACATTACGGCAAGCATCACAAAGCTAATTTCACGACTATTGAGTTTCCTTATGGTTATAAGGTACATGGGATAGACGTCTCTCACTTTCAAGAAGATGTAGACTGGGAAAGACTTCAGACCAGCACAGCAGATGGCGATACCCTACAATTTCAATTTGCTTTTATAAAAGCGACCGAAGGAATTTGGAAGGAAGATGTAGCCTTTGATGATTTTTGGACAGAAGCCCACGACAACAATATTATTTGCGGAGCCTATCATTATTTTTTGCCCGATAGAGATGCTTTAAAGCAGGCAAACAATTTTATTTCGTCAGTAAAATTAGAGCGAGGAGACTTGCCCCCTGTGATAGATATAGAGGAAACTAAAGGAAAATCAAAAGCGGAGATAGTAGCAGGGTTAAGAATAATTTTAAAACAGCTAGAGGTGAGATATGGCGTAAAACCTATCATCTATTCCAATATCAGTTTTATAGAAGATTATCTCTCTGATGATTTTGGCGAATACAATTTTTGGGTGGCACATTATTATCAGGATGAATTGGAAATCTCCGATGAGATTCATTGGGTGTTTTGGCAACACAACGATAAAGCCATGATTTTTGGTTGTGATAATTCAGTAGATGTAAATGTATTTAACGGAAACCAAGAGCAGCTTAAAGATTTGCTGCTGAAAGATAGATTACAGTTAGAGCAGAGATACTAATCACTTCAACCCCTTCAAATACCTCTCCAAATCTTTTTGATACATCCCCGTCTCTACTCCTTTGGAGTAATGGAGTTTGATGACTTCTATATCGAATAATGTGAGCCCCGTTTTGTAATAGGCAATCAGGCACTCAGTTGCTTTTGCATTTTTTATATCACTATCCGAAAAAGCAAAATTTCCTAACGATTTGACAAGAAATTGTTGTGTTTTTTGGTTTTGCTCGTCTTCATTAAAACCCTCTTCCTTGTTGATATTGACAGCAGCCTTTTGAATATTTCCTGCAATGTCCCATGTTAAATTATAGCCTGTCTTTTGTTGTTTATCAAAGGTGATAGTAAAGTTGGCAGCTTCTTTATTGGTAGCCCAGACTATCTTAATGGCTCCTAATAGCGGATTAATTTCTTGAAGCGTCTTTTCTAACTCTTCTTTCATATTGGTAGTGATACCAAATTCTGCAAACATCTTGATATCTCTGTCCCATTTGCGAATTATTTTTTTACCATCTGCTACAGAAGAACGAAGTGATATTTGTTTATATATTTCTTGAAAGCTGGCATCTTTTGTGGATATAGGTTTCTGCGCTGACACAGAGTTGTAGACTAGCAGAAAGAGCAATAAGGTCATGAAATTTTTCATAGACTAAACTAGTTTATTATAAAGCTACAAATAAAAAGTTTCTGGACTAGAAATAAATTCGGTATTGTGGGAGCGTAAATAGTCCTTGTTGGAATTCTGTGACTTCTGTATTCGTTCTGGTGTTGTAGGTTTTGCGAAATACATTTTTTCTATTCACAAAATTTTGAATGTCTATGGAAAATTCGTGGGTCATTTTTCGCAAACTTATCCGGTAACTCAGTTTCACATCGGGTCTGAAATAAATGGGGTACTGTTGTGAGAAAGCCTGATTATCGAAGAGCACTAATTTGTTTTGATTTTTACTTTCTACAAAATCAATAGGAGTGGAATATCGGCCACCAGCCACAGTTAGCTTTGCATCTAAGGCTATAGCATGGCGTTTGGTTTTATTTTTCTTTCCACCAAATTTGTATTCATAGCCACCCAAAGCATTCACCACATAGTTGCCATTGAAGGCGGTATTTCGCCAAACATTGTCGCTGCCTTTATAGCGCGATTGAAAGAGCGAAGCAGTCACTAAAAAGTAATATCCTTTACTAAAAAATTTCTCCATGGTTAGCTCCAATCCATAGTTCATTCCAGCTCCTTTATTGACTAAATAATTGTTGTTAGGCGTAGCAAAATCACTGCCGGCATTCAGCATGCTAAAGGAACTTGAAAAGCGCTCCACTGGTACCTTGTCAATATATTGAAAATAGGTTTCTGCTTTTAGGTGAAAATCTTTTTTAAAAGTTAAGTCATAGCCTAATACTAAATGATTGCTTCTAGTAAAATCCATTTTTAAATTGGTAGCATTTCCAGTGCCAGTAGCTGTTACTTCATGGTTGTAATAGGTAGGCAGGGGTTGGATTTGACGATGGAGTCCATAGCCAAAAGTGAGTGACATATTTTCCTTTACTTGATACCGTAAACCAATTCTTGGCTCTGGTGATGAAGTACTTTTACTCAATGAAAAATATTGTATGTGAATACCCGTGTTGAGCGTTAATCTATCCGAAAATTTATGTTGCCAAGTGGCGTAAACCTGCAGTAGTCCACTTACTCCTTTCCCATATTTCATGGGTACAAAGGCATTGTTGAAGCGAATGCTATCAGAAAAAAGCACATCATAAAAATCGGCAATAACACCTGTGGTGATAGTATTTTTGGTGTTCAATTTTGTGTTGTAAAAAATATGTGCACTGTATTTGTTTTGACGAAGCACGACTTTGTTAAAGCGCGAAATATCACTTCGGTTAAAGGAATTAATAGTGTCAATACTTGCGCGCTGAATTTGATTGGAAGCTCCCAAAGCAATTTTGTAGTACGATTTAGAGTTAAAGAAATAGGTGTGTGAAAAGCCTACAATACCCGTCTGTACATTGTTGTAAATATCTTGGTTTTCGCTTCCATATAAATTGGTTCCCTGTTTGGAGATATCTGTTTTTGAACCTAAGAGTTCAATTTTACTCAAACCGCCCAAGCCAAAAAAGCGAAAAATTCCTGCTCTTTTGGTAGGGATATCAATTTTGAAAGTTAAATCTTGATACTCTGGAACGGCAGTGCCTGTCCCAAAATTCACCTTTAATAATTTGAATAAACCGAGCGTGGAATAGCGATAGTTAATTAAAAAAGAAGCTTGACTTTTTTTCTTATTGAAAGGTCCTTCTGCGCCTGCTTCTACACCGTTAAATCCAATCTGAGCAAGGAATTCGTATTTGTTTTTATTGCCTGCACGCATTTTTAGGTCGAAAGCCCCTGCCAGTGCATTTCCATATTCTGCGGGGAATGCCGAAGTCATAAAATCACTTCGGGAAAGCGTGTTGTTATTGAGCATGCTCACTGGACCACCTGTGCTACCAAAACTCGCAAAGTGATTGGGGCTCGGAATATCTAATCCCTCTAATCGCCACAATAAACCCATAGGAGAATTTCCACGAATGATAATATCGTTTCGAGCATCACTAGCTCCACTCACCCCAGCAAAATTCGATGCCATGCGGGCTGGGTCATTTCTACTACCACTAAATTTATTGGTTTGCTCTACTTCAAAAGAGCGAGCACTTACCGTAGCAAACTCATTTTTGGCGCGACCTCTGTCTGAATTTCCTGTCACTACCACCTCTTTTATTTCACTTACTTTTTCTTCCAATTCTATGTTGAGTTGTGTTTCTTTTCCCGCAAAAACAAGCACATCATTAGCATAAGCATCTTTATAACCGATGTAGCTAATTTTTACAGAAGCACGCCCTAATGGTACTTTCTCCAAAACGAAATTTCCATTCACATCTGTGACTGTGCCTATAAAAGGATTAGAACCTACTACTAATACACTCGCACCAATAATGGGATATTTAGAATCTTTATCTACTACCTGCCCACGAATGTTTTTAACATCTTGGGCTGATAGTTTCACAGAAAAAAGCAGTGCCAATAAGAGAAATGCAGGATAAAGTTTTTTCATAAAAACTGGATGCGAATGTACGTAAGCCAAGTCTAAATTTACAAAAACCAACGCCTGATTTTTTATAAATTCTTACTTCAAAAAATTTTTTGTGCAGCAAAAAAAGTTAGCAAAGACACACTGCCAGTTAGCACCATTCCCCAAACAATATCTATGACTACAATTGAGAGAGGCCAGTTGGCTATGGTAGCCATGTTGGTTAGATCATAGGTAGCGTAGCAGAGCATTCCTAAAACAACACCATTGAGAAGAGCTGTTTGCCAATTTTGAGTTTGCAATGCTGGGTTAATTGCAAAAAACAAAATACCACCAATGTAAATGAGATAAAAGACTACAGCCGCAGCCCAGTTCACTTTATCAGAAAGAATAAAACCTAATTTTTCACGATAAAGATTGCGTGCTATAAACCCAAGCCAAACCATGTCAATGGCAAAGAAAATAACAGTAGCAATTAAGTATAACCAAAAGAGTTTCATAAGGATAGTTTAAAATGCTAACAGAAATTTTTTACGAAAGTTCATACTTGGAAGGTTCGAAATGTCTTGTTTTATTCATAAACGTAAATGTAAATCCTGGCCACAGCGTTACGTTTTTACCATCTTTTGTTTGATACCAACTTTTGCAACCACCATTTTGCCAAACAGTTTTGGTTAGCTTCTCTTGAATGTCTTGGTTGTATTTTTTTTGAATCTCAGCTTTTACATCTGCTGTATATAGTTTGTTTTTTTGAAGATATTGAAGACCATCTAAAATGTATTGAACTTGAGCTTCTATCATTAAAATCATAGAGCTATGCCCTAGTCCTGTATTGGGCCCTACCACAAAAAAGAAATTTGGAAAACCTGCCACGCTAGTGCCTAGATAAGCTTCAGCTCCATCTTGCCAAACTTCATTTAAATACTTGCCATTTTTGCCTTGAACAGAAAAAGCATTTGCAGCTTCAGCTGCCTGAAATCCAGTAGCTAAAACGATGGCATCTATATTTCGCTGTACACCATCTTTTGTCAAAATTCCCCTTTCATTCACTTCTGCTATGCCATCTACAACTACTTCTACATTCTTTTTTATAAGAGCTTGGTAGTATTCATTAGAGAGTAAAATTCGCTTGCAGCCTATCAAATAATTAGGGATTAGTTTTTGTTGAAGTGCTACATCTTTAACAATTTTTTTAATGTAGCGTGTAGCTAATTTTCGCAGCAATTTCATTAAGCGAGTATCTTTTACAAATGCTATAGCCATTAGTTCATGAACCCAATACAACCAAGTTCTGAAAAGGGTTTGAGTGAATGGAATTTTTTGAAAAAGCCACTTTTCAATTCCTTTCATTGGTCTATCGGGTTTTGGAATTACCCATGCAGGTGTGCGTTGATAAACATCTAATTGTTCTACTTCATTTACAATTGCGGGTATAATTTGAATAGCACTAGCACCCGTACCAATTATTGCTACTTTTTTACTTTTTAAATCAAAGCTCTTCTTCCATTTTGAGGAGTGAAACAAATCGCCCTTAAAGGTTTCTAATCCTTTAATATCAGGGTAGGCAGGTTGGCTTAACCCACCGGAACAAGAAATTAAAAATTTGCTTCTATAAGTGTTTCCATTTTCCGATTTTGTTTCCCATACCTTTTCTTGTTCGTTGTAAGAAGTTGAAATGATATTTTCTCCAAATTGAATATGTTTTTGTAAGTCATATTTTGCTACACAATGTTTCATGTACCCAAAAATCTCTGCTTGAGGACCAAACATTCTGCTCCAATTAGGATTGGGTTCAAAAGAATAACAATATAAATGGGATTGTACATCACAAGCCGCACCTGGATAGAAATTGTCGTACCAAGTGCCCCCAATCTCATTATTTCTCTCAACGATAATAAAATTATGAAAGCCTTGCTGTTTAAGCCTTATAGCCATACAGATACCTCCAAAACCTGAGCCTATAATTAGGTATTCAACAATCTGTTTCATGGTTAAATTTTGCATTTACGGATACAAAATATATTTTTTTAACTTAACTTGAGTAGAAGAAATTAAATTAACAATGCAACATAAATACTAAATAAACAGACTTAACTTGATGGCGCAATAAGAATACTTTTTTAAATTGCTCTACCATTAGAATAAATAGTTTTAGTAAAATAAAAGTGCATCTTGAGTTTAATTTTTTTATTACAACTTGGCGATTTTTATCACGTATAATGAACTTTTGAATTGGACTGTAAATGAGTTATAGATATACAATTAGATTTTTGTTGTTTTTAGGGTGCTTGTTTCTGATAAAGTTTGCCTCAGCAGTTACGGTTATAGATTCGGTGCGAACTTCTGAAAGTACTTGTGGAAATAATGGTACGATTACCGTTTTTGCTCATAGTACAAATCCGCCAATGAGTTACTCAATCATTAGTGGTCCCTCTACAAAACCGCCTCAGAGTAATAATATATTCAGCTCTTTAGATTCTGGAACGTACAGAATTTTAGTTGTTGGCTTTAGCAAAGATTCTGCACAGCAGACGGTCTTTGTGCCAGGTACCTATCGTGATTTATTTTTAAATCCTATAGTAATATCGCCTACTTGTAAAAACACCTCAACAGGAATTATTATAGGAAATGCTGTTCTAGGGGTGGGAAGAAAACCGTATTCATGGACAATTACTTATCCCAATTCAACAACTTTGACTCAAGCAAGTGATACTTTTAAAAACCTGCCTGCTGGTGTTTATTCTATTCGTATAACTGATTCTTGCCAAAATTATGCCACACGGTCTGTTACTATTACAAATCCTAATACATCATTTACCTATGCCAATGTTTTGAATAAAGTAATAGGATGTGATACAACATTGGTGTCAATAACTATTAATGTTCCCTCTGGCGGCTTTAAATCACCGTATACGATTAGAGTAACTTCACCATTGGGCACCTATACTAAAACAGCCACGGTAGATTCTGGGTCATTGACAAGCCCAACTGTAAATGAAAAAGTTGCAGGTATAACTTATGGAGGGTACGCCAACATTACAATATTTAACGCATGTGGTGATAGCTTACAAGTTTTAAATCAAATTCCTCCTTTTCAATTTCTAAACATAGGCTTCGTGACAAAGGCAGATTCTTGTAAGTATAAAGTTTCTGCTAAGCTTAGCCTTACTGGGGTTCTGCCAAATACACGAGTCACTTCTTTATATGTACCTGCTACCATGGTAATTAGAGATTCTACTACAGGTGTTTTAGTCGATAGTGTTCGTTATTCTGACCCAAATGCTTTTATATATGATTTGAATTCTAAACCCGTTATTGCAGGAAAAAAATATACTGTAACTATAAAAGATGGATGTAATAGAACTTTCACAAAAGTGCATTTTTTTACTTCCCCCCCTAAACCTTCCATTACTAAGTATTTTGATACTTATCATTGTTTGGATTCTACTGCAAATTATGCAATTACTGCTTATGACTTTATTTCAGGCACTTATTTAAAATTTATATCGGGACCCAATAATATAGGTAGTTCAAAACCTTTTTATTCTTATCGCGATACTATCATATACCCTAAAACATTTACTACCGATGCTTGTAATTGTTATTTCTTTCCAAATTTAGGACCAGGTAAGTATTTTTTTCAAGTTTTGGATTCATGTGGGACAGTTTATAATGATTCTATCACGATATTACCTTCTCAAGTAGCAAGCGACAACTTTTCATTTCAAGCTGTCAGAGGTTGTCCTGGTCAAAATAAGTTACGTGTTTCTATATATGGAACACAAGCAGCTGGAAGTGTAATGACTGGAAACGGAAACTATACAATAACTTCTTTACCCTCAGGAACACCGTTGGTATTGAATAAAACATTTTCATGGAATTCATCCTCAAACTATAAATTTTTAGATTCACTAACTGCTCTTAATCCAGGCAAGTATGCGATAAAAATAAATTATCTCAATCCTTTGAGTACATCTAAACAGTTAAATCAAAGTATAGTATGTAAAACCGTTTTTGATACAATAGATATCCCAACTTACTCTGCTCCAAAAGTTTTAGGCACTCAATATCTGAAATGTAATGGTAGTGGCTATGCCGTAATTTTACCTGACTCCGCCAAAGGTGTCGCTCCCTATAGTTTTAGGATGATAAACCCTCCTCCAATCACAACAATTCAAAGTGCTAATTATTTCCCTGTCAATACTCCAGGAATTTATAGAGTAGAAATTAGCGATGCTTGTGGGAGCGGTTCAACCTACGATTTTACCGTTGACACATCCACTTATGTCACAATTAATAAAATAGGATCCTCTTGTGTGGGAGGAAATGTAAAATTATATAGCACAAGTTCTACCTATGCTACTTATGTTTGGAAAAAGCCAAGTGGTGTAAAGTACACAGGAGATACTCTTACACTTAATCCAGTTACTATTCTTGATACTGGTACCTATCAGCTTACCAAAATAATTAAAATAAATGGTTGCATAGATTCAATAAAACTTAACTATACCTTAATTACCAATATTCAAAGTGTAATAACAAAATCTTTATGTCCAGGGCAGAGTATTGTTTTTGGGCTCAAGAGCTATACACTTCCAGGCATATACAGGGATACTTTTGTTACATCTACTTGCGATAGTATTTCCATCCTTAACCTTACCTCAAGTCCTTATAAACGCGATTCCTTAAATAGAACCATTTGTGAAGGCAAGAGCTTTGCAATAGGAGCAAAATTCTACTCAGCTACAGGTATTTATAGAGACACTTTTGCTACCGCTGGATGTGATAGTATAGTTACCTTAAATCTGACGGTAACCCCGTTAAAGCGGACCACAATAACCACCTCAATTTGTGCAAATAAATCTATAACCATAGGCTCGCATACTTACAATTTAGCGGGCACTTATCAAGACACGATTACAACTGCCAACTGCGATAGTATAGTTACCTTAAATTTAAGCGTCCAACCCTTAAAACTAAACAACCTTAGCCGTTCTATTTGCATAGGAGATAGTTTTAGAGTAGGAGCAAAAGTTTATAAAAGTACAGGGTTATATCGAGATACACTTACATCAATAGGTTGCGATAGTGTGGTAGCACTTAATTTGACAGTATTACCCTTAAAAAGAGATACCATTACCACTTCTATCTGCGAAGGTAAAAGTTATACGGTTGGTGTTAAAAGCTATACCAATTCAGGTACTTATAGAGATACTTTTGGTACAATTGGTTGCGATAGTATAGTAATCCTAAATCTGACAGTATTAAAAGCCAAAAGAGATACGATTACTCGTACAATTTGTCAAGGGACTACCTTCTACATGGGAGGCAATCCATTTACTACTACTGGCGAATTTAAAGATACATTTCCAATATCCCCTTGCGATAGTATCGTAGTGCTGAGGCTTACTGTGAATGCCTACAAACGCGACTCCTTAAATAGAACCATTTGTGAAGGCAAGAGCTTTGCAATAGGAGCAAAATTCTACTCAGCTACAGGTATTTATAGAGACACTTTTGCTACCGCTGGATGTGATAGTATAGT
>JBGAVP010000020.1:0-62813 GCA_044228065.1 Chitinophagales bacterium | reverse complement strand
ACCGCCAGGTCTAACCACTGTGGAGTAGCATAAGGGGTGGTTCCGCCTGATTGGGTCAGCGTAATACTTCCCGTAGCATCGCCAAAACATTTTACATCCGTCTGTACATGGCTTAAACTAAACACCTGTGCTGGTTCTGTAATATTAATATCCCCTGATAACGGACAGCCTTGTCCATCTGCTACTGTGTACGTATACAGATTTGACGGCAAGTTAGAGCGTGTCAGTCCCGTAGGTCCATCGCCCCATGTAACCGTGCCATAAGGGGTAGTACCACCTGATAATGTAAGTGTAATACTACCCGTTGGTAATCCCTTGCATTTTACATTTACGGAGTCTTCTTGTATGGTGAATTTAGTGGGCTCCGTGATGGTAACACTATCCGTTACTTTACAGTTTTTAGCATCGTAAGCCGTCACATAATATTTATTAGCTACTAATCCAGTAGGGTTATTTATAGTAGCTGCATTACTCCAATTATAAGTATATCCTCCATTTCCGCCTGCTGGTGTAATCGTGGCATCTCCTGTATTTCCACCAAAACATTTTACATTATTCTTTACCAAAGTATAGGTTAATTGTGGTGGTTGATTGATAGTAGTGGTGGCGGTGGCAGTACAATTATTGACATCTGTTACAGTTACTTTGTAGGTACCTATTCCTAAATCATACGCAGTCCCTCCAATAGCAGTATTGCTCCAAACAAAAGTATAGCCTGGAGTTCCACCTGTTGCATTAACGGTAGCACTACCTTTTTCAGCGAGATAACAACTATCATCTATATGGGTAACATTGGGTACAATTGCAGATTGCGCAGCTACCGAACCAGTAGCCGTAGCTGTACAACTTTTACTATCTGTTATGGTAACGGTTATAGCTCCTGGGCTCAAACCATTGGCCGTAGGAGCATTGGGTTGCCCCCCGCTCCAAGCATAATTGTAAGGACTCACCCCCCCTGCTGTAACAGAGGCTAACGCAGACCCATTATTCAAATAGGAACAAGAAGTATTTACAGTAGCAAGACTTGCTGTAATTCCAGATGGGGGCTGATTTACTGTTACAGTTCCTGTAAATACTTTCCCTGCTCCATCAGAGTAATTGTAGTCATAATTACCAGCAGTTAACCCGCTAATAGTAGAGCCAGAACCAGCCGGCACTCCGCCTTTTGTCCAAGTAATTGTGATAGTTGGTGTACCTCCAGTTACAGTGAGCGTAGCAGAACCCGTACTAGCACCAAAACAAACTACGTCCGTTTTAGAGGTTGTAAGATTATAACCACAAGGCAGTTGTGCTACCACTTCTTTGTATTGTAATAAAGAAGAGCACCCATTCGCATCTTTAAAATCGGCTATATAAGTACCCGCTCCAAGCCCAGTAACTGAAGCTCCAGGGTGCGCTAAACCCCAGTTAATTCCACTGTACGGCAATGTTCCCCCACTAATCGTAATGTTTGCGGTACCATTGCTTAGTCCACAACTTGCATCTGTATGGGTAGTAACAGCGGTAAGCGCTGGGGGTTGATTAAGTGTATAAGTAGCCGTAGAAGAACATACTCCATCTGTCACTGTTAATGTAACTGTACCAGCTTGTAATCCTACATGAGAACTTCCTTTACTTCCATCGTTCCAAGTATAATCATATCCCAAGGGTAAATAATAACCAGTAGCCGCCCCAAAGCCACCTGTAGTTACGGTAGTAACACTACCTGTTGCCCCTCCATTACAAAGAGGCTGATTCAGAGTAGGAGTGAGCGTAATAGGGGCATTGATAATAATTGGATGCGAATAGCTATTGGTGCAACCGCTAATATCAGTAGTAGTTAGAGTAACAGTATATGTTCCATTACTGGCATAGGTATGAGAGGGGTTTTGTAGTGCAGATGTATTGGCAGCACCAGAAGACGGTTCCCCAAAATTCCAAGCCCAACTTTGAATGGTAGCAACATTGGAGGTGGAAATATCTGAAAATGGAATAGTTTTAGAACAACTTTGATAATTTTTTCCCCCTACCCAGTTTGAATTAGATGTCACACAAAAACGTTGAAAATTATTTGAACCGCCTGTACTTCCAGACCAACCCCAATTTACAATAGGGTTTCCTCCAAAATAAGTGGCTACAAAAGATGAATTTACGTAAGAAAGACGCAAAATCCCGTCAAAATAAACAGAAAAAGTTCCGGTGTTTACATCCCAAACAATTCTGGTAGTATGCCATGCACAATCTTCAATATTAGCATTCCCAGAAGATGCTTGAACAGGTCCTGAAATATTATGATTTACACTTCCAGCACTTTCAAATGCTATGTGATCTTCTGCTGGGTCTTGACTGTTCTGATACGTATCATACTCCACTGCAAATGAATTACCAGCCAAACCACCATAACCTAAACCACCACCTGCTTGACCTATTGCCGTAATATTATCGGTTAAAATAAAAACAATACCATCTGCTCCACCACCATCTTGACAACCTAAAAAAACATTAAAAGTATAATCGAATGAATTATTTAAATTGATGGTTTTATTTTGATAAGCTCCGCCACCTTGATTATCTGTTTCGCTGGTTAACTGATAACAATTACAGCCACCGTAGGTTGTTGTATTTCCAATTATACTGTAATTCTGCGCAAAAACCTTCATCCCTGAAAGCAAAAAAACAAGGATGAGTATTGATAAATTTCTAAACTGCATACGTATGGTTTTGGCTAAAAGTAATAAAATTAACTGTTATAAAGAATAGGTTTTGTATTAGACTGATTTAATATACGAAGTGTTGCGTGTGCACTGCTAATTTTAGATTAAACTTTATTTAAAAAAAATGCCACCCAAAATGAGGTGGCATTTTCATCAAAAATCAATACTGATTATTTGTTGCCGCTAAAAGCGTATAACTTGATATCTGAAGAATTGGTTTTGCTTACAGCTTGACCCGAAATAGCCAAACTGTTTCCATTTCTAGTACCACTTCCCGTAAAATGGTAAGTATCTGTGTAGCCATAAATAGTTCCATCTTCATTCACATTTACGGCACTAGCAGATGATAAACTTCCTCCCCCAATGGTAGCGTATGTATAGTATCCAATAAGAGTATTTGCTTGCAATTCTATCTTAATCGTATTGTCATTTACTTTAGAAATAACCACTCTACTTACATTGTTAGTTCCAGTAATAGTACCGTTGTAAGTTCCCACCCAGTCGGTAGCCAAATCTTTTTTACAAGAAGATAATCCTACTGCTATAATAGCCAGCATTAAAATGATTTTAGTTTTCATGGTATTTAGTTTTAGTTGTTACAAAAATTTACTTTTTCAAAATACGTGCTACTGTTTCACCAATAGAAGCAGGTGAATCTACCACTTCTATTCCGCACTCACGCATGATACGCATTTTGGCAGCAGCTGTATCGTCAGCACCACCTATAATAGCACCAGCATGTCCCATTCTGCGTCCTGGAGGCGCAGTTTGCCCAGCTATAAAACCAATTACTGGTTTTTTATTTCCACTAGCTTTTATCCAATTTGCTGCATCTGCTTCTAAGTTTCCACCTATTTCCCCTATCATAACTATAGCATCAGTTTCAGGGTCATTCATAAAAAGTTCTACTGCTTCTTTAGTAGTAGTGCCTATAATTGGATCGCCTCCTATGCCTATAGCTGTAGAAACTCCTAAACCTGCCTTTGCTACTTGGTCTGCTGCTTCGTACGTTAATGTACCAGATTTAGAAACAATACCTACTCTACCTGCTTTGAATACAAATCCTGGCATAATACCTACTTTAGCCTCTCCCGAAGTAATTACTCCAGGGCAGTTAGGCCCTATCAATCTAGATTTAGTTCCTTTCAAATACTCTTTCACATTTACCATATCTTGTACTGGAATTCCTTCGGTTATACAAACGATTAATTCCACACCTGCTTCGGCAGCTTCCATAATGGCATCTGCTGCAAATGGAGGTGGTACAAAAATGATAGATACGTTACAGTCAGTAGTTTTGCGGGCATCTGACACGGTGTTAAAAACTGGCTTTTCTAAATGTTGTTCACCGCCTTTTCCAGGTGTAACCCCTCCTACTACATTGGTACCATATTCTATCATTTGAGTAGCATGGTAAGTGCCCTCTTTACCTGTAAAACCTTGAACAATTACACGACTATCTTTTCCTACTAATACTGCCATTTTTAATGCTTTTTTATTGATTTGTGAAAATATGATATTTAGACTTTAGCATTTCTGCGAAGGTCTTTTAAAAAGTCTGATGCAAATATAAAATCAAAAAGTTCTCCATCGGTGATTTGCATAATTTCTTTCTTGTCACCTTCCCAGTATTTCAAACCTTCGTGAAGAAACAATACATTATCACCTATTCCCATTACAGAATTCATATCGTGGGTATTAATCACCGTTGTCATTTGATACTCTTCTGTAATCTCTTTAATTAAATCATCTATAACCAATGCAGTTTTAGGATCCAAACCAGAATTGGGTTCATCACAGAAAAGATACTTTGGATTCAACACAATAGCTCGTGCTATACCTACCCTTTTTTTCATACCACCACTTAATTCACCAGGGTACTTTTTATTCGTGTTAGGCATATTTACGCGCTTCAAACAAAAGTTGACCTGCTCGTTTTTTTCTGCCACAGACATATTGGTAAACATATCTAATGGAAACCGAATATTCTCTTCTACACTTAACGAATCAAATAAGGCAGAACCCTGAAAAAGCATCCCTATTTCTCTTCTGATAGTTTTACGTTCATTAAAACTCATTTTAGTAAAACTTCGACCATCGTACAATACATCACCCTCATCGGGCTCAAGCAAACCAACCATGGTTTTCAATGCTACTGTTTTTCCACTTCCACTTTTTCCTATAATTAAATTGCACTTTCCTGTTTCAAAAACAGCAGAAATCCCTTTCAGCACTTGCTGTTGACCAAACGATTTCTTTATGTCTTTAATTTCTATCACGCTGCTTTAGTTGTTAGTTGCCTGTGTTGGTTGTCCGTTGACTTTTCTGTTTGAAATGGTTCAGATAGCTTGAAGTCATTTCACATTCTCAATTCTTAATTATCCATTCTTTTTATCCCAGTAAAAAGAACGCCACAAAAAAGTTTACTACGATTAAAAAAATACTACTTACTACCACTGCTTCTGTGCTTGCTTTTCCTATTTCTAATGCTCCACCTGATACTGTAAATCCTTTGTAACAAGGTACCGAAGACACAATGAATGCAAATAAGAATGATTTAATCAGCATCACCACCAAATCCCAGTTTTTCATATTATCTTGTAAACCGCGCACATATTCAGAGGTAGTGAAGAAATTTCCCATTACCCCTGCTGCCCAGCCTCCTACTATACCTAAAAAAACAGCAATAATAATGAGCATGGGAACTACTACTAATGCTGCAATAATTTTTGGTCCTATAAGATACGAAGGTGTATTTACACCCATTATCTCATAGGCATCTATTTGCTCTGAAATACGCATGCTACCTAGTTCGGTGGCTATATTAGAACCTACTTTACCAGCTAGCAAAAGTGCTGTAAGGGTAGGTGCCATCTCTAGTATCAACGACTTTCTTACAATAGAACCCATCCACCACATGGGTACTAAACCTATTCCTCTTAATTGATAGGCAAATTGAACCGCAGTAACTGCACCAATAAAAGTAGATATGATAGCAATAATAGAAAGAGAGCCTATTCCTATATCGTTCATTTGTCGGAAAGTTTCTTTCCAATACATGGTAGCCTTTTCAGGCTTTGAAAAACTATTTTTGAGTAGAATCAGGTATCCCCCTATCTCTTCCAAAAAATTCATACAAAAAATTGAACTGCTAAAATAATTTTTTTGAGCAAGGAATGAAGAGAATTTGAGTTTAAGATTTGAAATGCGGAACCAAAAAGGCAAAATTCTAAAATAAGATACCATTTCCAAGGCTATTTTCTATTTTCACAAAAAACAAAAAATGGCAAAAAATATTGTAATAACGGGTGCTAGCAAAGGGATAGGAAAAGCCATTGCGCTTTACTTTGCTAAAAAGGGATTCAACCTTGCCTTTTGCGGTAGAAACAAAGAAGATTTACAACAATTAGAAAACGAAATACTAGCTATTAACCCTTCCTGCAATTTACTGAATTTTGTATGCGATGTTTCTCAAAAAAACGAAGTAGCTGCTTTTACGAAAACTGTTTTAGAAGCGTGGTCTACCATAGACATTTTGGTGAACAATGCAGGTGTTTTTATACCAGGTCAAGTTATAAATGAAGAAGAAGGAGTTTTAGAAAAATTAATAGAAACAAATTTATATAGTGCCTACCATGTATCGAGAGCCTTTGTGAAAACAATGATTGAGCATAAGTCAGGTCATATTTTCAACATTAGCTCCATAGCGGGTTTACAGGCGTACCCAAATGGAGGTTCTTATAGTATTTCCAAATTTGCTATGACTGGTTTTTCGAAAGCATTAAGAGAAGAGTTAAAACCACATCATGTAAAAGTTACAGCAATTCTACCAGGGGCTACCCTCACCAATGCATGGGCAGGTGTAGATTTGCCAGAGTCTCGCTTCATTAAAGCCACTGATATTGCTAAAATTATTTTTGATATTTATTCTTTATCCGAAAACACAGTAATAGAGGATGTAGTAATAAGACCTATGTTGGGAGATATATAATAGAAGTTAGATTCTAGAAGTCAGAAATCAGATTTCATCACAACATCTGCATCTCTGCGGTGCATATTTATTTTGGAAGAGTAAAAAAGAAAGTACTTCCATTTTCCGGCTCCGATTCTGCCCATATTTTACCGCCATGTCTTTCTATGGCTTTGGCACAAATAGAAAGTCCTATTCCTGTTCCAGAAAACTCCGCTTCATTATGCAAGCGTTTAAAAATTTTAAAAATTTGAGCAGCATATTTTGGGTCGAACCCAATACCATTATCTTTAAAACTAAAAAGCCAATAGGTACCTTTGTCTTTTACACTCACAATTATTTCTTTCTTTTCATTTCTATTATACTTAATTCCATTTTCAATTAGATTTTGAAACAGCTCCGATAGCATCGTCTCATTTCCTTTCACAACTGGTAGTGAGTGAGCAATATTAATTTGCGCTCCTTGACTCACAATATAATTGTCAATGTTTTTAGTTACCTTTTCTAAACATAAACGGAGATCAATATTTGTTTTAAAATCAAGCTCTTGATCCATTCTAGAATAGTTCAAAATATCCCTGATTAAAAGATTCATTTTATTAGCTCCATTCGAGGCCTCTTGAATAAATTCTTTGGCATCGGAATCTAATTCGCTGGCATATCTCTTTTGTAACAATCCCAAATAAGAGATAATGGTTCTAATGGGTTGTTTCATGTCATGTGAAACAATGTATGCAAACTCCTCTAACTCTTTATTCGATTGCTGTAATTTCTGAGCCTTACTTTCCAACTCTTCCTGAGCTTGCTTTAGTTCAGAAATATCTCTTACAATAATTAGAAACTCATTAAATCTATAAGGTGCTAATATTACTTTGAACCATTTGCCTTTAAAAATAACTTCATCTTTATATTCAAAGGACTCTGCCGCATCCATTTCTATCACTTGAAAAAGGGCGTCCATAAATTTAGAAGCTACCCCTTCAGGAAGTACATCATAAAATTTCTTACCTACTAAATTCTGTGTAGGAATGTAGGGCGAAAGATTAGAGAGTTCATTGGTACGGGTAAATTGACCTTCCTTATTTACCATATAAATCCAATCGGGCAGTGCTTTCAAAATAGCCTCGTTTGCATTTCGAGCCTCCGCCAGTTTTTCCTCGGTAGTTTTACGAGAAAGCGCATTCGAAATCATCACTCCTAATAGTTTTAGAATATTGATTCGAGATGCCCTTTCCTCATTTACTTTACTTGTAATGAAAGTGACGGCTACTCCTATTAACTGATTGTTGGAAACAAGAGGAATAATACTGATTCTTCTATTTAATAATGTTTCTTCCTGCTTAAGAAATAGAAGCCCAACTTTTTTAGCATAAGAATCAAGTGAAGGCTGGTAAATTAAAATTTCATTTTCCTGCAATTTATTAGTGATTTCAGTTACCGTTTTAATATCAGAAATGAAAGTGTTTAGCACGTTGGCAGGACCCGTTTCCTCCGAATTAAACCAAGCTGTTTCTAATCTGAAAGTTTGATTCACTAAATTATAAACGGCTACTATTTCTTTCTCTAATTTCGGAGCGACCTCTGCAAGTAGTTTATATATTTCAGGGTTAATATATTTCCTATCTAGCTTTATTAAACTATTCGAATACTTTAAAAAAAGAGCTTCTACTTCTAGTTGATATTGTAGCTCTACTTCCAATTTTTTTCTTCTCTCTATATTTCGAGTTTCCGCAAAAAAATATTTAAAATCTACTACATCATTCGCATTTTTAAAATTGCTAAAAATAGATTCTACCCAAAGCAACTCGCCTGTTTTAGTTTTGATTTTATATTCTATACTTTTTCGTGCATCTGCCGACTCTGTAAGTGATTCTATGGTATTAAAAATAGTTTGCTTGTCGTTCTCATTTACGAAATCGAGCAAACTTTTCCCCTCTACTTCTTTTGTGGTATAGCCCAATGCACTTTCTATGGCTTTATTAGTGTAAGCATATTGAAGATTCCTATCAAAAAGCGAAGAAATATCACGCGCATTATCCGTCAGATTTCTGAAATTAATATTGCTATCGGGATTAATTTGCGTAAGGCGAATGCGCTGCAACCCCATTAAAAGATTTCCTATTAGTATGAATCCAAAAATTAATTGATGCAAAGGATTTAAAAGTAAAGGGGTAGATGAATGTTTTAAGTAAACAGTTACCACAATTGCACTCAATTCAAACAAAGTAAATCTTATTAAAGCATGCCGAGACTCTAATACCTGAGCTGTAACTACCATCAAAAGATAAGTAGCAATTAAATAAAATGATTCACTTTCAATAGATGCATCGGCACTCTTTGAATAGTTATAAATCATGTGAAGATTTACATAGTACAAAAAGAGTTGAAAAAAGCTAGAGGTGTATTTATAAAATTTATTAAACGTAGTGAAAGTAATTACAATAAAACCTAGTATTACGGCTATAATCCAAATGATGGGCGGGTCGTCTACTACTTTAGAAGTAAGTGCTTCTAATCCGTTACCCAGCAAATAAGTAACCGTAACCAATATTGTAATTACTCTTTCCTTCCAGAAAATTTCCGATTTCAGCTTAGTTAACAAAGAAGAAATTATCATTAAAAAGGTGTTTTGAGTTTCTAAATTTAAAATTATATTTCAATAAATTTTAACTCTTAAAATCACTAAATATTTATACAAATTACAATATGTCAAGATTAAAATAAAATGTAGATATAAAAATTTATTTTTGTCTTGTATAGAAAAACCCATTTCCCAATGAAAAAGGAATTTAGTGAAGTTATAAATAAAATATTCACACAATGTAGGGCTGATGGTTTAATTCAGTTGCCGATAGAAAACGAAATCTACGATGGAAAAAATGTAATCCTAAAAGGGAAGCCATATACTTTTTGGGGCAACTGTAGCTACATGGGTTTAGAAACAGAGCAACGTTTAAAAGATGCTTCTATAGATGCCATTCAAAGATTTGGTACTCAGTTTTCTTCTTCCAGAGCAGCTTTGGAATTAGGTCAATATGAGGAGTTGGAGGCATTGCTTTCAGAAATGTTTGGAAAGCCAACCTTGCTATCTCCAACTACCAGTCTTGGGCACATAGCTATTATTCCTTTAATGATGGGTAAGGGAGATGCACTAATCATGGATCAAAAGGTGCACAACAGTGTAAAAAATGCAGTATTCCTTACCAAAGGAGAAGGTTGCCACATTGAAACTTTGAAACATAGCAGACTTGATTTATTAGAAAATAGAATTCAAATTTTAAGTCAGACCTACAACAAAGTATGGTATTTTATAGATGGCGTCTATTCTATGTTTGGCGACATAGCCCCATTAAAAGATTTAAGATACTTACTCGATAAATACGAACAATTTCATTTGTATGTAGATGATGCGCATGGTATGAGCTGGACAGGAAAAAATGGCACAGGAACTACCATGCGAGATTTGGGTTGGCATCATAAAATGATATTGACTACATCATTAGCGAAAGGGTTTGCAAGCTGTGGTGGCGCCTTGGTATTTGATACCGTAGAACAATTAGATTTAGTCAAAAATTGTAGCAGTACTTTTATTTTTTCAGGACCACTTCAACCAGCCGTTTTAGGTGCTTCTATAGCCTCAGCAAAAATTCACTTAAGCGATGAAATTTATTTCTATCAAAATGAATTGAGAGAGTTAATTAATTATTTCCTAGACTATTCTCATAGTCTCAATTTACCTATTGTTAGTTTAGACGAAAAACCAATTTTCTACATTGGTTTAGGCAACCTAGAAATAGGAAATAAAATGTCAAAATTTTTAATGACCAATGGACAATATGTGAGCAACATGGCCTTTCCTATTGTCCCTATCAATAATTGCGGAATTAGAGTTTGTATAACCAGACACCATACCAAAGAGGATATAAAAAATCTATTGGACATGGTGGCAGAAGCACTCTTTATATTCCTAAGAGAGGAAGGACAGGATATAGAGGAAGTTTATGAAATGTTTGGCATAACTCCTGTTTCGATTAACTCAAGACCTCAAATAACTCAACCCATCTAAATAAAGTAGTTAATCATACTTACTGTATTCTTTAGAGTTTGCAAAGACTTTAAGTATTTTTTTAGATTTGCAGAGCGCAAATACACGACTTGCTAATTCCATCATCTGCTAATATTTTTATTGTGAAAATTTCTTACAACTGGCTAAAACAATACGTAGACTTTAATCTTACCCCTAAAGATTTGGGGGAAATACTCACCAATACGGGCTTGGAGGTAGAAGACATTACTCCCTATGAATCGATAAAAGGTGGATTAGAAGGCGTTGTAATAGGCGAAATAGTAGCCTGTGAGCCGCACCCCGATGCCGATAAACTACAAGTAACTAAAGTAGATGTAGGCACTGGCGAACTGCTTCAAATTGTGTGTGGCGCACCCAATGCGCGGGTGGGCTTAAAATCACCTGTAGCTTTGGTGGGGGCTACTTTGTACCCATCTAGTGGCGATGAGCTAAAAATCAAAAAAGCAAAAATACGCGGAGTGGAATCCTTTGGGATGATTTGTGCCGATGATGAATTAGGCTTGGGCTATAGTCATGCTGGTGTGATGGAACTCCCGGCAGATACCAAAGTAGGAACTAAAGCTGCTGATTATTTTAAAATAGAAAAAGATTTTATTCTCGAAATAGGACTCACCCCAAATCGCTCCGATGCTTTCTCTCACATAGGTGTAGCCCGCGATTTAAGAGCTGCATTGAGTGCTGCTTATAAGATTGATTTGGCCTTCAATAAGCCGCAAATCAGAAGTCAAAAGTCAGAAGTAAGAAGTCAGAAAATAGAGGTGACTGTATTAGATGCTTTGGCTTGTCCTCGTTATTCGGGGGTGCTTATTTTAGGATTGAAAGTTGCTGAATCGCCTGCTTGGTTAAAGAACAAATTGCAGTCAATTGGCCTCAGAAGCATCAATAATGTGGTAGATGTTACCAATTTTGTTTTGCACGAATATGGGCAACCTTTACATGCCTTTGATGCCGCAAAAATCAACGGAAACAAAATTACTGTTTCCAAAAATACCTCCGAAAAGTTCTTGGCATTAGATGGTACAGAACGAAGCATTCATGCTGATGATTTAATGATAAACGATGCCAACGGAGGCATGTGTATAGCTGGTGTTTTTGGTGGGGCTGTAAGTGGAGTTTCTGAAACTACCACTTCTATCTTTTTAGAATGTGCTCACTTCGATGCTATCAGCATTCGCAAAACAGCAGCTCGTCACAGCCTACGCACAGATGCAGCTATGCACTTTGAAAAAGGCTGCGATATCAATGCTACTGTAGCAGTTTTAAATCGTGCAGCTTCGCTTGTTACAGAAATTTGTGGTGGCGAAATAGCGAGTGAAGTGATTGATATCTATCCCAATCCTGTAAAGGGATTTGAAGTAACAGTTTCCTATAGTCGCATCAATAGTTTGATAGGTTTTGATTTACCGAAAGAAGTTGTAAAAAACATTTTAAATAAACTGGAAATAAAAATCGAAAGCGAACAAGAAGATGTGCTAAAATTACTAGTACCTACTTTCAAAACAGAAGTAAAAAGAGAAGCAGATATTGTAGAAGAAATTATTCGCATTTACGGCTACAATTCTATTCCCATGCCAAAACAATTGCGCTCTTCGCTTTCATT
Source organism: Chitinophagales bacterium (assembly GCA_044228065.1). Lineage (GTDB taxonomy): Bacteria > Bacteroidota > Bacteroidia > Chitinophagales > LD1 > JBGAVP01. The sequence continues at coordinate 50,463 of JBGAVP010000020.1, read as the reverse complement.
TTCTCCAAAAGTAGATAACCATAAATTAGAGAATGCTATCGCTAATATGCTCACCGGTGCTGGCTTTTCAGAGATTACTACCAATTCGGTAACACAATCAAAATTTGAACAAGAAGAACAATTGAAAAAGCAACAAGTGCTTTTGCTCAATTCGCAAACTTCTGAACTCGATTGCATGCGTACTTCTATGTTGTATTCTGGTTTGGAAGTAATTGCTTACAATCAAAACAGAAAACAAAGCGATTTGAAATTGTATGAGTTTGGCAAGACTTATCATAAGACAGCAGATGGCTATTCACAACAACAACATTTGGTGATTTACTTCACAGGAAAAACAGCAGAAGATAATTGGTTAACCAAAGGAAAGAAATACGATTTCTATCACCTAAAATCGACTGTAGAAAATGTTCTATTACGAATGGGAGTTCATGCTACATCACAAGAAGTAATAGAAAACTCACCTTTTACTTTTGCTTCTTCATGGAAACACGAAGAGGACACTTTAGCTACTTTTGGACAAGTGAATAAAACGATTTTGTCGAATTTTGATATTAAGAACGATGTATTTTTTGCCGATGTTAACTGGGATGTATTGACCACTCGCAGCCTGTTCCATCAAATTCAATTTAGCGCTTTGCCTAAATTCCCTGCTGTTCGCAGAGATTTAGCCATGCTGGTGGGTGCCGATTTACAATTCGATTCTATTCAAAAACTTTCTTTTACAGAAAATAAAAAAATACTAAAAGATGTAAGTTTATTTGATGTATACGAAGGCGATAAAATAGAAGCAGGAAAAAAATCCTATGCGGTCAGTTTTACCTTCCAAGATAAAGACAAAACACTCACCGACCAGGATGTAGACAAAGTGATGACTCGACTAATGACAAAACTAGAAAGTGAATTGAAAGTGCAGATTCGGAAATAAGTTTCAATCTAATTGTTACTTTAGTATCATATCATGAATCCAATTACCGATAGAATAGAAAAACTAATTCGCCATGCCGAAAAGCTGAATGCCAAGGCTATGGAACAAAAGGCATTGGTTGAAAAACTACAATTGGAAAGCAAGAATTTGAAATTAACCATTGATAATCAACAGCAAACTATAGCAGATTTAAACAATAAAATAAAAATCACTAAGTTAGCGCAGCAAATTTCGGGACAGGAGTCGAGTGACAAGACAGAACTGAAACGAAAAATAAACGAGTATATCAGAGAAATTGACGGTTGTATTGCCCTGTTAAATGATTGAAATGGCAGATGAGTTGGTAAATATAAATGTCTTGGTGGCTGATCGCCACTATCCACTGAAGATTCGGAAAAGTGAAGAAGCAAGTGTACACAAGGCTGTGGCACTGGTCAATGAAAAAATCAAGGAATATCAACGTATCTATGAAGGAAAAGACAAACAAGATTATTTATCTATGGTGCTTATGCTATTTGCCGTAGAACATATTAATAATCAGTCTAAAATCATAATAGAAGATAATTCATTTGAACAAAAACTGACGCAATTGGAGCTACTTTTAAGCCCTACTTCTTAATTTCTTTTCTGTATCACTTTCTCGTTTATTAGCTTTTTTCTGTGGATAGTCACTGTTGATTATTACAGACTTAAAGTCAATTTTGCATATAACCTTTTACAAAATAAAGGGTAGAACAGAAAGGAATTATTTTTTTACATATATAAACAACAAAGCAACATGGGTACAACAATCATTATAGGATTGGTACTTGCCATCATAGGAGTTGCTGCTGGTTTTTTTATCGGAAAATCTTCTACCAAAAATGCGGTAGATAAAATAGAAGCAGATGCAAAAGCAGATGCAGATAAAAAAATAGCAGATGCAAAAGCTACTGCCGAAAAGATAGTAGCAGATGCCAACCGAACGGGCGAGAATACCAAAAAAGACAAAATGCTGGAAGCTAAAGAACACTTCTTGCAATTAAAAACAAAGCATGAGGCCGAAACAGTAGAGCGCTCTAAAAAGCTGGTAGAAAAAGAGGGATTGCTAAAACAGCAACAGATAGACACTACTGCTAAACTCACTGAAGCTGCAAACAAATTAGCAGAAGCTGCAAAAAAAGAAAAAGAGTTAGAGACCGTTCGCGAAAACTTAAACAAGCAATTGGAAGTAGTGAACGTAAAGAAAGAACAACTTGATAAAAGCCACGAAACTTTCGTTTCTAAATTAGAGCAAATAAGCGCCCTTACTAAAGAGCAAGCTAAACAAGAGCTGGTAGATTCTATGCAAAAAGAGGCAGAAGCAAGTGCACTTTCCATTATGAAAGAAATTGTAGATACTGCCAAACTGAATGCTAATAAAGAAGCTAAAAAAATCATCATCCAATCTATACAAAGAACAGCTGCCGAGAATGCTATTGAAAATACGGTTTCGGTTTTCAATTTGGAAAGTGATGAAATGAAAGGGCAAATAATAGGTCGCGAAGGAAGAAACATTCGTGCACTGGAAGCAGCTACTGGCTGTGAGTTTGTGGTAGATGACACTCCAGAAGCTATTATTATTTCTGGTTATGATCCTATCCGCAGAGAGATTGCGCGTCTTTCGTTACAGCGCTTGGTGACCGATGGTCGTATTCACCCGGCACGTATTGAAGAGGTAGTAGCTAAAACGAAAAAACAATTAGAAGATCACATTCGTGAAATAGGCGAGCGTACTGTAATTGATTTAGGAATACAGGGTTTACATGCCGAACTCGTGCGCTACATTGGTAGAATGCGCTTCCGTTCTTCTTATGGTCAAAACCTTTTACAACACTCCCGCGAGGTGGCAAATCTTTGTGCTACTATGGCAGCTGAATTAGGCTTGAATCCTAAGCTGGCAAAACGTGCAGGTTTATTGCATGACATTGGTAAAGTGCCTGATGAAGAATCAGAATTAAGCCATGCTTTGCTGGGTGCAAAATTGTGCGAAAAATATGGCGAACATCCTGCAGTAGTGAATGCAGTAGGTGCGCACCACGATGAGATGGAAATGAAATTTGTTATCTCTCCTATTATTCAGGCTTGCGATGCTATTTCTGGAGCACGCCCTGGTGCTAGAAGAGAAATGATGGAAGGCTATCTTCAACGTATTAAAGACCTAGAAATTCTTGCACAAAATTTTGACGGAGTAGAAAAAGCCTATGCGATACAAGCAGGTCGTGAATTGCGTGTAATCGTAGAAGCCGACAAAGTAGATGATAAAACTTCGGAAGAATTATCGTTCTTAATTTCTCAAAAAATAGAGAAAGAAATGACCTACCCAGGTCAAGTAAAAGTGACGGTAATTCGAGAAAAAAGAAGTGTAAGTGTAGCTAGATAATTCGCTCCTTTTATAACATAAAAAAGTCCCGCAAAATGCGGGACTTTTTTATTTGTACAAGTATCTCAATTTAATACCCATACAACTCTTGCAACCCTATTTCTTTTACAGGACCTAAGGCTTGTAAAGCTTTCATATCAATATCGGCACGGTTACCTAAAACCAAGTAAACAAACTTTTTCCCTTTTACATGGGTATCAAAAAACTGATGTACATCTTTCAATTCCATCGTTTTGATTTTAGCATAAATATCCTTGCGGATATCGTAGTCCAATCCTCGCTTTTCAGCTCGTTGATACGCCCAGTAAATAGCATCTCTTGTAATCCAATCGCTCTCTAATGTTTTAATTAAAGACTCTTTAGAAAGATCAAACTGCTTTTGAGCATCGGGTAAATCGTTGAGTAGTTTAGAAACTTCTGTAACGGCCGTTTTCATTTTATCGGTTTGAGTACCTACATACGCAAACACACTGTGGTGCTCATCTTTGTGCGCTGGAGTGCCTACATTTCCAAAAACAGAATAAGCTAATGCTTGCTTTTCACGAATCTCTTGAAACAAGACAGAAGACATATTTCCACCATAATATTCATTGAACATAAAAATATCGGGTACTAAATTTTTGTTGTACAATTCATCCCAACTCAGCATCACAATTTCCGCTTGCTTCATGTTGTAATTGCAGAAATAGACTTTCGTTTCATCTATGGACAATTCAGGATATTTGGTAGCGGTAGGATAGTCTTTTGGAGCATCCGAAACAAAATGTTCTTTGTCTAAAACAGCAACTGCATCATTCAATTCATTTTGCCCGTAGTAAAATATTTTGTGCTTATAATCTCCTAATGATTTTACCAAAGCAGTTAAATCTTCTGCTTTTACTGCCTTCAATTCTTCATTGCTTTGCACATCGTTAAACGGATTTTTAGCACCATACTCACCATAATTCAACAATCCACTCCAAAGTATAGTACCCTTATCTAACTTAGCATCCATGCGCTTTTTAAGTATATCTTGCACCATTACATCGTACACTTGTTGATCGGGTTTTGCATTGGCTAAAAGGTGTTCAAATAACTTTAACCCAGCTTCTAAATTTTCTTCTAATCCACTGAGCGTTACATACACTTGGTCTCGAGAAGAATTGACACTAAACGATAATCCTAACTTGTAAAACTCTTGTTTCAATTGTGCCGCAGAATATTTATCGGTTCCTATGTAAGGCAAGTAGTCAAAAGCCAAGCCCAACAATTTGTTGTTGTCTGTGCCCATATCAAAAATATAACTGAGCGAAAAAGTTTTATTCAGTTCATTTTTGATATAATCTACTTGTACTCCTTTTTTCAATTGAGCATGTTGAATATCATTTTTGAAGTCGCAGAATTTGGCTGGAATATTTTCCGATTTCATGGAATCAATATTCTTTCTGAAATCAGAAACGGCTTCTTTATTTAAGAACACAGGTGTAATTTGTGGCTTCTCTACTTTGAATAGACTTGGCGCTCCCATTCGCTTGTAGCACACTGCATAATTATTTCCGTAGTGCTCATTGGCAAATTTTACCACATCCGCTTTTGTGATTTTCGATAAATCTGCCAACTCTTTTTTCTTCTGCTCTAGTGGTACATCTTTTACAAATGCAAAGACAATATCAAATACACGCCCCTCATTAGTTTCAGATTGCTTTAGTTTATCTAGTTTCATATTATCTATTACCGCAGGCATTACCCAGTCAGCAAATTTTCCTTGTTTCACCGAGTCTATTTGTGCCAAAAGCAAATCCTTTACTTCTTCTAAAGTTTGCCCTTCTTTAGGCATTCCAAATAATTTTTGAACTGTGTAATCTTTATTATCGGTTACTTGACTGTAACCTTCAATTACTTTTTGCTTTAATTTTAAATTCAAGTCAACTAAGCCAGAACCCTTGCCATTAGCCAATATCATGTCTATCATTTTTACATAGAGTACATCTTTAGAATCTGCTCCATCAAAACGATAACCGATATAAACATGCTCTGGTTCTTGCCCTTTCTTTTCGGTGTATAGTGGCTGCTTAATCTCTAAAGGTGTTTCTTTTACAAACTTTGGTACATCTTTAGATTTCCATCCTCCAAAATATTTTTCAATTAAAGCAATCGTTTTATCAGGGTCTAAGTCTCCACTCAGAACAATCGCACAGTTATTTGGTACATAATAGGTATCGAAATAGCGATGAATATTTACCATAGATGGATTCTTCAAATGCTCACTCAAACCAATGGTAGTCTGAGTTCCATACGGGTGATTGGGCATTAAAAGCGAATCAACAGCCTGGCCTGACCACTCTTGGTCGTAAGCCGTATTTATATTAAATTCTTCATATACTGCTTCCAGTTCGGTATGGAAAATACGCAACACTAAATTTTGAAAACGATCGCTCTCTATATCCAACCATTTCTCTAAACCATTCGATGGAATATCGTTGATATAGCAAGTCAAATCTCTATCAGTAAAGGCATTGGTACCTTTAGCACCCAATGATGCTACCATTTTATCGTATTCATTTGGAATGGCAATCTTGGATGCTTCGTAAGACAAAGAATCTATTTGCTTGTACAACAATTTCTTTTTTGCCTCATCTTTTTCATTCATTCTTTGTTCAAACAAATCAGAGATTGCATCTAAATATGGTTTCTCTTTTGCATAATCGGTAGTTCCGAATTTATGCGTTCCCTTAAAGAGCATGTGTTCTAAATAGTGCGCCAGTCCTGTAGTTTGAGGTGGGTCGTACTTGCTTCCTGCTTTTACAGCTATTGCCGTTTGAATGCGCGGTGCATTTTTATTTACTGTTATAAAAACCTTCAATCCATTTTTTAAAGTGTATTCTTTCACAGGAAAATAATCGGCACCTACCGATGAGCCTATTCCACTTTTGTCTCTGTTACAAGAGTTCAACAATAAAATATTGGAGGCAATTAAAAAGAGCAGCGTTAGTTTTTTCATAATTAATTTTTGATGTGCCTAAAGTACAAAAAATGAAACACGAAATTATTTCATCTTAAAATCAAATATCTAACTAAAAAAATCATTCATTTATTATTTAGATTGATTCTAAATTATATATTTGTTTAGACTAATTCCAAATAATATCACCATGAAAATACAGACTGCTAAAATAGGTTTACTTTCCTTTGGTTTGGTGCTATTGCTGATGCCCTTTGGGCATGCCCTAATGGTTTTGAACGAAAAAATTTTAGCCACTCATAAATTATTTGGAGCAGCTTCCATAGGATTTTTAGGTGTGCATCTCTTGATAATAGGAATTCTAAAAAATGAAAAAGCATCTACCGCTACTATCTTAGGGTTACTTGCAGGAATATTTGTCTGGACAGGCTGGGTAGAATTTTCATTTGTATGGATTGCCGAAAAATTGAAAGTTTCTCCTTTAATTGAGAATGGTGAAGTAGTAACAAAGCCCGAATACCTAATTATGCTTTCTTCATTTGGGTTGCTCACTACTTTTGTAATTCTATTTCTGTTTTCGCACAGCCGATGCAATTTCTTCAACTGGTTTCAGCGAGTATTTAAAATAAGAAATCATCTCAAGCAAAGTGATAATACCAACCGTCCTCTAGCCATTATCACTTTCATAGAAACGATTATGGTACTTTGGACCTTTTACATTCTACTCTTACTTGTTTATGATAAGGATATAGCAGGCGATAAACATCCTGCAACTTATTTCGTAGCATTTGGTTCGCTATTCTGGTCGCTGTATCTATTTTTAAAACTTATTAAAATTACAAGATTCGATTATGCAATAAGATATGCAATACCTACCGTAATTATTTTTTGGAATTTTGTAGAAGTAATGGGACGATGGAATTTAATGAAAGAAATTTGGATTCACCCATTTGAACATTGGTTAGAAAATTCTATTATTCTGGCATTGCTAATTTTGTTTGTGGGAGTTTATATTAGAGAAAACAAACAAAAAAAGCCATTAATTATTGAACCAAAATTCAACAACTAATGACTTTAAAAATAAATTACTTATTAATTATGGTAGTACGGTAACTGCCACTGTTTTCTTAGTAATATTTTCACTATGATCTGCTACTGTTACAGTAACTGTACATGCTCCCGTATCGCTTAACACAGGTGCATAATGGGCATGAAAGAAATAAGTAGTTAAATCATGCACAACTGGGTCTGAATTAAACACTGTAGCACCGTTAGAATTCTTAGTTACTTTTATATTTAGCTCATGTAAACTAGCATCCGTAACAGTTCCTTCTATGTGCAATGAATCACCCACTGTTACTGTTTCACCAGCAGCTGGTTCGTCTATAACCAAAGTAGGTGCTGAAGAATCGGTATCTTTTTTCTTACAAGAAGAAGTAAAAGTAATAGCCCCAACTAGAGCCAAGCTTGTTAATAATAACATTGTTTTTTTCATAATAAATTGTTTTTGTTTGATTTAGAAAATATAAAAAATAGAGGCATCAAAAAAGTTTTTCCCTTTTACATATCCATCCGAAAAATGCTGATAAATAAGAGGGCGATAATTAAGACTAATGGCAAACGGTTTTACATATAAATCAATACCAGCCACTGCATTTAAAAATTTACCACCAGTATGTGGTACATCCATATTGCGACTTACATTTATGAAAGCATTTTCAAATTCAGCACCTACTGAGTAATTAATGCTCAATTTTTTAGTGGCATTGTGCAAATAAAAAAAACGAGTACTGGCGCGAATCTTATCGCCAAATTTATACTGCTGCTGATTGGTGGTGTTGATTTTGTAATTCAGCTCGGTATGCCAGCCAAAAGATTTTACACGCATGGTGTAACCCCCTCCCAGCAATACATCAAAGCAACCCGTACCTGGTTGTAAATTTTGTGGCAGCAGACTATTATCTACATTCAAATTACTTTTACCCGTAGGTAATTTAAAACCTGCACCTAATGTAAACTGATGTTTAATTTTACTAAGCGTGCATTTATCTGGATTCACAAAAAGATATTGTCCATACACCGTTATATCTCCAATACCTGCATGTTTCATCACCCCACTTACTGTTGAATTTTGGTATGAAATATTTATGGGAACCATGACCGACATACGAACTCGCTTTGCTAAATTAAATACACCAGCTAGTTCTACTGTATTAAACAATTCATGTGATTTTTCATTTTGTGCATCCAGATTAATACTAGGCGGATGAGTAGAATTAAACTCTCTAAAACTCCAGCGCAAGCCCACTAAATTTTTATTCTGTAAAGGCAACACAGAAAATGCTCCGCCAGATGTTGAACAACCACAAATATCACACGCGATAACACTTTGAAGAGACAATAAGCAAAAAATAAAAACTAAAAACTGTTTCATACTATTGGTCTGTTAAAGCTTTTAAAAAATTTACTAAATCTTCTTTCTCAGTTGCTGTCAACCCAAGTGGTTTTACAAACGGACTTTTATTTGGGTGGCTCTTCCCACCACTGTTATAATGCTCTACTACTTGTTCCAGAGTAGCCAAACTTCCATCGTGCATATAAGGCGCGGTACCAGCTACATTTCGCAAAGAAGGAACTTTGAATTTTCCTACATCATCTGAATTTAATGTTATTCGAGCCCTTCCAGAATCAACATAATTCGCATAAAGCCCGTTATTCCTAAATTCATTATTTGTAAAATTATATTCATTATGACAATGAAAACATTCCCCTTTTTCTCCAAAGAAAATATCCATTCCGCTCTTTTCAGAAAAAGATAATGCTGTGGAATTGTTGTAATATTGGTACTCATCAAACTTAGACCTACCCGTAGTTAAAGTGCGCTCAAAACAAGCAATAGCCCTAGTTAGCGTAAAAATACTAGGCGCAGTATTATAAGCAGCTTTAGTCATTTGTACATAAACAGCTTGCTTCGCTAATCTTTTCACCACTTCATTCGGGTCAAAATCAAATTCAAAATGCGCATCTATAGGTGCTAATACTTGCTGCTCTAATGTAGGTATACCACCATCCCACATCACTAACTTTAACCAAGCTGTATTTAATATAGATGGGGCGTTTCTAATCCCTTTCCTATTTTCAATGCCTACACTAATATCTTTAGGCTCTGCAAAGTGGTAGCTCTCCAAATGGCAAGAACTGCAAGAGAGCGAAGAATCGCGGGAAAGAATAGGATCAAAGAAAAGTTTTTTCCCAAGAGCAACTCTATTTTCTGTGGGTTGATTATCAGCCGGAATAGTAGGGTAAGGAAATCCTTTAGGAGTAGCCAAAGTAATGACTGTGTTCCCATCTTTCACTGCCTCTTTTTTACAGGCAGTGAGTAGAAATCCTACTATTCCAATACTGATAATTAATTTATGAAGTTGCATTATTGGATGCTAAACATGCTTGAAATATTATTTGCCAATCTGGTAGCTAGCGGTTGATTATCCATTGTGTGAGTCATATTCTCTGTCTTAAAGTCAACTCCTGTCAAATACTTTGTAACATCAGCTACTAGGGTTAATGATTTAGCATTGTCTTTGCTTACTGTGAAAGCAGTATTTAAAGTTACCGTACGAAGGAATTTATCTAAACCTAAATGGAGAATTAAATCTTGATCCAATGCTCCTGTATTCGTAGCTGAAGTATCGCATTTCCCTTCTAGCTTTACAAAAATATAACCAGAGTTCCAGCTCCAATGAATGGCAGGAGTTTGAATAGCTAATGGATTGGTAGCCTCATAAGTAGCAGGGTCACTGTGATTAGCAGCAGAGTCAATACCTACCGAGAACTCAAGTCCTTTGTAGTCACCTACTGGCACAGAACCCAAATCATAATCCGATACCGAAGGACTTACTAAGAAATATTTTCCCGTAATTGGAAACTTAGTACCATCGTTCTTCAATAAAGAAACACCCGATACATAGTATCGAAATTCCGATAAAGTAAATCTTTTTCCAGCTGCCGTAGTAAACGTGTTGGAATAGTTTAAAGCATCACTTCCTGCCACACTGTGTACATGAAGTTTCAAGGTTTGATTAGATGGCCCAGCGTCTTCTTTTTTACAAGAGTTAAGAGACACAACAAGAGCCATAATTGATAAAGAATATAATATTTTTTTCATGATATTTTTTAAAATAAGTATGTTAAAATAAATAAGTGAATACACCCGATGGTGTTAATTGAAAAATTGAACACAGTTCAACTCATTCTATATACAGAATGATCAATGTGTCGAAAAAAAAGAAATTAAGCCAAGGATGGCGGATGGAACAATCCCTTAGCATCATGCTGTGGGATGAAAATTTGAAAACGCACCATTAATTTGGTAACGCTGTATGTTGAAATTTGTGCAAATGAAAAAGATTGAGCCAAAGGAAAATTAACTAACTCTTCTTTCTCTTTCAAACTATTAGCCGATTTTTGTTCCTGCTCTTCGGTTTTCTTTAATTGCTTAGAAAGGTAACATTTACCATTACAATGTAAAGAAGGGTTTGTACGATTCTCACACAATTGCTGTGAAATCATTTGTTTGTTGTAGTTGTAATAAGCTACTTGCCCCAACTGCATAAAGTTTTGCAGGAAGATAACAAGTACTAGCAATATGGCTACAAACTGTTTCAATGCAGCAAATGTAAAACCAATGTTTGAGAAACTGAAAATTATTTTCTCCATTCCATTTAAAACAATAGAATAAATTTGAAACATGGAAGAAAATAAAACAGCTACCACCGTAGTTTTACGTCCGCAAGGGCCAGTGGTTATAAAGGGACATTTTACAATCACAGATGAAGAAGGTAAAGAATTAGAAAAGAAGGAGATTGTTTCTATTTGCCGCTGTACGCACAGTAAGAATATGCCATTTTGTGATGGCTCTCACAAAGCTTTTATGCGTTAAATTTTACGCAACTTTTTTCTTTCGCTGTGCAAACATATACAGATACAACTTTGGAAAAAAGAAAAGATAAGAGCCAAAAATGGCTATGATAGCTAAGTTTAGCAAATTCATTTCCCAATGAGTAACTATTAATTTTGACAAACCAATCATAGCTTCTCCCGTAACACCGACTGGATACAACACTATAAAAAAAGTGTAACGAGCGAAAATTAAAAACGAAGGCTCTTTCCCCTTAAGTGATGCTGCATAAAGACTGTAGCGTACTACTTCCGTAATACTCCAAGCAAAACTTACAATTATGAGTCCGTTTATTCCTAAAACCGTGAAGTACTCTTTTGCATCTAATAAGTAAATGAGAAACACTACAAATACTCTGGAAAAAACCTGTAATGCGGTGATTAACACTGGAGATTTTACCAAGCCTGTAGCAGCATGAACTATTTCTAATACTGCTGCACACTGGACTACCGCTAGTAAAATAAAGAGACTACTATTTAACTTCAAACCATTGGAAATAAACAATAGCAAGTAAACTGCCCATCCAATGGCTAAAAAAGTATTGTAAAAAAAGAGATAGGATTTAGGGTTCATCAAAGTATATTTAAAATGCAACTATAAATTATACAGCAACAAGTTAAGGAGTTTTTTGCAATCTGTAATAAATCTAAGAATTACCCGTTTGATGCAAACTATAAAACCGAGTAAGAACTATTTGTTATTTTGTGGCCTTAAATTTCCCTACATGATTTTTCGTTTTTTGCTTTTGTCTCTTGCTTTATTTTTCTGTACAACACTTTTTGCTCAACAAAAATTCACTATCAGTGGCACTGTAAAAGATGCAAAAAACGGAGAAGAAATGATAGGGGCTACTGTGTACTTAAAAGAGCTACCAAGTGCTGCTGTAGTAGCCAATGCGTATGGATTTTACTCGCTTACAGTACCTAAGGGAAAGTATACCGTAACCGTTCGCTACGTTGGGTTTGCAGATTACAGTCAGCCAGTAGATTTACAATCGAGTATTACACTTAATATCAATTTAGGAAGTGCCTCTTTAGAATTAAAGCAAGTAGAGATTACCTCAAAAAGAGCTGATGAAAATGTAAAGAGTGCACAAATGAGTGCCACCAAATTAGACATTAAACAACTCGAAAAAATTCCTGTCATTTTTGGAGAAAAAGACATTCTAAAAACCATTCAACTCTTGCCGGGAGTAAAAGCTGCGGGTGAAGGCAACAGCGGATTTTATGTGCGGGGTGGTGGTGCCGATCAAAATTTAATTTTGCTGGATGAAGCCCCTGTTTACAATGCTTCACACCTTTTGGGATTCTTCTCTACTTTTAATAATGATGCATTGAAAGACGCTACGCTCTACAAAGGAAATATGCCCGCAGAATATGGCGGCAGACTTTCTTCTGTATTAGATATTAAAATGAAAGAGGGCAATAATCAAACCTACTCAGTGGGCGGTGGCATTGGGTTAATTTCTTCGCGCTTGTATGTAGAGGGTCCTATTGTAAAAGACAAAGGGTCTTTCATTGTTACGGGCCGCAGAACCTATGCCGATTTGTTTTTAAAACTTTCAAAAAAACCAGAACTTAAAAACAATGTTTTGTATTTCTACGACATTAATGCAAAAGCAAATTATAAAATAGGAAAGCATGATAGAATTTTTCTTTCTGGGTATTTTGGGCGCGATAAATTTGCTTTAAAAGATGCTTCTGGGAATGACCGTTTTGGAATAGATTATGGAAATTCTACTGCCACGGTTCGCTGGAATCACACCTTTAGTGATCGCTGGTTCTCTAATACCTCTTTTCTTTTTAATAACTTTTCGTACAATGTAAATATTGGGGTTACAGATGCTAAGATTAGTGTCAAATCAGTGATTCAAGACTATGGACTTAAAGAAGATTTAGATTATTTTTTAGACACTAAGAATAAATTAAAATTTGGTTTCCTTACCACCATTCACACTATTTTACCAGGTGTAATTACTTCTAGCGATACTACCAAACGCATCAATATTAATCTCTCTAAAAACTACGGTTGGGAGAATGCCATTTATGCGCAACATGAAGTTACGCTTTGGGGAAATACGAGTTTAAATTATGGTGCACGACTTTCTACTTACAGCGTAGTGGGCCCTGGAAATTATTATGAGTTTAAACCCAATGATGTAGTAGATTCTTTTCATTTGGCGTTTGGTAAATTTGGTAAAACGTATGTGAACGTAGAACCCCGCTTATCTATCAGTTGTAATTTTTATAAGAATATGTCCTTTAAAGTGGCATATTCCAGAAATGTGCAAAACCTACACCTACTCTCTAATACCACCTCTAGCAACCCTACTGATAGATGGGTGCTGAGTAGTAATAATGTGAAACCCGAAACTTGCGATCAATACTCTGCTGGCTACTTTTTAAACTTCCACAAAAACATGTTTGAGTTCTCTTTAGAGGGATATTACAAAGCTTTAAACAATCAAATAGATTATAAAAATGGCGCACAACTTCGTGCTAATGAAACGATAGAATCGCAATTAATTTATGGAGTAGGGCGTGCTTATGGTATGGAAGTTTTTTTGAAAAAAGCTACAGGCAAATTTACAGGATGGATAAGTTATACTTTCTCCCGTACAGAACGTAAATTTACAGAAGTCAACAACAACACTTGGTTTCCTGCTCGCTATGATCGCACACACGATTTGAGCGTGGTGCTCATGTACGACATTACTCCACGCATCAATGTATCGGCTACATGGGTTTACTACACAGGCAATGCCGCTACTTTTGCGAGTGGCAAGTATCCATTAAACGGAAGTGTGATTTCCTACTACGGCCCTAGAAACCAAGACCGCTTTCCTGATTATCACCGCTTAGATATTGGAGCCACTTTCGTTTTAAAAAAACGTAAAATGTGGGAACATGATTTGAATATTTCGTTCTACAATTTGTACGCTCGCAAGAATGCATACCTTATAGAATTTAATACTGTAGATGGCGATAACAATGTTTCTGTAGCCGAAAAAACGTATCTGTTTAGAATTGTCCCTTCTATTACTTACAATTTCAAATTCACGTATTTTAAGAAGCAGAAGTAGAAGTTAGATATTAGATGCAAGACAAAATACAGGTAACAACAACCAATTCAAACCATTTCGAACAACATAAAAGCAGCATGAAACCATCACCAATCATTTCCCTCTTTGCTACAGCAATACTGGCTTTGCTACTTACCACTGCCTGCAAAGAAAAAATAGATTTGAAGCTAAAAAGCAACGAACCCGTAATTGTAATTGAAGGAAATGTAAACGACCAAGCGGGTCCTTACAAAGTTCTTGTATCACAATCAAAGCCGTATTATGGTGACAATAACTTCACAGCCGTGCAATCGGCTTCTGTTGTTATTTCAGATGATGCTGGCAACACCGATTCGCTTACAGAAGTAAAACCTGGAGAATATCATACCAATACTTTAGTAGGCACAGCGGGAAGAACCTATCGGCTATCTGTAAAAACAGAAGGAAAACAATACGATGCAGTATCTAAAATGAACAATCCTGTGACGATAGATACTGCTTGGATTCAGGAATTAAGTTTTTTTGGGAGGTCTGGAAAGGTAGTGATAGCAACCTTTAGAGACCCTGCAAACGAAGTGAATTTTTATAGGCTGCAAGCATTCAGAAATGGAATAAAGAAAAATAATTTTAGAATCAGCAATGATAAAATTACGAATGGAAAACAAAAAGAATTGAACATTACCCCAGAAGGTGATATCAATAAAGGCGATACCATTCAACTAGATTTACAAAGTATTGATGAACCTATTTGGACGTATTATAACACGCTTAATAATTCTGCTAATAGCACTCAAACTGCTGCCCCTGCAAATCCTGAATCAAACCTTACGTACCCAGCTTTGGGATATTTTAGTGCATACTCGGTTAGAAGTAAAGTGATTTATGCCCCATAATTTTGTAATAAACAAACGCACTTTACGTTCTTAAGATATGAAAACCTATTCCATCAAAATCATTTTGCTACTAATAGCTGTCATGATTTTTTCTTCCTCCTGCAATACAAAAAAAGACTGCCGAGGTCGCACCAAACACCGTTTATCAAATGGCATTTGGATTTAATTAAATGTTAACAAAACTGCCGAAACCCTTGTCAATTCAAGGTAAACGCATACTGCTCATTTAATTTCTGAAAGTAACCTGCTCTCAAATCAAGGTTAAATGCTAAATTTGGAAGATTACCATCTTAGTATTACCCATGGCTTCTAAAAACGACAAATTTATAAACAGAGATATTAGTTGGCTTTCGTTTAATGAACGGGTTTTGCAAGAAGCAGCCAATAGCGATGTTCCGCTTATAGAACGCTTACGCTTTTTAGGAATTTTCTCCAATAACTTAGATGAGTTTTTCAGAGTTCGAATTGCCACCCTTAAGAGGCTTATTTCTATTGGTAAAAAAGCAAAAGAGGCATTGCACATTAGTCCTTACAGATTAATGGAAGAAATGCAAGAAATTGTAATTACGCAAACAAAACATTTTGAAAGTATTTACGATGAAATTCAGCATGAATTACAAAAGCATAAAATTTTCATTATTGATGAAACCAAATTTTCGACAGCACAAGGAAAGTTTGTAAAAGAATATTTCACCGAGCATGTTCGACCAGCTTTGGTGCCTATTATGCTCAATCAGGTAGCCAATTTTCCATATTTAAAAGACAAGAGCATTTACTTTGCTATCAAACTTTCTACTACTGGAAAAGTGAAAGCTACACAGTATGCATTGGTAGAAATACCTTCTGATGTAACCAGTAGATTTGTAGAATTGCCGTCTGTAAATCAGAACAAATACATTGTGCTGTTAGACGATATTATTCGCTACAATCTTCAAGAGATATTTCGCATTTTTTCATTTACAAAAGCGGAAGCTTACACCATTAAAATCACTCGGGATGCAGAGCTAAACATTGACACCGATATATCACAAAGTTTCTTAGAAAAAATTTCTAAGTCTGTAAAAAATCGTCAGAAAGGAGACCCCGTTCGTTTTGTATTCGACAATCATATTCCTAAAGATATGCTCACCTTCATAACTCAAAAAATGAAGTTGAAAAAATACGATAATATAATACCAGGAGGTAGGTATCACAACTTTAAAGATTTTATAAAATTTCCAGACCTAGGTAACAAAACCTTGGTATATCAACCCATTCAAACGCTTCAACACAAAGCTTTTGATAACAGTAAAAATATTTTTGATGCCATTAAAGTGCAAGATGTAATGTTACATTTCCCCTATCAGCGCTTTAGTCATTTTATAGATTTATTAAGAGAAGCAGCCATTGATCCAAATGTAAAAACAATAAAAATCACACTCTACCGAGTAGCAAAAAAATCGCGGGTAATGAATGCGCTTATCAATGCTGCTCATAATGGAAAGCATGTAACTGCTGTAGTAGAGGTGCAAGCTCGTTTTGATGAGCAAGCAAACATCAATTGGGCAAGAGCTTTGCAAGACGAAGGTATTCATGTAATCTATGGTGTGCCAGGCTTAAAAGTACACTCTAAGTTGTGTCTCATCTCAAGAGTTGAAAACGGTAAATTGAAAAACTATGCCAATGTTTCTACCGGAAATTACAATGAAGCTACCTCTAATATTTACTGCGATGATTCATTGCTCACTGCCGACCCTCGCATTACACAAGATGTAAATGAAATTTTCAGCTTCTTTGAAAAGAACTACAAAGCCCCTAACTGCAAGCATTTCATACTTTCTCCTTTAAAAACACGGAAGAAGTTTTTATCTCTAATAGATGCAGAAATTGATTTTGCAAAAAGAGGTAAGAAAGCCGGCATCTATCTAAAAATGAACAGTCTGGCAGATGAAGAATTAATTCTAAAATTGTACGAAGCCAGCAAAGCAGGTGTTAAAATCAAAATAATAGTTCGAGGAATTTGCGCGCTGAAAGCTGGCATTCCAGGATTGAGTGAAAACATAGAAATCATAAGTATAATTGATAAATTTTTAGAGCACTCTCGAGTTTACATTTTTGAAAATGATGAAAATCCGCTCTATTACATATCTTCAGCCGATTGGATGAGCAGAAATTTAGATGTGCGCATAGAAGTAAGTTGCCCAGTTTTCGATAAAAAAATTCAAAAAGAACTACGCGATATGTTGGATATTCAATGGAGCGACACCGTTAAGGCAAGAAAACTATTCCTTTCATCGCCCGTTACTGCTGCTATTAAAAAACCAATCAGAGCTCAAGTTAGAATCTACGACTATTTGAAAACAGGTAAGTAAAGCATTAACCCATCCATAAACTTGGTGGATAATTATTTATAAAAGATTCCTGCATTTACAATTTCTTTATACTCCATAAAATAAAGTCTCCATTGGAAATAAAGAAATTTGCTGCCATTGATATAGGGTCTAACTCGGTGCGTTTATTGATAGAGCACGTAATAGAAACTCCGAAAGAAATAATGTTCAAAAAGAACTCGCTTATACGAGTACCCGTGCGCTTGGGTGCTAGTGCATTTAAAGATCATAAAATACCTGAGCCTACTATTATTCGCTTGATAGATGCTATGATAGCCTATAAACATTTGATGCGCGTAAACGATGTACTGCATTACAAGGGCTGTGCTACATCAGCTATGCGAGAGGCAAAAAATGGTCCTGAAATTGTAAAGCGAATTGAAAAAGAAGCGGGAATTAAAATTGATATCATTAGCGGTAATAGCGAAGCGAATATGATTTTTTCCAGTCAAAATTCGTTTGCTACAAAACTAATGAGCGAGAATTGTTTGTTTGTAGATGTAGGTGGAGGAAGCACAGAAATTACTATTTTCTCTAAGGGTAAAGCCACTGCTGCCAAGTCTTTTGACATAGGTACTCTTCGTATTTTAAATGAACAAGTAGAGAAAGATAGTTGGAAATCGTTGAAAGATTGGTTAAAAAAAGAAACGGGCGAAATGAAAAATTTTTCACTCGTAGGCTCTGGAGGAAACATCAATCGTATTTCGAAATTAGCCGAGTTAAAGCAAGGCAAACCCATGACCTATGAGGTTTTGCACGATATTATTTTTCAGCTTAAGCGATACTCTTTAGAGAGCAGAATGCGTTTATTTGATTTGAATCCTGACCGGGCAGATGTAATTGTTCCCGCAGGAGAAATTTTTCTAAACATTATGAAATGGGCAGCTGCTACCAAAATTTTCGTTCCTAAAATTGGCCTTTCAGATGGTATGGTAAGAGAAGCATATTGGGAATACAAAAAAGGAATTCCTCCCAATAGAATTTAAAATTTCAATTCACTTAAAGGAATTGTTTTTCTTATCTGCTCTTTACCGTTGATATCACATGCTAGTAAAGTTATTTCGGCATCTGCTTTTGTCCAGTCTATTTTAATTTGCCCAAAATTATAACTCAGGAAAACATTTTCTTCTCTATATGAATTGGAAATATCTCCTCCTTCTAATTGAGTAATACCGCTAGAAGTCATATCGTACAAAGGATACATTCCTGCTAAACTTCTTTTACTCAACTCTGCTAAATGTACATCGCCAGAAATAAACACAACACCTTCAGCATGCGTATCTTTTATTAAATCAAAAAAGCGCTGTTGCTCCAGAGGAAAATTTTCCCAAGCCTCATATCCATCCCATGAACGCAGAAACTGAGTACTACTACAAACGATTCTGAGCTTAGCAGGCTTCTTCAATTCTACTTGTAACCATGCCCATTGTTCAGTTCCAAGCATAGTTGATTGAGGGTCATTATTAGCAATGTAATTGCCATTTCCATCTGTCATTAGCGGAGTTCTAAAAGTCCGTAAATCCAATAAAATAATTTGTACACGATGGCTAGTATCGCCATAATATTCTGAATGATAAATTCCTTTATGAAGGAAGCGGTCAGAATTTTTAGGTTCTTTCCAAAAATCTAAAAAGATAGTTTTCGATTCTTCCTTTTTAGGATAGTCTGCACCACCATCATTTTTTCCGAAATCGTGATCATCCCATGTGGCTAAAACCTTACAACTTTTTTGTAAATTTTGAAATTCAGATTTACAAGAAAGCTTACCATACTTGGTTTGCAGCACTTTCATATCTTCTGAATCACCATAAATATTATCGCCTAAATAAATAAAAAGTTGAGGATTTCTTTGACAGATAGTATTCAAAATGGGTTGATCTTTATCTTGGCTAGAGCAAGACCCAAAGCAAATATTATTGAGCTGCGGAATGGGTTCCGTTTTAAGTGAAAAATTGCAATAAATTAGAGGGTCTACCTTGCAGGAAAACAAGCTAGAAGCAAGAATGATAACAATAATTAAAGAAATACTTTTTCCCATAGAAACGATTCAATTTCTAAAAGTAGTTTATTGCTTTACAAATCGTTGCTTAATTACTTTATCGTTTGCCTTTACAACTACTGTATATATGGCAGCATCTAGGTTTTGTACATCTATTTCTCTTTGAAAATGGGTTCCTTGTTTCACCAATCTACCCAAAGCATCATAAATTTCTACAGCTACATTTTCAGTCTCGAAAGAGTGGGTAATCTTTAATTTATCCGTTACAGGATTTGGATAGATTACTACAAAATCATTTGATTCTG
The DNA here is from genome assembly GCA_044228065.1 of Chitinophagales bacterium. Taxonomy (GTDB): domain Bacteria; phylum Bacteroidota; class Bacteroidia; order Chitinophagales; family LD1; genus JBGAVP01. The sequence goes on along the minus strand of JBGAVP010000020.1, from coordinate 30,612 downwards.
CTTCCTGAATACTTGTAAGCGAAACATCTTTTGTAATACTTCCTACTTTATTTAAAATCCAGTTATTCGGGTCAACCGTAATGCCAGTAACATCTGTACCGCTCATAGGAATTACATAACTAGAAAAATTTCCATCTTGAATTACTCGAATGAGCGTGTCAGCTGCTCCTGTTCTTTTAATGGTATATTCAATAGGAGTAATAAAAAAAGGAGTGGTAGAAGAAACTGTTTCAGTTACATTCATCACTAATGATTTTCCATTAAAATTATAATTGATAGAAAAAGTTGGATACCCTTCTCCATAAAACCATTGGTCAAAAAACTGCGTAAAATCATCGCCAGATGTCGCCTCCAAAACATTTTTAAAATCCTCAGAACTTGCAGTACCATTACGATACTGCTGCTGATAATTTTGGAGAACTTTAAAGAAAACAGAATCATTATTTAATTCAAAACGAAGCGCATGAAGAAAAGCAGAGCCTTTATCGTAGGTAAGTCGTGAATCAAAAATACGTGCATTGGTAGTATCTGTAAACCATATACTTCCTCCTGGTTTACTCATAACATTATTATGTACATCCAGCATCTGAGATTTGGCACTGTTTAAAGAAACTAAATTTTCTAATGCCAAATACTCGGTGTAGGATGCAAATGCTTCATTTACAAAAATATCTTTCCAAGATGCACAAGTAACATTATCTCCGAACCACTGATGACCCATCTCGTGGGCATTAATAGTAAACTCAAAGAAGCCTTGTGTAGTCATGGTTTGATGCTCCATACCACCACTCAATGGAGCCATGCAGTGCCCATACTTTTCATCTGCAAACGGATAAGGTCCATACAACTTACTCAGTAATTCCAATATCATAGGAAGTGTATCTAAATTCCCTTTGAATTTAGTGTAGGTAGCAGGATTGTTGTAAATAAAATTTTGAATCAAAACAGAATCAGCTGAGCCTACTGGATGCGCCCAAGAATTTTTTTCTACATATTGTGCTACCGAAACTGAAATCAAGTAATAGTCAATAACATGGTGCGACTTCCACTCAAACCGTTTCTTTCCATTAGGTAAATTCACCACATTCGTAAGCATTCCATTAGAGCCTGCCATATTGCTAGAATCTGTAGTTACAAATACCCAGCTCGAATCAATCTTATCTTGTAACGCTTGTTTGCAAGGCCACCAATGATAAGCACCATAAGGCTGACTGAGCGACCAAGTGGCTTGATTTCCCCAAGATGGAGAAGATGCATTGCTAAATCCATCTCCCAATACACCACCCACAGTAGGCGGAGTACCATGATAAAAAATAGTTACATCTACATTATTGCCTTGCAAAATTGGAGATTGCAAAACTGCCTTTGCTTCATTTCCATTTCTTTTGAAATTGATAGGTTGGTTGTTTTGTAAAACAGAGTCAATAGTAAGTGTGTTGTACAATTCAAATGCGAAAGAATCCATTTGAGGTGATACAACTTCTGCTACCGTTCTTACATTACCGCTTATTGCTTTAGTCGTTCGCTCTACATTTATATTAAGATGATGAAACTTTACATCATATTCATCTTCTGCACTTCGCTGTGCTCTAGAAGCTACTGGCTGAAAATTAGGCATAGCGGCTTTCATATCGGCACAAGGGTGCGTATTTTGTGCTTCTGCAAACAATGCTGTAAAAAGTAAAACAGTTAAAATTATTTTTTGAATCATATTGAAATTTGAAAGCATGAATTTGATTCTTTTTTTGACAATTATGTATTCTTATTCTAAATCAGTTATAGAGACAAATAGAAACAAAAAAGGTTGACCGATTGATCAACCTTTTAAAATTAATAACCGAAAAAATTTATTGCAATTTTACCTGAAAGGTAACATCTAAATCGGTATCACCTGGCGATTCCGTTCCATTTTTCACACCTGGTTGATGGCGTAAAATTATCTGTAAAGCCCCGTTAGCACTAGTACCTGTGGTCCATGTACTTTCCAAACCTACGGGTAGATTTTTAGAATCCTTATCAGTAATAGCCACTGTCACAAAACCACTTCCAGGAGTAGGTTTAAAAACAAAAAGATGGTCGTCTTTTAGTGCCAAAATTTCCTTAGAAGTGGTATCAATAGGACTTTTAGTTTCATCTAATAATACTAAATCTACTTTGTAGGTTTTGCTTGGAGCTAATTTTATAGTATCAAACTGCACAGGTAAATTTGGTTTATCACCATCTAAATCCTTAAAAGTAAAATTTCCAACGGGGGCATCGGTTACAGCATCTCTTACTTTCACCACCAATGTTGTGATAACTTCATTCTCTTCGTTTACTGTCTTTTCAGGTTTACAAGAATTTAAAGAGAAAGCAATAGCAGAAAAGACAGATAAATAGGTGAGGTTTCTTTGTAGGTTTTTCATAAATTTTTGTTTAAGTTTTTTAAAATTAAAATGGAACTTTTAGCCGAAATGCACAGTTGATGCCAGTTTCATCGGCATAATATCGAAACCGATCTAAGTAATCACGATAGCGAGTATTCAACATATTGTAAATAGAAAAACCCAAAGTGAATTTCTGTTTTGCAATAAATAAATCTGCACCACTTTCAAAACCCAGTAAAAAATAAGCTGCTGGAGCAGGCAAATAATCTACATCCGAACTAGGTACATTTTTTTGTTGCATCACATATTGTGTATTGATTCCAAAAAAAACTTGCCTGTCATTTTTTTCATGAGTATATCTTATACTATTTTCAAAACGATTAGCAGGCATTTGCTCTAGCCATTGCTTTTTTGATGTATTATAAGCCAAAAGCAAAGATGTTTTGGAACTCAACTCTAAGCCTTTAACTGGCTCTATCACAATATTTGCATCCAAACCAGACAGAGAAGCATTTGTTTGTTTGTATTTAAAAACAGGGAAATACCCACGAATGGTAAGCGTAGGTGGTGTATCAGGAACCAGATAAATAAATCCATTCATAAAGTTTTGATACGCTCCGATATCTACCCGAATGTATCTTGATTGCCATTCTAAAGAAGTGTTTAACTGATACGAAGTTTCCTTCTTGAAATTTCGATCTCCTATTTCCATAGCAGCAGCACCATGATGCAAACCATAGCTATACAGCTCGTTTGGAGCAGGGGCACGCCATGCAGTACCAAAATTAAAATTCCATTTTAGTTGTGACAGGATGTGATAATCGAAACCAATAGAAGCAGAAGGAATCGCAAAATTTAAAGTCACAACATCAGTAACTCCCCGCTGTTTTACATAAGACTGTAGCCACTTGTAATCAAATCGAAGTCCAGCTTCTATCTCTAACTTTTTATAAGTATAGCGTTCTATAACAAATACTCCACCGCTAAAATTCCAATAGTTGGGAATTAAATAACCGAACTCAGAATTATTTGTTTGGGTCATAAAATCAGCTCCTACTGTACCGCTAAAACCTTTTACTGGCTTATGTTCCCACACAGCATCTAAAGTGAATGTTTGAATTTTAAAACGAAAGGCAGGATGATTTAAACCAGCCAAAGAATCATTTCTAGGAGGGGTTTTATCATACTCATCTCTTCGGTTACTTTGGCGAGCAAAGGTTATAGTCAAATCACCTAAACTCCCTGTCTTTACATAGGCTTTAGCTTTTAGCAAATCGTGAGTAATGAATTGATAAGGCCTTCCTATCTGGTACGTAAAACTACTTTGCTCCAAAGGAGTTTTAGATTGAATGGCTCGGTATAAATCACTCAAACTTCCAAGGTGTGCAGCTGAGAAAATTCCAATTTTTGTTTGAAATCTGGAGTAATACAATTCAATACCATAGTTTGATTTTTCCCAACCTAATGCGGCTGAAAAGTTACCTTCATAAAATCCAGTATTTTTTAAATAATAATCAGGTGTTTGTGCGCTCCCTGCTCTTTTGAAAGTGCCTTGTACCCGCCAAGATAAAGGTGCTACACGTGTATGATTCCCTTCCAGAAAAGCTGAAATATTGTGCTCCCAATTATTTGAAAATACTACATAATTCACCTCCCCTCCCACTCTAGCATTGGTAGGTAAAGGATTGGGTTCTACCAAAATGACACCCCCTATGGCATCACTGCCATATCTAAGAGAAGAAGCTCCTTTTATCAAGGTAATTTTCTTAGCCAAAAAAGGGTCTATTTCTGGTGCATGTTCTGTGCCCCACTGCTGCCCTTCTTGTCTTATTCCATTGTTTAAAATCAACACTCGGTTGCTGTGAAGCCCATGTACAATGGGTTTTGAAATAGTACTTCCTGTTTTAAGCGTATTTACACCAGTCATAGTTTTGAGAGCATCGCCTAGCGAGAGTCCCCGTAGTTCATCTAATTTTTTTCCTTCCAACTGCTCTACGTGTTGTGTGGCAGCACTTTCTTTTTTATGGCGAGCTACCGTTACTTCTGTCAAATTAAAATCTTTGTGATCTAGTTTTATTTTTATAAAAGTATCTGTAGTAATAGAAATACTGAAATACTCCGTAGCACAACCAATATGTGTGCAAGCTAATGTGTAATCTCCTTTACATAGTTTATCAAAAACGAAGCTACCATTCTCATCTGCTAACTGAGTACGATTGATTTCTCGCAACTGCAACGTGGCAAAATCAAGTGGCTTTTTTGTGTTGGAATCCAACACTTTTCCTTTCAATTTGAACACACAATTAGGTTCTTGAGCATTCAAAATTGAACTACTCAAAACAAATACACAAAAACACAAAATGACAGCAAGCCACTTCATTACAAAAAAGTTTGAAGACTATAAAATAGAACCCTAAAAAAAAGAAGAGGAAATTAAGACAAGGCAGGCGGACCTCTGAGCGAGCAGTAGCTATATTCCTTGTTCAACAAAGGATTTACAACCTTATTGCATTTTTCTTTCGGAAGAAAAATTGCGCCAATTTCATAAACAAAATTATCGGTCTTTAATACAGAATTTAAATCCAATTTACATACCTCACATTGTCCAGCATGGTCTGTAGCGTGTAGGTGATGATCACACTTATCGGTATGTACAGCCTCATGATGAGATGCAGTGAACAAATAGTGAAATTCCTTTACCGTAGTAGCATAAAAAAACACTCCTAGTAAAAGTACAACAGCTGTAGATTGTAAAAACTGTTTCAATTTCATTTCGGCACAAAGCTATAAATTGCAGATGAAACCTAAGATTAAAAAATTGTAACCAACTTTTGTATGAAAACTTTATTGCTCATTCGACATACCAAATCCGACTGGAGTAAAATAGGACAATTAGATTTTGATAGACCGTTAAAAAAGAGTCGAGAAAAGGATGCAAAAAAAATTGCCGAAGTAATTGCCGAAAAGAAAATACCATTTCAAAAGATAATAAGTAGTCCTGCCAAACGTGTACTAGATACTGCCAAACTTTTTTGTAAAAAATGGGGACGAGATAAATTAGAAATCGAATTAGACGCTCGATTATATGAATGTACTCATCAAGAAGTTTTAAGCGTTGTACATCAAATTGACAACCGAATAACAGCAGCAGTAATCTTTGGTCACAACCCAGCATTTACAGATTTCACCAACCTTTTTACAAAAAAAATCATTGAAAACATTCCTACAACAGGAGCAATTTGTTTTGAATTTGATACAGATGAATGGAAGAAGATTAAAAGAAAGAATGTCTCTCTCAAATTCTTTGTCTTTCCAAAAATGTATACCTAAAGAGAATTGAAATAATTCTTCAAATAGCCATCTGTTTTGGCCACATCTTTAAACTTAGCATAAGGAACCAATAAATCATAAGGCCCTTCGGCATGCGAACGAATTTCATAATCGTTGTAATGAAACTGAATACCATCCTTGGTAAAAACATAGTTTGCAGGCAAAACAAATTTCCCATTCTCAAAAAAGAAACCAGCACTATCTAATGAAATATCTTTCGACAATTTAAACTCATTCCTAAAAATTTCTTCTGCTATCGCTCTCATTTTCTCGCTTCCTTCTTCATTCAAAAATGCATTTAAAAAAACCTCTTGATTGCTTTTTAAATCATAATGAAAATATTGGTCAAAGCCATTGGGATGAGCTCCTCCAGCAAATTCATATACATTTAAATGCAGGGTAATAAAATCCTCATTCTGACTCACCACTTCCATCTTCTTCTGTAGTTCCCATGATTGGCTCATATCGGGAAGTTGCTTGGTGAGGGTATCGTAGCTATCTAAAAATTGTTGCATCACCTCTTCAAAATTTTCATGCACTAAGGTATCCATATAGCCTGCTCCTAACCTTTGCGCTACAAATTTATTTAGCTGTACGGCATTGGTTCCCGAAAAAAAAGGATACTCAAATTTTACAGTGGCGCAATTATCTTCTTTGGTTGTACAAGAACCAGTTGATTTTTCAATAGCTTTTGTAGAAAAAGAGACCGATGAAGCGGTAGATTCATCTGTATTTTTCTGACGATTACAAGCAAATAAAAACAGAGCTGTAAGAGATAATAGTAATATTTTTTTCATGCCACAAAGTAACGAGTAATTTTTAATAACCGTAAATCATGGCTATGTTTGAGGCATGTTCAACTTTGCAGATATTTTCACTATCACCTTTACTCTCTTTGCTATTATAGATGTTATTGGCAGTTTGCCTGTTATTATTGGTTTAAAGAATAAAGAAGTAGAATTCAAACCGCTTATTACAACTCTATTCTCAGGCTTTTTGATGTTGTTATTTTTATTTTTAGGAGAAACACTTTTAGGACTTATAGGAATAGATGTACAGTCATTTGCTGTAGCTGGTTCTATTGTCATTTTCATTTTAGGATTGGAGCTTGTACTAGGCATTAATCTTTTCAAGCAAGACCCCAATATGGGTAAATCAGGCAGTATCGTACCTATTGCTTTTCCTTTGCTTTCGGGCTCTGGAACGCTTACTACCATTATGTCTTTACGCTCAGTTTACACCATCCCCAATATTGTAGTAGGCATCCTCATTAATTTGCTTTTTGTTTATCTGGTATTACGCTCAGTAGATTGGTTGGAAGAAAAAATAGGTGAAGCTACTTTGGGTGCTATGAAAAAATTCTTTGGTGTCATCTTAATAGCCATAGCTGTAAAAATATTTGCAGCAGCCGTTTTTCAACTTATTCCTAATCCTTCTTAGATTCTATTTATGTATAAGAAATTACTCATCGCATTTTCCATTACTGGATTTTTAGCTGTGGCTCTTGGGGCATTTGGAGCACATGGTTTAAAACCATTTTTAAATGAACACCAAACAGCCATTTACGAAAAAGGGGTGTATTACCAATTCTTTCATACGCTTGCAGCTTTGTTTGCATTGTTGTATTTCAAAGTATCTGATAATAGAAAAATGCTAACTGTTGCTTTGCTTTTTTTAGTGGGCATCATCTGTTTTTCAGGTTCGCTGTATTTATTAGCCACCAATGACTTGAACCATATACCTACTATCATTTTAGGACCTGTAACTCCGCTAGGAGGTCTCTTCTTTTTAGCAGGTTGGGTAACTTTATTTTTGACGGCATTTCAAGAAAAGCAGCATGCATAAGATTGCAACATTCTTGCAAAAAACAATTCTTCGTTTTGATTTCATACTCTTGCTGTATGTAGTAGTTACTGCTATTGCTACTTTAATTTTATTCCAATTACCTACTACTGATAATCGCACCGAGCATTTTAATTTTAGCCACTACAATAATTATGTCATTTTCCGAAACTCTTTTTACCACTTAGTTTCCTATAAAGATATTTATGCCTGGTGGATGGAAGAGAAACAATGGGATTTGTATAAATACAGTCCTGCATTTGCGCTTTTCTTTGGACTCTTTGCTCAATTTCCTGATTGGTTGGGTTGTACACTTTGGAATGTTTTGAATGCTGGCTTATTGGTTTATGCTTTTAAAAAATTACCCCAAATAGATAATCGTGCTAAACAATTCATGTTGTTGTTTATCTTTTTTGAGATGGTTACCTCTGTACAAAACATACAAAGCAATTGTCTAATCACTGCACTTATTCTCTTAGCATTTTCACAATTTGAAAAAGGCAATCCGCTTTGGGCTTCTCTTTTTATTTGCCTTACCGTTTTCATAAAACTATTTGGCATGGCGGCTTTCGTGCTATTTTTGTTTTACCCTAGCAAAACTAGATTCATTTTATACTCTCTATTGTGGACTGTGATTCTATTTTTAATACCACTGCTGGTAGTATCCCCTACACAACTAATTTTTTTATATAAAAGTTGGTGGAATATGCTTGCGAACGACCACACCAGCAGTGATGGATTTAGTGTAATGGCATGGCTGAGGGTATGGTTTGGATGGAATGTAAATAAACTAGCGGTCGTTTTTGTAGGGCTATTAGTTTTGCTATTGCCATTGCTTCGTTTTAAAGCTTGGAAAGCATTTCATTTTAGATTGTATTACTTAGCGAGTGTACTTATTTGGGTAATCATTTTCAATCACAAAGCAGAGTCTGCTACTTTTATAATTGCTAGTTCTGGTGTGGCTTTGTGGTTCTTTAGTTCTCCCAAATCGCATTTAAATATTTTGCTTGCCATCTTAGTTTTGGTGTTTACGATTCTTTCTCCTACCGATTTATTTCCAGCATACCTGCGCACTCATTATGTGATTCCTTGTTTATTGAAAGTATTCCCTTGTATTTTAGTTTGGCTAAAATTGCAATATGATTTAAACAACTTTCCTTTAGAGGAAAAAACTTCTCTCTAAGCTAATTTTTCAAAATAACACACTATGAAAAAAGCAACTCTATTAATTATTGCATTGGCTACCTCCTTCTGTTTTGGTTTTGCTTTCAAAACTATTATTACCGATAAGCCCGAAAATAAGAGAGTAACAAGCATTGGTGGCATCTTCTTTAAATGCAAAGACCCTAAGAAAACAAGGCAATGGTATGAAACGCACCTTGGATTAAACACCAACCAATACGGTGCAGTTTTTGAATGGCGACAAGCAGATGATGCTACCAAAAAAGGATTTTCGCAATGGAGTCCGTTTAAAGAAACCACCAAATATTTTGAGCCTTCTACCAAGGATTTTATGATTAACTACCGAGTGGAAAATTTAAAAACGCTTGTGGAAGAGCTAAAAAAAGAAGGCGTAACTATTACGGATACGCTGGAGACCTACGATTATGGAAAGTTTATTCACATTATGGATGAAGAGGGAAACAAAATTGAATTGTGGGAGCCCAATGATTTAGTGTATGAAAACATGGGTATAAAAATGGGTAGCAAAACTACTAAGTGATACTTGTGCATTAAGAATAAAGCGTTCGGAGTTGCAAGTTCCGAACAACAGGAATGGCGGAGAACTTCAAGAGTATATGTATCAAGGCTTCATGCCTATTCGTGCCAAGGCTAGCATAAATCTTTTGCCAGCATTACCCCTTCTTCCATATTTACTTCCATTTCTGAAACTATCGAAGTAGAGTTGAGAATACATCGATGCAAAAATAGCGCATTTGTTATGTCCAAATTTTTTCCCGCCCGATACAACTGTAATATGCTTTGCACCTAACTTTTTCATACCATCACGTGCTACAAATGAATTTTTATAATTCACTTGTTCATCTTTTTCACAGTAGCATAGTTGAATAGGATTTTCGGGTTTCCAGTAGCAAAGCGAATTGTCATTTAGTGCTTTATGTAGCAGAAAATTGGGGTCGTTTAAAAACAAATTTACAAAGGTATCTCGCAGCATATCTTTTGGAATTTCTGGCAATACCTTATCTATCTCTCTGAAACTATGTGAACCCTTAAACATAGCTGGTATAATAGAATCGTAAGGCGATTTATAAACACTATTGATGTCTGGAACAATATGATAGACTTCATTAAATCCCTCTAGAAGAAATGGCAAGTAATGCGGTTTATCATACTTTTCAAACATTACTTTACTCTGCACACCCGCCATATCGTAAGCTCCGCTATTTCCAGCGGTGGCAGTTACCTTCAAGTCAGGGTAGCTTTCCTGAATGTACTTATTGGTACCTACAGCAGCATACCCCCCTTCGGAATATCCAGTAAGAAATAATTGGTCTGTTAGTTTTAAATGAAGCGTATCATTTAATTCTCGAACTGCATAAATCATATCTACCGATGCTTGTCCTAAAGATTTATATTGCTGGTATAAATGGAACCTATCGCCATGACCCAGCCCTATGTAATCTGGTTGTAAAACCAAATAGCCATCTACCGCCAAACCCAAACATAAATAGTCTACCCCACTCACCTCTTTTTTTCTTCCCTTTTCTACACGGGTACCGTGATGGTACACCACTTCTGCCATTGGTTTTTTTATATCTCGTGGCACAAACACTAAGCCTGAAGCCAAAATACAAGTACTATCGTGCCAGCAACTTTTGTATGTAATATCATAAATATCCACATCATATTTAGGATTCAACATTGCTTTGGGAACATGATTTTTTTTCATTCTTTGTTGTAAATCGGCTCGGGTAACAGTATTCCAAAGTGTGTAAGAAATGAGTTTATTTCCAGAAGAATCTAAAGCAGATAATTGACAATAGATAGCTAAGAAAAATAGAGAAAGTAGTTGCTTCATAAATCTAGTATAGAGGGTGTGATTCTATGACCTTATAAAACTAAGAAAATAAATATCCTTTCCCCTTTTTGAGTTTTGCCAAAATCAATTTTTGATAAACTTGATTTGCTCGTGTTCGTTTCCGTTCTTTATTTCGATGAAATACATTCCTGATAAAAATTCTTTAACATCTATTTGAATTGATTTTCCGCTAACACTCGACATTTCAAAACAACTTTGTCCATTAATATTTATTATTTTAATAGAGGCATCAAACATTTGAAATTTAGCCATTACATTGATTCTTTCATTGCTTGGGTTTGGATAAACACTGAATGTCTTTTTTGAAAAAAATAATTCTTGAACATTCGTAGTTTCGAACGTGAGCTTGCAAAACTCAATACCCTGTGTTCCAAAATTAGCTGGCAAAAACAAATTTGAATTAAAGCCTAAAAATCCTTCATCTTTAAAATCGAAATAAGAGGTAACAATTGGCGTAATTTGTTGGGTTCCAAGAGTTGTTCCCTCGCTCTCAAAAATAGTGGTTGCTCCACCGCCAACAACATTACTGGCCATGAAATAGAGCTTCCCATTAAACGGATAAACATAAGGAACAGAGGCTATACCGGGCATAGCTTTTACGGTTTGAGTTCCAGCAACTGTGCCATCAGTTTTAAATAATATTGAGGACGAACCATTATTCGCAAAGAAAAACAAATCGGTGTTTAACGAAACCATACTTTCCGGATTAGAACCACCAATTCCGGATTGCGCATCGAGTACCATTTTTGTACCGGCATTTGTTCCATCACTTACCCAAATCTCCTTACCGTGAATGCCATCGTTTGCAGTAAAATAAATTTTCCCATTGTGGCAGATTAACTTTTCGGGAGTGGAACTTTGAATCCCTGTGTAAATATCTTTGACCAAAACAGTACCGCCATTTGTGCCATCGCTTTCCCACAATTCGCCTCCATTTGTGCCATCGTCATTCATAAAATAAAACTTTCCATTACAAACAGCATGGCTGCCTGCACTGCCGCCAACTAAGCCTGCTTTAACAAGTTGTGTGCCGCTGGTGGTTCCATCGCTTTCCCACATGCCATACCCCGACCCTGCATTGCCTTGAAAATAAATCTTGTTGTTAAGCACAATAAATTGACTAATCGAACCGAAAATATTAGAATACTGATTTCCTAGCATTTGCGTTCCAGCTGTTGTACCATCCGTTACCCAAAGTCCTTGATTGCGTGTTGCTGTAGACGCTTGAAAAAACAACAATCCGTTACATTCTGTAAAATAATTAGGGGCGCTGCTGTAGGGTATTCCGCCTCCATTAGTTCCTGTCCAAATATCTTTGAGCATAAATGTTCCAGCAGTGGTGCCATCGCTTGTCCAAAGTTCTAACCCATGAATTCCATCATCATAAGTAAAAAACAATTTGCCGTTATAGGCTTTCAAGTACCATACTACACCAGCCGCATTTGTTGTTGGGCCAACGAGTTGAGTGCCTCCGGTTGTTCCGTCTGAGACATACAATTTATGTCCAACTCCATCGCCCGCCACAAAAAATATTTTTCCATTATAACCCGTTAAATATCTTGGAAAGGAATTATTGATACCGGTGGTATTTATATCTTTTACTAAAGACAATTGTTGCGAAAAAAGAGGCGCTGATAAAAACAGCAAAAGGCATGCAATAGTGTTTTTCATTTTCATAAAATTATAGGCGTTTAAATTTGAACCCTAAATCGCCAACTACATAATCCAAATACAAATCGGTTGGCATAATTTGAGCAGTACCGGTAGGACTTTCAACATAATTCAACATTTGAATGGAGCCTACAGTAAATGGGTAAGGAGCATCTGTTGTTCCTCGTTTGCGGAGATACCAATTGTTGACATTCATCGACAAAATATATTCTTTATTTTTGGTTAAAGCATATGGGGTTGTAAGTGGAATAACGTATTCAATTCCGGCTGTTGCATTGGAAAGAATTGGAACTCTCCATGTTTGAATAACAGCACCTGTTTGTTTATCCCAAAGTGTAATTCGATTCCGATTAAAGTTGCTCGGAAGCTTTATGGTGATGGCGTTAAGCGTTCCATATTCTAATGGCATAAAGGTGAGACCAACTTCAAAATCGGGTTGAAATAAAGTAGGCGTAACAATGGAATCAAAACCTGCCATTTTGTAAAAATCAGGTACACAAATTTCTTCTTTATACACCACCGGTCCGGTTTGGGTAATCTCTTTTTCTTTACTGCACGAATTCAAGAAAAAGGCAATGGTTAATACGGCTATACTTATTTTTTTCATGGTCGTACGTTAAATTTGTTTGTTATCTAATGGGTGAATTGCTTTATATGCCCGCTTTATAAATAGCATACAAAAATGCTTTCGAAATTTTTGTAGCGGCTACAGAACATAAGTGCCCTTGTTGTGGTGTATCTACACCTTGCTCGGCACTTGGACAACTTGCAGTTGAACGATTGGTGGAACAAATTTGCCACACACCGCTTTGCTCACAGCGTGTGCCATCGGTAAGGTTTCGGCTCTCAATATCTTGTAAATCAAAAATCATATCGTTGGTGAAGGTTTGCAACATCCAAGTCCGCATTTGCATTTTGGGACTGTTGTAACTCACATCATACACCAAAGGCGGTGTAATATGTAAAACACGAATGCCTTTCGCACGAAAATCATCTACCATTTGTTTGTATGCATTCTGCACATCCGTTAGTGTTGCATCTTCAATATCGGCATAACCAAACTTGAAACACACCACGCGTATTTTCCCGGGATTTAAGGCCACACGATTTTTAAACTCGGCTATCTTCCCCAATGGATTGCCATTGCTGGAAGAAAACAAACCACCGTACAAACTGGTTTGTACCATTGTTCCCGTAGCTTCGATATAATCAAACCCGTATCCGTTATCGTTACAGCCACCTTCTAAATCGCCACCTAGCGATTGATGAACAAACAAAGTATTCCACGATTTTAGTTTGTCTTTTTCTGCAATAGTTAAATTGTCGAATGCCGCCATGCCTTCGAATCCAACTACTCTGGGCACAACAGGAATATTATCGATAGTTTTAGGATTATCTTTTTTACAAGCCGATATAAGCAGAAGAAAAAACGAGACTTGAAGTATGCGATGTATTGTTTTCATAAGCTTTGCTTTTTGTTGAAACAAAGAATGTATTAATAGCGATACAATTCAATAGAACTTAAGTAGATTTGTAATGTAAAAACAGGCGAACACTATCCTATTAAACTGAAAATCAAATAATAATGAAACTTATTGAACTGCTTACTATCTTACAACACGAAGAGCATAAACTAGTAGAAACTGCTTTGAAAGCTGAAAGCGAAAGCATGCAACTTTTTTATAAAGAAGTACGAAAACATACAGAAGAATCCTTTAAAAAAGATAAAGCCAAAATTTTTAGAAAGGTTTTTGGCACGGCCTATGAAGAAAAAAAAGATGCTGTATTTCGGAATTTGCAAGCACAGCTTTTCGCATTTATTCGCGAACAAATTGCCACATATTTAAAACAAAGCATTCATCCCCAATCGGCATTCGCCACAAAGCGCTATTTAGAAGAACTAGTAAAACGGAAGGCTTTCGACCTGTTTGAAAAAGAATGGAACTTAATATACGATGATTTCGTATCGTCAGAAAACATGCAAGGCTTATCGTTTCTCCACGAAGTAAAAATTCAGTATCTCTACCAACAAGAGTTTTCACTTAAACGCCTAGAGGAAATGAAATTGCAAATGCAAGAGGCCTATGCATTTCTGCAACTGAACACACAAGAACAAACATTAAGTCTGTTGTATTACCAATCGTTTATCAATAACTTAAGTCAACGCACAGGACAAAGCACAATAGAGGTGCGCACTTCAGCAGCAGCAAACAAACCCGATAGTCGTCATATTCAGTTAATGAAAAACTATCTCGATTTCTTTGAACAAACTAACTTACTGAAAAAGGAAAATGCTGTGAAGCAAATGTTATTGCTTGAGCCTGAAATTGTTTTACATAAAAAACATTTGCATCATCTCATTAAGGCAGCTGTTGTTAACATGGGTGTAGAAGCTTATACTATCGGCAACTATGCCCTTGCAGATACCTATCTCATGCATTTTATTGAACATTATTTTGAGACGGCAGAAACCAGAACTCGACATGTGATTATACTCACTGCCATTTCGAATAAACTGCAATTAGAAAAATACGATGAAGTGGATACGCTATATGGATTAGTAAAGGATACCAACTCGGAATCATCGGTATTTTTCAATCGTATTCGCTTAATTTACGCGCTCAGCTTAATCTTCAGAAACAAGCAGCAGAAGGCCTTTAGCGACATTCAAGCAGTTCTTGCAGAAGGGAAAGAACCCTTTACAAAAATGTACTCAAGAATACTTTTATCCATCGTACATTACCGCGATAATAACCTTGATTTTGCAATTAGAGAAGTAGAAAATATCATTAAAGGAACATATTATAACGAGCCAGTGGTTCGCACAGAAAGCTTTGCGGCTGATTGCTTTTTTCAGTTTTACAAACTTCTAGACATTCCAGATAAAAAACAGAAAAAAGAAAAAAAGGAAAACCTCTTACAAAGAATTATTCAACAAGAATCTTCTATCAAGAGTTCGTTGCTCATTCTTTTTTTAGTGAAGGAGATAAAGACATTGAAATTGTAACAGTAAATAAAAAAAAAAGCCCGCACCATGCGAGCTCTCCTTTAAAATTCTAATAGCTAATATTAGTTGTTAGCAATAATTTCTGCTCCTAAAGCTTCTGCTCCTGTTCCACCTAAAAATCCTTTAGCAAACACCGTATAAATCTTTCCTGCTTGTAATACTATTCCGGGTAATGGAAGTACTGGTGGTGTTGTTCCTGCCACACGTACTTCTAAATTGTATGTACCTGCATCTAGTGGTGTAAATGCCGTGTAATCTTTAAATGACTTGTTGCCAAAAACTACAGCACCTCCTGCCAATGCCACATCTACTGCTGGGGCATTTGGTGATAGGTGAATAAATCTTACATGTGCTTTACCCGAAGCTGGAGTTGACAAATCGTCTTCTACAACTAAAGCTGAAATTTTAGAAACGGAATCAATAGCGAAAACAGAATAGTTTTTGTCTTTTGCTAGAGCTAAATCTGCATTAATTACTGCGGTGGAAGTACCTGTTACATTTACTTTTATATTTCTTGTTCCTGATTCTACTTGCAAGTAACCTGTGTTTTTAGGAAAAGCTAATGCTGCTGAATTTTGTTTAGCGCCATCTACTAGCAAATCTACTCCGGGAGCATTAGGAGAAGCATGAGTTACTAATACTTTTGCATACGTTTTTGCTGTAGTTTCATCTTTTTTGCAAGAAGAAACAAAGACCATTGCTACCAATAAAGAAGCAGATGTAAGTGCCAAGAATGTTTTTTTCATTTTTTGTTGATTTAATTTGTGAGTAATACCAACCCAACATCACATCATTCTTTTTGTTTAATTTTTTAAGATGAAGATTAAACAATACTAATATTTTAACAGATTTTTCATTTTGAAGCCATTTGCCTGACCACCGCCAGTTTAACGAAGCGTAACTTGTGGTTTAATAAAAAACAAAGAGTTACCCATAGCTTCCGTCCCAGAAAACTATTCTTAGAAAACGGGATTGCAAGCGCAAAACCATAGTATATCATCGTTACGCTGCACTAGATAAGAACGATTGGGAGGGGCATATATTCTCACTTGAGTACATTACCGTTCATTGTCAATCTTTTTATCCTCTACATCGCTGTTTGGCTTCGCTTCTTTTTCATCTACTTTTAATTTTTTAACTTCTGCTTCAAAATCAATAATAGTCTTATCCCCTGCCTTGGTGGATAATTGTTTATTTAAAGTAAAACCATCACTATAGATAGAGACATTCGTATTTCCTGCAGGTATCCTGCAACGGGGTGTATTACTATAAGTATGATTATAACCAAGGCTATCACTCACTGTTACAAAATAGCTTTTCTGAAAAATATTTTCAATTTCCACATTACTTGCTTCTCTAGGAGTTTGATATTTAATAGAAGTTATTGGATTTTCTTTATCTACATAGTAGGTAGTTTCATAGTCTAAAAATCCTTCTTTCGAAATTTTTACAATAAATTTTCCAAATTGAGTTTTGTACGTTTTTGTCCCCTTCTTGTCATGATACTTCTTCCCATTTACAAATAAGTCCGCATCATCGGGAATATTTTCAATGGTAACTTTGCCTTTATCTTCATCATCAGAAAAGCCACTGTTTTCGTAATCAATCTTTAGTTTCCCATTTACAGGATCTTTACTAAACGAAAGGAAATTATTGATTTGCAAAAACGATAAGTCATACCAGTTGTTTTCTTTAAACATACCAGCAGATCTATAAGATGAAGTTTTGGAATAAGGATCCCATGAATTAAACATTACTTTATCTCCTTCATCGAGAAAATCCCCATTGCAATTTGCATCAATAAAAATATGGTTGATCCCATCTTTATCTTTTGCAATAAGATAAGATGCATTTTGTAAATAATATTTCTCTTTATCTGCCTTATAAATCACAAATGAAATACTGTCATTAAACTTAAAAGCATAGAAAGGATACTTGGGTATATCAAGTACATAAGTTGTGTGAGGTGTGTACCTTTGCTCTGTATGAGGCACAGATCTATATTCAATTGTGGTATAGCTTTCGCTTCTGTAAGAAGTAGATGACTTCCCATTTACCCAAGTTATAACTGGAACGGAACGGGTTCTAGAAACCGAAACTGATTGATTTGTATAAGTAGTATAAGAAGTCCAAGAACTTACAGTCACTGCTTTATAATGAAGTGCTGCTTTATCGTAATACATATTTCCCTCTGAGATTTGTTCATCACTTTCTGAACTATTTCCATTCAATGATATTAAACTCATTTTCTTGTCAGAAACAACTGCTACTGAAAACCTTTTACCAGCAAAATCAAAGCTTGCATTTTTATTAGTAAATACTATTGGAATGCTTTTGATAGTAGGATATGTCCATTTAAAATCGTTAAAAATATTTGCCTTTTGCTGATAGGACAATTCCTTATTAGTCATTTCTAATTTACCATTTGGCCAACGCTTAAATGTTTGGGAAAACCCAAAATTTATAAAAGAAAAGAATAGCAAAAGGGGTGAAATGCATTTCATAATTTAGAGATTAATAGATAAATATATGATGAAATATTTTGGAAGAAAATAACACAGTCGCTCGGCTCTGTATTATTGCCGAGTGACTTCATATGTTCCCGTGACTTTGCAACAGATACAACACTCAGCGTGCCTCCCTCAAGGGAGTAAAAAACAGTCGCTTTGCGTGCAGCAGGGATAAAAGCGAACAGCCCGTCCGCTGCCCAAATTATTTTTCTTATCCTAACAAAGCAGTCTTCACTTTTGCAAGCACTTCTTCTACTCTTTCGGCATTGGCAGCTTCGGCATATACGCGTAAAACAGGCTCGGTACCCGAGGCACGAATCATCACACATTCTTCGTTGGCAAAATGATATTTGTAGCCGTCTATATCTTCTACGCGCTCTATTTGCAAATCGCCAAAGGCAGTGTACACGCCATTTTTACAGTTGGCTATGATTTGTAGTTTTTGTTCTTCTTTTAAATGCAAATCATTTCGGTTGTAAGAAAAAGGTCCTACAATTTCATACACTTCATCTATCAATTCGCGCAGGGTCATACCGTTTAAAGCCAGTTGCTCTATGAGCACCAGTCCATCCCAAATCCCATCTCGTTCTGGTATGTGTCCCTTCACGGCTATACCGCCCGATTCTTCGCCACCCACCAGCACATCTTCGGTAATCATTTTTTCGCAGATGTACTTAAACCCAATCTGAGTAACCTCTACCGGTATGTTGTAGTGCGCACACAACTTTTTTACTTTATCGGAAACAGAAAATGCGATGACTACTTTGCCCGTCATCTCTTTGTATTTATGCAACACATGAATGAGCAATAAAATAATATGGTGCGCATCTATAAAATTTCCTTTACCATCAAACACACCTATTCTATCGGCATCTCCATCTGTACACAGTCCAAAATCTATATGCTTGGTTTGTTTAATGTAGTTCGCAAACTCTTGCAAATTTTTTGCAATAGGCTCTGGTGCTTGCCCGTAAAATGAAGGGTTGTAATCGCAGTGCATTAAATCTGCATGCGGCAAAATACGCGGCAAAATACTTTGTCCTGCACCAAACATAGCATCGTAACCCACTACATAACCTGAGTCATTGATGGCTTCTAAATCGAAGCCGTTTTGCACATGCTCAAAATACATATCTTCTAAATCTACCAACTCTACTTTGCCTTCTGCATTTAGTTCATCTATTGTTTTCTCAGTGGTAGAAACCGTTTCAGGAATCATGTCCTCAATTTCATTGATGTATTTTACCACCAAAGGTCCACCATGTTTACCTTTTAGTTTATAACCATTATAAGAAGGTGGGTTATGGGAAGCAGTCAAGATAACACCCAGTTCGCAGCCCAGAGTTTTGGCTGCAAGAGAAATCATAGGAGTGGAAACAAAATGCGGGTCGAAATATACTTTAATGCCGTTTTGTACAAATACATTGATAGCTACTTGCGAAAACAAATACCCTCCGAAACGACAGTCGTAGCCTACTACAATAGAGCCTGATGGATTTTGTTGAAGCACCCACTGTGCAGTAGCTTTGGCTACACGCGCCACATTATCAGTGGTAAAATCTTTAGCAATAATTCCTCTCCAGCCGTCTGTTCCGAATTTAATTTTGGTCATGATTTGTAAATTTTGAAGGGCAAATATAAAAGAAATGGTCAGTGGTTTCCTAAAACAAAAAACAGCCCCCATTTGAAGGCTGTTTTTTGAATCTACATTATCTAATTTCTGACTTCTGCACTCTAACTTCTATTTCGGCATTGGCTTATCCAAAAAAGCTTTTACATGATTGAAGTATTCATTTTTATTGGAAGTAAAATTGTCTTTATTTTCTTTCGCTGCAGTTACGTACACATCACACGTTTTTTTGCGCATGGCTTGTAGTACTTGCATATCGGCAGTAGTAACTACTTTATCGGCTCCACTCACAATTAAAAGTAACCCTTCTATATTTTGCCCTTTGCTTTCGAGTGCAAACTTAGGCTCGTACAAAGTTTTCTCTGCACCTGGAGGAATAATTACATCCAGTTGTTTTTGTTCTTTTAATCTGTTCTTAATCGTTTCTAAATCTAAATACGGAGCATCGGCTATTACACGCGAAACCTTTGGGTTATTAGCACTCACGCCTATTGCTAAACCTCCGCCCATTCCTACTCCAAACACAGTTACTTGTTGCTTGGCATCTTGCTTTTTCACTTCTGTAATTACTGCATCTAAATCTTTAGAAAAGTTTGGCATCAAATACATTTTTTCATTCACACGGGCATCTTGCGATTTGCCATAACCACGGTAATCAAACATCACTACATTGTAACCAGCTCCTAAAAAAGAACCAGCTAAATCGAAATTGTCTGCCATATTTCCTTCTCCATCATCAGCTATTACTACAGTCTTAGAAGATTGTGCTTTAGCAGGAGTAATACGCCATGCGTAGATATCAAAATCATCGGAAGTTTTCACGTGCCATTCTTTGCTATTTAAACCCAGGTCTTCTGGATAAAAAGCGTATTCCTTAGAGGGTTTCAAAGCAAAAGCTGATGTAGCGTAAACTGCCAACAGCGCAAACATTATTTTTTTTGTCATGATGGTTTAGGGTTTTTAAGAGTTTGTGTAATCTAAGATAAAAATTCTCTGAATCATGCAAGGTTTTTGTTCTTCCTTTAACTTTTAGTGTTCACTGCAAAAGAGTTTCAACAATGCATGTGAATACCACTTGCAATAACTTTGCCATAGTTTCAGCACCTTTGTTTTAAGAAAAGTGAGAATCCATAATTCTAATTTTTCGTGTTGCATTCTTCATTTTATATTCAAAGATTTTGAACTCGAAAGATACCTATCGCCATAAAGGTTTGCGTAAAGAATTGATAGAAAAATTGCGCAAAAAAGGAATTACCGATGAGCGGGTTTTAGAAGCCATGAATCGTGTACCTCGTCATTTATTTTTGAGCGATAATTCCATTTTTGATGTTACTGCTTATGACGATATTGCTTTCCCAATAGGTGAAGGGCAAACGATTTCACACCCCTATACCGTAGCGTACCAAACACAATTACTAGAACTGTTGCCTAAAGAAAAAGTACTGGAAATAGGCACAGGAAGTGGTTATCAAGCGGCCGTTTTAGCTGAAATGGGTGTTAAACTATTTTCTATAGAAAGGCAACGAAAATTGTTTGATAAAACAAGAAAACTACTGGATGACTTAAACTACAAAGGCATTAAAATGTTCTTTGGCGATGGCTTTGAAGGCTTGCCTTCTTTTGCGCCTTTCGATAAAATAATCATCACTGCAGCAGCCCCTGAAATTCCCGAAAAACTAAAAGCACAATTGATGCTGGGTGGGCAAATGATTATTCCTTATGAAAAAGATGGCAGTGCCGATATGCTTCGTATTACGCGCTTAGAAGAAAATGAATTTGAGCATGAAATTTTTGAAAAGTGTGCATTTGTACCCATGCTAAAAGGGAAAGTATTCTAAAAAAAATAGAGGATTCAAGACTTGCAATTTTTATTATTCTACTATTTTGGTAGACTTCTTTGGAAATTTAAAAAATATATCCTAGCATTGCACACATATTCATTTTATGAAAAGCAATACAACCATTTATTTTAATTCCTATAGTCAGGCCTCAAGCCCATCATCTCTTGGGCTTTGTTGCTGTTGTTGTTGCTAATTATACCTCTAAGATTTTCATTTTTTAGGCATTAAAAAGAATTCAACTTCTTTTCCTACAGCAGGAAATCGTGCATTTCAAATCTTAACTTTTTTAAATTATAAATCCATGAGTCAAGAAAAAGTTTCTCAATTTTACTTAGAAGAAAATACCATAAGGATTATCGCATTTGAAGTAGTAATTCTCACAGTTGCTACCCTTTTATTTCAATGGAAATATCTAGCCCTTTTCTTAGCCGTGGACTTTGCTATCAGAGCATTTACCTACTTCCCTACTCCTTTAAAAACGATTGCTAAATTCTTAACAACACAATTTAAACTAGAACCTAAACCTGTTTTTGCCGCCCCCAAAAAATTTGCTGCTGGAGTTGGTTTTCTATTCTCTTTATCCATTTTTATTTTATTCCATTTTCAACTAAATACAGCTGCATTTGCTGTAGGCGGCATCTTATTGTTTTGCGCAGTATTAGAATCTTTCTTTAAAATATGTGTAGGGTGTTATGTGTATGACTGGGTGGTAGCGCCATTTGTAAAACAGTCATAAAGACAGAAAGGCAAATTTATGTTACACTGAAAATGTTGCCTTTCTTCAAAAAGCTATTCACTTACTTTAATTATTAACCATATTTTTTCAGAATACTAGTTAGAGTAATTTTCATATTTTAACAGGAAAGGAGAAACTTTTTATAGAATTTAGAGTTTGATTTTCAATAAGATAAACTCTATTATATGAAAAGTATTACTATCTACTTACTATTTACATTAGTTATTGTAAACTATGTATATGCCCAACAACCAACAGCCAATCTTCGATCAGAAAACACAAACAGACTTGCACTAGCAGATAATTTTTTACGGTCAGGAGATATCCAGCGGGCAGAATTTTTATATACCGATGTAATAGCTTCCGATCCTACATATGCGGATGCCTATATGAAGCGAGCAAATCTATTTAGAAGAATAGGAAATACTTCACAAGCTTTAGAAGATTATAATGTGGCTATCAAACTAAATCCTTACTCAGAAATTTTATACGATTCAAGAGCTAAATTAAAACTATTGAAATCAGATTATTCTGGGGCTTTAGAGGATTTAAATCAAGCGATAAAAATATCGCCCTATTCTCCAGAGTTTCTAACTGAAAGACTGGAAGCTTACATTCAATTAAATGAAGAAAAAAAATCCCTTCAAGATTTACAAAAGTTGAATACTCAATTTAAAGACTCATTCGAATACTTAAGAATGGCTGCTTATCATTTGAAGTTTAAAAATTATTCAGAGGCTATCCGCTATATTGACTCCTCACTTCTTTATAATCATAACTCTTCAATAGCCTATGATTTACTAGGAATAATAAATAAAGAGGAAAATAAACTAGATGAAGCAGAACTAAATTTCACAAAAGCAATTAAGTTAAATCCGCAGTTTGCTCTAGCATTTTATAATAGAAGTGTGGTAAGGAAAATGCAGCAAAATATTAAAGGCTCTATGGAAGACTTAAACAAAGCTATAGAAGTAGACCATACCCAAAAAAACGCTTACTTTAATAGAGCAATAGCAAGGAAAATGTTAGGTGATACAGAAGGTGCTATAGAAGACTATAACAAAGCCATAGATTTAGATCCCTACTTTACAGATGCACTCATAAACAGGGGATTTTCCTTAAAAACTTTAGGAGATCCTGGCAATGCCTATCACGATGTACAAAAAGCTATTTCTTTAGATCCTACCAATCCAAAGTCTCATAATTTAGCTGGAAACATTCGTTTGCTTTTTGGTGATTATTTTGATGCCATAACTGATTTTGATAAAGCAATCAACCTAAATAATAACTATGGTGCTGCTTATTTTAATAGAGGTCTAACTAGGATTATTTTAAATCAACGTTTCCTGGGATGTGAAGACTTGAAAAAGAGCTTAGAGCTTCAAGAAAAAGATGTAGCAGATGTTTTACAATTTTTCTGTCAACAATAAGGTTTTACCAAAAACATTTAACTCACTAATTATAATCTATATCCAATCCCAAATCCTTTTGGAATTTACGAATGTTAGGATTCAATTCTATCAATCGTTTCAGTTTATCTTGTGGAGTATATAATTTAGGATTAGCATTCGTAGCAGTTTTAGTTACTAGTATTTCTATAACTGGAGCCACTCCTGTATTTTGATAATAAAAATTTCGGATTGAAGCTGCATGTTGGTCAAACTGACTTTTCTGTAAATCGCTTTCACAATGAATCTCCAGCATCCTTTCCTTCACCACGGGCACATACAATTCCATCAGGTTTGCAAATCCTCTTTTACTTTCTCGAATCGTATCTGCAAAAGTTTGCCACAAAAGTTTTACTTGCAAATCATTCCACTCTAAAAGCGTATCGTTTACCACCACCATTTCTTCTTTGGTGTTATCTTTCGATACAGCATCAGAAACAATATTTTCTGGTGCATCTAAATCATCGAACGATAAAATTTTTGAAGATTTTTTTAAGCCCGAATCTTTATCAGATATTACTCGAGGCTTTACAGAAGTAGGACTGGCAGTGGCTTGTACTATGTTTTTGGGGACTTCTATTTCTATTTTCTCATTTTTATTTTCTGCTCTCTGTTCTCTAACTTCTACCTTCTCTCCCTCAACTACTTTTTTTTTTGAAGCATCTTCCGAAGCTTCTATAGTTGCATTTACATAACACATTTTTAGAAGCGTGAGCTCTACCAATAATCGTTTGTTTTTAGATGCCTTGTATTGTACATCTGCTTGGTTTCCTATGCTCAAACAATTAATTAAAAAAGACGCATTCGACAAAGATGATTGCTCAAAATACCTCCGCTTTAAATTATCGCTCACTTCCATCAGCGCAAGTGTATCCGTATTCTTGCTAAATAATAGATTTCTAAAATGCTCACAGAGTCCTAAAACAAAATCATCTCCTTCAAATCCTTTTTTGAGAATTTCAGAAAAGTAATTCATTAAAGCAGGCATATCGGTAGAAAGCAAAGCATCGGTTACTTTAAAAAAGTAGTCGTAATCCAACACATTCAAATTCTCTAAAACGCCAGCGTAGGTTAGTTTTCCACCAGCAAAACTCGAAAGCCTATCAAACATAGAGAGCGCATCGCGCATACCACCATCACACTTTTGTGCTATAATATGCAGTGCATCTTCTTCGGCTTCTATATTTTCTAATTCACAAATACCTTTTAGATGCTTTACAATCACATCTATCGCTATTCTTCTAAAATCAAAAATCTGACAACGAGAAAGAATGGTAGGTAATATTTTGTGTTTCTCGGTAGTAGCTAAAATAAATTTGCAATAAGCAGGTGGCTCTTCTAAGGTTTTCAAAAAAGCATTAAATGCACCAGCACTGAGCATGTGCACCTCATCTATAATGTAAATTTTGTACTTACCCGATTGTGGTGGAAACCGCACTTGGTCTACTAACTGGCGAATATCATCTACCGAATTGTTAGAAGCAGCATCCAGCTCATGAATATTAAACGAACTGTTTTGATTAAACGAAACACACGACTGACATTGGTCACAAGCCTCTATATCGGGGGTAATATTTTCACAGTTAATGGTCTTGGCTAAAATACGTGCTGCTGTGGTTTTACCTACTCCACGGGGTCCACAAAACAAGAAAGAATGCGCAAGCTGTTCTGTCTTAATGGCGTTTTGCAACGTAGCAGATACATGCTCCTGCCCTACCATATCTTTAAACTTGGTAGGTCTGTATTTACGAGCCGAAACGATGTATTGTGCCATAAGAATTAAGAGCCGTAAAAATAGAAATTACTTGCAGGCTGTTTAAACTATTTTTCCACGTTTAGAGAAGCGGCATCTTTTTCGCTTGCCAAACCAGTCTATTTTCAATGGATTATATATAGGAAAGGTATTTGGCAATCTGAAAAAGTTAATTATCTTCGCACTCCATTTTTTAACCAAAACAAAGCAGAAAAACATGCTGAACCAGTACGAAACTACGTTCATCCTGACTCCTGTGTTATCGGAAGATGACGCCAAAAGCACTATCAACAGTTATGTTGACTTGCTAAAGTCCCAGGGAGCAGAAGTAATCCACCAAGAACATTGGGGATTAAAGAATTTAAGATACCCAATCGATAAAAAGACTACGGGAATCTATCATTTAGTCGAATATAAAAGCGATGGAAAAGCGATTAACCCGCTGGAACTTGCTTTTAGACGCGATGAGACTGTGCTTCGTTATTTAACTGTGAAACTAGATAAGTACGCAGTAAAATACAACGATGATAAACGCGCAGGCTTAGTAGGGAGAGGTAAAAAAGTTTCTTCACCAAAAGTTAAGGAGGCATAAACATGAGCAAATCAAATCAAGATACCATCAAGTTTTTGACTTCACCTAAAATAGGTTTAATCAAAAAGAAATACTGCCGCTTTAAAAAGAATGGCATTAAATATATTGACTACAAAGACCCAGAGTATTTGTTGAATTTCATCAATGAGCAAGGAAAAATCTACCCCCGTAGATTAACTGGAAACTCGTTGAAATTTCAACGCAAAGTGGCTCAGGCTATTAAAAGAGCAAGACACATTGCCATTTTACCTTACGTGGCAGATTTGCTGAAATAATTTTTAGAACGATCCAAAACAAAATATCATGGAAATTATATTAAAAAAAGATGTAGAAAAACTGGGATACGCTGACGATGTAGTGAGTGTAAAACCAGGTTACGGCTTAAACTACCTTATTCCACAAGGATTAGGAGTAGTAGCTAACGATACCAACAGACGCATTTTAGCGGAAGTATTGAAACAAAAAGATAAGAAAGAACAAAAACTAGTAGCACAAATAGGTGAAATAAAAGCAAAATTAGAATCTGCTAAATTATCTATAGGTGCCAAAGTAGGTACTACCGATAAAATCTTCGGAAGTGTTACTGCTTACCATGTAGCAGAAGCTATTAAAAAAGCAGTGAGCATTGAAGTAGACCGTAGAAAAATTCACATTGTAGAAGGTGAAGTAAAAACTTTAGGAAGCTACACAGCTGAAGTAGGCTTGGGTAGAGACCACAAAGTAACGGTAAGCTTTGAAGTAGTTGCTGAGTAATTTCTTTTAAACTCAAAAATAATCCTAAAACCTCTTCGATTAAGAAGAGGTTTTTTATTTTGTACCCGAATGTTATTTCCTAAAATATTTTCTAAAAATTCTATTCAAAAATTGCAGTTGCGATTGTTGCTTTGCTCTCTGTTTTCTGTTATCTGCTTTCTAACATCTTTCTCTCAACTCAACTTCGATTTTACGGAAGGGAAATTTCTACTAAAGGGTAGAGTAACCGACCTAAAATCACATGCAGGTGTACCCAATGCCAATGTTTTAATCGTAAATACCAAAAGAGGATTGAGCACCGATATAGATGGCTACTTTACCACCTATGTGCATTTAGGCGACACTCTCAAGTTTTCATCGCTGGGATACATACCTAAAATAATTCCCGTAAGCATAATAGATGAGCGCGAAAAATATACGCTCGATGTACAACTGGTAGAAGATATTTACAAATTAAAAACCGTAGCAATCTATCGTTTCAGAACCAAAAACGAATTTGAACAAGCCTTTATAAAAGCGGAAGGTGTACCCGAAAACATAGTAGTACCAGGTATAGATAAACCTAAATATTTCCACAAAGAGAAAGCGAAATTTACCAATCCTATCTCTATGATATACGAGAAAATTAAAGCAAAACGCAGAGCCGCCAATCCAGAATTTAGGCCGTAAGATTCAATAGTGTTTTAGTTGTTAAGTTTAACTATTTGAGAAAATGGTATGATTAATATTTAAGACTATTTGTATAAATTGTGTCAATCAAAAAAAGTATAAAAAATGGCAAACATTATTTGCAAAATGAAAGGCGAATGGGTTGAAAAATATTCAGCTGATGGTAATTTTTTAGGAACAGTTACAGCTGATGCAATTGATGCTGATTCAGGCGATGACCTTATCGTTGTTCTAAGGTCGAGTGGCAAAGCTGAAAGGTATACACACAGTGGTGGGTTTCAAGGAACAATCACAAACGATGTAAAAAAAGTAAAAGTTAGTGGTAATGAAATAATCATAACCAAAAAAGATGGTCGGATGGAACGTTATTCTTCTACTGGCTCATTCGAAGGCACAATCTAAAATTTATTACGAGTATGGCCCAAACATCATTTTCTATAAAAGAAAAATATGAAAGCGAACTACTAGATATTCTTAACAACCCCAATTACGCAAGTATACCATTTATAGAAAGAGGATTTGTTTCAATTGGAGCAATTCCTCACTCATCGCTTTTGTTCATTGGAATTAATCCATCATTTCAAACAAAAGCTACACCAAATGAATTAGACTATTACTGTTTGAAGCCAGATGGAAATGATTATAAAAGGTATTTTGGAAAGTTTGAACAACTTGCTCACTCTGCAAATTTACCTCTTGGTCACATGGATATGTTGTACTTCCGAGAAACCAAACAAAATAATATCGATGAAATAATGAGCGTAAGTTTCGGAAGAGAGTTCATTGTTAAGCAACTCGAAATTTCAAAAAATATTCTTGAAAATGTAAAACCAAAAATAATTGTAGTATGCAACACAAAAGCACGACAACTTCTTGGAAAGGATAAAAATAATGGAAGCAACCTTTGGCTAAATTACGATTTCGAATTTGACGAAAATATTGGTACTCATCGAATCACAACACCGAACTCATCTCTAAATAATACGCCAGTTTTCTTTACAAGTATGCTTACAGGACAACGTGCACTTGATACAGGTTCTTATGAACGACTATTGTGGCATATAAAAAAAGTAGCAAATGCTGTCTAGTGTCAACTCTTCGAAATTTATAACTCCGAAGAGAAAATTCAACTGTGCTTTAATAAAACACACACGCCCTATTTAATCAAGCCTATTATCCGTGCTATACTCCAGATATTCATAAAGAGCGGACGGTATTGATTGCGCTTGGCTTGCTGCTCTTCTCGCTCCCAAAAATGCAAGTTACTGGCTGGGTACAGATAACCAAAATGATAAGCGGTATGGTCCCATCTTTTGCGAGCAATAGAGGCCAGCGGATACCGATAATGAACCTCTCTCCTTTGCACAATTTGTAGTGCTTGCTCCCGAATGGTAGCTGCTTTTTCTAAATAGATATCACCCTTCATTTTTTCATGATTCAATTTCGATTGGCGCTTTGCAATCAGATAGCGCAAAATATTTGCACGATGAAAAGCCCGCAGCGCAGTAATCTCTACCCCATCTATCAACTCCTCTGCCACCAGCGCATTCGATGAGCGGAGGCTGCGCATGGCTGTGGCATTGCGATAGGCTTTAGCAGCAAAGCTATCTATACGAGGCAACTGAATTTGTTCAATACCTGCCAACACCGCTTCCGAAGCCTTATTGCGAATAAATTTATACGAAGTCTTTGGGCGAGGATGATACTCATTTGCCAATGCCTTTATACCCAGTTCATCAGTAATGGTCATAGCCGTCATCCATTGCATAATTGCACTGTCTTTTAAATATTGCTGTTGCAATTGTATTTGTTCATCCATCAGTTGGTGCAACTCAGGGCTCAACATTTCGTGCGCATACATTTCGGGAAACCGAACTTGTTTATTGCCTTGGGTGGAGTATTGCCAACTCCACCTCGCTATGCTCCAGTCTATCAACCAATACCCCCACTCCCAGCCCGAACTAAAGGTGACATGCCCCGGAATTTGGTAAGCCACACAGGTATCTATATCGGTCAATCGTGCTTTCAAATACGGCAACAATGTCATCGGCACCGAGTTGTCAAACGTAATCCAGTAGGCACTCTCTGGGTAATACCACGTCTCTCGCTTTTGATGTTCATGGAGCAGAAACTGAAACATGTGCCGCTGGTTTTCATTTTCATAAACAGGAGCATGCGCCTCCGTCATATCATAAAACATCACCGTATGCGCCAGCACCCCTCGCTCTCTATCCAGTGCAGTAGAAGCACTATCCCACACAAACTCCTTATTCCCTTTAGCAGCTTCATTTTGCTCTTTTACAATATGCCTTCTGCCCATCAGTTTGGTATGCGTATGGTCTTTCATCCATTGTATAATGAACTGCCGCAGCTCTTCTTTTTTCTTTCGGTTGCCGCTTATAAACTCAGCCGTAGAAAACTCCATATTGATAAAATCCCACTTCGCTTGATTCAGCCACGCCAAATTTTCAGTGATTTGTTTCTCTTTGTGGACGGGCGATGTATAGAGTTGAAAGGTCTTCTGCTGAATCATGTGCAGCGATAAATCTACCGCAGCCAACAACCCGCGCTGATGCAAATAATCGTTGATATGCTGTGCATGCGTTATCCATACTTTCCTATCTACATCGTTCAGCAAACAAAACTCAAAATAGTTTTGTCCATTGCGTGCCATCCAGTCAATGTACTCTTTTATATCTTCCAGTGCATGTGGCAGCGTGCCATCGTGCAGTTGCTCAGTAAGCTCCAGCGGATGCTGTGTGTGCAAGTGAAATCCCTTCTTATCAAACAAGGCCTTTCCTTCCCACACAAAATCTTCTTTCAATGGCCAGCTCTTTAAATCAGGAATAACCGTAGCTCGCGGGTGATAAAACTTAAACCCCAACTTTTCCTGTAGCAATCCATACAACCCACAACTCACCCCCTGCCATGATTGTGCCGATAGCTGAAGCACATATTGATTCCCCACCTTTTCTTGTTTCCAGGCATAGTCATGATTGGGGTAAAAGCGATAGGGAAATGTAGCCGCCTTAGAAAAGGCTGTAGGAGCAGCGGCACGCTCGTGCGATATTGTTGGAAGCACTAGCTGCACCTCCGCAGTAGTATTATTCAGCTGCACCTCACAGCTACACGCCTGCACTAACAGCTGCTGCACATCGGCTATGGCTAAGGTAGTAATGCTCGTATCTTGCAAACTGGGCGGCACTTGTATAGAAATACTTAGCTGCGCCTCTGCCACTACCGCACTCAAAAGAATACCCACACAAAGAATAAAATGCTTCACAGAATTTTGTTTGAATCAAAGTAAGTAAAGTCTGAGGAGAATTTTGGGGAAGGATATAATAAAAGACATACTGCACTTTACTAAAGGAGAACACTACATTCCTTCATTTTACCACCTCAA
>JBGAVP010000053.1:0-10503 GCA_044228065.1 Chitinophagales bacterium | reverse complement strand
CAGTAATTCTTAATTCGGTTAAGCGTAATTATCTGAAAGTATCTTTTGCTTTGTTTCTACTGATGGTTTTATTGCTCCCTTTTTAATGCCTCCAAAAAGTCACTTTCTGCTCATCCACTTCGCTCCCATCGATTCCAAATGAGGGGTATGCATCTGACAGTCGATCAAACTATACTTGCCACTATTGCAGAGATGTATTAAAGCCAATTTGGAAACATTGGGCTGAAAGCTAAACATGCTTTTCCCACAAAAAACAGTTCCAATTTCTACCCCATACAACCCTCCTACTAAGGTATCCTTTTCCCATACTTCGATGGATTTAGCAACACCCATTTTATGAAGTTGATGATAGGACTCTATAAATTCATGACTTATCCAGGTAGAGCCTGTTTTAAATTGATGGACAAGAGCACAACTTTCAATTACTTTCCGGAAATTGGTATTCTCTATTATTTTAAATCTTTGAGAATTTAAATCTTGTTTCGTCATTTGCTTCATCAACTGTTTCGTCAACTGTCTCATAGAATGACTGACATGGATGTCTTCCGGGAATAAGACAAATCGCGGATCGGGACTAAACCAAAAAGGCAATCCATTTTCAATAAACCAGGGGAAAATTCCACTTCTATAAGCCAACAACAATCTTTCTGCACTTAGATCCTCCCTATGGCAAGCAGCCCATCGCTCTCTGCCTTTATTACTCGAAACCACAACTCTTTTCGTAAGAAAAATCATAATATAATATCTATCTCAAAATAGTTATTGGGGGATAAATGCGACAGAATCTAATTTAAAGACGTATAAAAAATTATTGGAAGAAAGGATAAGAATAAACAAATTTCAGAGGAAGGCACTAAAAAAGTACTCCTGGGTATACCCAGGTAGACCCAGGTATTCAAAGAATATCAGGTTTACCTTGGTAAACCTTTTCATACTGCGGTAAACCTACTTATAAGCAATTAAACAAAATTTTATATTACAAACAAAACCTAAAAATAGATTTGATTTTTAATGAATGAATGTCAGTGTAGAGGAATAAACAAAAAAAGAAAATGCAATCAACGTTACCTAAATACATTGAACCATAATTTCAGGGGGAGTTCCATTTATGAAATAGTATACTTATTAAGAGAACAAATCAACAACCATCTTAACTACAAAGTCAAAATGATTCCATGTATTGTAGGTATTATAGGTATTGGAGGTATTGGAGGAATTGGAGATTTTTGTAGAATTAAAAATAGAGCGTATGGCCAATAATTTTATTACACTGTTGCTTGTATCAAACAGCTAATAGATATTAAAATGTGAAAGTATTTCTGAATTATGAGTTCAGAGAACAATTAAATACTCCAAATAAGCCCATATCAGAGGGTAATCTTATTCCTATATCCTTAGGAATAGGAAGCTCGTCTTTAATTGAAATTCCAGGGGTCGTATGCAGAATTTCTTCTTCCTAGCATCAGAAATTAGTTTGGATTCTGAAATTAACTGATTGACTTTTGAAGCGAATTCTAAGCGCTCAAGCTCCCATTTGTGTTGATCTTTTTCTGACTGGACTTTGATCCTTT
Source organism: Chitinophagales bacterium (assembly GCA_044228065.1). GTDB lineage: Bacteria > Bacteroidota > Bacteroidia > Chitinophagales > LD1 > JBGAVP01. The sequence goes on along the minus strand of JBGAVP010000053.1, from coordinate 8,932 downwards.
CGTTTTCTTTCCGTAGATCTAAAGACTCTCTTTGTGCCAGTTCAGTTATCTCATTGCATTTCTGAAGAGCTTCCTCTTTATCAGCTAATTGCTTTGAAAAATTATTTTTCTCATCCGCTGCTTCTTGCTTATACTTTGAAAAATCATCTTTTGATTCCTTCAATTCCAACGAAACCTCGGAATAGTGTTTTAGTATAAACTCCACTTGTTCACTGAGGGATATCCCCCTTTTCTCTGCCTCCTCCATAACTGCTCTCTTGATGGCAGGGTCACATTTACTTGATAGAGTCATTTTCTTTTCGCTATTTACTTTTTGCTTTAGGGTAATCCCTTCATGGGTATCCTCCGTCAAGCTCTCCACTTTAATATCCTCCGTATTTTTTGTCATTTTTTTTGATTTAGGTATAAATGAATAATGAAAATGAATACTACACTTAGAGATAGTATCTCGCCAATTAAATTTTAGAGCTATAACTAGGGCGGCCGAAATCCTGTTTTGGTTATGATTACAAACAATAACTTCGAAATCAATTCCAGTGAAATAGAAAATGCCGAGTGAAGTCCGCGAATAATTCGGATAGCGGGCAAATACAAATAGCCCTTATGCTCCATGTTTATTAGCAGCTGCATTTATTTAACAATGTTTTTTTTCAGAAATGCGTCAATGCTTTTTCTACTGATTTTCGCTGTTCTTCCGAACTGGCTAAACACGAAAGCGCCTTCCGCCTTCATTTCGAAGTATTTCGTTCGCCCTATGCCTAATTCCTTGCGCGTTTCAGCAGGAGTAAGCCATTGGTCGGGACCATTAGGTGATCTTCCTTGAAGCTGCATGAGCGCTTCTTTAATGAAGTTTATATCGGTTTTGAGCTCACTATATAAGTTCGCGTCAATTACTATAAGTTCTGCTTTCATGATCATATTTTTTTGATCTTACAAAGCAGAGGATAATAAAATTCAAAGAGAAGAGTGTACGTTAGAATCCGGGTTGGATCCAACCCACTTTTTATTAGTGCTACCGGTATCCTACAACAGAACTGAAGTCATTACTTTGCCTGACTGAGCTTTTCCCAGTTAGATAGGTGGGGAAGAATATCACTGCTTATTTTCTCTCTAAGTTCGGATATGCACTCAATAGCTTTTTTGAGTTGCTTTTTATTAGACCACTTTTTAAGTTTGACTGCATTAATTTCATCCTTAGGATATTGGTTTTCAAAATAAGCTGAACTGCCACCGGTCAAAATATTATAAGCAATTGCGAGCTGGTATTTATCAATTTTTTGCCGAATGAATTTTTTATCCTGAAAAGCACGTAACAACAACATCACTTGAAATGGATTCAGGACTAAATCATCCAAAGAATCATTTTCGTCATTTTTCAATCCAAGGATTTCCCGCACTAATTTCATTTTCTCTTTCGTGGCGGTTGGAATAACAACAACCTTGCGATCATCTATAGTTGTTGGTGCATTCACAGGAACATCCCAGGAAGACTTTCCAAGCAAAGTCTCGTAACGCTTGATATAAAGGGTGAATAATTTTTTTAGAACTACTAAAACAGCGTGAGATGTCTGATATGAAAACCCATAGGAATATAACAAGCCCCATTCTTCGACCTCATACTTGAATACATTATTTAAATCCGTAGACATTATTACCCCGTGATCTCTAAGAGAATATAACATTGGTATAATATTGTAATGGCCTTTCTCCTCTAATTCCAATAGCTGACGATTAATTTTTCTAAGCACATTGAGGACATCACCAAAATAATTCTGATCAAATCTGATGGGTATGTTCAACTTGTTGGCGAGAATCTCGAAGAATGCAGCATGGTTCTCCTGCACCTTCCTTAACGCTATAAATAAAAAGCGATGATGTGAGTAAGAATTTTTGAGCAAATCTTTTGAAGATAGTTCTGGTATGGATAGCTGCGATACTTTCATAGGCGCCCATAAATTTAAATAAGATACTTTGCTATTACGAAGGTCGGGGTCGGGATACCTACCAGGTTGGCTGTTACCAATATCAAAGTTGATTTTAGTGATTGACTCGTATCCTTTTGATTCCATGAGGTAATCACAATTACGTTTATTGTAATTTTCTACATAAAATTCAGGAGCATAGGAAAGCCAACTCGCAACCTCTTCCAAATAAAATTTATCTGGAACGGCCGGGAGATGAATCCTACCATCCTCTCCAAGCAATCGAAGTTCCTTTGGTATTTTTAGGTATTTCTTAGATAGTGCCTTTATTTCCTTTTTCCTTTCGTCTTCCATAGTTGAAGGGGTTTAATTCCTACTTCAAAGAAAGAACGAATAAGTTAGACGGTTAAAAATATTTTTTTTTAAAATAGTTGCCCATAAAAAGATTTACCCAGCAAGTTCTTCAATCATCTTTCAACTATCTGGCCACTAAATTCCAACGCAAATTTCAACGCAAACTTCCACACATACAATACATCCTTAATTTGAATTTCATAAGGTTGATTCGTTCTGGTAAAAAATTATCTGGGAAAGCAGTGGCCTTTTAACATTTGGTTTATTTTCAGCTAAGCTAAATATAAATGACAGAGGCGACAGATGCGACAGATGCGACAGAAGCGATTAAAATGAGTGTCCGTTTAAAAAAGGGCAGCGAAAAATTAGTTATTTATCGAGGCAAAAAACCTCAAAATGTTTAAACTATGTTTAAACCAGCCGACAAATAGAATTAATTAGGTAAAATAAAAAACCCTTGAAAGCTAATGCTAACAAGGGTTTTACTATGTAGCGGGGGCCAGACTCGAACTGACGACCTTTGGGTTATGAGCCCAACGAGCTACCAACTGCTCCACCCCGCAATATTTGGGAGTGCAAATATAAACGACTTTTGATAGAAAGCAATAAAAGACTTGCTTTTGTCGAATAAAAAAACACCTATACGTTAAATCGGAAGTGCATAATATCTCCATCGCACACCACATATTCTTTGCCTTCTACTCGTAACTTACCATTATCACGGCAGGCAGCTTCTGAACCAAACTTCACAAAGTCGTCATAACTCATCACCTCCGCACGAATAAAACCTTTTTCAAAATCGGTATGAATAACCCCAGCCGCTTGTGGTGCTTTCATTCCATTGGTGATAGTCCATGCACGCACTTCTTTTTCTCCGGCAGTAAAATAAGTAAACAGACCCAGTACATGATAGGCAGCTCTGGTTAACTTATTTAACCCAGATTCTTTCAATCCCATATCGGCTAAAAAAGCAACTCTATCTTCTACACTTTCTAGTTGTGCTATATCGGCTTCTATGGCCGCAGAGATAATAATCACCTCCGCATTTTCATTGGCTACTGCTTTACGCACTTCCTCCACATACTTGTTTCCTGTATTTACAGCAGCTTCATCTACATTACACGCATAGATTACGGGCTTTACCGTAAGCAATTGAATATCTTCTATAAATCGTTTGTCATCATCGGATACGGGCGCAGAGCGAGCCGATTGACCAGATTCTAAATGCGATTTGTAAACAGCTAAAACTTCCAATCCCTTATGAACTTCCTTATCGTTTGTTTTAATAAGCTTATTCAATTTCTGAATCTTCCTGTCTACCGATTCCAAATCTTTTAACTGCAATTCGGTATCAATAATTTCTTTATCGCGAACAGGATTTACCGAACCATCTACATGTATCACATTCGGGTCGTCAAAACAGCGCACCACATGTACTATAGCATCTACGGTTCTTATGTTTCCCAAAAATTGATTGCCCAGCCCCTCCCCTTTGCTGGCACCTTTTACCAAACCTGCTATATCTACAAACTCAATGGTAGTAGGCAACACCCGCTGAGGTTTTACTATTTCTTCTAACTTGGTTAAGCGGTCATCTGGCACCGTCACCATACCCGTATTTGGTTCTATGGTACAAAAAGGAAAATTGGCAGCCTGTGCCTTTCCTGAACTGATTGCATTAAAAAGAGTTGATTTTCCTACGTTGGGAAGTCCTACTATACCGCATTGAAGAGCCATGTTCTAATTGTTTTTTTGCGGTGCAAATATAGAATTATATAGATAGCATTTTTTAGAAGTTGTAAGAGCAGAAACTGGGGCAGCGGACGGGCTATGCACTACAAGCTTTTTTCCTTTCCAAAAGGCAAAGCAAAAAAGGCTTTCCGTTTCTATCCCCCCCTCACCGCGAAGCAGCCCACCTTGCGGGCTGTTCTCTCCGCTGGCGCGGTGGCACGCCAAAGGCGGGACGGAGGTGGTGGCTGTTTCCCACTTCCCGCGCGATATTCGTCCAGCTTTTCAAAAGTTGACGAAGCTCTCCTTTATAATGAATGTATAGATTTTATTTTGGCAAAGCCGCGGGAATATATAAAAGTCTCTCGGCAAGAATACAGAGCCGAGCGACTGTTTGAAGCTTTTAAACTTCTCTAATTTACTACCACAGGTTACGCTTTTGCTAAACTTGCGAAAGGGGACCAACAACTGCCCATCTTCTATCGTATCAATGTAATACTTCCTTTTAGCTCCTTTCCTATGCTTCCTTTTGCAGAAGCAAGGTTGTAACTAACGAATAAACATAAACACCCGAAGGCTGCGAACGCCTTTGTAGTAACCGTTCCACTCTTGCTCCATGTCACTGGTTTCCCAGACTTTTTCGCTCCAACGATTAAAAATTACTAAACGATTAAAGCGAATACAACGTCAAAAAATTCGATAGCCATCGTTGTTTTTATCCCCATTTGGGGTAAATGCATTGGGAACATATGGTGCTTTCACAATCGTTCACAGTGATAAAAAGCGAATCGTAGGCATGACAATTATTCACGGAAGTTGCCTGCACCGTTACCCAAGCCGATTGATAAAAAACAGCAGAAGGATTTTGAATCGTAGCGTTAGAAAGTGTTGTGGAAGAAGTCCACAGATAGCTGAATGTATTTATACCATTGGTGTTTAGCTGCACCTCCTCGCCTATGTTTACGATAGAATCACTTGGGGTGATTTTAATAGAAGGCTTGGGAAAAGTAATTACATGAACGGTTTGAAAGCTGTCGCAATTCGTGGTAGAAATTGTATCAGTAAAATAACGCTGTATACGAAAAAGTGCGGTTGCCAATCGTGATGCTTTCGCCTTCGCAAAAGCTGACAGAAACCGTATCGCGTTTTGAAGATAGAACGAGTAAATCTAAAACAACTATACTATCATAGTTGAAAACGGATTTTAAAGTATCTCTATAAATACCGCTCGTGCTAATAGTTTGGTTATTGAAAACAATGTTACTTCCCTTGCAAATACTTTTAGAAACAAATGTAGGGGGTGGTGGGTTGAGCGAAACGGTCAATTCAATAAAACTATCGCAACTTAAACTACCTAGTAAGGTATCTCTGTAAACACCCGCAATGCTTGATGGTTTGCCCATTGAATACGGTACTTGCTCCACCACATAAGTATAAATTTATGGGAGTGGTGGTAGGATTCACGGTACTCAAATTGAGTACAATCAAACTATCGCAACTTAAACTACTCAGTAAAGTGTCTCTGTAAAACACCAGGTACTGATGGTTTGTCCATTGAATACGGTACTTGCTCCACTGCATAACGATTGATTTATGGAAGTGGTGGTAGGTTCACGTACCAAATTGAGTACAATAAAACTATCATAACTAAAACTACCTAGTAAAGTGTCTCTGTAGACACCTGCAGTACTGATGGTTTACATCCATTGAATACAGGTACTTGCTCCACTGCATATAACGATTGATTTATGGAAGTGGTGGTAGTTCACAGTACTCAAATTGAGCACAATAAAACTATCGCAACTTAAAACTACTTAGTAAGGCATTCTGTAAACACCTGCAGTATTGATGGTTTGTCCATTGAATACGGTACTTGCTCCACTGCATAAGGATAGATTTATGGAAGTGGTGGTAGAGTTCACGGTACTCAAATTGAGTACAACAAAACTATCGCAACTTAAACTACTCAGTAAAGTGTCTCTGTAAATACCTGCAGTACTGATGGTTTGTCCATTGAATACGGTACTTGCTCCACTGCATAACGATTGATTTATGGAAGTGGTGGTAGGGTTCACAGTACTCAAATTGAGTACAATAAAACTGTCGCAGCCTAGTTTATTTTGAAGGGTATCGTAATACTTTCCAGCAGTAGTCAAATTCACGCCATTAAATTGAAAACTTGTACCTGTACAAATGGATTTGTTTAAAAGTGTAGTGTCACTTTAGTGACCGCTACAGCAATTAAAAAAGTATCTAGTTTATTACATTGGTTCAAGTAAATTGACTGAAAATTAGAGGAAACGATTAGGTAAAGCCAAGCATGAGCAGTATCCTTTTAGTAGCACTTAGAGCAGGTGAAACAGAAAAATTACACTCCCCCGAGGGTGAGATAAGCAGAATCTCACTACAAATAACTGGTGGAGTTAAATTGCTGGTAAAGGAAGTATTACAACTGTCTTTAATTACTAAGACACAGGCGGTAGCAGAATCTCTACAAAAATTTCGTTTGATAGCCACCAACGTAATGCAAATAGTACCGGCTTGGGTGGGGGTATAAGTAGTAGGCACAGGACAATATTCTGTCCATTGATAATGGCATATAAAGAATCATAACCTGTAGAGGTGTTTTGCACCAAAACGGATTTACCTAACTTCACAGGATTACTGCCAAAGCTAAGTCCTGCAACAGGAGGTGGCACAACTGTTACTGGGTAATAAAAGGTGTCTTTTGCTCCGCAATTTCCATTCGCTATTACTGTATAAATAGTGCTACCAGTTAGTAAGTTTATATGAGCAGAGTCGCTAAAATAGGTACTATTGCTGGGGCTGATGAAAGCACCTGTCCACCAGTAATAATGATATGAGAATCACCAAGACAAATACTACTATCGGTAAGCTGTGCCGAAAGCGGTGCCACAAATAAAGTAGAGCCTACACAAGCAGTATCGGGAACATACAGCCACATATCATTGAATTTTCTAGACTATTATCATTCCTCCCCACATCCATATATTTCCATGGGTTGCACCCCAAACAAACACCGGCACGAGCAGGGGGTTGATTAGTTGAGATGAGTATTTAAAGTACCATAACTACCTGTGCTATTCACGCAGTACTATTTCCACTTACCCAAGTCCATGTTTTATTTGGGATTAAAACTCCATAAATCATTAAAAGTGATTATTGAAGGAAGAAATCCCCCAAAAGACCAAATAAGTTAGAGCATCCCAGCATTTGGGCTGTTCTACGATGCTATCGAACTGGTGGCACTGCAGCGAGCGATGGTACGCCTTTGGGTATAGTTGCCAGTAGCATTTGGCAAATTACCTCAGAAATCCAAGTCCATTGGTTATTTAATGTATTGTATTTCCACACATCATTAAAAGTGGGTTATTAGAAACTTCAAGACCTCCAAATGTAAAAATTATCATTGGCATCTTGCCAGCGCGTGTAGCTGCCTCGTGCAGGAGGGATATTAGTAGGGGCTTCTACATTCAAAGTGCCATAATTTCCACTTGTATTTCCAGTACCATTCATCCAAGTCCAGTTATTAGTAGCTATATCAAAGCGCCACATATCGTTTTTAGGTTTACTGTATTTATCCCATCCTCCAAATGTCCAAAGTGTACCATCCGATTTTACCCAAGCGGTATTACATTCTTGAATTCCTCCAGGAGTGTTACTCGTATAGGCTACTTGCAAGCTACCATAGTTAGCAATTGCGCCTCCAGTTTTACTACCCTGCATCCAAGTCCACTGATTGCTAGAGATATCATACATCCATAAGTCATCTAGGAGACCAAAATCACCAACTACATCAACTCCCAAACCTCCATGCAACCAAAGTCGCCCCTGCTTATCTGTCCAGGAGGTAACACCCCAGCCTCTTGCCCCTGGTATATTAGCAGGCGAAGGAATGCCTTGTACACCATAAATTCCTGCACCACGGAAAGTCAATGGACCATTGACCCAAGTCCATTCTCTGGTGGTGGGATTAAACTTCCATAAATCGTTCCGCTCTAGATTCGTAGAATCTATTCCCCCCCCAAAAATCCAAAAGTTACCGTTTAGGTCTATCCAATTGGCGGCTTGGTATCGCCCTTCTGGGTTATTAGTAGCATTGGGTACCCCCTTAGTGCCAATAATTCCAGGGGCATTCAGCGTATTAGCTCCCTTTACCCACGTCCATGTACCCGCCTGTGCCTCCGTGTCTAGATATGAACCAATAAAATAGGCTAACAATAAAATCTTTTTCATAGGGCTTATTTAGTTGGTTTATGTGACCGCTCTTCTCTTTCTTCCTCTTCAGGGTCTTTCAATTTTTCAAGTACTTTTCCTTTTTTGTTTATCCGAAAGCGGTCTTTTTCTATTCTTACTTCTGCGGTATTATTTTCTAAAAAAGCAGAGGCTGTTTCATATTTGAAGGTTAATAGGGTACTTCCATTGGGGGAGATATAGCCCCACTTACCATTTAATTTTACAGCAGCCACTCCCTGCTGAAATGACATGGCTGTTTCATATTGGGGTGCTATTACCACTTTCCCCTCTGGGTTAATAAAACCATATTTTTCATCCTTTTTTACAAGTGCTAAACCTTCTTGGAAGTTTTGAGCGTAATCATAAGCAAAAGGAATTTTTACAGCACCTTTGGTATCTATAAAACCATATAATTTATTTTGCATAACCACCGCCAACCCATTGTGAAACAAAGTAGCATCGTCATAAATAAAGGGAATAGCAACTTCCCCTTTTGCATTGATGTAGCCCCGCTTTCCATTTTTTATTACTAAGGCAAAACCTTCTTGAAACTCGCTCCCTGCCACATAGTTAGGTGATACAACTACACTTCCATTCGCAGCTTTATAACCAACTAAGGCATTTTCGTAAAAGCGATTTAAATTAATAGTTTGCGCAAAGGAAGTACTGCT
>JBGAVP010000052.1:0-9651 GCA_044228065.1 Chitinophagales bacterium | reverse complement strand
GCTCTTTCATTTCTCGTTCTTCATGCTCGCTTTCTTTAGGCTTTTTCATTTCTACCAATTCAAAAACAACTCCCGATTTAGTAAAGAAATAGTTTTGGCTACTTCCATCAAAAGCAAACTCTACTTTGGAATCAAAGCCAGCAGTTTCTTTAATAGAAAACTGTCCTTTGTTTTCAATAAAGTTCTTTTGTGGTTCGTATTTTTTTACCCAATTAGAGGAGCCAGAAGCAAAGAAAAGTTGGGGAAGAAACAGTAGAAAGAAAAATAAAGTTTGCTTCATGAATAAAATCTTAGGAGTTAACTGTTGTGAGTAATTATAAAATGCAATCCGTAAATATAGTGAATTAGAAATTTGAATAATATACCATTTGTAATCCAAAAAAAAGTGTGATACCAATCAAAGATGGACTAATTGCGTAAAACGATGCACAATATTTACAGCAAAAATTACAACCCGAAGTTTACAATTTGGGGTTAACTTTTTACCAATTATGAGACTACTTAAACATTTGATTTTTGTGTAACCCTCCAGAAGAATATTTTTTGCGGAAAGTCTTCTTTTCTACATCTATCTTTTTTTCTATGGTAATGTAGTTTTTCTGATTTTTAGTAATAGTAATTGGGTCTCCGGTAAGTTCTAAAATTTGCTCACCGCGCTTAATAGTAAAAACCACTTTCTTGTTATAATTCAAATTGGAAAATTTACCCAACAATCCTTCTAGATTTTCTTTGGTTACTTCTTTACCATTAATTCGTTGTAAAATATCCCCTTCTCTAAAACCTACTTGGTCGAGCGATACATTAGTCACAAAAAACTCCTTACTAGCCTTAGTATAACGATAGGCGGCATTCACAAAAAGATGAGAGGTGTCAGTACGCTGTGATTCATACTTCCAACCAATCGTAGAAAGATACTCGTTGTAATCTAACTGTTGTGTTCCTTTCACATAGCTATCAAAAAAATCTTGTACTTCGGGAAAAGAATACTTCACCATCTCGGTTATTACATGTTCATCTTTAATTACATAATTAGCACGGGTATTATCACGCATATCAGTCATTAATGATTTTAAATTCATTTTTCCCTTGCTCAGTTTTATCAATTTCAAATCGAGCATCATGGCTATTACTGCACCCTTATAATAAAAGTTATTATAATTTTTCTCGTTCCCGTTTAAATAACATTTTTCACTTTCTGCCACCAGCGAATATGGTTCGTAGTATTGAGCCAAATTCATTTTGTTACGCATCTCTGTTATAAATTCAGCCTCCGTTATAAGTTCTTTTTGATATTGCATAAGTAAAGAAAAATACTCGGTAAAGCCTTCATACATCCATAAGTTAGAGGTTTGTATTTTGGCGCGCATATTCAGTTTGCTGGTTACATCCGTTTTCATATTCAGTGGCTCAAACAAATGAAATAATTCATGCGATGCTGTAAATTGAATATCACGTTGTAGTTTGTATTTATTAAAATTTTCAGGAAAATAAAAAACAGAAGAGCGGGAATGTTGCACTGCTCCATAATCTTCCTCCGATTTTCGCGGCTCACTTACAGGGTCTACATAGTTGATAAGAAAAGTATATTCTTTAGCAGTAATTCCCCCACAAAATTCATCTACTCCTTCACAAACAGTTTTTAAAATCTTTCCAATGTCCGTCACTTTTATAGTGTCATTTTCAGAATACAAACCCACCCGATAGTGCGTTTTACCTACAATAAAACCATAATCTCTAGAGCGAGTATACAAAACAGGGTTATCAACTAATGAAACATAATTTTCTGTTTCGGCATAATCTACGCCTCCCGTAGTCTTCAAATCTAAGCCAGAAAACTCATTGAAAATTTCTGGCCTGCTTATCTCTATTTTTTGATTGTAATTTTCATACCCCTCTAAATAACCAACGAGTGCATGAAAGTTCAAAAGAAAATGTTTGTCTTTTACAAAGCTAGTACCCAGTTGTGGCATAAGAATGTCCTTGTCTTCTAAATAATGCCAGGAGTCGTGTACATCATATTCAATGCGTGCTAATTTTTGAGAAGGAGAAAATTCATATTCATTTATAGAAAGTTTTTTTACGCCTACCTCTCTCCCATTCACATCGAATGCTTTTATATTTGAAAACAATTTCCCAGTCTGTAGTTCAGCTATACAACCAGGTACATTAGAAGGAATAATAAAACGAACTTTTGCTAAATCAATTTTTGGGGTGTAGATAACCACCCTTAAACTGTTATTACTTACTTGATTTAAATCTAAAACAGTTTTAAAAGTATCTGTAACTGCATAGCTTTGTTGCAGTATAATGGAACAGATAATAGCTAAAAAAAAACGCATAGATTTTATAAGGCTTATTAAATATACTGTTTACGCTTTGAAATTTAAACGTCTTTATTAAAATTGTGTTGTAAAATTTAGAAAAAAATGGAAATACCTGTATGGATGAGTAGAACGGCTTTACTCCTGGAAAAAGAAGAAATAGAAAAGCTAATGAGTTCAAATGTACTTGTTGTGGGACTGGGTGGTGTAGGAGGTATATGTGCCGAAATGATTGCTAGAGCTGGGGTAGGCAAAATGACTATAGTAGATGCCGACAAAGTAGAAGCCAGTAATGCTAACCGCCAAATAGTTGCATTGAAAAGCACAGAGGGTAAACTAAAATCAGAAGTTTTAGCCGAAAGATTAAGAGATATAAACCCTGCTATACAACTGACTGTATTAAGCGAATTTGTAGATGAAAAAAGAGTGGAAGAAATACTGCTGAGCAATCGTTTTGATTGTGCTGTAGATTGTATAGATACGCTCACCTCTAAAGCTGGATTTATTCGAAAATGTGTAGAAAACAATGTCACTATTGTGAGCTCTATGGGTGCTGCAGGAAAACTCGACCCCACTAAAGTAAGCACAGCCGATATTTCAAAAACATTTAATTGTACCTTAGCACACAGTGTGCGGAAACGCTTGCATGTACATGGAATCAAAGAAGGGATTCAGACAGTATTTTCTACCGAAAAACCAGATAAAAGCAAAATGACTCTTACAGAAGATGGACCAAAAAAATCAATACTAGGTACCATTTCATACATGCCAGCTATTTTTGGATGTACAGCAGCCAGTTTAGTGTTAAAAGAACTTATTAAAAAATAAAATAACATATCTTTGTGACACCTAAATTTTACTAAATTTAAGCATGAGGAAATATTTACTGTTAGTAGTTGCTTTTCTTGGTTTTTCTGTTTCAGTTTTTTCTCAAAATACGGAGCGAAAAGCATTTGCGTTAGATGAAAACTCTATTATTCGAGATTCTACAGGAAGAATTATTAGTAAAATAGAATTTTATGAAGCAGTAGTTTCGGGAGATTATCAATTTAAACCCATTAAAGATAAAGACGGAAGCACCATTGAATTTTTACTCGTAAAATGTGCCAAAAACACGAGCAATATTAAGATTAGCGCCATATCTACCATGCCTTGTGCACCTCCTGCTTCTCTAGCAGTTGGTCAGCAGGCTCCAGATTTTTCTGGTCATGATATGACAGATACGGTCACTTTTGATTCCAATTTTTTCAAGGGTAGAAAAATACAAGTACTCAATTTTTGGTTTACCAAATGCAAACCCTGCATAGATGAGATACCTGACTTAAATAATTTAATGGATAAGTACAAAGACCGAGCAGATATCGTGTTTATAGCTCCTACATTCGAATTTCATGAAGCTATTGATAGTTTTGTAGTTGCCAATCCTTTCAATTATAACATACTACCCGAATGCTACGAAGCATTAAAATCTTATAAAGTAATTTCATACCCCTTGAATGTAATAGTAGGCTTTGATGGAAAAATAGAATACATTTCAGCAGGTGGAATGCCAGGTATAGAATTCCTTATGGATAAAAAAATTAAAGAGCTTTTAGAAATTCCTAAATAGCACTTTGCTTTCTTCTTCGCATTACTTCATATAATGCAATACCTGCGCTCACTGATACATTTAATGATTCAGTAGTTCCCAGCATTGGAATAGAAATACGCTCATCACAAAACTTGAGAACTTGTGGGGAGATCCCATCACCTTCGGAGCCCATTACCAAAACACAAGGCATCGTAAAATCTACCTCATCAATAGGAGTAGCATCTTGCATATCAGTACCAAACACTTTCAATCCATTCGCTTTTAGAAACTTGATGGCAGTTACTAAGCTCTTTTCTCTGCATACCAGTATTTTGCTTAAAGCACCTGCAGATGCTTTCATGGCTTCTCCATTTATTTGTGCAGATCCTGCCTGATGTACCACAATAGCATGTGCCCCTAAACACTCTGCCGAGCGGGCTATGGCACCAAAATTATGAACATCGGTAATTCCATCTAGCAATACAATTAAGGGGTCTTCGCCTTTGGTAAAAGCACTGTGCAAAGCATCATCTAGCGTATAGTATTCCACTAATGATAGAAATCCTAACACACCTTGATGATTGGCAGTCTTAGCTTGTTGCCAACCTATTACTCTTTCTATCTTCTCACGGGGTACAGTTTGTAATGTAATGCCAGCTGCCAAAGCAGTTGCTTTTAATTTGGCTACATCGGCTCCAGAAATATCTTTTTGCACTATTATTTTATCAAAACGCTTGCCAGCCACAATCGCATCTAGCAAAGGGTTTCGGCCATAAATAAAGGTCTCTGGAGTAGCCATAGGTTGTAACAAATATTGAGTAGCTTTTGGTTAGTATTTCTATCAAAACAAAAAGAGACTCCTAACTCGGAATCTCTTTTTGAAGATAATTATTTAGTTCATTATTCTTGAGTTACCGTACAGCCTTGTTTCACCTGCGCGTCTCTAAATTGATCCCAAGTTACGCCATTGGAAGTGGCTTTGTCATAAATAGTTTGGCAGACTTTAGAGCTCTTACAATTTACACATTCTACTTTTTTACAAGAAGAAAAAGCTACACACAATACAGCTAATGCAAAGAATATTTTTTTCATAGGTTATTGATTTAAGTTTCTAAAATATCTAAAAATTATTGTTTAACAGGCATAGTCACAAAACTCATCTGAGTATCTTTAAAATCCTTTTCCATTTTCTCAGCAGCTTCTGGTGTTTCATACTTCTTAGCGGTGTTCACTAATTCTTGCATCATATACAACTGCTCTTGTATAGCTCTGGTTTGCATAAAAGCTCCTTGTTGCAATTGGCTTAAATAAGAACGGTCACCGCTACTGCTAGCTTGGTCTAAAAGATGCTTGTAAACAAATTGGAAATAACCCAACTCATCTTTAGCCTTTGCCCAAAGTTCATCAGATAGTTTCTTCGCTTTTGCTGCTTGCCCTGCTTGATAATAAATCTCAGGATAAGAAACACAAAAAATAGATAAAGGTACTCGGTCAGAAGGTAATTCTGTCAATGATTTATCCAATGCCTCAGCCGCTTTTGCTTTATCCCCTTTTTCTAAAAGTGCACTGGCCAAGCGAGCATAATTACCACGAAGATTCATGGTCATACGCATGATGTTTTCGTCTAGGTAAATGTCTTTGTTCTCTTTAATGCCACCAAACTTAAATTTCTGAACCATGTTGGTATAAGTAACATCGGTACGTACAGGAGAACGCTGTGCCCCACCATTACTTTCTATTGGTACTATACGATACGTCATTCCCTCTAATTGGAAGAATTTCTCTAAGCCTACATAAGCATCTGGTGCTACAGATACTGCAAAATAAATAGGTCTTTCCATGATGTTGTTCGCCACTATATCTAATGTCAATAAATCATTCTTCAAAAGAGTACCACTACCAATAGACCAAGCCATTCTAGGAAGTACTTTTCCATAATCCTCGGGTGCTACCATGTTCATTGCTTTCACCTTATTCGTATCCATATCTAAGTAGAAATTCTTAGTAGGCAGGAAGTTTTCCATTTTACCATCTTGCCCGTAAGACACTTTGTTCTGTGGGTCTTCGCTGGCTATAAATTGAAGAACCTTTTTTAAATCTAAGCTTGCATTTTCTGGAACCCCTGGAGCAGCTGCATAGCGCACCACATCTCTGTTACTTGCTTGTATTTGTTCATCTGTAAAAGTAGTTTTTACAGGAGCCGATTTATTCCATCTGTACTTTAATTGTTGGATATACCAATCTACCCCTAGCAAACTCAAGTTAATCACCCGCACATCTGTACGCACTCCTTCTACTTCTTGTGCATACCAAAGAGGATAAGTATCGTTATCTCCCTGCGTTAATAAGATAGCATTAGGTGCGCAAGATTCTAAATAATCTATAGCCAAATCGCGTGCAGTATAACGCTCGTGACGGGTATGGTCATCCCAACCTTGAGAGCCCATCAAGAACGGTGCGCTTAAACAAAGTACAAATGTACCAGCAGCAGCAGGAACCGCACTTATCTTATTTTTCAAGAAATCTATAATTGCAAAAACTCCAAATCCTATCCAGAAACAATAGGTCCAGAAAGAACCTGCTATCGCATAATCTCGCTCTCTTGGTTCAATGGGTGGTTCATTCTGATAAACAATTTGAAACAATCCTGTAACCACAAAAAGAACGGCTATTACTACAAATGTCCGCTCGTTTTTATAAAGCGTGTAAATCAATCCAATGAGCCCTAGTAGGAAGGGAATCATGAAGAATTTATTTCTTCCTTTATTATTAAGCATCGATTTAGAAAGATGTTCCTGAGGCCATTCAGGGGTAAAAAACTTACCACTGTTATCTATAGCAGAAATACCTGAAATCCAACGACCATCATCATTTCCATATGTACCTTGGGTATCGTTTTGTCTTCCCGCAAAATTCCACATAAAATAACGGAAGTACATATACCCTACTTGGTACTTTAAGAAATACCAAATATTGTCTTTCATAGAAATATCATCTTTCACAATGTATCTACCTGGTTCATCTACATTCCTTTGTTGTGCTGTTTGTCTGGCTTGTTGCTCTTGACCTGGGTCAAAAATCTGTACTACTTGATCTGATTTTCTATCTATCAATTTAAAGCTAGGATTCAGCCAAGATCTATATCCTGCGTGTTTACTTTCTTCTTGCCAAAATCCCAAACGAGGAAATAGCATACAAGCCTCATCTCTAAATTCATAATCAATTTTATGGTCTGCAAATACATAATTTGTTTTGCCTTTATAATATTTATCTCCTACTTCTTTTACTCTG
Source organism: Chitinophagales bacterium (assembly GCA_044228065.1). Taxonomy (GTDB): domain Bacteria; phylum Bacteroidota; class Bacteroidia; order Chitinophagales; family LD1; genus JBGAVP01. The sequence continues at coordinate 2,469 of JBGAVP010000052.1, read as the reverse complement.
GTTATATCCGCAGATGTAGCTGTATAATCTGGACCATACGCTAAAGGTCTATCGCCATATTGCTCTCTATCTACATACGATTTGATGGTAAAAGGATCGGTAGGTTTTCCCATATTAATAGGAAGATTCGCACTGGCTCTAATAGGAACTAAAGCGTACGAAAAGTAACCGATGAAAGAGAAACTCACACAAAGAATAAAAATATTGTAATAACGTAAACTGTATTTCTGAGCGGCTAGTAATCCAACTATAAATACTAAACGAGGCACCGTACTAATCCAAGAATCACTTACAATGAAACCGAAGATTACATAAGCAACTGCCAATGCCATTGCAATGGTGAAATCTCTGTCCTTACCTGTATGCGTATACCGCAATGCAGAAACCAATACAGATGCAAACAAAACTAATGCTACTACTACACCAGAGTTAAAAGGCAGGCTCAATGTATTTACAAAAAACTTATCGAACCCTGCTAAATACGATTGAGTATGAGAAATAATAAACTTCATGTAAAAACCTAAAATGGCAAAGCCCACAAAAAAAGCGGCTGCTTGCCCTACTAAATTTACTTTTTTAGCACTCTTGTGATAATACACTACACATATAAAAGGAATAGCCAAGAGGCTCAATAAGTGAACCCCAATTGATAGCCCCGTCATGTATGCAATTAACACCAACCATCTATCGGCATTTTTATCTTCGGAAGCTTCCCATTTTAAAATGGCCCAAATAATAAAGGCTAAGAAAAATTGAGACAAGGCATACACCTCCCCTTCTACAGCCGAAAACCAAAGGGAGTCTAAGAAAGTAGCACAACCTGCGGCTATCAATCCAGAGAATACTACTTGCAAAATATTACCAGTAGTGTAGTCTGTTTCTTTGTTCTTAAAAACCAATTTGCCAGCCAACATGGTTACCGACCAATAACAAAACATAATGGATGCTGCGGTACTCACTGCCGACATAAAGTTTACCATAAAGGCAACCTTGGTCACATCGCCAAAGGCAAAGAGGGTGAAAATTCTACCCAACATTAAGAAGAACGGAGCTCCTGGGGAGTGCACTACTTCTTGTTTCCAGCAGCCCGGAACAAACTCGCCACAATCCCAAAAACTACCACTCGATTCCATCGTCATTGCATAAACTACCGTGGCGAATAGGAAAACGAGCCATCCTGCTATATTGTTAATCTTCTTAAACTGTTGTTGCATGCCTTTTATTTTTTGCGGGGCTAAAATATATAAATAGAATCATTTAGTACGATTAAAATACGTTAAGCACTCCGCTTTCCATATAATCTTTAAAACAAATTTTAATTTTTTGAAACCTTTTAATTACTAGGGCGTAAAAGAATGCAACCTTAAAATCTACTACTATGAAAAAAACATTCTACACTACCTTCATACTTGCTGTTTTAATCGCTTCCAAATCCTTTGCAGGAGCACCTCTTTTAGCAGCAGAAAAACATGAATTCAAAAGCACATCCAACGATATTAACTTTGAAGCAGAAAGAATAAAAGGGGAAGTAGTTTTCCATTTTTACTCTCAGTATTTTAAAGAATACGAGCAGGTAATTATAGAAAGAGGGGGCGATTTAAACACTGGATTTATTGGCTGCAAAGCAATTAGCATATCCGAACAAAAAATTCAGGACGGCAACTACTTTCAAAATGCAGACCGCTATCCTTTACCAGCAAACAAAGATTCTTACTACAGAATTAAAACCATAGCTAAAGATGGAGTAACTAAAACTTACCCGCCTATTCAAATAGCAGCATTGCATTAAAAACGATACTTAAACTTTTTCATAATTAGGGTTTAGAGCCTTCCGAAAGGGGGGCTTTTTTTATGCCAGCAACTCCACAAAAGTACCGCTTCGCTTATGCTTGCCCGAGAAAAATGGATTGTAAATAGATACTTCGGAATTATAAATTCCGAAGAGCAGGTAAAAACTCATTTAAACATGTGCATAGGAAACTGCTATCTCACAACCTAACTTTTCCTTAAATTTTGCTATAAAGTCATCTGAAAAATCAGGCCAATTCCAAAAACAAAATGCTAAATCGGAAAAAATAGCCTCTGGGGTAAACTTGTATAGATTTAAATCAGAACTAACACCGCATAAAGCACAAGTCATACCGTCTTCTTTATATTCTCTCCAATTTCCGATATCTAAATTGTCAATACCGATATCATTCTTACAATTTGGACAAATTATTTCTTCAGGATATTCAAGAAAAGCATCTCTTTTGGTCACTATTTCTAATCCATTTGTTATTAGGTCATATGGTAAATGGTCTGGAAAGAAAGAAACTTTCTTCGCACCTTTAGAAATAGCATAGCCATACTCAGAACCTAAAATACAGTCTGTAAGTGTTGGATTAACAACGTCCAAAGAAATCAACCAATCAAGAATTTCCTTTGCTTTGTCTACGTTATTTTGATAGGTTGACTGTCTGGCAACTA
>JBGAVP010000019.1:0-71951 GCA_044228065.1 Chitinophagales bacterium | reverse complement strand
AGTTGGAAGTACTTCTATTTCTCTTACTGTATGGGATGAAGATACGAGAACTCCCATCATAGGAACTCAAGATGATAATTTAGGATTGTTTAATGTGAATGTACAACTTGGTTCTGTAAATTTTGCCAATGGGAATTTGAATGGATATGTTGTTTTTGATGATACAGTTTCGAATGTATTTACAGATACGCTGAAGGTGGAAGTTTATGGTTTCCCTGCTACTCCTACTATTGTTACTTTGAGAGATAGTGTTTGTGAAGGGGATTCTCTTTTATTAAATGTAAATCCTTCTTATACCAATCCAGCTTTTGCATGGTATAAAAATGACACTACTGTATTGGTAGGAGCTGATAGTGCTTATTATCAAGCAAAAGAAGAAGCGAAATATAAAGTGATAGTTACAGATAATAATACTGGATGCGCTAGTACATCACTCAACAAAAAAGTATTCTTTGGTGTCCAAGCTCCTGCTCAAGTATTCATTTACTTTGATCAAGGAACTCAAAAATATTTTTTAAATCCGTTCCCAGTTGGATTCAAATCCAAATGGTTTTTTGATGGGAATGAAGTTCAAGGACAAACGGGACAATTATTACCAGACTTAGGGCCTGGAATATATGGGGCATATGTCTACAATCCATCTTTTGCTTTCTGTGGTGTAAATGCAGCTAACGACACTGTTACTGTAAATGGTATTTTTGATTCTAAAACTACAGAGATTAATAATTTTTCTTTGTATCCAAATCCTAACAAAGGGAAGTTTACCGTAAAAGGATATACTGCCAATGACGGAGAGGTTTCTTTACAAGTTTCGGATATGATTGGAAGACAAATAATGCAAAAAATGATTACCCCTATTAATGGAGAATTGAAAGAAACTTTAGACTTAAGTGATGCGAACAAGGGTGTTTACTTTGTAACACTTCAGTCTAAAACAGAAAAGACAAATGCCAAAGTAGTAATTGAATAATATTTTATGCAGAGAAGGAATTTCCCCTTCTCTGCTTTTAACAAAACATTTGTTCTTCTTTTTTATCCACATCATTGTTTTTATCATAAATGCTAATTACTTTTGAAACAATATTTATTTAACCAAAAAAACAAACACATGAAAAAATTAATTTTTACTCTTTCTCTTTGTGCTACTGTAATTAGTGGTGCTTTTGCACAAAACTGTTACTCTGGTCTTTCTAGCGTTCAACCCAAATTGGCTACTGGTACTGCTGGTCTTTCTCCTGTTTCAGATTCTTTGCCTTGTCAAGTTCAAGGAGTAGCAGTAGATCAAAAAATCTATTTTGAAAATTACACTACTGCACCTATTGTTGGTCTAATAGATAAATTGACTATTGATTCTATTGGTAACCTACCAGCTGGTCTTTGCTGGAAATCTACTAAAGCTGGTAATACATTTTTAGCTGGAGAAACAGGTGTAATTCAAGTTACTGGAACTACTAATGCACCTGCTGGTCAATACAAATTGGTTATTAAAATTAAGGTTTATCCTAAAGGTTCTTCGACTGCTATTCCTGGAGATGCAGAAACACTTGCTGGATTGAGATTCTATGTAAGAATTAAAACAGCTGCAGCTATTTGCTGTACTCCTATAGATACTGTAGCTGGTAAAACTAACTTCTTTATTGCAGCTCCAGTTTGTGCAGGAATTAACGATGCAACTACAGATATTAAATCAGTAACGGTTGTTCCAAATCCATTCACTACTACTGCTCAAGTTAATTTCTTTGCAGAAAACGAAGCAAACTACACAGCTAGATTGACTAACGTAATTGGTTCTGAAGTTTTAAGAAGAGAAGTTTCTGTTCAATCTGGTGCTAATAACATTACTTTGGAAAGAGGTAACTTATTACCAGGTGTTTACTTGTTCTCTTTAACAAATGCTAATGGTTCTATCACTAAGAGAGTTGTTATAGAATAATTGAATAACTGAAAAAAATTAAAAAAGTCCCGCTCAAAAGGCGGGATTTTTTTTTGTACAAGATTTTTTGAGATGTGGATATTTGCTGGTGAAATATATCCGTTTGCTGAAACTTTTAGTTACTTTTACTTTTAAATTATTTTAAAACAAAAATTATCGAAATGAAAAAACTATTACTTACTATTTTATCAGCATCTACTTTGTTCTTTTCACAGCAAGCTGCTGCACAACACTGTGATGCAAGTCCCGCTTTAGATTGTGGTTTGCCCTTGAGTGTTTATGGATTTGGAAATCAAAATGTCTATGGTTGTATGGAGCGAGGAATTAACGATACTGTTCTATATAAGTTTAAATGTTATACATCATTTACTGCTTCTATACCTGGTTCTCCACCACAAACTGTAAATCTTCAAGGAATTAGAATTGATTCCATTGAAAATTTACCATGTGGAATTTGTTGGTCTACTAGTAGTGCTACGAATGAGTTTGCAAAAGACAATTCAGGTTGTATAAGATTTACAGGGAAAACAACAGATGCTGCAGGACAATATAATTTGCGATTGATTATTTCTGCTGACACGGATCCTACAGCAGGTTCTGGATATGAATATGAATATTTGAATGCAGACTTTGGAAAAGTTTATTTGTATTTGCGTGTGACTGAACAAGGAGCGATTTGTACTAGCACGGGCTCTGATACCATTAAGCCTTCTATCCCTGGAATTAAAGCAAGTAAAACTTGTCCACTAGGAATAAATGAAGTAAACAGTAACGGAATTACTGCTCTTACTTTGGTTCCAAATCCTATGAACTCAGAAGCAAAGGTTTCTTTTGCTGCTGAAACTGCAGGTACTGAAACAATTCGTTTGTTTAATATTTTAGGAAGAGAAGTATATAACAATACTATTTCTGTAAGAAGTGGCATGAACGAAACTATTATCAAGAGAAACGATATGCCTAATGGTGTTTATATTCTTTCTATAGGAAACGGAAAAACATCGGCTACTAAAAAGTTTGTAATTTCAGAATAATAAATCTTTAAAAATATTCTTAAAAGTCTCGCAAATAATGCGGGACTTTTTTTGTTTATATCAGAGCGAAACGTAATTTAGTATTGTATAAAAATTAAATTCATCAAAAATATTTAATATGAAAACAATTCAAGAATGGCTCTCTGAATATGCCGTGAGTCACCAAAATCCCACCAATAAAATGGTGCATTTTGTGTGTGTTCCTTTGATTTTTTTTACGGTAGTAGGTTTGTTTTATTCTATTCCTTTTAGAATGGAGTTAGGCAGTTCTGGGTATCATTTAAATGTAGCGGTGGTGCTAATGGTAGCCGCTGTATTGTATTATTTTATGCTTTCCAAATCTCTTTCTGTAGGTATGGCACTATTTTCGCTTCTGTGCCTTTACGTTTGTCATCTAATTTATAATTCTGGTATAGCTCCTTTGTGGGCGGTATCTTTGGGTATTTTTGTTACAGCTTGGGTATTTCAGTTTTGGGGTCACAGTGTAGAAGGTAAGAAGCCATCTTTTTTAAAAGACCTTCAGTTTTTACTAATAGGACCAGCTTGGATAATGAGTTTTGTTTATAAGAAATTAGGTATATCTATTTAAAAATTAAAATCGAAAATGAAGAAAATTTCTGTAGTTACGTTGTTGTTATTGTTGGTGGTAGGTTTGTCTCAAACACAAGCTAAGCCTACTGAAGCGAGCCCCGCTCGCAAGGTAATTGATAATATGCTAAATGCAATTATTAAAAACAAAGGTTCTGTATATACTATGAAAGGAACAGAACGCATAAAAGGAAAAGCTGCACCCAATGTGACAGAAATTTTTACGAAAATAAATGTGAGCCCTCACAAGATTTATGGAAAGATTTTGAGTGAGTTAAATAAGGGAACTGAGCTGCTTTATGCAAAGGGAGAGCGTGGTGATAAAGTAAGGGTGAATCCAGGGAAGTATTTGCCCTCGTTAAACCTACCTCATACAAGTAGTCTTTTGACAAAAGATCAGCATCATACCATTCTTACTTCTGGTTTTATGATAGTACATAAATTAATGAATGAAGGAATTAAAAGAGCGGACGCGCAGGGTGGTTTTGATAAGGTGTTTAAACTAGAAGGCGAAGTTACTTACAATGGAAAAAAATGCTACAAAGTAGTAATAGATGACCCTACTTATGCTTATGTAAATGCTACTGGATTGGCAGGAGAGGATTTATATACCTTTGCTAGAAGATTGCTTATTCCAGAATCTGCTATTATGGATTTAAATGGCTTAAAACACTTTGATGATAATGTAGCTGGAAAGACTTTAAAAGTACCCACTAGTTATGCAAAGAGAACTGTTTTATATATTGATGAACAAATTAATTTTCCAATCTATCAAGAAATGAGTGATGAGAAAGGCGTTTTTGAGAAATATGAATATTCTAATTTGAATGTAAATCCTGTTTTTAGAGCAGATGAATTTTCAGAAACTTTCTCTGAATATAAGTTTTAAAAATTTTCAAGAAAAATACCATCAGCCTGCACTTTTATTGTGCGGGCTTTTTTTTACCTTAGAGAAAAATATAGAATGAAAAGATTGTTATTCTTTTTGGCATTTTGCGTTGCTGTGCTTTTCTCCTTTTCTCAAAATTGTATTTCGAATAGATACAGCGATACTATTTTTCATAAAGTCACAGTTACATCAGATATCAAATATGGGAATGCATTTGCCTATGCTGCATTAATTCCTCAAGATTTGACTTTAGATATTTATGAGCCTACAGGTGATACACTAAAGAATAGACCATTGATCGTGTATGCGTTTGGTGGGGCCTTTTTAATAGGATTTAAAACACAACCACCTATTCCTTCTTACTGCGAATATTTAGCCAAATGTGGTTATGTGGTTGTCTCCATTAATTATAGAATTGGATTTAATACGTTAAGCGGAGCCAGTACAGAGCGTGCTGTATATAGAGCTGCACAAGATTTGAGAGCAGCTGTACGTTTTATAGCGCAGCGTGCAACACAGTATAGGGTAGATACTGCTGCCATCTTTTTAACAGGTTCCAGTGCTGGTTGTTTTTCAGGATTGCATTCTACTTTTATGGATCAAAACCAAGCACCTATTTCTTATCAAGGCATTACACTGGAGCCAGATAATTTGGGATGTTTTGATTGTAGTACTAATTCAGATAATAATCAACACATGCCCAAACCGCGGGGCATTATGAATCACTGGGGAGCTATTTTAGATACTTCTTTTATTACGAGTGCTACAAAGCATAATGTGCCCGTTATTTCCTTTCATGGCGATCAGGATAGTCTAGTTCCCTACATTGGCGGGCATCCATTTGGATACCCTATTTTTCCTGTAGTATACGGAAGCGTTCCTATTCACAGAAGATTAACTTCTGTTGGAATCAAAAATAAACTCGTGCCTTTAATAGGATTAGGACACGAGCCTTGGTTGCTGAGTTTAAACCCCACAGCGGTTTTGGACACTGTTCTAAAATATACGAAACCTTTTTTGTTAGAAATTTTGAAACCATTACCTCTAACTATAATTGGCGATAGCACTGTTTGTGTAAATGAAAAAGGAAATTATTCTGTAGCATTAAGAAATGGAAGCACCTATTGTTGGAGTATAAGCGGAGGTGGAAATATTCTTTCTCAAAATAAAAATCAAATACTAGTAAAATGGACTACCAGTGGAACTTTCACAGTAAAAGTACGGGAGATGACTTTGAATGATGTAAATGGAGATGAGTATAGTTTTGTCGTAAAAGTAATAAAGAGACCTATTGCCAATTTTGGTTATAGCAATACTCAGTTAGCCGTAGTTTATAGCGATAGTTCTATAGATGCAAAATCTTGGAGATATTCTTTTGGTGATGGAGATACTGCGCTCATTCCTAATCCTGCACATAATTTCCCCAAAGGTATTACCTATACCACTCGTTTAATTGTAAGTAATGGATATTGTGCCGATACTACATTTAAGAGCTTTACATTAGATACTTGCCCGCGTGCAAATTTTACTTTTTCAGTGAAAGGGGATAGTGTGTATTTTGTAGGTGATGCTTCTAATGGAGTCAGTTTTCAATGGAAGTTTGGAGATGGCGATAGCAGTCAGTTATTGAGTCCTACTCATGGTTATTCTAAATCTGGAAATTATTTAGCAACCTTTTCTATAACAAGTGCTAAAGGATGTAAAGTTACCACCTCCAAAATAGTTAGCTATGAGAAGATTGTAAATTCTGTAGAAGAGTTACATGCAAATGACATTTATATTTCCCCGAATCCTGCTAAAGATTTTATTTGGCTACAGTGTAAAAATTGCAATTATAAACTGTATGATTTGCAAGGAAAGTTAATCTCAGAAAGTAAAGAAGTAGTATCTTCAAAGATAGATTTAACAAGGCTTTCAGAGGGGTATTGTTTTATGGAACTTACTCATGAGGGAAATAAATTTGTGACAAAAGTTTTGAAAGTAAAATAGTGCATAGCTCCTCTAACATGTCACAGCTTTATTTTAATGGTCAGTTTTTAGATGCGCAAACTCCTCTTTTTAATGCTCAAAGTAGATCCGTAAAATATGGAGATGGTTGCTTTGAATCCATTGCTTTTTTTAATGGGGTGGCACCACTTTTAGAAGGTCACATAGTGCGCCTTATTAAGTCAGCGCAACTCCTAAAACTAGAATTACCTGCACATTTTTCTTTATTAAATATCTCTTCTATTCTAGCAGAATTGGCTGAAAGAAATCAATTAAAAAACGCTCGCATTCGTTTACAGCTAAGTAGAAAAGGGGAGGGTTTGTATTTGCCTAACAGCAATGAATCGGATGTGGTGATTAGTATGCAAGAAAGTAATCCTTCGCATTTTATTCATTCCGAAAAAACGGCTGTTTTTTATCCTGAATTAGTTGCTGTGCATAAATTTTCTGCACTTAAAACTACAGCAGCTTTGGGGTATGTAATGGCCGCTTTGTATGCAGAAGAAGAAGGTGCGGATGAATGTATATTAGTCAATCAGTTTTCTAGAATTGCCGAATCTAATACTTCTAATGTTTTTATTGTAAAAGGGGCTGAAATCATTACTCCTCCTTTATTAGAAGGAGGTATAGATGGTGTCATGAGAAGGTATTTGCTGCAGTTATTTATGGAGAATAATATTTCTGTGGTTGAAAAGAATATTTCAAAAGAAGACTTGCTGAATTCAGAAGAAATATTTCTTACCAATGCCGTAAAAGGCATTCAATCCATTTCACTTTTGGATGGGAAAAGTTTTGCCAGTATCAGAGCACAGGAATTTATAAAGTTGTTGAATCATAGTTTGGTTTTAGATTGAACCAATATCTTGAATAATTGTTTGAGAAGTAAAATGTAAGATGCCATCCGTAAATATATTTTGGTTCAGAAGAGATTTAAGACTTGATGATAATGCAGGATTGTATCATGCTCTCAAATCAGGGAAACCAGTTCTAGCACTTTTTATTTTTGATAATACTATCCTTTCTAAACTCAACGACAGAGCTGATAAACGCGTTTTGTTTATTTATGAAACCATCTTATCAATTCAAAAACAGCTAGAGTCATACAATTCTGCTTTGCTTGTAAAAGTAGGCGACCCAGTTGCTGTATGGAGAGAATTATTGAATGAATATGACATCAACGAAGTTTTCACCAATCATGATTTTGAGCCCTATGCGCTCGAACGAGATGCTTCGGTAAATGAGTTACTTTCTTCCAAAAAAATTTCTTTTAAAACATTCAAAGACCATGTAATTTTTGAAAAGGATGAAGTAATAAAGGATGATGGAAAACCTTACACTGTCTTTACTCCTTACAGTAAAAAGTGGCGATTAAAATTGAACGATTTTTATGCTAAATTATATCCATCTCTTCAGTATGTTTCTAATTTTTGTAAAACTGAACCTATTGTTATTCCTTCGTTAGAGCAGATAGGGTTTCAGATAAGCGATACTCTTTTTCCTGCGAAAATCATTCCAGCAAAAGTTGTAAATCAGTATACGGAGCAACGTAATTTCCCTGCCATTATGGGTACTTCCAGATTGGGTATTCATTTGCGTTTTGGTACCTTGAGTGTTCGTAAATTACTAGCGTTTGCACTCCCCAAAAATCAAACATTTGTAAACGAATTAATTTGGCGAGATTTTTATCAGCAGATTATTTGGCACTTTCCGCATGTTGTAAAAGGTGCATTTAAAAAACAATACGATCATATTCGTTGGGAAAATAATGAGAAGCAATTCCAAAAATGGTGCGAAGGAAAAACAGGATACCCCTTGGTAGATGCGGGAATGCGTGAGTTGAATGAAACAGGTTTTATGCACAACAGGGTGCGTATGGTAGTGGCAAGTTTTCTTTGTAAACATCTACTGATTGACTGGCGGTGGGGAGAAGCATATTTTGCAGAAAAGTTATTGGATTTTGATTTAGCTGCTAATAATGGTGGCTGGCAATGGGCTGCCGGTAGTGGTACCGATGCGGCACCCTATTTTAGAATTTTTAATCCCGCAGCGCAGTTAGAAAAATTTGATAAAGATTTAAAGTATGTAAAAAAATGGGTGCCTGAATACGGCACTCCTGCTTATCCTCAGCCTATAGTAGTGCATGAAATAGCCAGAGGTAAGTGCTTAGAGAGGTACAAGGAAGCACTTTAAAATATCGGGTGAATTTTTAAAATAAAAAACGGAAAGGAATCAACTACATTGACTCTTTCCGTTGAGTGACCCAGATGAGATTCGAACTCACATGCCTTTAACAGCGCCACCCCCTCAAGATGGTATGTCTACCAATTTCACCACTGGGCCAAAATCTTGGTTGCCAAAATTAGAAAAAGTGCTTTAGTTTCCTATTATTTGTTTCAATATATTAGTTTCGTTTGCAATAAAAATGATTCAGATTGAAGCCCAATAAAGATACTACTCTTCGCGCATTTCGATTGATGGCTACTGCCAAAGCAATGGCAGAATTATATGAGGAGCGAAAAGATATTTGTGCGAAATATGTACATGCTACTTCTCGCGGTCATGAGGCCATACAATTGGCTGCTGCCCTGCAATTGAAGCCACAAGATTTTGTGTTTCCCTATTACCGCGATGATAGTCTTTTGTTGGGTTTGGGATTTACTCCTTATGATTTAATGTTGCAGCTACTCGCTAAAAAAACAGATTATTTTTCGGGAGGAAGAACGTACTATTCGCACCCTAGTTCTAGTAGCACCCGTGAAGATGTGCCCAAAATTCCGCATCAATCTTCGGCTACTGGTATGCAAGTGATACCCGCTACTGGTACCGCACAAGGGTTGCAATACAAGGAAACACAAGGCATCGCTTCGTTTAAAAGAGGAGAGGAGCCTGTTGTAGTTTGTTCGCTGGGCGATGCATCGGTCACAGAAGGTGAAGTGGCAGAGGCATTGCAAATGGCGGTGTTGCATGACTATCCTATCATCTATTTGGTGCAAGACAATGAATGGGATATTTCGGCACATGCTTCTGAAATCAGAAAGATGAATGCAGCCGACTATGCCCTCGGCTTTAAAGGGCTACGAGTGGAAACCATTGATGGTAGCGATTTTGAAGAGTCATATAGCACACTCGAAAAAGTAGTAGCACTCGTTCGCAAAGACCGTAAACCTTATCTGGTTCATGCGAAAGTTCCGTTGCTGAATCATCATACATCAGGTGTTCGAAAAGAGTGGTATCGCTCAAAAGAGAATTTAGAAAGTGATGCCTTGCGCGACCCTTATCCAAAGTTGATTCAATTTCTTTTGGAAAGTAAAATTGCTACGAAAGAAACCATTACAAACATAGAAGCGGAGGTGAAAGCACTGGTAGCAGACGATTTTGAACGAGCACAACTCGAGCCTAGTCCCACAGAAGAAGATTTAACTACTCATATTTTTGCTCCCACAACTATTAATGAAGAAAGTGGAAATCGCTCTCCCGCTAATAGAGAAATTGTGATGATGGTAGATGCTGCTCTCCATGCTGTAGATGAAATTTTAAAGGAACATCCAGAAGCATTATTATACGGACAAGATGTTGGAGGAGAGCTAGGTGGAGTGTTTCGTGAAGCGGCTTTGCTAGCAAAAAAGTATGGCGACCAGCGTGTGTTTAATACTCCTATTATGGAAGCATACATTGTAGGAAGCACTGTAGGTATGAGCGCTGCAGGCTGTAAGCCAATCGTAGAAGTGCAGTTTGCAGATTATATTTTTCCTGGAATCAATCAGCTTTTTACAGAAGTTTCTCGCTCTTGTTATTTGAGTAACGGAAAATTTCCCGTGCAAACTTTAATACGAATTCCTACGGGGGCGTATGGTAGTGGTGGACCTTATCATTCATCAAGCGTGGAAAGTGTACTTCTGCAATTGAAAGGAATTAAAGTGGTGTACCCTTCTAATGCTGCAGATATGAAGGGCTTAATGAAGGCAGCTTTTTATGACCCGAACCCTGTGGTGATGCTTGAACACAAAGGGCTTTATTGGAGCAAAGTAAAAGGTACTGATGCTGCCAAAACAATAGAGCCGGATAGTGATTATGTTATTCCTTTAGGAAAGGCTAGAATAGCATTAGAAGCTGACAAAGGAAAAACAGAAAGCGGTGAAAGCCTCACGGTGATTACCTATGGTATGGGCGTGCATTGGGCGCTGAATGCTGCTAAGGGTTTTAAGGGCTGCGTGGAAGTCTTGGATTTACGCACTTTAAATCCCCTCGATGAAGAGGCGATTTACGCCTGTGTGAAACGCCATGGAAAGGTAATCGTGCTCACCGAAGAAACCATCACCAACTCCTTTGCGGAAAGTATAGCGGGTAGAATAGCATCACATTGTTTTCAATACCTCGATGCTCCTGTCAAAATAATAGGTGCGGTCAATACCCCAGCTATTCCTCTCAATGAAAATCTTGAAAAAGCGATGCTCCCGAATGCGGAGAAAGTAGCTGCTGCTATGGAGGAGTTGCTGAATGGATAACTTTAATTCTATTTCTTTTTCTTCATACTAGCTAGCGCATCGCCTTCTACTTTTCCTGTTCTTTTCATGTGTTTCAGGGCTTGGCGATTGGCTATATCTACTCCTATGGCTATGAGCATCTTTTTACCTGCCTGCAAGCGTTCGGGGTGTTTTTTCCCTTTTCTGAAATTGTCAAAAAAGTATTTGGAATACAGAATAGCAAAAGGAGCACATGGGTTGTGCGAAAGATGTTTGCCGAATACTCTCTTGTGAACTACATCTGTTTGTGCATGCATGGCGGCATAGGCTACTTCGGTGTTTTGATACATGACTTCGTTATCGCCATAGCAAGCGCAGAATTGTACGGGCGCTTTAGGCACCCAATTGCAAAGGCAATTTTCTTTTAACTTACAAGTGAATGCAAAACTAGTATCGGAGTTGAATCGCTCTACCACGCTATCTACCAACATTTCGCCTGGCACTCTGGGTAGCATGGCATTCACATCGCCAAAATCTTTGACACGTGGCTGTGCAAATACTTCTCTCATTTTGGTTCTGTAAGGCTCTTTAAAAACCTCGTACACATCGCCTGGCCAAAGATGATAGGCGTATTGATACGACAGAATTAAATACGGCAAATAATGCGGCTGGTCATAATTCTTAAACATGGTTTTGGATTGCACGCCTGTCATATCATACGCTCCCGACATAGGCGAGGAGGCAGTTAATTTTACTTCGGGGAAAGAACCTGATTCTAGCATTTTGTGAGTAGCCAAAGAGGCGTGTCCACCTTGTGAGTAGCCAGTCAGAAACAGTTGCCCAGAGGTACTTCTACCAATTTGCGGATATATTTCGCGACAGGCTTTAATCATGTAGGTTGTTGCCATAGCTTCGGTCCAAGCATCTTGATACACATGCTCTTTTTCACCCCCACCAAATCCGTAATAGAAAGGAAAAATAGCTACATAATTATCTACGGCATGCATCATGCAAACTACCTGTTCTAAGTCTTGTATGCCATAGGTTTGATTGAGCGAAATACGTGTGCCATGGCAGTACACCATTTCGGCTGAGGGCTTCACTGCTTTAGGTACATACATAACACCTTTAGCCATGATATAGGTGCTATCGAGCCACATGCCTTTGTAGGTAACTTCGTACATATCTACAGCATTGCGAACCTTTACAGCTATCTGTGGAATATGCGAATTTTTCCAAAATCTATCAAGCGAATCTTGGCTGTAAGAGTATTTTAATTCATAACTCACCAAATAGTGGTCGGGTGGGGTAGTGGCTGCTTTAGAAGAAAAATGAAAACTAAAAATTGATAGTAAACTAATGGAAAAAGCAAGCCAATTTTTTTTCATAAAAGGATAGGATTAATTGTGTGAGTGATGTTACGAAAAAATCGAAACACAGTTTTCACAATTTAAACCAACGACCAAAATTTAGGGGTAGAAATATTGTGGTGATATGAGATTCTATCATTCACAAAAAAATAAGGATTTAAAAGTATCTGACAACAGCAGAAACACTCGCGAATTTTGACTTGCGAATTTTGACTTGTGACTTGCAACTTATGATTTAATGCTCATGCCCTTCTCTAATAGCAGCTGCAAAATCGAAACGCTCTAAAAGACCGGTGTCGTATTTGCCAGAGCGAAACTCTTCGTTAGCCATTAGTGCAATGTGAAATGGAATGGTAGTTTTTACACCTTCAATAATAAATTCTTTTAAGGCTCTATCCATTTTTACTATTGCTTCTTGGCGTGTTTTAGCACGGCAAATAACTTTAGCTAACAACGAATCGTAAAAAGGAGGAACTGTGTAACCCGCATAAATATGTGTGTCTACACGCACTCCATAACCCTTGGGTGTATGTAGTGCCGTAATTTTACCTGGAGAGGGAGCAAAATTATTTAGAGAATCTTCTGCATTAATACGGCATTCAATAGCATGCATTTTTTCTGGAAAATACAATTCACCCGAAATAGGAATACCTGCAGCAATTAAAAGTTGTTCTTTAATTAAATCAAAATCCATCACTTCTTCCGTAACAGGATGTTCTACCTGAATACGGGTGTTCATTTCCATGAAGTAGTAGTTTTTGTTTTTATCTACCAAAAATTCTATAGTACCCACTCCCTCGTAATTAATAGCCTGTACTGCTTTTACAGCAGCATCTCCCATCTTTTTGCGAAGGGCTGCATCTACAAAAGGAGAAGGGGCTTCTTCAACTAATTTTTGGTGTCTGCGCTGAACCGAACAATCGCGCTCGCTTAAATGCGTAGCACCTCCAAACTGATCACCCGCTACTTGTATTTCTATGTGATGTGGTTCTTCTATAAATTTTTCCATGTACACACCATCGTTGTTAAACGATGCACCGGCTTCGGTGCGCGCCATGTCGTAATTTTTTTCTAACTGTGCTTCTTCCCAAACTACCCGCATTCCTTTTCCACCTCCACCAGCAGTAGCTTTTATAATTACAGGGTAGCCTATTATTTTTGCTGTTTCTTTTGCTTTTTCAAATGATTCCAACAAACCACCAGAACCTGGAATACAAGGTACCCCTGCATTTATCATGGTTTCTTTGGCGGTAATTTTATCGCCCATTGCCCGCATTTGAGAAGGCGTAGGTCCTATAAATTTCACGTTGTAGTGCGCACACAATTCTGCAAACTCGGCATTCTCTGCTAAGAAACCATAGCCAGGATGTACCGCATCTGCACCCGTTAATTCTACGGCTGCCATTATGTTCTGCATGTTTAGGTAGGAGTCTTTGCTTTTAGGAGGACCTATACATACGGCTTCATCGGCAAAGCGTACATGCAAGCTATCTCTATCGGCAGTGGAATAAACAGCCACTGTTTTTACGCCCATTTCTTTGCAAGTACGAATGATGCGGAGTGCTATTTCGCCACGATTGGCTATGAGAATTTTTTTGAACATAAAATTATTTGCTGATTTACTTACTTAGCAGATTAACCAATGAAACAAAAATCTCTCATTCGCTAATTCACCAATTCTCACATTATCATATTGTCTGATTATATTTTTTCTAATAAAAACAACGGCTGGTCGTACTCTACAGGCGAAGCATCGTCAATAAGTATTTTTACCACCTTGGCTTCTGTACCATCAAATTCTATTTCGTTAAATAACTTCATGGCTTCAATAATGCAAAGTACATCACCTGTTTTAATAGTGTCGCCTACTTTTACAAAAGGGTCTTTATCAGCTCCCGGTTTGCGGTAGAAAGTACCAATCATTGGAGATTTAAAAGTGAAGGTGTTTTCGTTTTTTACAACAGGAGTAGCCATTTCATTCTTTTGCTCCGCTTGTATTTGAGGAGCTACTACTACTGGAGTAGCAGGCGCATATTGTTGTACAGGTACAGCTACGTTTTGACCGTTGTTGGTTTTTATGGTAATGGCAAACTCCCCCTCTTTTACAGTCAATTCAGAAAGTCCTGATTTGTTGACTAGTTTCACTAATTCTTGTATTTGTTTTAAATCCATGGGTACTATTTTTAAGGATAACGAAGGTAAATGTTTTTATGAAAAAGTAAAGAGAGTTTGACTGAAATTAAAAGAGTTCCGAAATAATCCGAAACTCTTTTAATGGTTGAAAGAAACACATTCAATTAAGGGAAGATTCCCATAGCGTAATACGCGTCTTTTATTTTATTGATAGAAAGTGCAAAGGCTGCTGTACGCATATCGTTGATAGAACGATGCCCTTTATAAAATTCGCGAATGTCGTTATAAGACTTAATCATGGTATCTTCTAATCCTGAATTTACCAAATCAATTTCATCGGCTCCGTGAATCACAGTTTCTATTTGCGCTTTAGTAGCTTTTTGACCTGTAATAGATTCTACCAATTCAATCATATTGCGTTGCGATTTTTCTTCAAATCTTTTTTGCATACGACCAAAACGAACGTGCGATAAATTCTTTAACCATTCAAAATAAGAAACCGTAACACCACCTGCATTGATGTAAATATCTGGTATAATAACAATCCCTTTTTTTAGCAAAATTTGCTCGGCTGCAGGTGTTACAGGACCATTGGCCGCTTCTGCTATAATCTTAGCTTTTATGCGCGGTGCATTTTCGTGGGTGATTTGTTTTTCTAATGCAGCAGGAATTAAAATATCACATTCCATTTCTAGAGCTTCCGCAGAGTTTTTAATGTTTTTTGCACCAGGGAAATTGAGTACCGATTTGGTTTCTTGACGATGTTTAAAAAGTGCCACAGGGTCTATTCCTTTTGCATTGTACACAGCACCTTCTGCTTCTGCCACAGCTATCACTATGGCACCGTATTGGGAAATGATATTAGCGGTATGATACCCCACATTTCCCAATCCTTGAATGATGATTTTTTTACCTTCCAATCCAGTAGTCAATCCTAGTTTTTTCATGTCATCGGCATAACTGCAAACTTGATTGAGTGCATACACCACTCCGCGTCCAGTAGCTTCCGTTCTTCCTTTAATTCCATTTTGAGAAACGGGCTTTCCAGTAACACAAGCATAGCCATCTACATCGCCTGGTTTCATAGTCATGTAAGTATCCATAATAATAGCCATCTCTTTTTCACCTGTACCATAGTCGGGCGCAGGCACATCTAATCCAGGTCCTATAAAGTTCTTTTTTATGAGTTCGGTGGTGTATCTTCTGGTAATGTTTTCGAGCACTTCTGGTGGTGTGTTTCTAGGGGAGATTTTGATACCTCCTTTAGCCCCTCCAAAAGGCACATCTACAATAGCACATTTGTAGGTCATTAATGCGGCCAATGCCATCACTTCATCTTGGTCTACATGAATGGAATATCTGATACCTCCTTTGGTAGGCATACGATGGTGGGAATGCTGCACCCGATAGGCTTCTATTACTTTTATTTCATTGCCAAATTTGACAGGAAAATTCATCTTGTAGATAGAGTTACAAGCTTTAATTTGTTCCAATAAACCTTGCGGTGCTTTGGTGTGCGGTGCTGCTTTGTCAAAGTAGTACGAAACGGATTGCGAAAAACTAAGTTCTTTTAAATCTAATTTGTCTGTTTTCTTGTCAGCCATAAAAAGGTTTTTAATGAATAATAAATAACTCCTAAAAGTTACTTTCAAAACCGAAGTAAGAAGGTTTTTTTTGAAAAACAAATTTATGTGGTGAAAAGAAAATGAATTTAAGATGATAGACACACATAAATTAACAAAGAAATAATTTGAAAATTATCAAAACAGAAAAGCCTCAATTTTTTGAGGCTTTTCTGTTTTGATTTAAAAAGAAATTTACTAGCGGTTTGTACCAGTTAGCTTTAGTTAGAGTTAGTAATTATTTACAAAGAAATAGCCATCTGTAATATTTATAATATCGTAGGGCGGATTAGGATTTCTAACAATCATAGAATAGGTTCCTTCTGTATGTCTGGTGGCTGGGTTTCCCTCTTCGTGGCTCGTAATTTTCCATTGGCCAGAAAGTGGATAATAGACATTAGCCCCAGTTTGTATATAGCTAAATCCATCTTGTTTATTAGCAATTGTTTCAGTAGAGTTTACTTTGGTTAAATCAACCACAATTTCTGTTTGATATGTACCACCAGAAGCTCCGGTACTAGATATACGAAGGTATTGGCTGCCACTAGTATAGTAAGAAGCACTCATACCATTTTCACCTACATTATAAACCACCCCATTTGCAGTAAATTTACCAGATTGTTTGGTGGTAAATCCTTTCTTGCAGGATACAAGTACTAAACTTAGAGAAAGAAAAAGAATAAGATTTTTCATAATTTATTTTTATGGTTTGAAAATATAAAGCGTGAAAATATTAAGATAAAGGAATTCTCAACAATTTTAGTAAGAATTCTACAATTTTAGGAGTGTGTAGAAAACAAAAAAGCCCCGAAAAAATCGAGGCTTTAAAATGTATGCTAAGCAAAAAAATTATTTTGCGTATTTCTTTTTGAATTTATCGATACGACCTGCAGTATCTACAAACTTCATCTTACCAGTAAAGAAAGGGTGAGATTCGTTTGAAATTTCCACTTTAATTAAAGGGTACTCATTTCCGTCTTCCCATTTAATGGTTTCTTTAGATTTAGCCGCTGATTTAGTTAAGAAAGATTTATCGCAAGAAATATCTTTAAATACTACCGTTCTATAATCGCTTGGGTGAATGTCTTTTTTCATTTTTATAAATTTTGGACTGCAAATATAAAAGGATGCATTGGAAAAGCAAATTTTTCTTTTACTATTACTAAAAACAATAAAAAGTAAGTAGTACTCCGCTTAAAATGAGCATTCATATTTACAAGTTGAGGGGTAACTTGTCTAGCTCAAATAGTTTTCACTCTTTTGCTCCATCAAATCCAAATCATGTCTGTACACAAAGAGATAAAGCGCATTACTACTCACATTCTTCAGGAGTTTAAAGAAAACGGACAAAAAATAGCTATGCTGACAGCCTATGATTTTTCTATGGCAAAAATTATAGATGCTGCGGGAGTAGATATTATACTGGTGGGGGATTCTGCCTCTAATGTAATGGCGGGTCACGAAACTACATTACCTATTACCCTAGATCAAATGATATACCATGCATCTTCGGTGGTGAGAGCGGTAAACAGAGCATTAGTAGTAGTGGATTTGCCTTTTGGTTCTTATCAAGGAAACTCAAGGCTGGCTTTGGAATCTGCCATTCGTATTATGAAAGAGTCGGGGGCACATGCCGTAAAAGTAGAGGGCGGAGGTGAAATTAGAGAATCGATAGAAAGAATCTTAACGGCTGGCATTCCAGTAATGGGTCATTTGGGATTAACTCCGCAGTCTATTTATAAATTTGGAACGTATGAAGTGCGCGCTCGGGAGGAAGCAGAGGCTAAAAAGTTAAAAGAGGATGCCATCCTTTTAGAGAAGTTTGGTTGCTTTGCAATAGTGCTGGAAAAGATACCTGCAGTTTTAGCACAGGAGGTTTCAAAGAGTTTAATAGTGCCTACTATAGGAATAGGAGCAGGGGCAGGGGTAGATGGCCAAGTATTAGTCTCGCACGATTTGCTGGGAATCAATAAGGAGTTTCGCCCTCGGTTTGTGAGAAGGTATTTAGAATTGAGCGATGAAATTCAAAATGCAGTAGCATCTTATGTGAATGATGTAAAAAGCAGAGATTTCCCCAATCAACAAGAAATGTATCAGTAAAATATTTTACCTAGATTTATTCTGCATGAATGATAAAAACATATATTTGACATTTTATAAAATAAATTCTATTATTGCACATATTTTTTCAACATGAAACAAGTCAACTTACGTTTAGTTAACGCATTTACAGTTCTTTCGGTACTTTTTTTATCATTCAGTTCGATAAATTTATCAGCTCAATGTGATCAACCTTTCCCTAAAGGAGATTTAGATACCACCCTTAGAAATGTACCCAAAACCATTGATGTAGCTAATAACGATATTACCTATTTCGGTAGTGGTCAACCTTTGACAAGCGATTCATTGGTATTAGTTACGCCTCCTAGTCATGGTACAGTTACTGTATTGAATGATACCGAAGTTGTGTATACTCCTACACCTGGATTTACAGGTTTAGATCAGTTTACTTACCGAATTTATAATGCTTGTGGAAATAGCGGCATTGCAAATGTATATGTTTATGTAAAACCATATTGTCCTGCTCCTTCAGCTTTTGACGATGCTTACAGTGTTTATAATAATATTTTAACTTCTTTAAATGTTACATCAAATGATGTAAATATTGCTGGAGGTCCTTTGGCGGTAACTGTTTTATCGGGTCCTTCGCATGGGAAAGCAGTAGTAAGTAATGGAAAGATTAATTTTACTGGCGATTCAGTTTATGTTGGTCTAGATACACTTACCTATGTAGTATGTGACACTTGTCCTGCTGGTAAAAATTGTGATACAGCACAAGTTGTATTAGATGAAAGACATTGTGATGCTGTAAAAACAGCAACTGATGAAGCTTTCGTTATTCAACAAGATACTATTACGGTAAATGTATTAGCAAATGATACCAACACCAGCGGTTTTGGAACCACTACAGTTACCTTGGTAAATATTCCCAAATATGGAACTGCTACTGTTGTAGGAAATCAAGTAAATTACATTGCGAGTGGTACTGCATTTGGAATTGACTCAGTTAAGTATTTGGTTAAAACTGATTGTGGTTCTTCTACTGGATGGTTAGTTATTCAAGTAGATCAAAGACCTTGTGGTAAACCTACTGGTTATGCCGATTTGGAATATGCAGGGTATTCTTCTTTATGCTCTAATACTTTTAATGTTTTAATGAATGATTTTAACCCTATCAATAGTGGCGCTTTAACTATTACAAATGTAAGCACGCCTCAATATGGTACTGCTACTGTAGTGGGTAATAAAGTGGTATATATTTGTACAGATAGCACTAAAGTAGGGTTACAAGATTTCTTCTATTATAAGGTAAACAATTTGTGTGGTTCTGATAGCGTACGAGTAGATGTAACCATTACTCCTAACAAATGTAACGGGATTAAGCCAACTATTGTTCCTGATAACGGTTCTCTTTGTAGAAATGACTCTTTAATTATAAATGTAATAGCAAATGATTACGACCCAGAGGGTGGTGTAATTACATTGAGCGACTCTTTAGGAAATGGTGTGATAGGTTTGCCTGCACATGGTAAAGTAGTTCGTTTAAGTTTGACTACTTATCTATATATTCCTGATACCAATTATTTTGGTGCCGATTTCTTTGTTTACCAAGCAGGTGATAATGGAACTCCAAGATTGTACGATCAAAATCGTGTAGATATTACTGTAAATCAATGTGCTAATCCTCCTGTAATAGTAGATAACAAAGGAAAAAGCATCGATACTGTGTATGTTACTTACCCAGAAGATTCATCTGCGAGCTATTGTTTCAATTACACAGATGCTGATGGAGATTTTGTTTCCGTATCTACTCCTATATTAACTAGCCCCGCTCAGTTAGCTCCTATTGAAACAATTACTCCAATAAAGGGTTCTCAAAATTTAGGCGTAACACCTTGTATAGGAATGGTTCCTCCTAAAGACTATAACGGTAAAGAACAAGTTTGGGTGACTATTTGTGATGAGTATCCATTGTGTGATTCTGTTTTAGTGATTATAACTGTAACTCCTAAAAACGACCCACCAGTAGCTGTAAGAGATGTAGTGAATTATGCTTGGGAAGGATGTCAAAATATCAATGTTTTGACTAATGATTTTGATATTGATAATGGAGACAAATTTACCATCACTGCTTTTGATACTACTACTGCAAATGGTGGTACTATCTCTAAAACTGAAGACAGTGTTCTTTGTTATACTCCTGCTTCTTCATTCACAGGAGTTGACTCTTTTGCATATACTATTTGTGATACCAGCAAAACTTGTTCTACTGCTTATGTAATTGTAACTGTGCCTATCAATGCCAGAGATGATTATAAAACCATTAATCAAGAAGAAACAGTTACTATTTCTGTAAAAGATAACGATACTCAAGACCCTACTGAAACAGTTTCAAAATGTAGTGAGCCTTTACATGGAAATGCTACTGTTAATGGAGATGGAACGATTACGTATGTGGCTGCAGATGATTATCCTTACGATCCAATTAGTAACAATACTATAGGGATTGGTCAAGATTCTTTCTGTTATGAACTTTGTAAAACAGTAGGAGAAACTAGAACTTGTGATAGAGCTACTGTTTACATCACTATTAATCCTAAACCTAAATTCTATATACCACAAGGATTTTCTCCAGGAGCTGATGGTGTAAATGATAAGTTTTTTATTGTTTCAGCAGAAGAATATCCTAAATCTCAATTCTTGGTTTATAACCGTTATGGAGATGAAGTTTGGAGAAATGATGGAGAAGGTTATCAAAATGATTTTGATGGTACTTTCAAGAAGAATAATGAAGCACTTCCTGATGGTTCTTACTACTACATCTATAAATTTAACGATGGTGTACAAAAAGATGCTGTAGGGTACATCGTTATTCAAAGATAATATTCAGAACACAGAAAAAAGAATCATACAATGAGAAAACTTTTAACCGTAGTTATTACCGTTCTTACACTGAGTACAGCTGTAAAAGCACAACAAGAACCACAACATACTATGTACCGTTTTAACGGTCTTATGTTTAACCCTGCTTATGCAGGAAGTAGAGATGCGTTAAGTCTTGCCGCTATTTACCGTTGGCAATGGGTAAATGTACCTGGTTCTCCTCAGACAGGTTCTTTCTCTATTCACTCACCTTTGAAAAATAACAACATTGCGTTGGGTTTAACTTTCGTGAACGATAGATTAACCGTAAATCATACTAATAAATTAGAGGGTACCTTTGCTTACCGCATTCCACTAGGTAAGAAAAAGAATGTGAAATTATCATTTGGTATTTCTGCTGGTGTAACAAACTATCGGTCTAAATTAACGGAGGTAGGTTTAACTCAAAGTGGTGACTCTAAATTTGAAAGCAACATTAATCTTTGGTTACCGAATGTAGGATTTGGAGTGTATGCTTACGCTCCAAAATGGTTTGTAGGTATTTCTGTTCCAAACTTATTAGCGAATACAGTAGATAAAAACAATAAAGTTTTCCAAACTGGAGTAGCAACTGCGCACCAATACTATCATCTTTTTGCAACTGGAGGTTATGTATTTGACTTAGGGAAAAAAGTAAAATTTGCTCCTTCTATTTTAATGAAGTATGTTCCTAAACATGCTCCTATTGATTTTGATTTCAATGCTAACTTTATATTTATAGATAGAATTTGGTTAGGTGCTAGTTACCGTTTATCAGATTCTTATGGTTTCATGGCTGCTGTCAATGTTACCAAACAATTCAGAGTAGGATATGCATACGATTTAACAGTAACTCCACTTTCTAAATTCACTACTGGTTCACATGAGATCATGTTAGGTTATGACTTTGATTTTGCAAAGAAAAGTATTGTGAACCCAAGATTTGTTAGATATTATTAATAGTTAGTCCAATACTGAACTTATTTAACCCATAGTAAAAAATACAAGCGATGAATTTTAAGAACAGCAGTATAGTATTGTTAATGTTGTGTTTAGCAACGGTAGCGAACGCACAGAACAGTGGCATGAAAAAGGGAAATTGCTATTTCAAATCATTCAATTTCGAAAAGGCAGCGGATGCTTACAAAGCAGCCTCCAAAAAATATCCAGAAGATTTAGGCATTAAGGAAGCATTGGCAAGAACATATGTTCTTATGGAAGACCACGCTAATGCAGAGGTAACTTATGCTGAGATTGTGAAAGTTCCTACTTCTCAAGGCATCAATAAACTTCGCTATGGACAAGAGTTGCGTGCTAATGGAAAATACGAAGAGGCAGTAAAGGCTTTTAACGACTATGCACAACTATATCCTAATGATGTTCGCTCAAAAGAATTGAGCAACAATTTGGATAAGGTAAAAGCTTTGACAGTAGATTCTAAAATCTATGAGGTTACAAATTTGGCTGCTCAAAATTCAGCAGTTTCCGATATGGGTGCAGCTTTCTTTCAAGATGGGATTGTGTTCAGTTCGAATAAAGGAAACGATATCTCTATTATCAGAACAGATGAATGGACTGGTAAGCGTTTTTACGATATGTATGTAGTAAAAGGTGACCAAAACGGTAATCTTTACGATACTAAACTTTTTAAAGGAAAGCAACCTAATAGAAAGTACCACGAGGGACCAGCTACTTTTACAGCCGATTTCAAACAAGTTTATTTTACTAGAAGTAATTACGTAAAATCAAAAGCTAAAAAGAGCAAAGAAAATATCGTTAAGTTAAAGATATTCCATGCTGACTATGACGAGTCTTCTAAAAAATGGGTAAACATTAAAGAAGTTTCTTTTTGCAGTAATGAGTATTCTGTAGGGCATCCAACTATTACTAAAGATGGTAATAAATTATATTTTATTTCCGATATGCCAGGTGGTTATGGTGAAACAGATGTGTATGTAAGCTATAAAGATGGACCAAATTGGGGACCACCTATCAACTTGGGTAAAAATGTAAATGGTCCTGGTCGTGAAATGTTCCCATTTATTGCTGAAGATGGAACTTTATATTTCTCTTCTGATTCTAAATTAGGGTTGGGTGGATTAGATGTTTACTCTACTACTTATGCAGGCGGAGAGTGGGCAAGTGTACAAAACTTGGGAGCTCCTATAAATTCAAATGCGGATGATTTTGGTTACATAATTAACGGTAAAAATGAGAATGGTTATTTTGTTTCTAATCGAGCAGGGGGAAATGGGGATGATGATATTTACAAATTCAAGAAAAACGGAATTAGCCTTTGTGGAACTGTTGTAGATGCTCGCTCTAGAGAAGCATTGCCAGGGTCTGACGTGAAATTATTAGAAGGTGATAAAGTAATAGGAACTAAAGTTGCTGGAGCTAAAGGTGATTTTTGTTTCTCTGTTTTACCAAACAAAACGTACCGTGTAAATGCTACTAAAACAGAGTACGAACCGGGTGGATTGACTTTAACTACTAAGAAAGAAAATCAAGTTGTTCAAATTCCTTTGAGCAAAACAGGTGGAATTGATTTATCTGTATGTGTTACAGAAAAAGGAAAAGGAACTTTGCTAGGTGCTACAGTAGAGTTAACCAACAAAGCTACTGGTGAAAAGAAAACTTGTGAGATAACTGCTGATTGCAAATGCAAATTTGATTTGCAACCTGAAACAGACTATGAAATATGCGCTTCAAAAGAGTCAGCTAATGCGAATGGAAGTTACGATAAACCTTGTAAGACTATTTCTACCAAAGGTAAAGTGGCTCCTGCTAGTTTGTATGAGAACCTAGAATTGCAATATTTAGAAGAAGGGATGGTTATCAAAATTGAAAACCTATACTACGATTTAGATAAGTATTTTATTCGTCCTGATGCAGCTATTGAATTGAACAAAGTATTGACTTTAATGCAAAAATTCCCAGCTATGGAAATTGAATTAAGCTCTCATACTGACTGTCGTGCTACTATCAAGTACAACGATCAATTATCTGCTAATCGTGCTAAATCATGTGTTGATTACTTAATGAAAAACGGAATTAGCGGTGCTCGTTTAATTGCTGCTGGTTACGGAGAAAGAAAATTGGTAAACAATTGTGCTTGCGAAGGCAATGTAAAATCAAACTGTACAGAACAACAACATCAAATGAACAGAAGAACGGAGTTCAAAATTTTAAAATTGAAATAATTACTTCTTCTTAAAAGAAAACAAAAAATCCCCCGAAATTTCGGGGGATTTTTTGTTTGTATATTCTTAACTTTATTGCAAATGAAAAAACAGCGAATCCGTTTTTTTGGCGATACACTTGGGTTGGCACCATTGCCTCTACGATTAAAACAAGCTCTTGTAACGATACGTGGTGAAGCAGATGTGCCTAGTTCTCGCTGGGGATTGAGTAGCTTAACGCAGTTATACCCAAAAGTATCATTAAAGCTTTGGAGAGGTAAATCATTTGTAGAGAAGAAAGTAATTATATCGAACCTTTTCAATCATACACAAACTGATATTGAAGCAGGCTGGTCGGTGAGAAAAACACAGACACTCGATTTTAGAGGCAGAGGGTTAACTTATGACAGTCACAATGGAACCGACTTTGCTATTCCAATAGGCACCACCGTTTGCACTGCAGCAGCTGGTAAAGTAGTGCAAGTGATTTCTGAATTTAATAGAGGAGGATTAAAGATTTTTATAGACCATGGTGAAGGACTTATGACCTGCTATGCGCATTTGGCTAAGAGTTTGGTGCAGGTGGGTGATAGACTTCATCGTGGGCAAGCTATTGCCATTTCTGGCTATAGCGGATTAGATGGAGCTGTTACCTTTCCTTTTGGTATTCCTCATGTGCATTTTAATGTTTGGCTGAATGGTTTGCCCATAGACCCTTTTGCACATGCCGAACAAATTTCTCTTTGGCTGAATGGAGAGTTGCCAAGTGCTGCTTCTGATTGTGATGCTGATTTCACAGCTTCAGAATACAATGCTGATTTTGTAAAAGCAGCTTTAGAAAATTGCAAAACAAAAACGGTAAAAGAACGTATTTTGAAATTAGAAACAATGGAAGAGCAAGCGGTACAGTTGATTATAGAGATGAATTATTATCCTACGCGATTCACCAAACGCATTTGTGTTTACCAATCATCCTATGCTCGAAAACCTATGCTTGACTTGCCTTTTAGGAATGATGATTTTAATGGAGTAGTTTTTTTAGATGATGTTTTGAATAGCTTGAGATTCCTTATAAAACGAAATTTTGCAAGTAGAAGAGTACAGAAATAGAAAATAAGTAAGGTCTTCTCATCCGCTAATAATTCCCTAGATTCGATTGCCTAAAAAAGCAGTATGAATCCACAAAAATATACCTTCCCTAAACAAGCTACTCCAGTGAATGAGTTGCTGGAAACTGTGCAGGAGAAAAGAACGAAAGATATAGATTGGCGCAAGGGTAGAGCCTTTTGTTTAATCTATCACCCAGGTGATGAACGCGAGGAGGGTATCAAGAAAATATTTGACCAATACTATGCTGATAATGCACTGAATCCTACGGCTACGCCAAGTATTGTAGAACTGGAAACAGAGACCGTGAGTATGTGTGCTGATTTGTTTCATGGAGATGAAAACGTGTGTGGCAATATTACTACAGGAGGTACTGAAAGTATTTTGCTTGCTGTGAAAACGGCTCGTGATTGGGCTCGCAAAAATTGCCCACATATCACCAAGCCACATGTGGTTATTCCAGAGTCTGCACATCCTGCTTTTATGAAGGCGTTTCATTATTTTGATGTGGATTTTACGGCTACTAAAACCACCAAAGACCACTGTGCGGATGTAGCTGCCACCGAAGCTGCAATTACAGCTAATACAATCTTATTAGTGGCTTCAGCGCCTGCCTATCCGTATGGAGTAATGGACCCAATTACAGAGATTGCTGCATTGGCAAAAAAGAAAAATATTTTATGCCATGTAGATGCCTGTATTGGAGGTTTTATTTTACCTTTTATTAAAGAAGCGGGTTACGCTATTCCTGCATTCGATTTTGAAGTAGATGGCGTTACTTCACTTTCGGCAGATTTACATAAGTATGGTTATGCACCTAAAGGTGCATCGGTGGTGCTTTACAAAACACATGAGTTGAGGCGGTTTCAATTTTCACTGTACACTAAGTGGGCAGGCGGAATTTACGCTTCCCCTACTATGACGGGAACTCGTGCAGGAAGTAATATAGCTGCGGCTTGGGGTGCACTTCGCTCTATCGGTAGAGAGGGTTATCTGGAGATGGCGAAAGCTACTATGCAAACTACCAAGCGCATAAAAGCTGCGGTGAGAGCAATGGAAGAGTTAGAAATAATGGGCGAAACGAATATGTGTATTGTAGCTTTTAAATCTTCAAAAATAGATGTGTTTATGCTGGCGGATATTCTCAATAAAAAGGGTTGGCATTTTGAACGGCAGCAATTGCCCGCTACACTTCACTTCACCATTAATTATATTCATACGAATGTAGTGGAAGAGTTCATCTCAGATTTAAAGCAATCAGTAGCAGAGGTGCGTGAGAAACGTATGCAGCAAATAGGCAACAAGCTACAGAGCTCACTGGTAAAGGGTTTGAGTTCTATTCTTCCAGATGGCACGATTGCGAAACTGCAACAAAATTCTAAACCCGATTTAGATAACGACAACAAAGCAGCTATGTATGGTATGATGGGAGCGTTGGCTGGCACAGGCGATTTAGATAAAATTGTACTCGATTTTTTAGATACTATCTACACCGCTAAATCGTAATACGAAATGTTGGAGGCAATAGTACAGGGAGTATTGACAGGCTTGGTGTTGGCTACTTTTATAGGTCCCATTTTTTTTGCAGTAGTAGATTTGGGATTGAAAGGAAATATAAAAGGGGCAGCCTATATAGCATTTGGAACATTTGTGAGTGATATACTTGCCGTACTTTTAATTTATGTTTTAGCAAAACAATTAGAGCAGGGTTCTTTGCTTTTGCAAGGTATGTATGTAGTGGGTGGATTGGTGCTTGTCGCGTTGGGTTTGCAAAATTTATTGCCTTCAAAAAATAGAACTGCTCATACTGAATTGGTGGTGCAAAATAGTTGGAGTTTATTTGCAAAAGGATTTTTAATAAATGCTACAAACCCGAATGTTTTCTTTTTTTGGTTTGGGGCTGTGATGGTGGCTGTGCATCGATATGAGAACCGAGCAGCACATGTATTAATACATTTTTTTAGCGCGTTGCTAATTGTTTTTTCTACCGATTTTCTGAAGGGTTATGCAGCTTCTTTGCTGCGTCCTTATATACAAGAAAATACACTGGGGTATTTAAGTCGGTTTTCTGGAGTGGTGCTTATTTACTTTGGAATAAAACTAATTTTCTTTCATTGATTTTTTTCTTTTCTAAAATCTATAACTTGGTTTAAAAATTTCTTTACTTGTATTGAGTAATTTAAAAAGCCATGTCTGTTTTTCAAACTAAGATTAATCGCCAATCGGAAAGCTATCAGCGCAACTATGCATTGATGCTAGAGAAGATTAAGGAACTAGAGGCCAAGCAACAAGAGGCGTTGTTTCAGGGAGAAGAAAAATATCTGAAGCGAACGAAAGATGCAGGAAGATTATTGGCTCGTGAGCGAATAGAATTGGTCTTAGATGCGGATTCTCCTTTCCTAGAATTGTGTCCTTTTGCAGGTTGGGGTATGGATGGTTTTGGCACAGGAGGCACCATAGTTTGTGGTATAGGAATAGTAAGCGGGAGACTTTGTATCATAAATTCAAATGTAGGGACTATCAAAGGTGGAGCCATTGACTATGCTACACTTCAAAAGGGATTGAGAATAGGAGAAATAGCTTTAGAGAATGAACTGCCAACTATTGTAATGGTAGAAAGTGCGGGTGCTAATCTTCCCGACCAAGCTAAGATATTTAATTACGGAGGCACTAATTTTAGAGAAATTACACGTAGAAGTAAAGCAGGTATTCCTACTATTTCCATAGTGTTTGGTAGTAGTACTGCAGGTGGAGCTTACATTCCAGGTATGAGCGATTATACCATTTTTGTGAAGAACGAAGCCAAAGTTTTTTTGGCAGGGCCGCCCTTAGTGAAAATGGCTACAAATGAAATTACAGATGAAGAAAGTTTGGGTGGTGCTAAAATGCATGCTACGCTTTCTGGTGTAGCTGATTATATGGCAGAAGATGAAATGGATGGAATTCGTTTGGCGAGAGAGATTGTTTCTAATTTAAAAGTCACAAGTCACAAGTCACAAGTCACGAGGGTTAAAGAAGAAATTACAGAACCTAAGTATGCTGATGAAGAAATTTTAGGAGTTGTTTCTGCTGATGTTCGTATTCCTTTTGACCAACGAGAATTGATTGCTAGAATTGTGGATGGCTCTGAGTTTTCAGAGTTTAAACCTTTGTATGGAAGTACACTTATTACGGGTTATGCAAAAATAAATGGTTACCAAATCGGCATCTTGGCAAATAATGGGGTGCTGTTTTCGGAGGCTGCAAATAAAGGGGCACAGTTCATTCAATTGTGTAATCAAAATAATACTCCATTACTTTTCCTGCAAAATATTACCGGCTTTATGGTGGGTAAAAAGTATGAAGAAGAAGGGATTATTAAGCATGGAGCAAAGTTGATTAATGCAGTGAGTAATTCCACAGTGCCTGCAATTACTATTATTACTGGTTCTAGTTACGGAGCTGGAAACTATGCTATGTGTGGTCGTGCTTATAAACCACGTTTTTTGTTTTCGTATCCTAATTCAAAAATAGCTGTGATGGGTCCAGACCAATTAGCGGGTGTAATGCAAACTATCGGAAGACAGGCTGCTGAAAAATCAGGTATTGAATACGATGAAGAGCAAGGAAAACAAGTAGCAGGCTTTATGGTGAAGGAAGCTGAAAAGCAGAGCAATGCTTGGTATGCGAGCGGACAACTATGGGATGATGGGGTGATAGACCCTCGTGAAACAAGAAATTATTTGAAGATGTGCTTAGAAGTAATTCATCAAACTGTGTTTGAAGGTGCAAAAGGATTTGGAGTTTTTAGAATGTAGGAAGATAGAAACGCTGAGAACGTGGAATAAGCGGATAATTTGGATTAAAAATCTGCGAAAATATTTTGAATCTGTTTGCTCTGCGTTTCCATAAATATCAAATTATGATACAAAAAATTTTAATTGCTAATCGTGGAGAAATTGCGATTCGAGTGATACGTACAGCATCGGACATGGGCATTAAGACAGTAGCTGTTTTTTCGGATGCAGATAAAGGTGCATTGTTTGTGAAACACGCTGATGAAGCAATTTGTTTAGGAGGAAATTATGCAGCAGATAATTATTTGAGCCAAGATAAAATTATAGCAGCTGCTCGCAAAGCCAATGCTGATGCCATTCACCCAGGTTATGGTTTCTTATCAGAGAATTCATCTTTTGCTAAACGATGCCAAGAAGAAGGAATTGTTTTTATAGGTCCTTCTTTTGAAGCTATTGGAAAATTGGGTTCTAAAATAGGAGCGAAAGAGTTGATGCAAAAAGCTGGAGTACCTACAGTGCCTGGTTACAATGGAGCGGATCAAAAATTCGAAACTTTTAAGAAGGAAGCACTCAAAATTGGTTACCCTGTGTTGCTAAAAGCTAGTGCTGGTGGAGGTGGAAAAGGAATGCGGATTGTAGAAGATGAAAGTCAGCTTCATGCTGCATTTGAAACAGCCGCTAGTGAGGCAGAAAAGAGTTTTGGAAGTGGTACACTCTTGATGGAAAAATATTTTCCGAAAGCAAAACATATAGAGTTTCAGATTTTCGGTGATACGCATGGTAATTATGTTCAACTTTTTGAGAGAGAATGTTCGCTTCAGAGACGCTACCAAAAAGTGATAGAAGAAAGCCCATCACCCTCTTTGAATGAAGCATTGCGAAAGGAAATGGGTGAAGCCGCAGTAGCAGTATCAAAGGCGGTAAATTATACCAATGCTGGAACAGTGGAATTTATTTTAGATGATAAAAGCAATTTTTATTTTCTGGAAGTAAATACTCGCTTGCAGGTAGAGCATCCTGTGACGGAGGAAACTACAGGATTAGATTTGGTGCGCTTGCAAATTGAAGTAGCGAGTGGCTTACCGCTTTCTTTTAGGCAAGAAGATTTAGTGCAAAATGGTCATGCTATAGAAGCAAGAATCTGTGCTGAGGATGCTGCGAATAATTTTCTACCAGCTACGGGAGATATTCTCTTTTGGAGCGAACCTGCATTGAAGGGACTGCGCTACGATTCAGGTGTAGCAACAGGTAGCAAGGTCGGCACTTTTTATGATTCTATGATTGCGAAAGTAATTGCAAAGGGAGAGAATAGAAGTGAAGCCATTCAAAAGTTGCATACAGCATTGGATAAAATGTCTGTGTTAGGCATTACTACCAATAAAGATTTTTTAAAAGAATTGTTGCAACATCCGCAATTTGTAGATGGCAGCTTTGATACTAAATTGATTGAAAGGGACTATAGTGATTACAAAAAGCACATATCGCAAGATACTACTCATGCTATAGCCATAGCGGCTACTTTGCATCTTTGGTCGCAAAGAAAAAAAGAAGCAACAATTTCGGATTCATTGAATGGGTGGAGAAACAATTTTTATCAAAAACAAGTTTCTAAATTCTTGTTGGGTGATCAAAAAATAGAAGTGGCCTATGTTTTTAAAAGGGAAAATAAATTCAATATCACCATTGATAGTACAGATTACGTAGCTGTGATTTTTTCGTCATCACCCAATCAAATTGTGATTCAAATAGACCATCATGTTCAGTCATTTTTTATTGCAAAAAAACAACAAGATATTTTCATTCAACATCCTTCAGTAGGTACTTTTCAATTGTGTGAAATTCCTAGATTTCAATTACCTGGTTCCGAACTTTCGAAAGGTGATTATGTAGCAGCTATGCCAGGTGAAGTAGTGAAAATTTTAGTAAAACCTGGCGACCAAATAAAAGTCGGCAAACCTTTGCTGGTGATGAGTTCTATGAAAATGGAAACGACCATAGAAGCACATAGTGATGGTGAAGTGGAAGAGGTGTTTGTAGTAGAGAAGAGTTTTGTAGATGCGAATGCTGTATTGATTAAAATGAAAGATTAAAAATATTTAAGAACATGTTATACTCTCAAGAACAAGCGTTGCAGTTAAATCAACAAATTTTTGCACATCTTTTGGTAGAAGAAAAAAATCATCTGCTCACACTCACTTTGAATAGACCAGAGAAAAAAAATGCACTGAATCCAGTCTTGTTTCGTGAGTTGGCTTACGTATTGAATTATGCGCATTACAATCATGAAATTTGGGTAGTGGTAATTCAAGCAAAGGGTGATGTGTTTTGTGCGGGAGCAGATTTGAAAGCCTTTGTTGGAGCCACATCAGAGACTACATCTACTATTCCAGAACCTACAGGTGAAGTAGTTCTGGGAGATGTATTTACATCCTTACATAAACCTTGTATTGCAAAAGTTCATGCCCCTGTTTTTGCAGGAGGCTTTTTGATTATTTGTGGTTGCACCCATGTGATTTCATCTCCTAATGCCACCTTTAGTTTGCCAGAAGTAAAACGTGGGTTGTATCCATTTCAAGTGATGCAATCTATGTTGGGAATGATGTCGCCAAGAGCAGTACTCGATTTTTGTATGCGCGCCAAAACGGCTGATGCTAAAGAAGCGTTACAGTTAGGTTTAGTGTCTGAAATTGTCGAATTAGAAAATTTAGACGCTGCTGTTCTATCGTTGGCCGATGAGATTATGCAATACTCCCCTTCGGCTATTCGCTTGGGGCTAGAGGCTTTTGATGAATTGAAAAATGTGGCAGAGAAAGATAGACAGCAATTCTTGAAAGGCATGCTGGGCAAAGCAGTGCAGACAGAAGATGCAGCGGAAGGCATAGCTGCTTTTTCAGAAAAGCGGAAGCCAGTTTGGAAGGGAAAGTGATTTGAGAATGAGAGAATGAGAGAATCAGAGAATGAGGGAATGGAAAAATAAAATGTAATTGAATATTAAATGCCAATTGAAAGTTCCGAATGGGGCTGTTTTCTAACTATTTAATACTAACTAATCAATACTAAATTATGGCAAAAAAAATTGTAATAACAGCAGCACTTACAGGTGTATTAGCGCGTAGAGAACAATGTCCTTATATTCCTTACACTCCAGAAGAGATAGCGTTGGAAGGCAAGCGAGCGATGGATGCTGGTGCGAGTGTGTTGCACATACATGCACGACAAGATGATGGAGCACCTGCTTATGATATTGAAACCTACAGAAGGATAGGAGAGGAGGTGCGAAAACTTTGTCCTACAGTGATTATCAATTACAGCACAGGAGCAGTAGGGCTTTCGCGGGAAGAGCGAATACATCACATCACAGCCTTGAAGCCTGATATGGCTGCACTCAATATGGGTTCTATGAATTACGGAATTTATTCTCCCAAGACAAAAGAGTTTTATCACGATTTCGTTTTTCAGAATCCATTTAAAGACATACAATTTTATTTGGAAAAAATGAAAGAGGCTGGTACGGTACCTGAGATGGAAGTATTTGACAATGGACATATCAATAATGCCATGCCACTGATAGATATGGGCTTATTGCAAAAGCCTTATGTGTTTAGTTTTGTGATGGGAGTGCTGGGAGGTATTCCTATTTCCACCCAAAATTTATTGCATCAAGCTGCTAGTGTTCCTGCGGGTTCGCATTGGCAGGTGATAGGTATTGGGCGTAAGCAATGGCAAGCGATTGCGGCTGCTATTACCATTGACGGAAGTATTCGAGTAGGACTGGAAGATAATTTTTATCTACCAAGTGGTGAGATGGCAAAGAGCAATGGTGAGCTAGTGTCCGCGGCTGCAAACTTAGTAGGGATGCTAGGTAGAGAAGTAGCTACTATTGAAGAGACGAGAGCATTGCTTGGTATACCTATAGTTAGGAGCTAGTTTGATTATTTAATTTTGATTATTTCTGTCTGCCAATTGTCTCCAGCAAAAATCCCATAACCATTTTTGATGTTGCTAAAAACTGCTTCTGGGTCATCATTAGCGGTGTTGATAGATTGATAAATATGTAGCGTACGATGATACTCGTAGTTGGTTTTTGAAACAGAGTGTAACTGAATGTATAATTGAATACTATCGTAATCTTGAGCTATGGGTGCCCCTTTATAGGTTACTGTAATTTTTTGTTGTTGGCCATCAAATCCTTTATCGCTAAAAAAGTATCCATTTAGGTTAAAAGATTCCGTTAATTTATTTGTTTCTGTTAAGTAAGGTTGGTAATAATAGGATTTGATTTTTTTGTTACCAAGGCTATCAACATGATTACTTTTCATTTGATAGGATATTATTAATTCGTAAAAATTTTCAAGAGAAGCTTCGTCTTTAAAATTCATTTCTGCTGTAGAAATGATACTCATATCTGGGGCATACGTATCAGCCAATAGTTTGGAAGAGATAATAGGTGTAGCTGCTGGCAAACTGTCTTCTGCACTTAGCTCTCCATAACTAGCTTCCTGTATTTTAATGCTATATTTTTTACCTGCTGTGGGTTTATGGAGAGATTTGTAAGAACCAAAAGTAGCCAATGAATCGGAGGGGGTGTAGACAAGCTTTTCCTTAAACACATCGTTTTCGTATAAATCAATGGCGGCAGTGCTAACAGCTACTATTCCATTAGGATTAGAAGGGCTGCTGCTCTGCGTTACAAAAACTTGTATTTTTGAAAATGGACTGAACAGACTGTTTACTACTAACTTTTTTGCTTTCAATTGGTCTTGTACTACAAAATCTTTTTCGCAAGAAAATAAGGTGACTATAAAGAGTAAACAGATGGTGATTTTTATCCTCATAACCCAAATTTTATAGTGTAAGCAATAGAAGGTAAAATGGGAAATAAGCTCAACTGTTTGTATACTAAAACTTGCTTACCATCAGCTCCAGTTCTTTCATCAGAGTAAACAGAAAAAATATTAAACCGATTGTACAGATTGTAAATACTAAAGTTGAAAATGTGTTCTAATTTTTTGACACGCTTCTTGTAAGTGAAGGCCACATCTAAGTGATGATAGGCGGGTAGTTGATAGCCATTTCTATTAGTGTAAAGGGTGATATCATTTCTGGTTTGATAAGTAGGATACCCGTTTTGTACTAAATAATTGTAATAATTTATTTCGGCCCATGAAGCATGCGATTGCACTGGCAGTGTAATTCTATTGCCACTTCCATACACCCACGAAGCACCTATTTCCCAGTGTTCGTTTATTTTAAAATTTATTTGAATGGCAATGTTGTGTCTGCGGTCATATTTGTAAGGAAAGAAATTGCCTTGATTTAATTGAGTGTATTTTCGTTCGCTGTAGGCTAAAGTGTAAGCCACTGAACCTGTTACTCTGCCTTTGTTTCGTGCTACATAAAATTCAGCACCATAGGCTCTTCCCTTACCTCCTTTTTCTATTTGTTCATACCATGGTGTAGGTGTTTTGTTGTTTATCGCACTTGTTTTGTAATCAATTAAATTATTCATTGCTCTGTAAAATCCATCAATACTCCATTCGAAATTCAATGGCAATTTGTGTATAACTCCAGCTGAAAAATTCCAACCTGTTTCGGGTGGAGCAGATGATTTTGCGGGCACCCAATAATCGTTTAAAACATCTGCTCTGGAGGAAACTAAAAGATGCGAATTTTGCGAAAGACCAGAAGCAGCAGCACGAATTGAAAATGTTTTAACAGGTGAGAAGAGCATGCTAAATCGAGGTAAAAAATTAGAGAATGTTTTCCCTTCTACAGTATAAGTTCGGATGTGAAAACCACAATTGAGTTGCCACTTTTCGGAAGGGTGAAATTCATCTTCAATGTATGCAAAAGCCTCTATGGCACTCACGCTATCATTATTCAAGCGAAAATCATAATTGCCATAATAATTGTTTTCAGAATGAAAATTTCCTTTGCCAGTTTGAAATAAAATATTGCCTACACTAGCGCCCATGCGCAGGGTTTGCTTTTTATCTAACTCATATTTCCAATCACTTTTAAAAGCGATGTTTCGAATGAAAGAAGTTGTGCTCAAATAGGATATGTTTTTGTATTCAAAAGAACTGGCTACATCTACAGCTTTGTAGTAATTGTTTTGGGTAGAGTTTACAATATACTGACTAAAGGAAAGTGAGTTTTCCATTTTCCATTTTTTGCCAAAATGATGTGTCCATTTTAAAGAAGAAACATAATTTGCCCAATCTACTTTTTGCAGAAAATTGCCTTCGGTTGTATAATAGGGGGATTGATTATTGTATTTTCTTTCGAATTGATACAAGTCGTTGTTGGAAAAGAAACTCCACTCTAATCGGTCATTTTCTGAAAAATGATGAGCGATTTTTGCATTGATATCTCCAAAGTAATATCCGATACTTCCATTCACGCCAGCCTTTTTGTATTGCGCTTTGGATATGGGTTCTGTAAACAATCCAATGTAACAAACTCTTCCAGAGAATGAAAAAGTAGTATTCTTTTTTTTGCCGATGGGTCCTTCTAAATGTATGCGCGAAGTAAGTAGTCCTATGCTAAAAGAACCTTTAATGTGAAAAGGATTTCCTGCATCTGTTTCTATGTCCATAACCGAGCCGAGTCGTCCTCCAAACCTAGCAGGATAGCGGTCTTTGTATACATCTATTTTTTCTAAAGCATCGCCATTAAATACGGATAGGAAACCATAAAGGTGAGCAGGATTGTAAACGGGAGTGCCATCTACTAGCATTAAATTTTGATCGGGACTTCCTCCTCTCACAAACACTCCACGGGAACCCTCATTGCCAGATTGAACCCCAGGCTGCATTTGAACAGCTCTAATCGGATCGTGCTCACCTAGTAAAGCTGGGAGTGAGGTGAAATTTTCTTTACGTAGCGTAATAATGCCACTGGCTTCATGGTCTGCAGCTCGCAATAATTTTTTATCTACAATAGTTATTTCTCCGAGTTGCAGATTGGGCTTCATGCGAATGTGAATGCTCGTATCCGCAGCAATGAAAAGAGAAAATTTTTGAGTTTTTAATCCGATAAATGAGCAAGTTATTTCTTGCAAGCCTTTTGTAATTTCTAATTTAAAATTTCCATCAACATCACTTAGAGTTGCATTCGATGAATTGGAAACTTGAACGATAGCATTGGAAAGAGGACTGAAATCATCGGAAAGTATATTTCCGCTAAGTACGATTTTTTGTTGACTATAAAGGGTTATAGTGCAAACGCAAATCAAAAAAGTAGCAATCGATTTCATTAAAATATATTGAAGATTTAACCGCCTTTCTTTTTGACTTTATAAGCAAGTGATTGTAAGTATAGCATGGCTTTATCTCGGTTATCGCCTTGTATAATAATGATACCATCTTTTACAGAACCACCCACTCCACATTTTGTTTTTAATTGTTTTCCCAGCGTTTCTAGGTCTTCTGTTTTTCCTATGAAGTTTTCTATGATAGTAGCCACTTTGCCACCTTTTATTCTTTCTAAGGAAAGATACAAAGTCTGATCTTTGGCTGGAATTGTTTCCTTCTCAGTTGTTTCTTCCGATTCAAAATTGAAATCTGGATTGGTACTATATACAATAGGTCGGTTGTTTTTGGCCATGGTATTTTAGTTAGGTAGTAGAATTAATAAGCAGTCATGTCTTTAGGTACAATTATATTCAATGCTTCGGGTTCTATCTCTAAATGCAAATCGTCATGAAAGATGACATGATCACCATCAAATTGGTACACCATTTTTTTGCTTCCGTAAATGGTGATTTTTTTTGCACGGTAACTTTCTGCTTCTTTTACTAAATCGGGTCGTTTATTTACCATACAGAAGAAAATATAAAACAACCGATACAAAGGAAATTTACGAAGTAGAATCACATCTAAAATGCCATCGTGCATAGAAGTAGCTGGAAACACACCAAAGTTGTAGCCGTATTGGCTAGCATTGAATGCTGTAAAGAGATAAAACTCTCCTTCTAGTTCTATATCATCTACTTTTACACGAGCAAATTCAGGTTTGAAATAGTAGAATATTTCACGAAGGCCTGCTAGAAAATAGGAAAATAAACCTCTTATTTCCTGTGCCTTAAATCTTCGAGCAGCATGGGCATCAAATCCAAAACCTGCACAACTAAAGAAGTAGCGGAGATTGGTTTTAATAGCATCTACTTTCACCGTTTTACCTGTATTTAAAACTTCTACAGCCTTTTTAGCATCGCGGGGTTCTATGCGTAAATGCCCTGCTAATCCATTGCCAGAACCAAAAGGAATCAACCCCAGTGCTACATTGGTATTTACTAAGCTTTGAGCCACTTCATTTATAGAACCATCGCCACCTACTGCCACCACTACATCATAGCCTTCTTCCACAGCTTCCTTGGCTATTTCGGTGGCATGTCCTGCATATTGTGTAGTGCGAATGGTGTAATCGTAAATTGTGAAATCGAGATAGCGAGCAATTTTTTCAGGAATGTGTTCCTTTTTATAAACTCCCGAAATAGGATTTATGATAAAGAGTATTTTCTTCTTTTCCATGTGGGCGAAGATAGGAATTTGTGTTGGGTAGAATACATTGATTCCGTAATAAGACTTTTTTCAATAATAAATTTCGATGGAATAATTAAACTACACCGCTTTCAAGCTCAAATCTAAACTTACAGATGAATGTGTAAGTGCACCCACTGAAATGTAGTCTGGTCGAGCCTCGGCATAACTCCGAATCGTATCTAAATTAATGCCACCCGATACTTCTGTTTCTAATTTTTTGTTGACCAAGGCTACGCCTGACTTTACATTTTCTGGCGAAAAATTATCGAACATAATTCTATCTACAAAACCTGTTTTTAAAACTTCTTCTATGTCTTTTAAAGAGCGAGTTTCTACTTCTACTTTTAGATTCAAATTATTTTTTGTTTGGTATTCTTTTACGGCTAAAATGGCAGCAGTTATTCCTCCGCAAAAATCAATGTGATTATCTTTAAGCATAATCATGTCATACAGTCCATTTCGGTGATTTTGTCCCCCTCCAATTCGCACTGCCCATTTTTCAAATACTCTAAGCCCTGGTGTGGTTTTACGGGTGTCTAAAATTTTCACTCCAGTTCCTTCTACTGCTTGAACATAACGCGATGTATTAGTGGCTATACCACTCATGCGTTGCATAAAATTTAGAATTAAACGCTCTGCCTGAAGAATCGATTTTTCTTCGCCATGAACATAAAATGCAACATCGCCTATTTGCATTTTATCACCATCATTCATTCTTTTTTCTATTTCTAAACGATTGTCAATTTTATTGCAAATCATTTCTGCTAATTCAATTCCAGCGATAATTCCATTTGCTTTTACGAGCAGTTTTGCTTTGCCAAATTTATCATTTGGGAAACATGCCAAAGCAGAGTGGTCGCCCGTTGGTATTTTGCCAGCTGGATCTACAATATCTTCGCCAATGGCTAGTTCTATAAATTCTTCTATTTGTTTTTGCATACTGTAAAGAAACAAAAAAGGTGAAATCTTTCGACTTCACCTTTTAGATAATTTTTATGGCGGTCAGACCAAGTTTATTGGTCTTCAAAACGTATTTCTTGAATTTGAAATGCACCACCTACTTGTTTTGCATATACGTATGTACGATAAGTACCTGCGCTGGTCACTAAGTTACCAATAAAGTATTTTGAACCTTCTGGTGATGTACCTTGGTGAGCAATAGCAAACGATTTAGGCGAATGGGTACTAAAGAAATTCTTAAGCACTACTTCAGCCTGAGATTTGCTGTAAGAGTTTTGGGCATCTTTTAAGCCAATTTCTACATTGCCTTCAAAATATCTAGCCAAAGAAACGGCATCTCCGCTCTTTATAGCATTAGCAATATTGTCAAATCCCTGAGCAAACGAGGCTTGGGAAATACTCGTAGCTATTAAGATGGTAAAGACATATTTTATAAGTGTTTTCATTTTTTATTTTTTTTAAACTGTTAACCCGAATTTTATTGCGAATTTCGTGCCACAATTGTATTATTTGACAATAATAAGCATTAGTTTTTTTTATTATAAATACTTTTTCCACAGATGAATAGTAAAAAAGTCGCTCTTATAATTATGGATGGCTGGGGTAATGGCAAAGATTTAAAAGCTAGTGCTATAGCTAATGCTAAGACTCCTTTCATAGATTTACTTCACAAAGAATATCCTACAACAGAGCTACTTACACATGGCGAAAATGTGGGTTTGCCATTTGGGCAGATGGGAAATAGTGAGGTGGGGCATTTGAACATTGGTTCTGGAAGAGTGGTTTACCAAGAACTTTTACTCATTAACAAAGCCGTGGAATCTGGAGAAATTAAAGCTAAGCCAGAGTTGATTGCTTTGATGAAATATTGTGTAGAGCATAAAAAGCCCTTGCATTTAATGGGCTTGGTTTCAGATGGAGGAGTGCACTCCCATATAAATCATGTAAAGGCATTGTGTGACATAGCAAAAGAATTTGGGTTGGAAGAAAATCAAGTATTCATTCATGCTTTTACAGATGGACGCGATACCGACCCGAAAAGCGCATTAAGCTTTATTGGTGAGTTAGAAAATCATTTGAAAAATTCGGTTGGGAAAATAGCTACAGTATGCGGAAGGTATTATGCCATGGATAGAGACAAGCGATGGGAGCGCGTAAAAATTGCGTATGATTTATTGCTCAAAAATGAAGGAAAAAAAGCGACCAATCTTTTAAAGGCAATGGAATCTTCCTATCATGAAAATGTGACAGATGAATTTATTTTACCAATTGTTCACATAGATGAAAATGGAAAACCTTTAGCAAAGATTAGTGAAGGTGATGCAGTGTTTTGTTTTAATTTCAGAACGGATAGATGTAGAGAAATTACGCAAGTTTTAACGCAACAAGATTTTCCAGATTTTGGGATGAAAACAATTCCGTTGTACTATGTAACCATGACGGTGTATGATGCCAATTACAAAGATGTGCGCACCATTTTCAATAACGATAAATTGGTGAATACATTAGGTGAGGTACTTTTTAAAAGTGGCAAATCACAATTGCGTGCTGCAGAAACTGAGAAGTATCCACATGTAACTTTCTTTTTTAGTGGTGGAAAAGAGGAACTTTTTGAAGGTGAAAATAGAATCATGGAACCCTCACCCAAAGTAGCTACTTACGATTTACAGCCTGAAATGAGTGCAATTCCCTTAGCGGAAAAAGTGATTCATTTTATTCATGAAAATAAGCCAGATTTTGTTTGTTTGAATTTCGCAAATACTGATATGGTGGGGCATACAGGGGTTTTTAGTGCAGTTGTAAAAGCAGCTGAAACGGTGAATGGCTGTGTAGAGAAAGTTACGAGAGAAGCATTAGCAAACTACTATACTGTGTTGATTACAGCAGACCACGGTAATGCAGATTATATGATTAACGAAGATGGCTCTCCTAACACCGCACATTCTAAAAATCCAGTTCCATTCTTTTTGGTAGATAATAATTTTAAGCCAGCATTAAGGGCTGGTAAATTGGCAGATATAGCACCTACTGTTTTGAAATTAATGGGCATAGAAAAGCCCAATGAAATGACAGGCGAGGAATTGTTTTAAGATAGTACTTATGTCTATTAATGACCTTACTTCACTTGCACAATCAAATTTATTCAAACAAAGAGATGTACTACCCAATTAAGATTACGAATACAAGAAGTAGAATGATAGTTATTAGAAAAATTCTTCTATTCACATATCGGATAAGAAGTTTACATGAACTGAGACTTATTCTTCGGAAAAGTTCGATACCTATAAGTTGTATAGAAAGTTAAAAGGGAATAGTACTTGAGAGGCTTGAATAGATCGAACATTTGTTGTTAAACATAGTTTTGTAAATAGTTGGGACTATATGGTTATTACTCTTTTCTGCCAATTCATCCCAAAAACCAGTCTTTTCAGCGATACCATCTTTGCAAACTTTATCTTTACATTTTCGTGTATAAATGGAATGTATGAGTGATCAAATTATAGAGACTGATGTGGTATTAATAGGTGCAGGAATTATGAGTGCTACCTTGGGTCTATTTTTAAAAGAGTTACAACCAGATATTAAAGTGGAAGTATTTGAGCGATTAGATAAAGTAGCTTCTGAAAGCTCCGATGCTTGGAACAATGCAGGTACTGGACATTCGGCACTTTGTGAATTGAACTATACTCCTGAAAAAGAGGATGGAACTATAGATATTTCTAAAGCAATAAGAATTTTAGAATCCTTTGAAGTATCGAAGCAGTTTTGGGCTTATCTCTGCGAACAGAAATATCTTCAAAATCCATCTTCATTTATTAATAGCGTGCCACACATGAGTTTTGTATGGGGAGATGAGAATGTACTCTACTTAAGTAAAAGATACCAAGCATTAAAGGCTTGTCATTTATTTAGCGACATGGAGTATTCTGAAAAGGCATCTCAACTAAAAGATTGGATGCCTTTGGTAATGGAAAAGCGTGATAAGAAGCAGCTTATAGCAGCTACGTTCACAGAAAGAGGAACCGATGTAAATTTTGGAAATTTGACTCGTGCTATCTTTCAGTATTTAGATATGGAGGGCCCCAACGTAACGATTCATCTGCAACAAGAAGTGAAAAACTTAGAGCAAAATGAAGATAAAACTTGGGATGTAACAGTAAAAGATTCCGAGAGCGGAGGAAAGAAAAAAGTTCGTGCTAAATTTGTTTTCATAGGAGCTGGTGGCGGTGCGCTTCCTTTGTTAGATAAGTCTGATATAAAAGAAGGGCAAGGGTTTGCGGGTTTTCCTGTAAGTGGGCAATGGCTCATTTGTAAGAACAAAAAACTGATAGCGAAGCACCATGCAAAGGTTTATGGAAAAGCAGGAATAGGAGCTCCACCTATGTCGGTTCCACATTTAGACACACGAATTATTGATGGGGAAAAGGCGTTGCTTTTTGGGCCATTTGCAGGATTCTCTACTAAATTTTTGAAGGAAGGTTCTTTTTTAGATTTGCCACTTTCTATTACAGCCGATAATATACTTTCCTTGGTAGGTGCAGGTTTGCATAATATACCGTTGACCAAATATTTGATAGAGCAAGTCAGTCAAAGTATGGAAGATAGAATCAAAGCTTTGCAGGATTTTCTACCAGATGCCAAAGCCGATGATTGGGAGTTAGCCGATGCTGGACAGCGAGTACAAGTCATTAAAAAAGATGAAGAAGAAGGAGGTGTGTTAGAATTTGGGACAGAGATTGTAGCTGCTGAAGATGGAAGTATAGCGGCACTTTTGGGAGCTTCACCTGGAGCTTCTACCTCCGTTTCTATTATGCTAGATTTACTCTCCAAATGTTTTCCGGATCAAATGAAAACGAAAGCATGGCAAACAAAATTGTCGCAAATG
Organism: Chitinophagales bacterium; assembly: GCA_044228065.1. GTDB lineage: Bacteria > Bacteroidota > Bacteroidia > Chitinophagales > LD1 > JBGAVP01. The sequence continues at coordinate 29,517 of JBGAVP010000019.1, read as the reverse complement.
ATTCCTACTTATGGAAAGCATTTGTTAGATGATGAAACACTAGCTACCATTACACAACAAAGAACCCACAGAGTTTTAGGCTTGAAGGTTTGAGAAAGAAAGCTTGTTTTTTCTTAAATTAGAATTATGAAATTAAAATTACGCTTTCTTTTTTTAGCTATCCTTCTATTGCAAATTAGCTATGCACAACCTACCAATACCAATATCAGTAGTGGTGTAGCATTTGATGGAGAACCCTATCTGGCTATCAATCCTACCAACCATCAAAATTTGGTAGCTGCTTGGATGGGGATAAAACTTTCGGGTGGACTTTACAGAGTAGCTATCAAAACTAGAGCTAGTTTTGATGGCGGGAATACCTGGAGCGCAGCAAATGCACTTCCTCATTTTGGTACAGGTTTTACATCAGCCGATGTGTCTATGGCATTTGATAAGAACGGACTCCTTTATTTATCTTATATAGACTCAAAGCAAGCACCCGATAGTGGTGGAATTTATGTGGCTCGGTCATTTAATGGTGGATTAAATTGGGATGCGCCTTCTAAGGCTTTTGATATGTATGATGTGTCAGTAAAGCGCCCTATTGATAGACCTTGGTTGGTGGTAGATAAATCGAATACTTCAAATTCGGGAACGCTTTATATCACAACCAAACCCGCACCTTGGATAGCACCTCCTAATCGAAATTATTACAAAGTATCGGTAGATAGTGGTCATACATGGTCTTCTATAGCTAGTATAGATGGAGGCTCACATCTTATAGGTAATGCAATAGCAGCTCCTATGGCAGCACCGGCAACGACACTAAACGGAAATTTTTGTGCTGTATACCCAAGTTATGTAACTGCTCAGAATGTATACCCTGCTTACTATTTGGCTACCTCAAAAGATAAAGGGCAAAGTTTTAATTATACCACTGTATATGCTGCCGTTCCCACAGCCAGCGATACAAATATCAAAAAAGGTTATCTGCTTTTGGCGCATCCACTGGACAGTGCTAAAATGGTTTTTTTGACTACCGATGCACAAGCTGGAGATGCTGATATTGTTGCGTTTCAGAGCACTACTTCTGGGCAAACTTGGAGTGGTCCTGTTCGGATAAATGACGACACAATTTCAAATGGTAAGTTACAAGATATGGTTTGGGGTGCATACAATGAACAAGGAAATTTGGCAGTGTGCTGGCGCGATAGACGCCATGCAACAAGCAATGGATTTTGGAATGCTGGGTACGATTTTTATTATGCTACTAGTTCTAACAATGGTCAGACTTTCTCTGTCAATCAAAAATTTTCTAGTCAGTTTATAGCTTTTGATTCTATTACGGCAGAAAATGGAAATGATTTTATGAGTTGTGTTTACAGTGCCGATACGCTGCATTCTGTTTGGGGTGATACCCGCTCTGGTAAAATGAATATCTATTTTGTAAAAACTATTGCTAGTAATAATTCTACGGTGGGGATTACTTTATTACAAGGAGAAGATTTTAGTTGGAATCTTTTCCCAAATCCTACTAAAGAAGAATTGAATATTGCGATTTCTGAAAAATTAATAGGAAAGGAAATGATAGTTTTTGATGCACTCGGAAAACAGATTTTACAAACGATAATTACTTCAACAAAACAAAAAATAGGAATCTCAGATTTGCCAAGCGGAATCTATTTTTTAAGAATAGATAGGGATGTAAAGCACTTTGTAAAAGAGTAGTTGCAACGATACTTAAAACACAAAAGGAAACAACATTTTAACTTCCCGTTGATATTGTACATACTGCTCTCCAAATTCAGCAATTAGTTTTTGTTCTTCTAGCATTACGCCAATGGGTAAATAGCTAAATGAAGCTATAATAAAAATAAGCATAGTAAGGTTTGGTAAAAACAATAGAGCTCCAATCAGTATAAGGATTACACCAAAGTAAAGTGGATGTCTTACATAAGCATAGAAGCCAGTTTTAACTAACTTTTTAGGGGAGCTGGAAGTTTCTTTTGTAGTAGTTTGTAGTTGTTCAAATCCAATAAATTCTTTTTTATTGAATGCAGAAAATGCTACAAACAACACCACTACTCCAATCATAAAAGTAAAAGAAGCAATTATTTTTAGTGGTAGACTTTGCTCTATTAATAGTGTTTGTGGTAATGAAAATTGATACCATACTATTCCTGTAAAAAGCCCTATGCTTATTGCATTAAATCCTAAGCGATAAAAGCGGTATGATTTCCCCAAAAGAGTTTGAGCGCTTGCTTTTACACGGTCATCTGCTAAAATACTATGCAGGGCGTAAAATATTATCCATCCGAAAAGTAATAGAATGTAGGATGACATGGTAATGTAGTTTTGTAATAATAAACACCTACCGAACCAAAGTCACATTCCCTGATTGGTGCTCGGTTTTGTTAGTGTTTTTATCTTTTACTTGCAGGTCGTAAATAAAAATACTGATAGGCTGTTTTGCCCCTTGATAGGTTCCATCCCATCCATCTCCATCACCTAGTTGTTCGTATACTTTTTCGCCCCAGCGATTGTACACTCTAAAAGAAATGATATCTGCATTTCCTTTTAAAATGGGTCTAAAGAAATCATTTACGCCATCCCCATTTGGAGAAAATGCTGTAGGAATATCATAGCGAATTACAGGTATAGGTTCTTTCACTGTGATATTAATTTGAGCGGATACTTTACAACCTTGTGCGTCTTCTGCATTAATAGAATAAAGCGTATTGGTAATAGGTTTTACAAAGGGATTTGCGGTAGTTGGGTTGCTGATATTTTGAGTGGGAGACCAAATAATATTTTGATAATTACCGCTTGGAGTAAGTATCAATTGGGTAGAATCTCCTTTAAAAATAGGTAGCGTTTCAGTGGAGGTGATTTTTAGAGTAGGCTTATATATTTTAATTGCTAAGGAATCTATAATGCTGTCACATCCAAGGCTGGTAAGTGTTTTAGCTGTTATGGTAGTGTCTTTGGTATATTTCTTTCCATTATACCAAGCGCTGAAGCAACTATCTATTTGTTGGTAATTCACGGTAGGGGTTACCACTCTTAAATCGGTATTGATAATACTATCACAGCCATTTATACTAGGAATAGTGTCGTGATAAATATTTGTGGTGGTGTATGTATTGTTACCCACTTGAAAACTCTGCCCATCATTTATGCAGTTGGTTTGGTTGGTTATTATGCTTGTTGGAGTTATAGTAATAGTAACAGTTTCATAAACACTATCACAATTTAAACTGCTTTTAATAGTATTGTTTAAAACAGTTGAAGAAGTGTAAGTATTACCATTATAAATCACTTTTTTACAGTCAGAAAGCTGTAAAGAGGTATTGATGGGTGTTATTAGTTTTAAATCTACAATGGTGATACTGTCACAGCTATTCACGCTTTGTGTTGTGTCAGCATACAAGCCGGGAGTAGTTCTTAACTGCCCAGCAGCAAAATAACTGCCTCCTGGATTAATACAAGCTGGTATGGTTACAACAATGGCTCCACCGCTAATGGTAATGGTAGTTACATTGTACAAAGAATCACAACCTAAAGAAGTTTTAATAGTATCACTAACTGTGGCACTAGAGGTGTAAGTAATTCCCTTATACACTACTTGTTTACAATCTTGTATGTTTTGTGGATTGGTTGCAGGAGTTATAACTCTTAAATCGGTGGTACGAATAGTATCGCAACCTCCTCCAGCCTTAGGAATATTATCAATGTAATAGCCAGATGCAGTTTGATTTTGTCCGCCTGCAAAATATTGTTGACCATTTAAAATACAGATTTGAACTGTATCTTTTACAGAATAATTTACAGTAATATTTACATTTATCACCACACTATCGCATCCCAATACACTTTTAATTACTTCCTGAAAGTTAGTGCTGCTGAAGTAATCCACTCCTTTGTAGGTAACCTTGTCGCAGCCAGTAGGATTTTGATTTTGAATAGTAGGTGAGCCTATTAACAAATTAGTAGTTACAATACTATCACAACCTTGAGCAGTTTTTAAAGTATCATAATAAATTCCAGTAGAGGAATAAGTATGACCATTAAAAACAAAAGTTTGTCCGCATCCTTTGGTAATATTTTGAGTACTGCCAGTGGAGGGATTTAGAATAAAAACTACTGTGTCTCTTATGGAATCGCCACAAGCAAATTTCCCTGTAATGTAGAGTGATAGAGGATAAGTATCGCTTCCAGATGGACTGTAAATAGCATTTAATGTAGAATCATTTGGGTTAAAAGAGCCACTTCCTCCTGACCAATGAAAAGTTTTTACATCAGCAGTACTGCCATACAATTGAATTCTAAGTGGTTTGGTACAAAATGCAGAATCTAAACCGGCATCTACTACAGGAACTACAATAGGTGCTTGGCATCCATTGTTGTAATAGTAAGGTGAGTTATCCCAAAGAAACCCAACTGTAGAGCCATCTTGAGCAGCAAATGTATCTGGCATTTGATTTATGTTCACCAATTCATTTCTTTGGTAGGAAACAGTATCTCCGCATCCATTTTGTGTATCTTTTAGTCCAAATGTTCTAGTAAGAGTTCCTCCTGAGGTTGGGAAATTAGCAAAGTGACCTTGTGTATTTCCTGCGCATTGAAAAATTACAATTAAAGTATCGCTGAGATTATCAAATGAATTAAGCGTAGTAGAAAAATTTTCACTTGTAATGATGAGTATTCTTTTGTCGGCTGGAAGTACTCCACCTGTAGGCTCTATTAGCCAGCCACAATTTTTTATGGTTTGATTTAAGCTATCTATTTTTCCAGCTGTTTTTGCATTCTGGCAAAATCCTTTAAATGCACCATTTGGCCATTTAACTGTCAAGTCACTTACGTTAATATTAGAAGGGCCTATCTTAATTCTTACCATTTCGTTTTCACCCTCTACAGGACCACATGCATCTACTAAAATACTTTCTATTTCAAAACATTTGGTAGGTGTTTGAGCAGAGAGTTTTAGCGAAGAAAAAACAGTCATGAATACTGTTAATAGAAGTCCTGTTTTTTGTATAAAATTTCTCATTCGTAATTATCTTATAAGCGTCAGGGTGCCTTGCTTGTATTCGTTTTTATTGGTATTGTTATTTTTGAAAACTAAATAATAAATGTAAACTTCGGCAGGTTGTTTCGTTCCTTTTGTATTTCCATCCCAGCCAGTTCCAGCACCTTCTTGTTCAAAAACTAATTCACCCCAGCGGTTGTATATTTTGAAAGAAACTATCTCGCCATTCCCAGAAAGAATAGGAGCAAAGAATTCGTTTTTATTATCTCCGTTTGGAGAAAAAGCATTGGGTACTGCATACTTGAATTCTTTCAATGGTTCTTTGACAGTTACAGTTATTGAATCTACAGCCTCACAACCAAAATTATCAGTAACTAATACAAAGTATTTGGTATCTGTAATTGGTTTTACAAATGGGCTATTACTATTGATACTACTAATATTTTGATTAGGTGACCAAACTATAGTTTGATAGTTAGAAGGTGAAATAGTAAGTTGAGTGGAATCACCAATTACAATAGGCAATGATTCTGAAGAAGTGATTTTTACAGAAGGCTTTCTAATACTAATAACGGTACTGTCTATAAGTGTGTCGCAACCCAAAGAAGTAGTAAGTGTAACTTCTCTAAAACTAGTATCTTTTGTAACGGTTACCCCTTTAAATGTGGCGGTAAAACAGCTATCTAATCTTGTAATATTTACAATTGGGGTAACTACTTTTAAATCAGTTACTCTTGCTGTATCACAACCTCCAGTAGTGTTTTTAATAGTATCGGTGTACAATCCAGCAATGCTTTGATTTTTACCTTCAGCAAAATAGGTTTCCCCAGCAAGTATGCAATGCTTTACGGTATCTCTGTTTACATATGAAATAGTAATGCTTACTGCAGTAAAAATACTATCACAACCATGTTTGTTTTTTAAAGTATCGTTAAAAGAAGTAGAAGAAGTATACAGTTTGTTTTTGTAAGTTACACTACCACATGCAGATAAGTTTACTGCTGTGTATATAGCTGTATCAACTAAGATACTTACTGTTTTTGAAATGGGACAAATGCCAAGGCTGGTAGCAGTATATGTGGTAGAAACAATCGGGGAAGCAATTGGTGCTGTACAGGTGCTGCAACTCAAAGCTACAGTAGGAGAGAAGAGCACACTTGGTACTCCAGAAATATTTAATTGAACTGAACTTCCTCTGCAAATAGATGTGTCTTTAGAAAGGGAAAAACTATCCTTATTGTTGACTCCTATAGTTAGGGAATCATTGGCTGTACAACCCACTCCATAAGTGCCCGTTAAAATATATTGAGTAGAAGTAGTGGGCTTAGCAAATGGGTTACTACAATTGGTGCAAGAAAGCCCAGCGGAAGGGCTCCAGTTATAAGTGAGAGCCCCTGTAGCATTTAGTTGTGTACTATCACCCTTACAGATAGAAGTGTTTACTCCTGCTTCTATTGTATTAATGTAGCGGTTAACTACCAAGGTGTCAAAGATACTATCGTTACAAGTTAAATTACCTTTTAGTATAAATGTAAGCGGATATACATCTGATGCAGAAGCATTGTAAGTAGTTTTGACGGTATCGTTTCTGGTGAAAGTCCCTAAGCCATTGATAGTAGACCATTTTACTGATTTAATATAATTGCTGCTACCATTTAAGGAAATAACATTTGGAGTTTTACAATAGGAAGTATCATTTCCTGCAAATACTTTAGGTACATTAATAGCAGCTTGACAACCATTATTAAAGTAGGTTGGATTGCCAGCAAAATCGTAAGACACAGCCCCTCCGTCTTTTTGAGCAGAAGTACCTCCAAATGTTCCATTAATATTAATAAGTTTAGATGCATCGTATGCTACAGAATCTTTGCAACCCGTTGTTGTATCTGTGATAACAACAGAGCGGATGGTGGAAGATGATGCATAATTTACAAAGTAGCCTGTGGGGCTACCCACACATTGAAATAGTATAACCAAAGTATCAGATAAATTGGTAAATGAATTGTATGCTACATTCATATTGTCGCTGGTAATGATGAGCACATCTTTTCCAGCAGGTAGAATTCCATTTACAGGTTCTATTAACCAACCACAAGATTTTATTGTTTTATTCAAAGAATCAACTTTTAAAGCGGTGTTTGAGCTTTGACAAAAACCTTTAAAAGCGGCATTAGGCCAAGTCACAGAAAGACGTGAAACAGGAATATTTGAGGGACCAATTTTAATAAGCATTTGTTCATTTTCACCCTCTAAATTTCCAGGGCTACAAGCATCTACCAAAATGCTTTTAATTTCAAAACACTTAGTTGGAATTTGAGAAAACGATTTTTCAAAAAGAAAAACAGATAGGAAAGTAACTAGAAATAATTTGTAATACCTCATATTAAAATTTAAAACCAATAGAGGTGCAAATGTACAATTTGGTTGCTAGATTATTGTTAGCTGGGTGCTAATAAATCTGTTTGTTACTAACAATTTAGTAGGGTTTTTCACATCCGATTACATTAGTTAGCTGCCTTTCCGCAGCTACCTTTCATATCAGTTATCCATTGCGTAATAAGCGCCACTCCCTCTTCGTGTACAGTAGTTCTTCCTAACTCAGGCATTTTAATACCAGCATCTAATGATGCCATTCTGAATTTTAAAATAGAATGTTCTGGGTCGCCAGGTACTATATCCATCATGAGCCCTCCTGTACCTCTTCCTGCTGCTACAGGGCTTTTGCATAGTCCTACATGTTCCATTTCTTCTTGGTTATAATGCAACCATAAGCCCGATGTATAGGCAGGACCGTTAGGATTGTGGCAGTGGGCACAATTGATATCTAAGTATGCTCTGGCTCTTAAATTTAAATCTGCCGAAGTGTCATTGTAATTTACCATTTTGGGGCAACTGGCAATGTCAGCTGGAGCATCTTTTAAAATTCCGTTTTTTGTCCATTTCTGTAGTTGATTCATTTTGCCATCTGCATAGGCTAGTTCTTGATTTAGGTTGCGAACCTTTGGCCCAATGGGCATTACAACATTGGATAATAAGTGACAACCTTTGCATTGATTTTGATTTGGAATAACATAGTCAATTTCTTTTTTGGAACCATCGTTGTGAATCCAACTAACCTTTTTTACATCACCTGCTATTTCATAGTGAGCGTCTGTTTGCTCATCGTTCCAAATATATTCTAATGTTTCCCATCCTGATTCTTTATGTACTAAAAGACGTGTTTCTATAATTCTTCTTCCTTTCAACTCGTCTCTAAAGTCATTTGGATAGTAGAAGTTTTTGATGTAGCAAGCACCTACGGGAAGATTAAGAGCGGTTTCTTCTTGGTAATCTACTTGTTTGCCATCTGGAATATAAACAAAACGAGCTTTGTGTGCATAGTCCGTAAAAAGAGTAGAAATCAAATTGTAAGGCAACACTTTTTCATTGGGAGACAAGTCTTTTAAATTTCCTTTAAAAAAATGATATTCAGATAAATTTTCGAATGGTTTTCCAATGATATTTGATGCGACTTTCGCATTATCTCCAAAAAATTTACATCCAGCTAATTGAATTAAAAAGAATGCAGGAAGGCTTGCAATGATTAAGAAACGTATGTATTTTTTCATTGTAATGAAGAGTTGTAATTTATTTCAAATACGAATTTCAACAAATTAATTATAACTCTAACACAATTTTTTAAAAAGTGTTTTTATGATTTATTACGTTGCCAGTAAAGTTCAATAACAGATTATTGCTTTTCCATTTTGTCAGGTAAAATGGGTTGCTTTTGAGGAGTGCCAAAAACAGGGACTGGTATAGGGGGATTGTCATCCTCATTAATAGCAAATGTAAATACTTTTTCTACCCACTGCCAGTGATTACTCTGCCATTTAAATCCTTCGTAAGTGCCATCTTGTACGTACATAAAATAAACACCTTTTGCGCGTTTATCTGGCGGAGCTACATGGTCAAATACAATCATTTCTAATTGATTGTCGTAATTTAAAGTAGGGGAGGCACTCCATTTGTATTCTATAAAAAAACGACTTAAAGTATCTGCCAATTTTAATTGAGTGGAATCGTATTTAAAATAGAAAAGAGGGGCGCCAAATTTGGGTTTCCCTTCTTCATCAAAAGATAGAATATCAATAACTTTTCTGCGGGTTAAAAAATCAGGAGCTTCAAAACCAAAAAGAGTATAGAAAGTTTTTTTGTTTACTTTTTTTTCAATAATTCTGTAGTAAAGTTGACCGTACCAATTATCGTTAGTAAGGGCAGACTGGGTGTGGAATTGCAAAGTGTCTCTTAAATCTTTTAAAGGAAAAATCTTCATTTTTTGAGCCCTCATTTGTATCACGCCAAAATATCTAAATCTTCCTTTAGGATAATGCAACTGCCAAGTAAGTATTCTAAAGCTGCTATCTGGTGGATATACTTTTGAAATGGTGGAGAGGGAATCAAAAGGATAGTAGAAAGAGTTATCTAATTTTAAAGCACTAATTAATTTAGGAATGAAGGCATAACAGGCTACTTTTCTATTGTCTAATTTTGATGTATCGTACATCATTACCTCAGCCAAAAGTTGTAACGAATCTTCTAGTTTCGTTATCTTTTGAAAATCTGATTTTAGCAATTGAGGTCTTGCTATTACAGGAGGCGTGGTAGCAGCAGTAGGTCGCTTTTGTCCAATACAAAATGTACTAATTGAAACAAGAAATAGAAGGCTTAAATATCTCATGTTGTAAAATAACGAAAAAAGAGTGCCAATAGTATAGTCTTTAGTTCTTTTTGATTTGTTAATTACTTTATTTTTTAACGGACAACTATATTAAAGTTTATATCATCTTATGTTAATATTATAAAGCTAGTTTAGATTATTAAAAGTTATATTTAAAGTGTGATATTATTATTTTTAAACAAGTAAGTTTCGTTTTACTTCTTTTAAGAAATTTAAAAATTATTGAATGAGAAAAGTTTTACTTCTGTTGTCGCTTTGTTTTTGGACATTTTATACAAATGCTCAATGTACCAACAATGTAGATTTTAATACTTGGTCTAAAGCAGGGCAACCAGCAAATGGAAATTGGGTAGTACAGAATGGTGGCACTCAGGTTCACCAAACCGTAAATGGAGATCCTAGCTTTTTTATCTCTCCTTTCGATTTAATGAATGTTCGTTTGAGAGGTAGATTCAAAACAAACGATTTAGGGTTTGATGATGATTACATGGGTTTCGTTTTTAGTTTCCTAGATCCTATGGGGGCTTCTGATAATTTCGATTGTTGGCTTTATGATTGGAAACAAGCACAACAGGGCGGAGCACCTAGTGGAATGTCATTAGATAGGGCATTAGGAGTGATTCCTCCAGCCAATTACAATGCTCAATTTTGGAATCATCAAAACTCTCCTGAATTTACGGTAGTTCAGAATACTTTTGGTGGTCCAGGTTGGGTTTGGAATAATAATCATGATTTTGAATTACAGCTAACCTATACTAGAGCTACGATTTATGTAGATGGGAATTTGATTTTTGATCAATTTGATTGTTTTAAGCCTGGAAGATTTGGGTTTTATAATCTTTCTCAAAAAGACTGTTATTACTCCAATTTCTCTTACGATATGTTCATTAATTTTACCCTGACTTCTCAGAAAGTTTGCTTGGGTAATTCTGTTGGTTTCCAATTCGTAAGCCCTTGTGTAAATGCCAATCTGAGCCAATACAAAAAAATGACTTGGGATTTTGGAGATGGAAATACTACTGTAAATAATGCCCCTACTTTTGCCAATGCCAATGTTACTCATACCTACACTAGCCCAGGGCTGTATAAGGCAATACTTAAAGTAGAGGATTTTAATAATTGTTTTGCTTACGATACACAAACTGTTGATGTCCGTGCTAAAATTGTAGCCAATGGTACAGTTACCGATCCTAAATGTAATGGCGCTCTCACTGGAAGTATTGCATTAGCTCCTACTGGTGGGTTTGGTAATTTTTCATATGCATGGAGTGGAGGATCAGTAGGTAGTAGCCTCGTAGGAGTTACCGCTGGAAATTATGCAGTAACTATCACGGATGGATTGTGTACTTCTACTGCACAATATACTATCAATCAACCTTCTGCTATAACCGCTAATACTTCTCATACTGATGCTACTTGTGGTAATAATGATGGAACAGCCTCTATCGTTTTAAGCGGTGGGACTCCACCTTACAATGGAAATTGGGGATTAGCACATCCTGGCACAAATATTACTGGTTTGGGAGCAGGTACTTACATTGCAGATTTTAAAGATGCAAATGGCTGTTCTTCTTTGTTGCAATATAAAGAGACAGTGATTTCTCTTCCATGTGGAGTTTCTGTAAGCACGACTAAAACGGATGTAAAATGCTTTGGGGGGAATAGTGGAACTGCTACGTTGAATGTAACTGGTGGTACTAATCCAATAAACATAACATGGACAAAGGGGGGATTACCAGCTGGTTCTGGTGCTACTATAAATGGTTTATCTGCGGGGAGCTATGATTACAGTTATAGTGATGGAGCAGGAAAAACTTTTAATGGAACAGTAATTATAAATCAACCTACTCTTGGGGTTTCTGGGCAATTGTCTACTACAGGAATTTCTTGTTCGGGTTCTACCGATGGGCAAGCTATAGCCTCTGTTACTGCAGGAGGGGTGTCTCCTTATAATTATGCTTGGAGCGGAGGTCAGCCCAATAGTTCTACTGCAAATAATTTAAGTGCAGGACCTATTACTGTAACGATTACCGATGCGAATCTATGTACCGCTGTGGCTACAGCTTCTGTTTCGAGTGTACCTTCTCTAGTTGTTGTACTTACTAATGTAATGGATAGTTGTTATTTGTCTGGAAAAGGCAGTGCTTCATCTACTGTATCCGGAGGCACACAACCTTATACTTATAAATGGAGCGATTTAACCTCCAATCCAAATCTTACTGGATTGAAGGCAGGTAGTTATTCTTTAACCGTAACTGACTTTAAAGGCTGTAGTGCATCTGCTACTACAAATGTTGCTGGAGCACCAAAATTTTCATTTACAAAAACAGCGCAGAATATTAAATGTTTTGGTGGGAATGGAAGTATTAATATTACTGCAAGTGGAGGTACGCCTGGCTATTCCTATAACTGGAGCCCTGCTACCGCATCTGGAAATAATCCTACCACTTTAGCGCCAGGTATTTACAATTATTCGGTAACAGATGCGTATGGTTGTCAGCTTTTAGGTGGCGATACCATCACACAACCTGCTGCAGCTCTGAGTGCTACCACTTCTCATACAAATGTAACTTGCCATGGAGCTGCTAATGGGACAATAACCATAATTGTTTCTGGCGGAACTAAGCCTTACACCTATTTAGGAAATCTACTTCCGAAAGATACTGTTACCGTTCTTAATTTAGGACCTGGCACCTATGCTGGAAATGTGATAGATTCCAATGGTTGTATATTCCCAGTAAGTGAAATGGTTACGGAACCAGCCCTTCAAAGTTTGACAGTAAGCAGTACAAACAATATTTGTTTTGGTGGGAGTACAGCCACAGCTTCAGCGAATTTTGTAAATGCTACAGGAGCTGTAACCTATAATTGGAATCCAGGAGGAGTATTGCCAGGTAGTAGAAATGGTCTTGTTTCAGGTACTTATAATGTAACAGCCACCGACCAAAATGGTTGTAGTTTTGCAGGGTCAACAATCATTAGTGAGCCTACAAAAGTTGTAGCAACTTATTCATCTTCTGATGTAAATTGTTTTGGAGGTGCTACTGGTTCTATTTTGGTGACGCCTAGCGGTGGTACTCCTAACTATACCTATACTTGGAATCCAGCAACAGCCTCTGGTAATAACCCTAGTTCGTTGGTAGCAGGTCTTTATTTAGTTACTGTGGCTGATAATAACGGTTGCAAAACAGACACTTCTATTAATGTAACCCAACCTACAGCACCACTTACTATTGCTTCGCAAAGTAAAGTAGATGTAAAATGTTTTGGCGGAAACGATGGTTCTGCAAATTTGAAAGCTTCTGGGGGAACGTATCCATATACTTACACTTGGTCACTTAATGTAAGCATTGATTCTTTCGCTAATAATTTAGCAGCGAATACTTATGGCGTAACGGTTTATGATAAATATCAATGCAGTGTAGCAACTACTTTTAATATAACCCAACCAGCAGTAGGGGTTTCTATTCTTTCAAAAAATCAGTTGAATGTAAAATGCTTTGGAGGAAACGATGGTGCTGCAGTAGTAACACCAGTGGGCGGTTCAGCTCCGTATTCATACAGTTGGTCTCCTAATAGTAGCACCGATTCATTTGCAGTTTTTCTAACTGCTGGCAATTATTCGGTCATAGTGAAAGATGTGAATCAATGTAGTGTAACTGATAATTTTACCATTCTTGAACCAACTAAATTAACTGCACAATATGCTACTACCAGCATCAATTGTTTTGGAGATGCAACAGGGTCTATTTTAGTAACACCAACAGGTGGAACTCCTACTTATACTTATACTTGGAACCCTGCTACCGCATCTGGAAATAACCCTACCGCTTTAACAGGTGGAACATATCAACTAACCATTACGGATCAAAATTCTTGTAAAATTGATACCAGTATAATTGTTGTACAACCTTTGGCAGCGCTTACAATAGCTAGTCAAAACCAACAAAATATAAAATGCTTTGGAGGAACGGATGGTGCTGCTTCAGTAGTAATAGCAGGCGGAACCTATCCATATTCCTACAACTGGTCACCGAATTCAAGTGTAGATTCTTTTGCCACTGGTTTAGCTGTGAATACCTATGGTGTTACGGTTTATGATGCTCGTCAATGTAGTGTATCTACTTCTTTCAACATCACAGAACCTGCCGTAGCTCTTTCTATTCTTTCCAAAAATCAATTAGATGTAAAATGTTTTGGTACAAATACGGGTGCAGCCGTTGTAACTCCTGTGGGAGGAACTACTCCATATTCCTACAGTTGGTCGCCAAATGCTAGCATTGATTCATTTGCTATTTCGTTAATAGCTGGCAATTATTTTGTGACGGTGAAAGATGCGAATCAATGCAGCGTTACGGATAATTTTACCATACAGGAACCTACTCAGCTAGTGGCGCAATATGCCACTACTGGCAATAATTGTTTTGGGCAAGCAAATGGCACTATTACAGTAACCCCAAGCGGTGGAACCCCAACTTATACTTACACATGGAATCCTGCAACAGCTTCTGGAAACAATCCTACTTCCCTTACTAGTGGAACCTATCTACTTACTGTTACAGATGGAAATAATTGTATCATAGATACGAGCATTGTTGTGCCAGGAGCTACAGCACCCCTTGTTTTTACACAGATTGATAGCAATGATATTAAATGCTTTGGGGGTACTGATGGAAGAATTAAAACATACGTTTCTGGAGGTACTTCTCCCTATAGTTACACTTGGTCACCCAATGTGAGTAGTAACGATAGTGCTGTGAATTTATCAGTAGGACCATATTCTGTAACTGTGGCAGATAACAATGGATGTACCGTAGAAACAGCAGTTGATATAAGCGAGCCTGCAACAGCTATTTCTCTCACAAGCCAATCGCAAACAGAAGTAAGCTGTTTTGGTGGAAATAATGGAACAGCTTCTGTGATAGCAACGGGAGGAACACCTAATTATAATTACACTTGGAATCCAAATGTAGGCTCTGGAAGTAGCGTTTCTACCTTAACTATGGGGACGTATACTGTAACTGTTTCTGATAATAACGGTTGTACGGTTGCTACTTCTTTTACAATTTCAGAACCTTTGCAAATAGTAGCTTCTAATGTAGCTGCTGATGTAAAATGTAATGGAGGAAATTCAGGAAGCATTACTGTAAATGCACAAGGGGGAACACCTTCGGTCAGTGGTTACCAATATACTTGGACTCCTAATGTGAGTAGCACTAATTCAGATACCAATCTTACGGCAGGGACATACACTATTGTTGTATCTGATTCCCTTTCTTGTACTGCTACAACCACTGCTACATTATCTGAGCCTAGTGCCATTCAACCTTCAGCAACAGTTTCTGATGAAAGCTGTTTTGCGAAAGCAGATGGATATATTACAGCTGCTGCATCGGGTGGTGCTGGTGGTTTTGGATATGAAATTAGTGCCGCAGGTGGCGCATTTACGAGCAATGGTTCCGATAACTTTACGGGACTTTCTGCAGGCAATTATCAAATAAGAGTGACTGATGCAAATGGTTGTACGGTAGTTTCTAATTATACAGTTTCTTCTCCTACAGAAATTACCACCTCTGCTACATCTGATTCCGTAAATTGTTTCGGATATTCTGATGGAGCTATTCACTTAACGGGAACTACTGGAGGAAACCCTGGAGGATATACTTATAGTTTAGCTGGTGGTTCTAACAGTTCTGGTAATTTCTCTGATTTGTCCGCTGCGAATTATACTGTTACCGTTACCGACACTAAAGGCTGTACTACTACTGTGGCTGTTTTGGTGGAACAACCAGAGGAATTAACATTGGATATTTCTACCAACCCTGCATCTGCTTATTTAGATTCTGTAATCGTAAATATGGGAGACCCAGTTCAATTAAATGCGTCTAGCAACTATACTTCCGTGGCGTATTCTTGGACTCCACCAAACGGCTTAAGTTGTACAAATTGTCCAGATCCTACTGTTACGGTTTATAATAGTATTCGATATACTTTAACAGCTACTGCTAGGCCAGTAAAAAAAGATTGTATTGTAAAAAAAGATATAGCAGTTACAGTGCTTAAAAATTACCAACTCTATCTTCCCAATGCCTTTACTCCCAATGGAGATGGGGCAAATGACGAATATGAAATATTTGGAAATAAAGCAGCCATCAAATTCTTAGAAATAAATATTTTCAATAGGTGGGGTGAAAAAGTTTTTGAATCAAATGATATAAACTTTAAGTGGGATGGGAAGTACAAAGGTACTTTCTTGAATCCTGGGGTTTATGTGTATCAGCTAAAAGTAGTATTTGTAGATGATCACTCAGAACCAGATTTTGCAGGTTCCATTACGTTAATAAGATAAAAAGCCTGAATTGATAAAAAAGAAAAACCCTTGTAGCATAAAGCTTACAAGGGTTTTTTGTTGGCCCAACTGGATTCGAACCAATATACGCAGTACCAAAAACTGCAGTCCTGCCGTTAGACGATGGGCCAAACTTTCCTTTCGGACTGCAAATATAAATACCTTCTGCTTTTATGCAAATTTTAGATGAAGAATTATAGATGGAATTTTAGTTTTACTTTTTTTTATTACGTTAAAGAGTCACTTCTCTTTACTGCTAAACCAATCTTTCATCTTAAAAAAACCTTCTGAAATTTGAAGCACCTTGCTATCGGATACACTTTTAGAGAGTTGTGAATCTTTTTTAAAATTATAGGAGTGAACCGTACTCATTAAATTCTTTTTAAGAATTAAACTAGATGTAATCATGCCCGATGCTATAGAAGCTCCTACGCCCACACACACCATATCTTGCCCTGTGAGAAAGAAATTTTTGATAGAAGTTTCTACCCTTAATCGGTTTGCTTCAAAACGTGCTGGAGTATGTTCAAGTCCATACATTTCTCCTTGCTGATAGTTATTAAAATGTTTGGTAGATAGGGGAGTAGAAAGGTCGTAAACGGCTACCTTGCCTTTTATTTGTGGGAGAAGTTGGTACATTTTTTCGAGCAATTGTTGTGCTATTTTTTCTTTTAATTTTTCGTACTCCTCTCCGCGTTGTTTCCATTTGGTTTCTTCCCAATTTTTAAAAGAGCTGTAAGCACTCGGAAGTATTACTTGAATGGTAGCAGTGCCTTTTCTATGCTCCTGCCAGTGGGGATCTCTGGCAGATGGAAAAGATACATAGATAAGTGTGCTTATAGTATCATCCCCTTCTTTATACTTTGCAAAATCTTCATCAATATTTATGCTTTCATACATCCAAATATTGTATTTAGGTAATTGAAGTTCTTCATCGCTGGCATTAAGTCCTATTGATAAGCAAATGTGTCCTGTAGAAGAGGGAATAGCATCTATTTCTTTTTTGATGGCTGCAATTTTTTCTTGTTGAAGCGTTTCTTTATCCAATAATTTACCAAAAGTATTTTTAGCACCAATGCTACTAATTACCATAGGGCTATATAGTTTTGTTCCATTTTCTAACAACACTCCTTTCCCTTTTCCGTTTTCTACTAGAACCTTTGCTACGCCACAGTTGGCTATAACCTGCGAACCTTTTCGCTCAAGGGTTTGTATTATTTTTTCAGCAATTACAGAAGGTCCTCCAACAGGATAACTACCCCCGTTAATATAATGCTCTACTATAGTAGCGTGTATAGCAAAACTACTTTTCTTAGGAGGTAGCCCATAGTTACCACATTGAGCACACAAAACAGCAATGAGTTTTTCGTTATCTGTAAGCGAGCGAAGTACCTCATAAGTTGTCTTTCTTCCATATTTATAAAAACCTTTCCGAAGAAGATAACCCGCAGTACGACTGAGCCAAAGTGGCATAGTCTTTTCTGAAAAAAACATGGCAGATGCAGACCCTATTCCTAAAACTAAATCATAATAATTTCGAATGGCAGCTTCTTCTTCTGGGAAATAATTCAACAAATTTTGAATCTGATTTTCTTTGCCCGCTTTAAATTCAAAACGCTCCCCGCCAATAATAGCCACATCGTACACCTCACCCATAGATGCCCACTCAATAGTATTGTCTGATAAATACGCAAACATTTTATGTTGTGTAGACTCTGGGTCTTCCACCATACCAATGTAATGAACACCTACATCCCACTCATATTTTTTACCCTCAGCCGTTTTTTGAAACGTATGCATAAAACCACCGAGTATACTGTGTTTCTCCAGCACCAAAACTTTTTTACCAGCCTTGGTTAAAAATCCAGCAGTTGATAGCCCTCCAATGCCAGAGCCTATAACAATGGCATCAAATTTTTGCTGGGCTAATTCTTCGGTAAAATAACGTTTAGTGCGCATGGTAGGATTACAATCTAAGAATAAAAAACGTCTAATGAGATATAAACTATTTTTCCAATGATATTGTTCGAATTTGGCATCTGTATTTTATTGTTTAGTATTGTAAAAAAATAGTCTAATGCTACCACGTAACCTCTACAATGAAGAACATTTAATGTTCGCCCAATCTTTTCGTGATTTTTTAAAAAAAGAAATAGAGCCGCATCATGCTCAATGGGAAAAAGACCAAATGGTATCTAGAGAGAGTTGGCTAAAATTTGGGGAGAGTGGTTATTTATGCCCACAAGTAGATGAGCAATACGGAGGTTTAGGAATAAAAGATTTTCGTTACAATGCTATTATTACCGAAGAGTTGGGTAAAATGGGTTTAGCCTCCGAAGCAGTAGGTTATTCTTTGCACAGCGATATAGTTTGCCCATATATCGAGCACTATGGAACAGAAACTTTAAAACATAAATGGTTGCCTAAAATGGTGAGTGGTGAAGCTATTGCGGCCATAGCTATGACAGAGCCAGGTGCTGGCAGCGATTTACAAGGAATGAAAACAAGCGCTATTGATAAGGGAGACCATTATCTGGTAAATGGTTCTAAAACTTTTATAACCAATGGCTACTTGAGCGATGTATGTGTAGTAGCTGTAAAAACTAATCCTGCATTGGGTGCAAAGGGAATCTCCTTGTTGCTAATCGAAACAACTATGGAAGGCTATTCTAAAGGGAAACCGTTTGAAAAAATAGGATTGCATGCACAAGATACTTGCGAATTGTTTTTTGAAAATGTAAAAGTGCCGAAGGAAAATTTATTAGGAGTGGAAGGAGATGGCTTCAAATATTTAATGACAGAATTGTCGCAAGAGCGCCTAGTAGTGGGAATAGGAGCTATAAGTGCTGCCGAAGGAATATTTGAGAAAACAGTTCAATACACAAAAGATAGAGAAGCTTTTGGTAAGCCAATTTCAGCGCTTCAAAACACCCGTTTTAAATTAGCGGAAATGGCTACTGAAATAGGAGTGACTCGTGCTTTTACTGATAGATGCATAGAATTACACTGCGATAAAAAATTAGATCAAGCTGCAGCCTCTGCTTGTAAATACAATACTACAGAGCTACAATGCAAAGTAGCAGATGAATGTTTGCAATTACATGGTGGATATGGTTACATTCTAGAATACCCTGTAGCACGTGCTTATGCAGATGCAAGAGTACAACGTATTTATGCAGGTACTAATGAAATTATGAAAGAGTTGATTGCAAGAAATGTGCTAAAGTAATTACCCTTTACTTACTACTACTGAATCATCTATTTTACTAACTAAGCCCTGTAACACGTTGCCTGGGCCTAGTTCTATAAATTCTCTTGCGCCAGCCAAAATCATGTTTTGAACAGATTGTGACCAGAGAACAGGTGCTGTCAATTGGTTGATTAAGTTTGATTTTATTACCGCTGGGTCGGTTTCCGCTAGTGCTGTATAATTTTGATAAATTGGACAGATAGGAGTTTTAAAATTAGCATTGTGTATAGCGGCCGCTAATTTTTCTCTAGCTGGTTCCATAAGAGGTGAGTGAAAAGCCCCACCCACAGGCAATTTGATAACTCTACGTACACCAGCAGCAGTTAGCTTTTCCATAGCCAATTCTATGCCTTTTAAACTTCCAGAAATCACCAATTGACCTGGACAATTATAATTGGCAGGTACTACTATTTCTTCGGTAATGCTTTTGCAAATTTCCTCTACTTGTTCTTCGCTTTCATATTTTAAAACTGCTGCCATAGTAGAGGCTACCGATTCGCAAGCCTTTTGCATAGCCAAAGCACGCAAGCTTACCAAGCGTAACCCATCTTCAAAATCCAACACTCCGTTTGCTACCAATGCAGAAAACTCTCCCAACGAATGACCCGCTACCATATCTGGTGCAAAGTCTTCTATTAATGCAGCGCTTATGACAGAATGAAGGAATACTGCCGGTTGTGTGACTTTGGTTTGTTTTAAATCTTCATCACTTCCTTCAAACATTATTTTAGAAATCTCAAATCCTAAAATTTCATCGGCATCATTAAAAAGTGATTTTGCCTTTCTTGATTGTTCAAAAAGATCTAAGCCCATGCCTTTGAATTGGCTGCCTTGACCAGGAAAAATATAAGCCTTCATAATATTCAACTAATTTAAAACAGGAATGAAAGTAAAGTAATTTTTATAAAGAATGAATATAGATAAGATGCTCATTGTTTATAAAATAAAAACTGTATTAACCTCGCTTTCTTTTTTCAAAACTAAAATCGCAGCGGTAATAGAAAATAGGCAAAAACCCAAGCTGGTACACTTCTTTAGGCTGTGCTTGTCCTTGTACATATTGCAAGCGCAAAATATTTTTTTGGAAAGTAATGTTCACTAAATCAATACCTACTTCGTGCGTTACATGTCGTTTGCTGTTAAAAGAGTAATTGATTTTAATATCGAAACGGAAGTAGGGTTTAAACTGGTATTTGTTGCGCTCAGCATCTACCACTACTGGATCAGAAGCGGTAGACCGTAAGGTGTCAAATGGTGTATAGCGTTGCCCACCACCAAATGTAATTTTACCTCCTATGCCTATGGTATTAATACGTTTTTTACCCCACTTAAATTCTTTGGTGCCGAGTGCATTCATTACATACTGTCCGTTAAAATCAGAGTTGTACCACTTGCCATTGCTAGCTTTGTAGCGGGCATCGTACAAAGACCCCGTAAACATTATAAACCAATTGTGCGTAAAGAACTTTTCTACGGTAAGTTCTAATCCAAAATTTCTTCCCACTCCTTTATTGGTAAGTCTATTGGGGAAAAAACGATCAAAACTAGAGCCTTCATTTAAGATGCAATAAGAAGATGCAAAGGTATCTACAGGTATCCCAAAAAGATACTGATAGTATGCCTCTACCTTAATGCGCACATCGCCTTTAAAGAAAATATCATAGCTGCCCACTGCATGAAAGGCTCGGGTAAAATCTAAATGTTTATTGCGGAGGTTGGTGTTGTATGGGTCGGTTAAATTGTCTTTTTGAAAATAAACATAATTAGGCTGCATCTGGCTGTGCAAGCCAACTCCCAATGCAAGCGATTGATTTTTTTTGAATTGATATTTTAAAGATGCACGGGGCTCTATACTCCATGAATTATTGAGTGTAAAGAGCTGACCATGGAGCCCTGCAGTAACCAAGAGCTTTTCAGAAACGTTATATTTCCATTGTACAAAGGGTTGAAAAAGGAAGTGGGTGCCTTTGTATTGCAAGCGTTTTTCCCAAAGCCAAGTTGTTTCGTTTAAAATACTATCGGAGTAATTGTAGCGCAAGAGTTCTGAATTCATGCCAAAACGAATGACATGCCTCGCATTCAATTTGTAGTTCCTGTAAAAATTAGTGCTGAACTTAGATTCTATAAAATGGAAAAACATTTGGTCGTATTTTCCATCTACTACATATTCGCCAGAAGTGTTGTCTACATGACGTTTGATACGTATAAAATGATTCTTTAGCGACTGTACAGAAGCTGCCAGCGAAATTTTAGAATAGCATTTTTCATTGATGGGGCGTGTGTAATTTACCCCTATAATTCCTGTGCCTGTTTTTAAAAATTCATCAGTATTGTTACTCGAATATATTTCGCGCTCCGCAGGTTTTTTATCGGTGCTCGAAACTAAGTCTACGGTACTATAGCCGCCTATTCCAAATACATTTACATTGCCTCCTTTCTTTAAAGGAAAGTTTAAATTAAAATTCAAATCCTGATAATGTGGAATGGCTTTCGTGCCAATATCAATTCCTATTTTTTGTAAAAGTTCTAAAGTAGAATAGCGAAAATCAAAAACGTAAGAAGCTTTTGTTTTTTTGCTCAAAGGTCCTTCTGCAAAGGCTTCTGCTCCAAACAATCCAAATTGAATAGCACCTTCATGATGTTCATCGTTTCCTTTTTTAATACGCAAATCAAAAACTCCAGCTAAGGCATTTCCATATTCTGCGGGAAAAGCTCCCGTAAAAAAATCAGAGTTCGCTAGCAGTTTATTATTGAGCATACTTACAGGGCCACCTGTTGTTCCAGAAATAGCAAAATGTGATGGCGAAGGAATATTAATATTCTCTAAGCGCCATTGTACACCAAAGGGAGAATTACCCCTTATGACAATGTCATTTCGGGAGTCATCAGTACCTGAAACACCCGCAAAGTTAGATGCCATACGGGCTGGGTCATCTCTACTACCCGCATAACGCGATGTTTCTTCTATGGTAAAAGCACGGGCACTAATGGTGGCCATTTCGTTAATGGTTTCGCCTTTTCGCTTACCACCACTCACTTGCACTTCTTTTATTTCATTGATAGCTTGGTTCATTTCCAGCCGCAGGACTACTTCTTTTCCTGCTGTTACTACCACATTATTCATCACAATTTTTTGATAGCCTAAGTATGATGTATTTACATTTACTCTGCCCACTGGTATCTTTTCTATTTTAAAATAACCCGCCTCATCTGTTTGGCTACCATTCAATAATTTATCGCCTAAAAAAACTGCCACATTTACACCATAGAGTGGGGCGTTTGTTTCGTGGTCTATCACTGTACCGCGTATGGTTTGAGTAATGGCTTGACCTTGACTTTTAGTGCAAAAAATAAGTAGTAATAAAGAGCAAATGAGTAGGTAGTTTTTTTTCATGCAAATGCTTTAGATGAAAAACAATACAGTTAATTCTATTGGAAATAGAACAAATAAAAAACAGAATATTTATTTTATGGGCTCCACTCTGTCTACAAAATAGCGAGTCTCCCCTTGCCATGGTAATGCCTTTACTTTCTCTTGATAATGCACTGTTATTTTTTGCCCATCGTATTTCATAATATCGTTGGCAACGGCTTCATCTACCACACTAAAGTCCCACATATTATTCACTACCATAGCACCATTGCCTTGATTGGCATTAATGCCACCTAGGTTTAACTCGCCCTCGTATGTTTTAAACACAAAACCTTTCTTGGAAAACTTTACCAGCTGCCCAGCTCTGATGCCTTCGCTGTAAGTGTATTGGGTATAGAAATAATAACCTACTAATACCAGCAGTAATACTGCTACAATTCCAAGAAGTATCTTTTTTACCATAATTTTTTGTTTGTATAAAAATAGATTTTTTTGCTGAATAGAATTGTATTTCTAATTTCTTTGCTCTTGTTGGTAGCTGACTAAGTAGAAGTTATAAATGAAACTCGTGGGTGGTGACGAGGACTTGTAGTAGATAACTCGACCCGCTGGGATGCCTCCCCCTCAATTTTTAGACAGTCCACATCTTTTGTGAATTACTTTCACCCATTACTTGCTTGCGGTTATTAATTTCGCTAAGAATTTTAGTATTGCAGAGAATATAGAGCAGAAATCAGAGAACAGATAATTATTAAATACAATGCATTATTGCTGTGAACTGATAACCGTGAACCCAAAATAGAACTATGGCAAAGGAAAGAGAAAAGATAGAAGTAGATTATAACGAGGATAACATTCGCTCGCTAGATTGGAAGGAGCACATGCGCTTACGCCCAGGTATGTATATCGGCAAGACGGGTGATGGCTCCTCCATGGATGACGGTATTTATATTTTGCTCAAAGAGGTGGTGGATAATACCATAGATGAGTATGTGATGGGCTATGGCAGAAAGGTGGAGATAAAGGTGGCAAAAGATAAGGTGACAGTACGTGACTATGGGCGGGGTATTCCTTTGGGTAAGGTGATAGACTGTGTGAGCCAGATGAACACGGGTGGTAAGTACGACTCTAAGGCGTTTAAGAAATCGGTGGGGCTAAATGGTGTAGGTACCAAGGCAGTGAATGCGCTCTCTACTTATTTCAAGGTTTATTCGGTACGCGATGGTGAAAAGAAGTGTGCAGAATTTGAGCAAGGTGTACTCGTGAAAGACCATAAAATAGAAAAGACAGATGAGGATAATGGCACTTACATAGAGTTTACGCCCGACAATCTGATTTTCAAAAATTATCATTACCTAAATGAGTATGTAGAGCAGATGGTGATGAACTACACCTATCTGAACACGGGGCTGGCATTTGTTTATAATGGTACGCGCTATATTTCTCAAAAGGGGCTGCATGATTTATTGTCTCGCAAAAAGGATGTAGAGAATTTACGGTATCCTATTATTCACTTGATAGGTGATGATATAGAAATAGCTATGAGCCATTCCAATCAATATGGAGAGGAATATTACTCCTTTGTGAATGGTCAATACACTGTGCAAGGAGGTACACACTTGCAGGCATTTCGCGAGGCAATTGTGAAAACTGTACGGGAGTTTTATAAGAAAGATTACGATACGGTAGATATTCGAGAAGCTATAGTGGCTGCGGTTTCTATTCGTATTCAGGAGCCTGTGTTTGAGTCGCAAACGAAAACAAAGTTGGGTACCGATAAGTTGTTTGGTGAAGAGAAAACCATGAAGCAATTTATCCTGGAGTTTGTGAAGCAGCACTTGGATAATTACCTGCACAAGAATCCTGAGACAGCCGATGCGCTTTTGAAGAGAATCTTGCAAAGTGAAAGAGAACGAAAGGAAATAGCGGGTATCAAAAAACTAGCGAATGACCGTGCTAAGAAGGCTAATATTCACAACAAAAAATTGCGCGATTGTAAGGTACATTTCACCGATTTGAAAGATGCCGGAAGGTTGAATACTACTTTGTTTATCACAGAGGGAGATTCGGCAAGTGGGTCTATTACTAAGTCTCGTAGTCCAGAGTATCAAGCAGTGTTTTCACTTCGCGGAAAACCATTGAATTGTCATGGTTTGACGAAAAAGATTGTGTACGAAAACGAAGAATTTAATCTGCTGCAACATGCATTAAATATTGAAGATTCAGTAGATGATTTACGTTACAATAATGTAGTGATAGCAACCGATGCCGATGTAGACGGGATGCACATTCGTCTTTTGATATTGACTTTCTTTTTGCAGTTTTTCCCCGATATGGTACGCAATGGTCACGTGAAGATTTTAGAGACACCTTTGTTTAGAGTTCGTAATAAAAAAGAAACCATATACTGCTACGATGAAAATGAAAAACAAGCGGCTATCGAGAAATTAAACCACAAGTGCGAAATCACTCGTTTCAAAGGATTGGGAGAGATTTCTCCAGAGGAGTTTGGAGGATTTATAGGCGAGGAAATTCGCTTGAGTCCTGTGATCATGGATGATAAAGAAGTAAAAGGTTTGTTGGATTATTACATGGGCAAAAACACTCAGGAGCGACAAGACTTTATTATTGATAATTTGAAAGTAGAAAAAGATGAAGTAGAGGAGGCGATAGAGTTTGAAGCAGCTTAAGAGTTTTCTCGCAAAGACGCGAAGATTTTAAGAAATGCAAAAAAACTTTTCTCGCAAAGGCGCAAAGATTTTAAGAAATGAAAAAATATCTTGCGAAGAAGAAAGTAAGAAACAGATTAAAGTAAATGGAACGAGAAGAAATAGAATCAGTAGCAAAAGATATGGTTCAAATTGCCTATGATATACATGTGGAGTTGGGCCCAGGTTTGTTTGAGTCTGTTTATGAAGAGGTATTTTGTTTTGAATTGCATAAGAGAAATATAAAATTTAAGAGGCAAGAATCGATTGATATTTTTTATAAAGAACTTAGAGTGCCAGCAGCATTTAAGGCTGATATATTAGTAGAAGATTGCGTTATTCTCGAACTTAAATCGGTTGAGAATATTTTGCAAGTGCATCTTAAACAATTGGGAACTTATTTAAAATTGACGGGTATTCGATTAGGATTGCTCATTAATTTCAACCAAGATGTAATAAAAGGAAACATAAAAAGGATAGTGAATAAGTTATAAAGCAAGATTTTAATTCTTCGCGTCTTTGCGAGAAGAAGTTGCGAGAAAAAAACATTATGGAAAACGAAAACAATAAAGAAGTACTTCACGTAGATGGCATGTTCAAAAACTGGTTTTTGGATTATGCTTCTTATGTGATTTTGGAGCGAGCTGTACCTGCCATAGAAGATGGATTAAAACCAGTGCAGCGTAGAATTTTGCATGCACTCTATCAAATGGATGATGGTCGCTTTCACAAGGTGGCGAATGTGATAGGGCAGACCATGCAGTATCACCCCCATGGTGATGCCAGTATAGGTGATGCGTTGGTGAATATCGGGCAGAAGGAGTTGATGTTTGATATGCAGGGAAACTGGGGTGATGTACGCACAGGTGATAGTGCTGCTGCTCCCCGTTACATTGAGGTGCGCCTTTCTAAGTTTGCAAAAGATGTAGCCTTTAATCCCGATACTACCGAATGGCAATTGAGCTACGATGGTAGAAAGAAGGAACCTATTGCATTGCCTATGAAATTTCCCTTGTTGCTTTCGCATGGAGCAGAAGGTATTGCGGTAGGGCTTTCTACTAAGATTTTACCTCACAATTTTATAGAGCTGATAAAAGCTTCAGTAGATTGTCTAAAGGGAAAGAAAACTAAAGTCTACCCTGATTTTCCTACAGGTGGTTTTGTAGATGTGAGTGAATATAATGGTGGAGGAAGAGGAGGTAAAGTAAAGGTGCGTGCTAAGATTGAAATTGTAGATAAGAAGACCCTTTCTATTAAGGAGATTCCATTTGGAACTACTACAGGTTCTTTAATAGAATCTATTTTGAAAGCGAATGAAAAGGGCAAAATCAAAATCAAAAAAGTAGTAGACAATACGGCTAAAGATGTAGATGTAGTCATAGACTTAGTACCCGGTACCGACCCTGATGTAACCATAGATGCGCTGTATGCTTTTACCGATTGTCAGTATTCTATTTCTACCAATGCTTGTGTGATAGTAGATGATAAACCGTTGTTTTTGACAGTAGATGAAATCCTTCGTATCTCTACCGAAAAGACAAAAGATTTACTGAAACGGGAACTGGAAATCAAACAAGCAGACTTAAATGAGAAGTGGCATTTTTCTTCCCTCGAAAAAATATTTATTGAGAAAAGAATTTACCGCGATATAGAGGAAGCTGAAACTTGGCAAGCTGTTTTAGATAGAATTGACAAGGGTTTGAAGCCGTATAAGAAATTATTCAAACGCGAAATTACAGAGGATGATATTGTACGATTGACAGAAATTAAAATCAAGCGTATCTCTAAGTTTGATGCCTTCAAAGCAGATGAAGAAATAAGAGGAATAGAAAATGGATTGAAAGATGTAGCCCATCATTTAGAGCATTTGACAGATTATGCCATTGCCTATTTTGAAGATTTGCTCAAAAAATATGGCAAAGGCCGCGAACGTAAAACGGAAGTGAAAGGCTTTGAAAGCATAGAGGTGAAGCACGTAGCAGCCAATAACGCTAAGCTGTATGTCAATAGGGCAGAGGGTTTCTTAGGTACAGGCTTAAAGAAAGATGAGTTTGTGTGTGACTGCTCCGATATTGATGACATCATAGCTTTCACCCGAAGCGGCAAATTGATGGTGACTCGGTTGGGCGATAAGAAATTTGTAGGGAAAGATATTTTGCATGTAGCGGTCTGGCAAAAGAACGATGAGCGAACTGCCTACAATGTGGCCTACTATGATGGCACCTCCAAGCGTACCTTTGTAAAACGCTTTAATGTGACTGGGGTGACGCGTGATAAAGAGTACGATATTACGCAAGGTGCTGCGGGTTCTAAACTGCTTTACTTTACGGTGAATGCCAATTCAGAATCGGAGGTGGTACGGGTGCAATTACATCCAAGTTCAGCGGCACGTATCAAGGAATTTGAATTTGATTTTGGAAGCATAGATATAAAAGGGAGAGGTGCAGTAGGAAATATTATGACGAAATTTCCTGTACGTAAAATTGATTTAGTAGCCAAGGGAGACTCCTCTATTGGTGGCTTGAAACTATGGATGGACAATAAGTTTGGGCGATTGAGTGCAGAAGAAAAAGAGAAGTCAACTTATTTGGGTGAGTTTAATACTGGGGATCAGGTATTGGTGGTTTTTAAAGATGGTGCTATAGAATTGACCAACTTTGAAATGACAAACAAATACGAGATGGAAGAAATTTATCTGGTAGAAAAATTCAATCCAGATAAGGTTTATTCTTGCGTATATTTTGATGGTGATAGCAAGCAATACTATGTGAAGCGTTTCAAAATAGAATTGAAATCGGAGAAAACAAAAGCTCCCATTATTACAGAACATAAAGATTCCAAGTTGGTTATTTTCTCTCCTAAAAAGGAGGTGGTAGTGAAGTATCATTTTCTAAAAGGAAAGGAAAAGGAAAAGCTGGAAACGGAAGTAAAACTTTCTGATATTATAGATGTGAAAGGATGGAAGGCGTTAGGAAACAGACTGACTCAAAATCTAGTAACTGGCAAAGTAGTGGAAGTAGAAGCGGAGGAAGAAGAGCCAACAGAGGAACTAAAAACTGGCGATACCGTGGAGTGGGATTTAACCACCAATCCGAAGGCTGCTAAGGATGGTAAACAAGGAGGTTTATTCTAAGAAAATGAAAATAATAGGCATCATACCTGCACGTTTTGCATCTACTCGTTTTCCTGGAAAACCGTTGGTAGATATTGGTGGAAAGACCATGATTCAGCGGGTATATGAACAGGCAAAAAAAGCGAGTTCTCTTTCTGAAGTACTGGTGGCAACCGATGACCAACGAATATTTGATGCGGTAGAAGATTTTGGAGGCAAGGTAGTGATGACTTCTTCGAACCATACAAATGGAACCGAACGCTGTCATGAAGTAGCGGCAAGCTTTGAAGCTGATGTTGTAATAAATATTCAAGGCGATGAGCCTTTTATTCAACCAGAGCAGATTAATCAGTTAGCAGATTTGTTTTTAGATGAAAGTGTGCAGATAGGAACTCTGGTAAAGCAGATTTATGAAAAGGCAGATTTACACAATCCTACTATTATAAAAGCGGTGTTGAATTTAAAGCAAGAAGCATTGTATTTTAGCAGAAGTGCCATTCCCTTTTTGAGAACGCCAGACACAGAGCACATTTTTTTTAAGCACATAGGTATCTACGGGTTTCGGAAAGATGTTTTGGAGAACTTGGTGAAGTTGCCTCTTTCTAGCTTAGAGAAAGCAGAGAGTTTAGAGCAGTTGCGTTGGTTAGAAAATGGCTATAGAATTCAAACTGCTCTTACCGAATACAACAGTTTATCAGTAGATGTACCGGAAGATTTAGAAAAACTGAAAGGGTTATATTCTTGACGGGTAGGGTGAAAACACCGAGCGGTGGATTCATCTGTTTGTTTTCTGTCCCTTTTCTTTAGAAGAAATGGAACCAAAAGATAAAAAGCCATTTGTAATGGCGAGTATGTAGAAAGAAACTGCTTCTTAATTTATAAATAAACAAATTGGTCGCATATTTATATTTAGGACTTTTAGTATTAGTTTTCGTTGGTATTCCTATCGGACTCGGTTTGCTATTCTATTTTGTTCCGAAAAAACTTGGCTATCTAA
>JBGAVP010000051.1:0-11123 GCA_044228065.1 Chitinophagales bacterium | reverse complement strand
CCGAACGCTTCCTCCGCGAGGCGCAGGCGGCGGGCATCCTGTCGCACCCGAACATCGTCGCGGTTCACGACGTGGGGGAGGATCCCGACACCAAGTGCTCGTTCATCGCGATGGAGTACGTCGAGGGGAAGAACCTCAAGCAGCTCCTGGCGGAGAAGACGCCTTACTCCTACAAGAGGGTGGCCGAGATCATCGGCCTATCTGTGTAGGTACACGACCTAATTTTATTAAAATAACACAGTTTGAAAGATGCCTGAAAGCTTATCCTCAAATTCAATATTATTTGGTACACACTGGGCAGCACCACGATTACAATATGAGCGATGTTTTTTTTAATGAACTAAAATTAAAAACTCCTGATTTCTTTTTGAATATACATGGTGGTTCGCAAATAGAATTATCTGCTAAAATTATGGTGGCTTTCGAAAAACTAATATTGGAAGAAAAGCCCGATTTAGTTTTAGTACCGGGGGATGTAAATTCTTCTTTTGCTTGTGCCTTTGCGGCTTCCAGAAATAATATTCCTCTAGGACATATAGAAAGTGGGCTTCGCAGTTTCGATAAAACTATGCCCGAAGAAATCAATCGCATAATGATAGACGATGTTTCTGATTTGTTTTTTGTAACAGAAAAAAGTGGTTTGTATAATTTAGAAAAAGAAGGAAAGGATACTACGGCTACTCATTTTGTGGGCAATACCATGATAGATACTTTGGTGGCATACACCGCTGATATAGATGCATCCAAGGTTCTAGAACAATTGAATATAGCGCAAAACACATACAGCTTATTCACTTTTCACAGACCTGCCAATGTAGATAACAAAGAAAATTTGGAAAAATTATTAGAGTTAGTTTCCTACGCAACTAAATTTGGTTACGCTATTTTCCCTATTCACCCCCGCACCAAACAGCGTTTAATTGATTTCGGTTTAGAGGAAATATTCAACAATCCTAAAATTATTTTCAGTCCACCTTTGGGTTATTTTGACTTTTTAAAATTGGTAAAAAATGCGAAAGCAGTAATTACCGATAGCGGTGGTATACAAGAAGAAACTACTTTTTTACAAGTACCTTGCTTAACTGTTCGCCCCAATACCGAAAGACCCATAACCTGTGAAATAGGCAGCAATACACTAGTTGAGCTAGACATCAAAACAATAGCCAACTATTTAGAATCTATACACAGCGGCACTTACAAGAAAGGTATAATACCCGAACTATGGGATGGAAAATCTACTGAGAGAATCTGTAAAGCTATGGCGGAGTATTTGGGAGTATAGAAATTCTTATGAAACTTGCTTTTTCCTAAACTCAAAAAACAAAGCAGCACCAAATAGTAAAAGAATTAAACTCGAAGAAGCCATAGCTACTTTTTCCCCCACTATATAAGACTTCGGTTCAAATTTCATTTCTATTTTGTGACTACCTGCTGGTAAATTCATAGCGCGTAAAATGTAATTAGCACGCGCCATAGGAGCTTCTTTCCCATCTATAGTGGCTACCCAACCTGGCTGATAGTATATCTCAGAAAATACCGCGACTTGATTTTTAGGAGCGGTGTATTGGTACACCAAATGATTCAACTCAAAAGACTCTAATTGTATAGAAGAAGCAGAATCTTTTCCTCCTGTGTAGCCGCTTAAAACATCGCTGAAACGTTTATCAATAAAAGCCACTTCACGTGGGTTAAATTTGTCTAAGCTTTTCATTTCCTCATCAGCATTGGCTACTACCTGCACTCTGTCTACAAACCAAGCATTACCACAGGCATTGGGGTTTTGCTGTGCCTGAGGCGCACCATCTTGCCCTTTTACAATAAAATATTTGGTATTCAACATGTCGAAAATAGCCATGTTATTTTTCTGAATTTGATTTTCAATCAACTCCTGATATCTTCTCAATTTGGCTGCATGATAACCGCCTACTGATTTGTGAAAATACGAAGTAGAGGCATCGTTGAAAGAGTTAACGGTAGTATTAAACACACGATAGTCGAGTGTTTTATCCTGCAGTATTTGTTGATCGGCAGGCGACATTTGACGAGGGCCGTCCATCTCTTTTTCATCCACAAAAGCATTGCTATTTACAAAGCGTTTGCCCACTCCTACAAAATCAAATAATAAAGCCACAGCAAGAATTCCTATCACTAGATTTTTAGAAAGTTTTTCCTGCACAAAGGCCCACAATAGACCCGCAGCTATTGCAATCAAAAAGAAGGAACGAAATGCATCGGAACGCATAATAGATGCTCTGTCTTTTAGCAAAGCAGGAATGAGTGCTTCTGGCAAACTCTTGTCATCTGCACCTCCTTTGAAATCAAAAAACGAAGAACCGAAAAGGCCTATCAATAAACACAAACCAGCTGTAACTCCCCCTGCAATGTACAAGCCGTTAATCACTTTTTCTTTTTCTAATTTTCCTGAAAGTACTTTAGCCAATACCAACAAACCTAATAGGGGCATAGTAAACTGAGCTATTACCAATACCATAGTTACGGTTCTGAATTTATTGTAACCAGGAAAATAATCAAAAAAGATATCGGAGAACCAATGCAAATTGTGACCAAACGAAAGCAACACTGAAAGTACTGTAGCAATCCCCAACCACCAGCGTAGTGGACCTTCTACTAAAATTAAACCGAGTACAAATAAGAAACAAATTATTGCTCCCACATACACAGGTCCCGAAGTGAACGGCTGCGCACCCCAGTAGAGCGGCATGTGGCTAAGGGTTTGCTCTAATTGCGCACCGCTATATCCGCTTCTGCTCAACGCCTCTCCTATGGCACTACTTTCGTCTAATGCGCCATGAGAAGAACCTCCGTAAACATTTGGAATCATGAGCGTAAGTGCTTCCGATTTTCCATAACTCCAGCCATACGCATAATCTTTATCAAGTCCACCTTTAGATTGTACATTAGTGGTTAATTCTGATTTCCCTCTAATGGTTACATTTCCATAATCATACGTACTCCACAACATAGAAAGATTGGAAAATACTGCCAAAGCTCCACAGGTTGCAAAAATGGAAGCCACTATCGCAAAATGTTTCAAATCTTTTTCGCGAATAGAATAAATAAATTGAACTATAAAGAAAACAAGCAATGCCATAAAAACGTAGTATGCAATTTGCACGTGATTGGCATACACTAACAAGGAAAGCGCTAATGCGCTTAGGCTTCCACCCAGAAAATACTTTTTCCGCCATAGCATCATAGCTCCAGCCACGGCATATGGCATAAGGGAAATAGCATGCATTTTAGAGTTATGACCTGCTTCCAGAATAATCAAATTGTAAGAGGAAAGTGCATAAGCTACAGCACCTAAAATAGCCAACCAAGGACTTACTTCTAACACCAATAACAAAATGTAAAACCCAACACAGGCAATAAAAAGATAGGCAGAATATTGAGGAAAACCGAGACTCAAAACACTATTTACATACTTTGTCAAATTTCCAAAATAGAGTGTAGAAATTTGAAAAGAAGGCATACCGCCAAACATAGAGTTAGTCCACAACGGTTCTGTGTGTGTTTTATCTCTAAATTCTTTTATCGCATTGGCAGCACCATTGTATTGTTGAATATCACCTTGCTGAATCACTTTCCCATCAAACAACATGGGCGAAAAGAAAATAACTGTAACAATAATAAAAGCGAAGAATGCTACCAAGTGAGGTAGATACTTAGAAAACTTAGAATCTGTTTTTACAGAAGCCGCTTTTGCTTTGGTCTCTTGTTTTGTCTTAGCCATTTTCGATTATATTGGTTTCAGGTAAAAATAGAATTAATTGTGGAATCGAATAAACTTTGGAACGTGTAGGATTTAGAAAATTCGGAATATAAATTCCTAAAATATTTTAGCAAAAAAAATTATAACTAAATCTCCAATACATTTTCAGAAAAACGAATCCAAACAAAAAACTGTAGGTTTGAATAAAAAGCAATGCAAAGCTATTCACTCAAACAATCTTTTCTATTAGTACTCTTGGCGTATCTAGTTTGCTTTCTAGCAGGATACCTTACTCTGCATTTTTTGGAAGAAAGGTTTTCTCCTTTAGTGAATATACTACTCGCAGATTTAGTGGCTACCCTCGTGATTTATCTATTTAGTTTGGGTGTAAAAAATGCTAGCATGTATGATGCTTACTGGAGTGTTATCCCCATGGGTATTGTTGTTTATTGGATGAGTCTTTCCTCCAATCCTACTTCTATAAAAAACCTTTTGCTATTCATCGCAGTTTGGTATTGGGGTGTTCGACTCACCCTTAATTGGTGCAGAGGCTGGAACGGTTTGCAACACCAAGACTGGCGTTATACGATGCTGAAAGAAAAAAATCCATCGCTCTATTGGCTCACCAATCTAGGTGGTATACATCTCTTTCCTACAGTAATGGTTTTCCTTAGCTTAATTCCAGCTTATTACATCACAGAATCACAAAATACGGCAATCAGTTCCTTGCTTATAGTTGGGTTTCTAATTAGCATTTTTGGCACTACAATTGAGTTTGTAGCCGATGAACAAATGCGTAGATTCCGTAAAGCTGCAAAACCAAAAACTTATATTAATGAAGGATTGTGGAAGTATTCACGTCATCCAAATTACTTTGGGGAAATAACTTTTTGGTTGGGTTTATTTGTAATGCAATTAGGAGTTTTATCTCCATTTTTTTGGTGGACAGGAATAGGTGTTTTTCTTCTTACACTTATGTTTCTCTTTATATCAATTCCTATGATGGATAATAGAAGTTTACAATCGCGACCTAGCTACACCGAGCAAATGAAACGTGTAAGTGCTTTACTTCCTCTTCCTCCTAAATCAAACTTTCCAAAATCGTAACAACAAAATTTCGATTGCTAAAAACAATAATGCTAATAACAGACATGCCTTCCAAAGCGATGTTCCCCTATCTAACTCTTTAATCAATTGCGTAATTTCAGCTCCACTATTTTGAAGAATATTCACATTAGAGGTAGCAAATTGTTGTTTTAAAAAATCAGTATTATAAAAGCTCAATTCAGATTCTTTACGATTGTAATTTAATGCTACTATATCTGTAGAATCAGATTTCTCTAAACCAACTTTATAAAACCCAGCTTCTTTTACTTGATCTTTAATACCTAAAAGCACTTTATTACCAATAGAATATTGCTCTGGAATAAATTCCGTACGTTGCCCTTTTACCTGATATACTTGCTCGCCTTTAGATGCCTTACTAGAAATTTCTATTTGCGTTTTATCTCCCAAAAAATAAGCAATAGCCGAAGATTTAGCACCCAGTATGGCCATCTTATAGAGCATAGGCGCAAAAACAGAATGTACCGGTAACTCTGAAAAATTTTTATCTAATGGAACCGCTGAAACATAAAGAGCGCCAGCTTTATAAGGAAAATAACTTACCAATGAATTGCCATTTTTTAACGTCAAAATACTCTCGGCATTAGAAGTGGTGGTGGAAGAAAAGGTATAGTACTTCTTCGTTTTAGGTAAGTTTAAATTTTCTGGTACTCTTTCAAAAACATCCTTAAAAACATTTTGCTGCAAATTAATTTTTGCCATCTCTTGCTCTTGCTCGGCAAATCCACTGATAGTATTTGCTTGCACAGAAGTAAAAAATTTATTGTATCCATCTTGATCGCATTTATCTGCTAGAAAAACCAAAACAGCACCGCCTTGTTCCAGGTAGGAAGCCAATACAGAAGACAAGCCAGAAGGGATGGTTTTCAAATTCGCCAAAACCACTAATTGATTGCCCGATAGCTGAGAATAATTCAATGCTCCTATCAAAGAACTGTTATAATTAAACTCTGATTGATTTTTAAAAAGCGCATCTAAATAGGAGTTGGAAGCACTTTCATTGACAGCAAAAACTTTCACCTGATTCACAACATTAAAAGCAATAAAATAAGCATCGTCATAAGTGATAGGATAATCTTCTAAACTCAATTCTGCTTGATTCCACCCAGCTTTGTTCATTACAAAACTGAGCGTATCATAAACCTGAGAACCAGCATCTACACTATAATTGGCGATGGCTTTTGTTTGACCATTTAGTTTTAAAACCAATCTGGAATTTTCAATACTCTTCTCCCCTGTATTGCGAACTCTCACAATTAATTGATTCGACTGATTTAGCAATTGTATGGGCTGATTAAACCAACAAGTATCTATATATAAATTTGATTGTACATCAGCTGCTAATGGCACTAAGTTGTATTTCACTAAAGAATCAGGCACAAAAACACCCGCACTTTTTTGGAAATCTGTCAATAAATAAGCTACTTGATTTTTTGCATTATCTCGCCCCAAAGCATCTTTTTGTCGTTTAGTCACTTCCGCCAAATTACGAGTAGCAGCCGACACTTCCACTTCCTCTAGCATCGTCAAAAATTCTTCCTTACTTACTAAACGCTGTTGCTTTCCTTGGAAATCATTGGTAAGCAATTGAAACAAATCATCTGTTGCATAATTCTTCACCACTTCTTTGGCAGCAAGTTTTGCTTTATCTAGCAGACTCATTCCTCCACTCATTCCCTTCATAGAAAATGAATTATCTACATACACGCTCACGTATTTTTTCCCTGCCGATACATCCGTATTCTTTTTGGGAATAAAGGGTTGTGCAAAAGCAAATACTAGAAAAGCTAAAGCTAAAATTCTAGAAGCCAATACCAGCAAATGTTTTAGCTTTGAGCGAGAGGCCGTTTCTTCTTTAATATCTTTTAAAAAAGCTACGTTACTAAAATATATAGTTTTGTACCTGCGAAAATTAAACAGATGTATTATAACCGGAATGGCAATTGCCGCTAAAGCCCACAAAAAACCTGCATGAAGAAATTGCATAGCGGTAAAAATATTAGTTTTAATTTTTGATTAGGAATTATTTTCCCTTATTGTTCAAATATAAGTATGCTTCACTTAAATCGAATTTGCATTCTCACCAAAAATCCTCACTTGCTAAAAGATTTTTACACCGATACACTTGGCTTAAAAATTTCGTATCAAGATGCTACACATACAAATATTGAACTGGAAGCTGGAAAAAGTTTTTTGCTTATCCAGAAAATAATTCAAAATCCTACTGCTCGCATTAGAATAGGATTTCAATCAGAAAACATGAAACAGTTTCGCAAAGAATTACAGAACAAAAACATTGCTGTAACTTCCATTAAGGTGAAAGAAGGGGTGTTCTTTTTTGAAATAAACGACCCTGATGGAAATGAAATTTTTGTCTATGAATAAAGCTTTAGACAGTACATTGTAAATCCAAAAAAATTAAAAATCTTAATCCTCTGAATCCGTACTTTCTTCCTCTTCGTCTTCTTGCTTTTTACTATAAATAATAAAAGCAACTAAAGAAATAATAAAGAAAGCTGCAAAAATGATGAATGGCAATTTGTTCTCCATATTCTTGATTTTAAACGAATTTAACAAAAAGAATTCTGAAAGTCAAGCCTTTATCAATAACCTAAAATCTTCATCATACTTTCTGCACTTTGCTCTTCTGCAAAAAGTTTGTAGGTCACCTTGCCTTTTACTTCATCTATTAGCAAGTGAGGAGGTGATGGTAGCAGGCAATGTTTAATACCACCATAACCGCTAAGCGTATCTTGATAAGCACCCGTGTGAAAAAAACCAATGTGCAATTTCTCAGGATCCTTGAAAATAGGAAGATACACCTGATTGATGTGCGCATCTGAATTGTAATAATCTCCAACATCACAGGTAATGCCCCCAATATTTACTTGCTTATACTCTGCATTCCATTTATTGATAGGAAGCATAATAAAACGCTGTGCCAAGCCCCAAATATCGGGAAGATTGTTCATCAATGAACCATCAATCATGTACCAGGTCTCGCGATCATTTTGTTGCTTTTGCCCCAATACAGAAAAGAGCACAGCCCCCGTCTCTCCTACCGTGTAGCTCCCAAACTCTGTAAAAATATCAGGTTCATCTACCCCCTCGCCACTGCACTCATTTTTAATTTGAGTTACAATCTCGTTAATCATGTATTCATAATCAAAATCAAAAGCAAGTGACTGTTTAATGGGCATTCCTCCACCTAAATTAATCGCAGTCAAATCGGGGCAAATCTTTTTTAGCTCTACATAAATTTTCAGAGCCTTATGAAACTCTGTCCAGTAGTAGTTCACATCCTTTATGCCTGTATCTATAAAGAAGTGAAGCATCTTCAATTTATACTTAGGATTATTGTGAATTTTTTGCTGATAATAGGGAACAATATCATTGGCACGAATGCCCAAACGCGAAGTGTAAAATTCATACTTCGGTTCCTCCTCAGCAGCTATACGCATACCTATTTGCAAGGGTTCTGATATATCTTTATAGCCATCTAATTCTTCCAAATTATCTAAAATAGTAATGATATTCTTGTACCCACTTTTTACAGCATCTACTATATAATCTTGGTAGCGTTGTGGCTTGTAACCATTGCAAATAATGGTGATGTCTTTTGTGATTTTTTTCTTTTCTTCTAAACGCTTAATAATCTCAAAATCAAATCCAGAGCTGGTTTCCATAAACACTTTACTCTTAAGCGCTTCTTCTATGATAAAAGAAAAGTGAGAACTTTTAGAGCAATAACAGTAGTAGTAATTCCCTTTGTAATCTTGATTGGCAATAGAAGAATTAAACAATCTTCTAGCACGCTGAATCTGTTGACCTATTTTAGGCAAGTAAGTAATGCGAAGCGGAGTGCCGTACTTTTCAATAATTTCCATTAAGGGTAAATTATTAAACTGTAAACTGTTGTTCTCCACCTTAAATTCCTTTTGAGGAAAATCAAAGGTTTGCTCAATCAAATCCTTGTATTTCGGGTTTTTTACCATGCTATTGTTCTTTGGTATTTTGAATGCCTGCGAAAATAATAACTTTGGCGGGAAAAGATGTTAGATATCGGACGTAAGATGACAGACATAAGACAAAAAGCAAATGCAGCATTATTCTTGCGACTAGTAGCTTGTGACTAATAGCTTATTACTAAAAAAGAAAAATTATGAAAACTGAAGAGATTATAAAGTTAGCCACGGTAGAAATTTTCAAAAAAGAATTTGATGCAGATATCACTTCCGAAATGGTTACCTATGGCATTACCAAAAAAGAATTTGAAGGAGATTATACCATTGTAATTTTTCCGCTCGTACGAGCTTCTAAAAAATCGCCCGAACAAACTGCCGAAATTTTAGGCAATGCGCTGAAAGAAAAACTAGATTTTGTAGCTTCCTTTAATGTGCTGAAAGGTTTTCTAAACCTTAGTTTCACGAGCAACTATTGGAAAAATTACTTAGCTGAAATAGATACGCAAAGCACCGCTTCCTTTCCTAAAAACAGAAATGGCAAAGTACTACTTGAATATTGTAGCCCGAATACCAATAAGCCTTTGCATATAGGGCACGTTCGCAATATGCTGCTTGGTTTTTCTATGAGTGAAATTTTAAAAGCAGTAGGCTATGATGTAACCAAAGTGAGCATTTACAATGATAGAGGCATTGCTATTTGTAAATCTATGGCGGCTTATTTGCGAGAAGGAAATGGAGCTACTCCAGCTTCTACAGGTATAAAAGGTGATCATTTGGTGGGCGACTATTATGTGCGATTTAATGAAATAAGTAAAACAGAATTAGCAGCAATTCCAAACCTACCTGCCGATAAAGATGAAGCGGCTAAACATGCTCCTATTTTTAAAGAAGCACAAGAACTTCTATTGAAATGGGAAGCTGGAGATGCTGCTACCATTCAGTTGTGGAAGCAAATGAACGAATGGGTATATGCTGGCTATGAAGAAACTTTCCAACTCATGAAAGTTGATTTTGATAAAGATTACTTTGAATCAGAAACTTACTCCCTGGGAAAAGATATTGTAGAAGAAGGTTTGGCAAAAAATGTTTTCTTTAAACGTGCAGATGGAGCCATAGCCATAGATTTAACCGCAGATGGCTTAGATGAAAAAGTATTGCTCCGTTCCGATGGCACTTCTATTTACATCACGCAAGATTTGGGAACGGCACAGATGCGCTATGAGGAATTTGGAGCCGAGAAAACAATTTATGTGGTGGGCAATGAGCAAGATTATCACTTCAAAGTTCTGAAATTGATTTTGCAAAAACTCGGTAAGACTTGGGCAGATGGCATCTTTCATTTATCGTATGCTATGGTCGAATCGCCTACAGGCCGCTTCAAATCACGGGAAGGAAAAACAGCCGATGCAGATGATTTAATTTCGGAAGTAATGCGTATAGCTGCGGAGAAAACAAAAGAGCACACACGTGTAGAAGATTTCTCGGAAGATGAGCTATTGCAGCTCTACAAAACCATTGGCTTGGGTGCTTTGAAGTATTTTGTATTGCGCGTAAATCCTTACAAAAAAATAATTTTCAATCCCGAAGAGTCTATTGATTTTCACGGGCACACAGGACCTTTCATACAATACACCCATGCTCGGATTAAGTCTATCATTCGCAAAGCTGCCAGTGAATTGGTGCCTATAGAAACAAACTCTGCCCTATCACTACATGCTACGGAACGAGAAATTATTTTGCAACTCAGCGAATTCCAAAATGTATTACTCACTGCTGCCGATAAATACGACCCATCAGAACTTAGTAGCTACCTCTACACCTTAGCTAAATTGTACAACAAATTTTACTCCGAGTTGCCGATTTTAAAAGCTGCTACCGAAGAAGAAAAAAACATTCGCATAGTGCTTTCAAAAAATGTAGCTACGGTAATAGAAAAAGGGATGAAGTTACTGGGAATAGATGTGCCGGAGAGAATGTAGATTTTTATTTATTGTTTACTCCTCCGTTTGGTTACTTACTTTTCGGTACGTATAGGAATTGAAAATATGCCTTCTGGCGAAACGTGCTACAGTACCAGAGTTCACCATTTTAATGTAGATATTTTTAGGAATTCCCAAATACTCATACACACATCCATCTTGAAAAGTGATGGTCAAATTCACGCCTTTGTATTCATAATCTTGAATAAAAGAAGCAGAAGTAATTCGAGCGTATTCTTCAGTGTTAGTAGCATGTGTTTCTGGCGATATACTTACTAAAAACTGATACGCATCAATTATCTCTTTACTTCGAACCTCTGC
>JBGAVP010000018.1:0-79192 GCA_044228065.1 Chitinophagales bacterium | reverse complement strand
ATCAACCCAATGTAAAAGATGAGGAGTACACTCCAGATGGTGCAAACCACTACACATCTGAAGTTTATGAGGATAAAGTAAAACGCTTGACAGATGTAATATCTATTGTGGGTAAAGATGTTTCACCCGATGGATTGGCTTTGTTTGGTGTGGCAGAAATTGAAAACGCTACCGTACTTCAAGATTTAGTAAACGAACCTCGTTTGCGCGAAAGAAATTATAAAATTGTGCAGTACGATTCCCCCGATGAAAGGGGAGTAGATGTGGGTTTAATTTACAATCCTAAATATTTTAAAGTAATCAATAGTAGACCTCTTCGAGTTACACTTCCTCCCGATAAATATGCTTATACTGCTAAAGAATTGTTAGATAGAGATAGCATTTGCCATACACAGAAATATGATTATGCTTGCGAGACACAAGATTATGTTGATTACTTAAAAGCGCTTCCTCCTAAAACTAAAATCAATAGAATGGTTTCGCATAGAACCAGAGATGTACTTTGGGTATATGGCGAGTTAGATGGAGAACCTGTACATGTTTTTGTAAATCACTGGCCATCGCGCAGAGGAGGAGAAGAAGCAAGTGCACCTGGTAGAGCTATTGCTGCTGGTGTTTCTAAGCACATTATAGATTCATTGGCAGAGACAGATCCTAATGTAAAAGCCATTGTCATGGGCGATTTGAACGATGACCCTGTAAGCCCCAGCATCACCAAAGTAATGCAGGCAAAAGGGGAAAAAGAAGATGTAAAGGCAGGTGGAATTTACAACCCTTTTACTAAGTTCTACAAACAAGGTTTAGGGAGTATGGCATACAACGATGCCTGGAGTTTGTTTGATCAGATCATGATTTCTTATGGGTTTTTAGACCAAAAGCAAAAAGGGTTTTTCTATCAAAAGGCAGCTGTTTTCAATCGTGACTTTATGATTCAAAAGACAGGACGATACAAAGGTTATCCGTTGCGTACTTATGATGGTGGCGTTTATAATCATGGTTATAGCGATCACTTTCCTACTTACATAGTTCTTTTGAAAGAAAAACAATAATTTAAGTTTTATAGGATGTTGTATCACAGTACCAATAAATCGGCTCCTTTGGTGGACTTCCAGGAAGCCGCTATTAAAGGGCAAGCTCCTGATAAGGGTTTGTATTTCCCAGAGCAAATACCGCAACTACCTGCTGAATTCTTAACGTCTTTTCATAGTAAAAGCAAAGCAGAGATTGCCTTTGAGGTGATTCGTACTTTTGTGGGTGCATCCATTGATGAGAATAGCCTATACCACATTTGTGAGGAAACAGTAAGCTTTGATTTTCCACTTGTAAGAATAAATGATACTGTTTCTTCTTTAGAACTTTTTCATGGACCCACTCTCGCTTTTAAAGATGTAGGTGCGCGTTTTATGAGCCGGTGTTTGGGTTATTTTTCAAAAAGTGGCGAGCAGAAAGTTACTGTTTTAGTGGCTACTTCTGGTGATACAGGAAGCGCTGTGGCAAACGGTTTTCTGGGGGTAGAAGGAGTAGATGTGGTGATTCTTTATCCATCAGGAAAAGTAAGTAAGGTGCAAGAATTGCAGTTGACTACATTGGGTCAAAATATTACTGCTTTGGAAGTTGCTGGCACTTTTGACGATTGTCAAGCTATGGTTAAACAAGCGTTTTCGGATGAAGAGTTGAATCAGAAATTGTTTCTTACATCAGCCAACTCTATAAATGTGGCGCGTTGGTTGCCTCAGCAGTTTTATTATTTCTATGCACTCCAACAATGGAACGAAAAACAAGCTCCAGTTGTTTGTGTACCCAGTGGTAATTTTGGAAATATTTGTGCGGGATTAATGGCTTATAAAACGGGTTTGCCTGTGAAACATTTTATAGCAGCTTGCAATAGCAACAATTCTTTTACGGAATATTTACATTCTGGAAATTTTGCTTCAAAGCAAGCTGTGGCAACTATCTCCAATGCTATGGATGTAGGTAACCCCAGTAATTTTATTCGTATTATAGAATTGTTTGGTAATGATTTTGAAAGTCTAAAAAGCATGATTAGTAGCTCTAGTATCTCAGATGATGAAACATCCAGCACCATTACTAGAGTTTTTAAAGAAGAAGATTATTTGCTCGACCCACATGGTGCTGTTGCATTTGCAGCATTGGAAAGATACCAACAAAACCACTCGGCAGAAAAAGGAATTATATTAGAAACGGCTCACCCAGTGAAGTTTAGTAATGTAGTGGAAAGTCTCACCAATACTAGCATAGAAGTACCTCATGCTGTAAAATATATTTTGAATAAGGAAAAGAAAAGTATTCTTACGGAAGCAAAATATGAAGCATTAAAGGAGTATTTGATGAAGTCTGCTTCTTGATTTTTTATTTTTTCAAATCTCCATTTTTGTGATTAAGTCATAAAAAAATCAAACTGCATAAGTCTATTCTATCCTCCCTTTGAATAAAATCAGTAGTCTCTACATTTTTCAAAGTTTTAGCTGAAAGAGTTTATCACGTTATTTCTTTTTTTTACCCCGATTACAAGAGTTTTCGTCATGTAGTCTAATCAAAAGTTATTTGCTGGCTTAAGTTTGCATCATAAAAAAAATGATATGCGAAACAAAATTCTAATTTTTTCAATCCTGTTTAGTCTGCTGTTTTGCTTGGACTCCTGCAAGAAAGACAAACTTGCGACAAAAGGCATTACTGAAAGTTGGGACATTACTTCTGCCAATACAGGCACAACCTATACTATGACAGTGTTTTATCCTGATAAGCAATTCCCTTCTACGCCTGTACCGGTGGTATATGTGCTGGATGGTTTTTGGTGGAAAGATATGGCCTGTGAGGTCATCAGCGATTTAAGCGGAAGCGGTAAAATACCAAAATGTTTAATGGTGTCGCTGGATTATAAAAAGGGCGATGGAGCTTATGCTCGTGGCACAGATTTGAATTATCCCGGAGAAGGAGTAGAAGGTACGCCCCAAGCACCCAAATTTTTTGAATTTCTGAAATCTGAACTGTTGCCCAAAGTAGATTCAAAATACAATTGCGATACGAGTAAACGCATACTTTTTGGACATTCATTAGCTGGTGAGTTTGTTTTATATTCTATGTTAGATAACGCAACTCATCCGCTGTTTAAAAAATGTATTGCTGCTAGTTGTAGCATTGGCTTGGGCGTAGATAATTATGTTTTTGGACTAGAGCGTCAAGTTGCAACTCAAGTAAGCGATTTACCTGTTACACTTTATATGGGCGTAGGGACCTATGTTGGTAATGCTACCATTTTGCATCAAGAGTTTTATACTCGAATCAAAAGTAGGGGTTATCCTAATTTGAAAATCGGTTTTAAAACTTACCCAGAGCAACACGGTACAGACCCTTATCCAACCTTTAGAGATGGAATTCAATTTGTGTTTTCAAACTAAAAAAATTACAATGAAAAACCTACTTTTTATATTATGCTTTCCGGTGGTATTAATCGCTCAAAAGCCTAGTAAAACATTCGAAAAAATAAACCCCAAATGGGCTGTACAGGCTGGGTTTTGTATTCCTGAGTTTTATAACTTAGGTTATGAATTGAATGCAAGCTATTACCCATATAGTAATAAGTGGGTCCGGTTAGGGCCATCGGTTCAACTTAATAACTTTTACATTGTTGAGAAGGAATGGTTTCCTAGTAATAACATTCAAAAAGCAAGATCTTCAGAATTTAGACTCAATGCGCTTTTAAATATAGAGTTTGTGCCATTTAAGAAAAGTTCGTTTTATGTTGGCTTAGCCCCATACATAGGCTACCAAATGCTGAACAACAGAGGGAATATCAAAAACGCAACAGAGGGTATTGATTTAAACTGGAACTATACCATTAACACGTTTGATTTCGGCACAAGGTACAAGTTGGGTGGTTTTTTTGGCAAAAAGCAAAAGTATGGATTAGAGGCTGCGCTCCAAATGTCGAATAGAGGAATTGCCGATGATAATCCGTTAAGCAAGTTCTTTAATGTAGGATTGCCTACCTACAAAGCCTATGTGAGTTTAGGATTCGTTTATAGAATTAAGTAAACTTGCTAAATACAAGAAAAGTGCGTAATGAAATGCTTATAAAGTTGCTGAAAAAGCGTATGTTTTTACATGCGTTTTTTTGGGCTGTTTTAGCTTTTTCATTTAGTTTGGGTTGGGTAGGAGCAGGGTATTCTTGGCATTATATTTTAGCTAATTATTTTGGCACTTTGGCTATTTATTTTATCTATATCAATACCACCCTTTATTTTGCATATGGCTTTTTTGTTCCTCGGGAAAAATATCTGTTTTCACTTTTAGTATTTGTAGTCATACTGCTATGTGCCACGCAAGCCAATGCACT
Source organism: Chitinophagales bacterium (assembly GCA_044228065.1). Lineage (GTDB taxonomy): Bacteria > Bacteroidota > Bacteroidia > Chitinophagales > LD1 > JBGAVP01. The sequence goes on along the minus strand of JBGAVP010000018.1, from coordinate 74,835 downwards.
GCTATACAATGTTTCAAACGACCAAGGAAGGACGATTTCGCTTCAAAATTTTTTGCCTTTTTACATTTTCTTAGCGGCATTTACACTTGCTTTAAAAATTGCACGAAATGCATATCTAACTCTCGCATCAGAAATTGCACAAAAACAGGAGCTGTTGAATCAAAAGGAATATTTTTTGCGTTCTCAAATCCACCCACACTTCTTGTTTAACACCTTGAATAATTTCTATGGTTTAGCATTAGAAAAATCGAATGAATTGCCGGAATTAATGATTCGATTATCGAATATTTTACGCCATCAAATTTACAATTCAGAGGCTTCTTTTATTGCATTGAAAACAGAAGTGGATTACCTGAAAGATTATATAGCCCTAGAGAAAATTAGATATGGAGAAAATCTTTCCTTCCATTTTTCATTTCCGGAGCATATACCTAGCCAGCTTTTTGTTATGCCGTCAGTATTAATTGTGCTGTTCGAAAACGCATTCAAACATAGCAATACAATAGCTTCACAGCTCATTGAAATTAATGGTTATATGGAAGTTGTAGATAACGATTTAGTATTCTTTTTAGAAAACACTTATCCGAATAATCAAAGAGTAGTGTACGATAAATACGAAGGTATGGGTTTAAAAAACGTAACAAGCCGATTATCGTTAATGGGGGAAGATCATTATAGTTTGCTAACAGAAACTAAAAACGGAAAATATTCAGTTTCTTTAAGAATGAAATTGAAACAGCAATGAAGACTTTCAGCGTATTGATTGTAGATGACGAGCCTATTCAACGCAAAATAATGCGCTCGTTGTGTGAGCAATCTCTTTTTTTTGAAACAATAGTAGATGCAAAAGATGCTGTAGAAGCGCTAAGTTTATTAAATCAATCCCATTTCGATTTAATGCTGTTAGACATAAACATGCCATTATTGTCGGGTTTAAGTTTGGCTAAAACTATACCGAGCCATACAAAAGTAATATTCGTTACAGCCTATTCAGAACATGCGGTAGAAGCTTTTGAGCTTAATGTTTTGGACTATTTGTTGAAGCCGGTTTCATTTGAAAGATTTATAAAAGCAATTCAGAAACTAATTCCTGCAAATAATTTTATTTCACAGGAAAGCAAAAACTTCATTACAGTAAAACAGGGAAAAAAAACACTGAAAGTAAATATTGATGACATACTTTACTGTGAAGCAAAAGGGAACAACACCTACATCTTCCTTACAGACAATACCTATCTTGATGTTTATACTCCTATTACCAAATTACTATCTGAATTGCCTAAAGAATTATTTACACGAGTGCACCGTGCCTTTATAGTGAATAATAGTAAGATAAAAGCTGTAGAGAATAATTTAATTCATATTAGTGGCATCACTGTACCAATAGGAGGAAACTTCAAAGATAGTTTGAAAATCTTTAACTGAAGTCGCCTTCATAGCACAATCTCACTAATAAGTTTCGGTATTATAGCTAAATGATTTTGTGTGTTTTGGAAATCAAAAACTAGTACCTAAAATTGCAACGAACTTAATTTTACTTCTCCTTTAATTTTTTCTTTCCCAAAAACATTAAATCCCTTTAAGTAAAGAATAGGGTCTGCTGGATTCCAATCTATTTCTAACATGCCAAAGTTTCTACCAATAAGCCCTTCACCCACTCTGTATTTATTAGGAGCTAAATGATTTTCTACCTGTGTAATACCACTAGCGGTCATGTCGTAGATTGGATACATCCCTTCGGGTTGTTGTTTAGAAAGCTCAGCATAGTGTACATCGCCAGAAATAAATATCACACCATTTGCTTTTGTTTCTTTGATTGTTTCAAACATTCGCTTTTGCTCTAACGGAAAATTTGCCCAGGTCTCCCAACCGTTGTGTTCTGTACAGAGCTGAGTGCTACTGCCAATTACACGTACTTTAGCAGTTTTTTTTAATTCTTTTTTTAACCAAGTCCATTGGGTGTCGCCCATAAGGGTTGCAGTAGTATCAAAGTTAGGTTGGTATTTTCCATCTTTGCCGATTAAGCCTGTTCTAAATGAGCGTAAATCCAATAGAATTACTTGGACTAAATGCGCTGAATCTCCATAAAAGTAGGAGGTGTAAATTCCTGTGTGGCTTTGACGTTCTATATTTTTAGTATCATTCCAAAAGTCTAGAAACATTTTTTTCGATTCTTCTTTCATGGGGTAATCTTTGCCCGAATCATCCTGCCCAAAGTCGTGGTCATCCCATGTAGCCAACACTTTGCAACTATTTATTAGTTTTTTAAACTCAGGTTTGCAACTTAAAATGCCATACTTTTCTTTTAATACACGCATGTCTTTTGTATCGCCATAAATGTTATCGCCTAAATAAATAAAAAGGTCTGGCTTCTTGCTTACTACTTCGTATAATATAGGCTGTTCCTTATTTTGTTTAGAACAAGAACCAAATGCAATTCGACTAATGTTGCCAATGGGTTTGTTCCAAACGGGTCGGTCGCACCAAAAAGTATCGTCACTAAAACTGATACAAAATACAGCTATTAAGAGCAAGGAAAAGGAGTAGAAATATTTTTGCTTCATAAAAAGAAAGGTATATTGCCAAAACTAAACAATTATAATTCATCTACTAATTGTGAATGTAAATTTGAATTACGATTTTCACACCACCACATGAATCCAAATTTAGATCCCGATAAAGAAAATTTTTCCTCCGAAGAGGTGGAAGTAGAAAAGGCTTTGCGTCCCAGAAGTATAGATGACTTTAAGGGGCAACCGCAGATTATAGAAAACTTGTTTGTTTTTATAGAAGCTGCAAAGCGCAGAGGAGAATCGCTTGACCACGTTTTGTTACACGGCCCTCCAGGCTTGGGAAAGACTACCCTTTCGCACATTGTAGCGAATGAATTGAATGTAAATATGAAAATTACATCGGGTCCCGTATTAGAAAAACCAGGTGATTTGGCAGGTTTACTTACGAATTTAGAAACCAATGATGTGCTTTTTATTGATGAGATACATCGGCTTTCTCCAGTTATAGAAGAATACCTCTACAGTGCTATGGAGGATTTTAAGATTGATATTATGATAGAAACGGGCCCTAATGCTCGGAGTATTCAAATAGGTTTGAATCCATTTACGCTGGTGGGAGCTACCACCCGCTCTGGTTTGTTGACTGCGCCTTTGCGTTCTCGTTTTGGAATAACATGTCGCTTAGAATATTACAATGCAGAAGTATTGGCGAATATTATTACCCGCTCAGCAGGGATTTTAAAAGTAGAAATACAAACAGAAGCAGCTTATGAAATAGCACGCAGAAGCCGTGGTACGCCACGTATTGCCAATTTGCTTTTGCGTAGAGTAAGAGATTTTGCGCAAATAAAAGGAGATGGAATTATCAATTTAGAGATAGCAAAATATGCCTTAGAGGCATTGAATGTAGATGCACTGGGGTTAGATGAAATGGATAATAGAATTTTGTTTGCTATCATAGAAAAATTTAAAGGAGGACCTGTGGGAATAACTACCATAGCTACAGCAGTAGGAGAGGAGGCTGGTACCATAGAAGAGGTATACGAGCCGTATTTAATTATGCAAGGTTTTTTAAAACGTACACCTCGGGGGCGTGAAGCTACAGAATTGGCGTATCGCCATATAGGCAAAGTGCCTCCAGGAAATATGAATGTATTATTTTGAAGTACTCCTTTCAGAATTTTAAAAAGATTTAATACATTTAAAATTAAATTCATATCATGCCTGTTATCACACGTTTATTCCATGTAGGAGATTTGGTTATGCTACGCTCTGGTGGACCTATTATGACAGTGAGTGGATATCAAAATTCGATTGGTGCTATTGCGGGTAATTCTACTTTGGCTCAATGCTGTTGGTTTGATAATAATGGAACTCTTCAGCAAAGCGTATTTGAAGAAAAGACCTTAAAAAAAATGGATTAAGTATGACTTTTTTTTGGGTACTTTTCTTACGATTTTTTAGAATCAAATTATTTCGAAATGCAGTTGCTGTTATTTTCGAAAAGCGTGATGCAGCTTTGTTTTTAGTGCTAAAGAATGTTTCTAAATATCCAGTTACTGATGTCGCACTTAAGTTTAATCATCCTATAAAAGGGAGCGGTGGGATAGATGTAACTCAATTAGAACTTTTGAAAAATATTGCATTTTTAGGAGCTGGGCAAAGCATTGAATTGTTGTTAGATAACCATAGCTCTTTCTTTCAAAATAATACTGCTCCTGATGTGGAAGTATTAATTCAGTATAAAGATAGAAATGGACTTTGCTATGGTGAAACAAATCGTCATTCATTAAGTATTTATAAGCATTTGGGAACAATAAATTTTAACTATAAAAAATAGATTATGAGTAATTATCCTCAGCCAAATTTTCATTTTACAGTAGAGTGGGGTGGCACTAAAATTGGGTTTACTGAAGTATCAGGTTTATCTATGGAGGCAAAACCTATTGAGTATAGAGCTGGAGGAAGTCCAGAGTACCATACTCAGAAAATGCCAGGTCAGGTTGTTTTTTCTAATGTCATTTTAAAACGTGGTATTACTGCAGGGGATAATGAATTTTTTGCTTGGTTTAACACCCGCAGTCTTAATACTATTGAGCGGAGAGATATAAGCATAAAATTGTTAGATGGAAATCATAATCCAGTAATGGTTTGGAGGATACGAAACTCTTTTCCTGTTCGTCTAAGTTATGGAACATTAAATGCTATGGGAAATGATGTAGCTTTAGAAGAGTTGGAGATTACACACGAGGGAATGGTTGTAGAAACGCCTTAAATTCTATTCCCCTACTCGCATTACTTCTTCTCTGGACTTAGGTTTTCGATCTATTTGCCAGTTAAATTTCAAGAGTTTTTTATCCTCTTCTGTTAGTAGCTTCATAGGTGTGAAAACCGCTTCTGGCTTTTGAATAAATACTACTTTGCTTACTTTTTTATTGTGGAAGTGCATCCACATACTGATGCATTTCGAGCGATTTGCCCCCATGTATTTCCCCTTTTCATCTTTGCCATAATAAATGCTTTCTGCATTGCCGTCTACAAACATTTTTTCTAAATCATTTTCTTTGAAATAGCCGTAGATATTTTTGCCTTTTATCTGGTCATAAAATTTAGCAGCTGAGGGCATAACTAAAAATCCATTGCCTAGTAAGGATAGTTTTTCTGCTTGCTTACCTTTAATTCTAAGGAAGATACTATCGCCCGTCATTTGGGTGCTATCTGCCCACAGCACTGGTTTGTAGTGCATTCTAAAGGTGCTATCGGCAAAGGAATACCGTAGCGAATCACAAGCCCCTTTCATATCTTTCATGAAAAGTTTTACATGATAGTATACATAAAAATTCTTGGTAGTATCAGTAGCCGAGTTGTTCATAGATTTAAGCGTATCGCCACTTAAAAACAAGGAATCTTTTTCCATTTTGTAAATCATAAAAGCATGGTCATAGGCTTTTAAAAGTTGGCGCTCGTCATAGTATTCTCCTTGCCTGCCTTGTATTTCGGCAGCCATAGAAGTATCTATCCACTTAAATTGTTTGTAGGCTCTTCCGTAGCTTCTAAATCTTTCATAATAAAGACTATCGGCATAAAGCGTTTGAGCGCCATCTACTACTTTTGTGTTTAATCCAAAAGAGGCAACATTTTGTTTGGTATCGAACCAGCCATTGTTGCAATAAATTTTACTGCTTTTATTATCGATAATGGTATTGCCAAAAAAGGTAGCTACATCCGTTTTTACATTATACTTCAGTGTGTCAGATGTTAGGTGATAATCAGGGTCGGTAATGTCTACATTTTGATTGAAATAAATGTCAGACGATTGAGAATAGTAATATCCATAGCGGCTTTTAATAGTAGATTTTTCTCGGTAAACTTTTCCCCCTGTTAGGTAATAGGCTATTTTATCGCGCGTGTTGTAATAGAGTTCATCCGAAACCAATTTCATTTTATTATCCGTCAAATACGCATCTTGTTTCAACGTCAAAATTTTTCGGCTGCCATCATAGCGAAGAAACTTGGAGTAGGCATTAATGGTATCATTCTCTATGTGAATATGTCCGTAAGCATCTAGGGAATTGGAATCTTTGCTGAGCGTAGCACTATCGCAAAACATGGTTACTTGGTCTTGCTTTAGTTGAACATTTCCTACTAAACGAGTGTATTTTTTTCCTTCTATTTCTATGAAACGAAGTAAATCGGCATTTACTATTTCTACTTCTTTTTTATCGCCTTCACGGGTAGCAGCAGTATCGGTTTGTGCCAATGCAATTGCTGTATTAAAAAGCAATAGTATTAGAAATAGAAAGCGAGAAAATGAATTACACATCATGAAGCGTGTAAGTTACTACTTCTTTGGTTTGGAAGCTGCCTCTTTAGCTAATTTGGCTTTGTATTTTTCATCTCTTTTTTGACCGCCAAATACAGAGACATTTACATAGCGATAAGGATGTGCTTTCACATCGTCTAAAAGGCTGTGCATACTAGTAATGGTAGAATCTATGTTGTTGTAAATTCCTTTTTCGTTGATGAGTTTACCTATTGTTCCATCTCCATTATTAATTTGATGAATCGTTTTCTTTAACTCTGCTAAAGCTGCACTGGCATTCTCTATGGTTTGTTTCAGATTGGCTTGTTTTAAAGAGTCAGATAGGCTCGAAAAATTCACTAAGATATTTTGAATTTTAGCATTGTTCTTAGCCACATTATCAGTAATAGATTGAAGGTTAGCAAGGGTCTTTTTTAAAGAACCATCTTTGGCTGTGATGTCATCTACATTCGATAATACAATGTTGAGTTTGTAGATAGATCCATTCGGGTTTTTAGCATCAAAAGCAAAGCTAGCACCTTTTAAAACAGAATCTAAGTTGGCCAGTGTTTGAATCAATTTAGGCTTAATGTCATCTACTGCATTGCCAATAGTAGTGGTCATATCGGCTTTAAAACCAGTAGGAATGGTATCTCCATTTTTAAAAAAAGTAGCAGAAGGCACTAGTTGAACACTTACTACTTTGCTTCCCGTTAAATCAGTAGAAACTATTACAGCAGTAGATTTGTCAGGAATTTGAAAATCATCTTCGGCAGTCATTTCTACTACTACTTTGCCCGTTTTAGGGTCTATTACCATATTACTCACCGAGCCTATTCTAAAACCATTTACCACCATAGGGTTTGATTTATACAAACCATCTACCTGATTATACGATGCGTAGTATTTGTTTTTGGTAGTAAAAAGATTTACCCCTTTTAGAAAGTAAAATCCAAAAATCAAAATGGCAAGGGTTATAATCGAGAATACTCCAACTTTAGCTTGATTGCTCACTGCTTATAATTTTCATCAAAAATATTGATTTAAGTGAGAAAGCAAAACTATTGGCAGTGTTGAATTTTGGAATGCAGTGTTTTGAGTGGAAGGCAATAGATAAGCTTTTCTAATAAACTGAAAAAGTTTTACTTCTGTAAATGGTTGTTTCAATACAGTGAGTAAAAAAAATGCCTCGAAATTTTCGAGGCATTTGTTTGCTTTTAAATTCTGATTTTATCTTAAAGTAATATTGAAAACTTTTCCGTTTACAGTTGCGGTGGCTAGTTTATCGCAAGCACCATTTCCAAAGTCAATAGTTACGTCTGATTTTCCTGTGCGAGTCATTACTAAAGTACCCGATACAAAGTGCCATCTTCCATCACCAAGTGGGCAAGTAAAGTCACGTAACAAAGGAGACGTAATAGTTACTGTGAATACATTTCCAGATGCAGTGGTTCCACTGGCAGAACCTGTTACTTGCACTTTGTCGTCAAAACGATTGCTAGGTGTTAAATATCCTTCTAAATATTCTCTGGTTCTGCTCGATTTCCAAGTAATAGTACCTGCACCGCTTCCTAAAACGAGCGAGCCATCTACTTCTATTGAGAAGGTAGGATGCCCTTGAGCATTCGTACCATTGTTGGTAATAGTTTTGGTTCCCAATACTTGATTGTCGTTTACAAAGTAGTTATCAAAACTAATAGTGATAACAGTGCCTGTATCAAAGTATTTGCCAGCATGTCTTATAATTATTTTTCCTCTGCGTGTTCTGCCATCGGCACATACTACATTGCTAGTTCCAAAATCAACGGTTACTTTTCTAAATCCTGGAGCGGTTACACTATCAATGGTTACAGTTGCATTGGAAGTAAGCCCCTGCTCTCCATCGGTTTTGTAAGAGGAAAGTTGCCCTGTGCTTGCTGCTTCATCGGCAATGTTATGAACATCATTAAAGGTGTTTTCTGCTAAAGAGTGTTGCTCAGCTGTCTGAGAATCGTTGTTGGTAGTAGTATCTTTTTTACAAGAGTTCAATAAAAGAGCTGCTGAAACTACCAAGGCTAAAGACAAAATGCGAATCGTTTTCATGGTATGTGTTTTTTGGTTAGGAATGATGGGTAGACTTTGATATGGTAAAAAGGTTTAATCTTTTATTGTTAAAAGTTTTGGATGCTTTTACAAACAAGAAACGGAATATTTATTAGGTTATTGTAAATTCATATTTCCATGAAAAAAGTTTGTTTGTTTTCTTGCTTCCTATTGACTGTGTTTTTTTCTGTAGCTCAGGAAGTTAAAATATACGGGGAAATAAGTGTGGGTAAGCGAAAGATTCGGGGGGTGTTGGTTAGTATTTTTGAAGATGGATTGCCTTACAAGAGAACGTATACCAACAAAAAGGGTCGCTTTTTTGAGGATATTTCTAATCAAAAAGATTACATTATTTTATTCTACAAGCGCGGTTATAAAATTCAGGGTTATAAGGTTTCAAACAGATTAGAAACGAGTACGCAGAAAATTCCTATTGATATTACACTAGAATCAAACAAAGGCAGATTTGATAGTCTTTTGGTGCATTCCGATGTTCTAAACTCACTGCCTTCTGAAATTTCATCTTCGTTTCTGAAAGATATCTTTGACCAAACTAAAAGTTCGGAACCTAGATATACAGACGAAAATGCCCAAAGGGTTTTAGTTGAAAATGCAGAGAAGGAAGAAAAGCGCTTCGAAAATTTTAAGCAAAAGAGTACCACTAGAATGATAGGAGATGAACAGTACGATATCACAGAAACTCAAATAGGCTTGGATTTTTATGAAATGCTGGTAAGCAAAAAGAAAACAAAACGGTATACCAAGAATGGCAAACCTATTACCAGTGTTACTTATAATTTTGAAACTATAAGAAGGTACGATGGAGTGTTAAAGAGCATTAGAGAAGTGGAAAAAATTGAAAAGTATAAGCCTTTGCAATCCAAATAATATTTATAGTTTTGGTTTTCTTAAAAAATAAACAAAAGAATGGCATACTTATTTACATCAGAATCGGTGTCAGAAGGACACCCAGACAAAGTCGCAGATCAAATATCAGATGCGCTTATTGATAACTTTTTAGCTTATGACGCAGAGTCTAAAGTGGCTTGTGAGACTTTGGTTACTACAGGTCAGGTGGTTTTAGCTGGCGAGGTAAAGTCAAAGGCAAACTTGGATGTACAAAGCATTGCTAGGGAAGTAATCAAAGAAATTGGCTATACGAAGAGTGAGTATATGTTTGAAGCTAATTCTTGTGGAATTCTATCGGCTATTCATGAGCAATCTGCAGACATTAATCAAGGGGTAGATAGAAAAGTAAAAGCTCTTAGTTTTGAAGCGAAAGCAAATGCTCAAGGCGCTGGAGACCAAGGAATGATGTTTGGTTACGCTACTCGTGAGACGGATAATTACATGCCATTGGCATTGGATATCGCGCACAAAATTTTGAAGGAATTATCTAATACAAGAAGAGCTGGAAAGGAATTGAAATATCTTCGTCCTGATGCAAAGAGCCAAGTTACGATTGAGTATGATGACAACAATCAGCCTATCAGAATTGATACGATAGTTGTTTCTACTCAACATGATGATTTCGGAAAAGAAAAGGAAATGTTGGAGACTATCAAAAAAGATATCATCAACGTAGTTATACCTAGAGTAAAGAAACAATTGAAGCCTTCTATTCAAAAATTGTTTAATGATAAAATTACGTATCACATCAATCCTACAGGAAAGTTTGTAATCGGAGGTCCACACGGTGATACAGGACTTACAGGAAGAAAAATAATTGTAGACACTTATGGTGGTAAAGGTGCTCACGGTGGTGGAGCATTCTCTGGAAAAGACCCCTCAAAAGTAGACCGCTCAGCTGCTTACGCTACTCGTCATATTGCTAAAAATTTAGTAGCTGCAGGGCTTTGTGATGAAGTATTGGTGCAAGTTTCTTATGCAATTGGTGTAGCTAAACCTTGTGGTTTGTTTTTAAATACCTATGGTACTTCTAAAGTTAAATTGACAGATGGAGAAATAGCTAAAATTGTAGAGAAGATATTTGATATGCGTCCTTATGCTATTGAACAACGTCTCAAATTGAGAAATCCTATTTATTCTGAAACTGCTTCTTATGGTCACATGGGAAGAGAGAACAAAGAAGTAACTAAGATTTTCAATAAGGGAAAGGACAATGAGAAAAAAGTAAAAGTGGAATTATTTACTTGGGAAAGAATTAGATTTCGTAAAGCAAGTAAAGACCGCTTTTAAATTGAAATAATCTATTTTAAAATTCATTCATTAAAGTGCGGTTTCTTTGGAAGTCGCACTTTTTTTTTAAACAAAAGCTATGCTAGGATTAAAATTGCCAACCGACCCACGTTGGGTAAATCTGGCGGAAAAATCTATTGAAGATATTTTAACTGACCATGCTTATTGTGAGCAAAAAGCAACCTCTACGAACATTTCTTTAATTCAAAATTATCCAGACTTTGAAAATGTGGTAGATGCTCTGATACCATTGGTATCAGAAGAATGGGGGCATTTTAAGATGGTGCTAGAGCAATTAAAGAAACGCGATTTGAAATTGGGAAAACAGCGGAAAGACATTTATGTAAATGAGCTCAATCGTTTTGTTTTTACAGGTGGTTCTAGGCAGGAATCTTTAAGTGATAAATTGCTTTTTTCGGCTTTAATAGAGGCAAGAAGTTGTGAGCGATTTCGATTGCTCTCCAGAGATATTTATGACGAAGAGCTGAAACTTTTTTATAAAAACTTAATGGTGAGTGAAGCTGGTCATCATAAACTCTTTTTGGAACTTGCTATTCAAATTAGGGGTAAAGAGTTTATTGATAAAAGATGGATGGAATGGTTGGAGTTTGAAGCTAGTGTGCTTCAAAAGATTGAACTAAGAGGGGATAGAATGCATTGATAAACATAGTATTGTATCTTTTAATGTGTTGAAAAATGAAATAAGTTTTTATAGTTTGGTATGGAAAATACCAAACGCATGTGGCAGTTTTTTCAAAACTACTTTGTTTTTAGTATCGGAGAGCGAAGGGCTGTTATAGCCCTTGTAGTTATGATATTATTAATCATAACTGTTCCGAAAATTTATTTTTTGGTATCGCCCAAAGAGTCTTTCCCCAGAAAAATAGTTACTAGTCAGATAAAGGATTTTCAAAAGGAGTATGCGGCTCTTGAGTCTATAAGAAAAGATTCAAATGATTACGGAAACTATAATTCTTATAACGACCATTCTTCACAACATCGAAATGTTTCTGGGGCTTTATTCTATTTTGATCCTAACAAAATAGGCTTAGATGATTGGATGCGATTGGGTTTGAGTGAAAGACAGGCATCGGTTATTGAGAACTATAAATTGAAGGGTGGTAAGTTTAGAAAGCCCGAAGATATTCGCAAGATTTTTGTCATAAACGATGAAACAAAAGAACGATTGATTCCTTTTGTTCAGATTGAAGCTACTGAAAACACCGCTAAATATTCTGCAAAAGAACCAAAATTAGAAGCCATGCTTTTTGATTTTGATCCTAATAAAATAGGAGTGGAAGATTGGATGAAACTAGGTTTGAGCGAAAAGCAAGCTACGGTGATTGAAAATTATAAAGCCAAAGGTGGTAAGTTTAGGAAGCCCGAAGATATTCAGAAAATCTTTGTTTTGAACGATGAAATGAAGACTCGATTATTACCTTATGTAAGAATTGGAGAGTCTGCTTCATCCGATAGTAAAACTCCTATTAACTATTCTGAACTTGCCAAATCTATTTTTGCTCATAAGCAATCTATGCAGTTTGATGTAGTAGAAATAAACACTGCTGATTCTGCTATGTTTGAGCATTTGAGGGGTATTGGCCCAACATTAGCTAAGCGAATTGTGGCTTACAGGGCAGCATTAGGAGGTTTTGTTTCTGTAAACCAAATCAGAGAAGTATGGGGTTTGTCAGATAGTACTTTTCAATTTATTAAGCCTCATTTAAGCATTGAGAAAACAGAGATTAGGCAAATCAATTTGAACACAGCTAGCTATGAAATTCTTAAAAACCATCCTTACATAAAAGGATGGTTAGCTAAATGGATATTATCCTACAAAAAGAATAATACAAGTTTTAAAAATGTGGAGCAGCTAAAAATGGTATCTTCTATGAATGATAGTATATACAATAACTTAAAGGATTATGTAAAAGTCCAATAATCTGTTATTTGACAATTACCTTATTTAATTCATCTATACTGCTTTCGTTCTTAAATTCGCTATTCAGTTTAAAGTAGTTGCCCTGGTCGATGGTGTGGGCGTAAGAGAATTTAGCTATTTCCAATTTTTTATCTTCCGATGGAAAGATTTGTAGCACTCTTTTTACCATAGCTGTTGTAAAGCAATTAGAAGCGATAATTTGTTTAGCAGAAAGCACTTTACTTTCTTCCGTACTTCTAGCATTTATACTTTTTAATGCATCGTTAAAATCGGCTTCCCCCAAAACATTGGCGCAAGGAAGATTAGAAGCATTGCTGTTTCCCACTATGGTAGTCGTAGTAGTTTTTTCAGAAGTAGGATTAGTAGTTCCTGTATTTATATTTACACTTCTACCAGGAACCCCAAAACTCATACGAACACCATTTGGCTCTGATACTTGGGTTTGAGTGGTGGTTTGTTGCACCACTGTTCCAGGCACCACAATTACAGTTGGTTTGTTGGTTTCAATATAAGAAGGGAAATCTGTTTGTGAAACCCAATGTATTCCCATTTCTCCCTTTTTGTTTTTAGTGATTTTGAAAGTAGCATCCACGGGATTTCCTTGAGAGTTTTGCACTTGAAATAATTTCCTATTAATGGGAGCAAGTGCTTGGTCTTCAAATTCAATATGAAGCTTAAAATAAAGCTGAGTAAGATTTATGATGCGAACATTTTCTTTAGGCTCATCGTTTTTCTTTTCATTATTTAAGTAGACGGTAAACTTCTCGTGGCCTTCACTGTATATGGTAGCATGTGCTACTCTTTGTGCTGAGGTATAATTAATGGAAATTAAAAATAGTGTACTGATAAAAAGTGTTTTCATTTTTTTTGTTTTATCAAAAGTAAAAAAATAGGGGAGTTAGGATTTAACTCTTTGTCAAATCCTAAAACAACTTCTCTAAAATTTTCTTTTCCCAATCTTTCCACTCAGTAGTTTCAAAGTAAGTCTTAGCTTGGGTTTTGTTGGCTTCTGTTTTAAATAGTTTTTTAAAAACTACATCTGCTGGGCCAGCTAATCTGCTATTAGGATTTAGTTTTGCATCCATCAAATTTCGAATAAAATTAGCATCGCAATAATTGAGTCTGCCCAATGCCTCCATAGCTTTTGTTCGAGTTCTAAATTCGTAAGAGTGCGAACTATAATCTACCAATTCATTTTTATATTTTTCTAAACTGTCTTTGCATTGCAACTCAATCCATGCAATACGAACATTTTTGGAAATGCCCATCACCTCTTTAGTGAGATTAAAGTAGCGCTCTTTATTTTCAGGAAATTGTTTTACTAATTTTCTCAAAGTGTTTTCAATGGTGTAATAAGAAGTATCTGTTAATAGTTTTTCAAGAGATGGCAGTAGCTGTGGAGTTATAGAATCTATATTGTCAACTACTGCTCGTCTTACTAAAAATTCTTTGTCGCTGCATGCAAAGCTGAGTAGTTGAATAGCTTGTGGACTTTTTGATTTGGCTACTTGTGAAATAATTTCTTGTTTCGGATAAATGGAAGATTCTTTATTATAAAGATTAATTAAATCCAATTCTTTTTGCTCTAATGAGGTATCTCTTAAGGACAGTAAGGCTTGGTATCTATCTATCATTTTGGAAGCACTTCTTGCTTGTAAAAGTGTTTCGGTATAAGGCCTTGAGTAGTGAATAGTTTTCAATACTTGATAGCCTGGGTCTATAACTAGATAAGCAATTTTCTCATCTTCTTTGGTTGGAAATGTGAAAGTGTCTATGGTACTTTGTACAAGTATTGGAAAAGTTTTCTTGATTGAATTGGTGTAGTGAATTTCTACATTCATAGGCAATCTAAAATTCCCTATCAAAGAATCTTTTTTGTGAGTTTGTTCTATGATTAATCTCAACTCTCTATCGTTTCTAATTTCGGAAATAGTTAAATCGGGCACTCCACTTTTGTAAATCCATTGTTCAAAAAACCAGTCTAGATTAATGCCTGCTTTTTCCATAAAGGCTCTATAAAAATCATGGGTATCTACCATGTTGTACCCATGCTTTTTGAGGTAAAACTGAATGCAGGCTTTAAATACTTCGTCACCAACTACTGTTCGAAGCATGTCTATTACAAAGCTTCCTTTGGGGTAATGCCGTGAGCTTCCAGCCAAAGAATGCGCCACAGGAAAGCGGTCATTTTTATCTGCATTAATAGCAGATTGTGCTTCTCCAAATTTTGAAATTTCATAATAATCTTCGCCCATTACTTTATGCATAAATTGCTTCGAGTAATAGGTGGCGAAACTTTCATGCAGCCAATGATGGGTAGCACTCCATTCGGTGATGTAATCGCCAAACCATTGGTGGGTGAGTTCATGCGCATTGGTGCCTATGTAGGGTCTTTCTATAATGGCGCGTTTATCGAGCAAATAAAAATCACCGTATATAGTAGCAGTTGTGTTTTCCATAGCGCCAAACATAAAATCCTGAACAGGTGTGTTGCTGTAAGTTTCCCATGGAAAAGGGGTGCCCGTTTCTTTCACCATCCAGTCCATCATTTCCTTGCTGTAGCGGTAGGTTGGTTCTGCAGTTTCGGGATGGTCTGAATAGTAATACTGGCGAGAAACTACCCCGTTTTCTGACTTCATATCTACCCAAGCATATTTATCAATTGCTATCATTACTAAATATGGAGAATGTGGTTTGGTCATTTGATAATGCCATGTTTTAGTGCTGTCATTATTTATTTGAGTAGCTACTAATTTTCCATTGGAAACCACCGTATAATGTTTATCAAAAGTGATGTTGGTTTCAGAAATCAATTTGTCGTTTACATCATCATAACAGGGAAACCAAAAGCGATTATCTACCCCTTGCCCTTGCGTCCAAATTTGTTTTCGAGAAAGATTTTTCTCATCGTTCCATCCTATAAAATACAAGCCTTTGCGAGGAAATGCTTCGTATTTAATTTCCAAGGTATGAGCGGTATTCCATTTTAAAGCAGGGGAGAAGAAGATAGTAACACCTGCACTATCAGATTTATAATTATTGACTTTCCCATCCACCAAAAGTTTTTGAATTTGTATGCCAGGACCATCTAGAAAAACAGAATCAACAAGGGGTTGAATGGGCATAAATTCAAAATTTATTTTGCCGTTTACTTTGCCTTCTTTGGGAGTAAAAGCAACATCTAATTTCATTTTTTTGAAATCAAGATTGTGCTCTCTGTAGCGACCATGAACATCAGAAAGATGGCAGACTACTGAGTCGGAAACGGCTGCCCACAAAAAGTTATAGGAGAGGATGGTAATAAGGGTAAGTGCGATTTTTTTCATGCGATTATTTGATTCCCAAACCTACTAAATAAATCTTCTTCTACTTTCTAAAAATTAGTAGCTTTACCTAAAATCATATTTTCATGAAAAAACTTTTTACCCTTATTTCTTTTTGTTCTTTTTCAATGGCTGCATTTAGTCAAATTTCTTTAACATCATTAGATATGCCTTATGTGAATTGGTCGCAGAAGGTGATTAAAGATACGCTCCCATTGCCATCTATAAACTATGGCAACAAAGGTGCAAATCAAGTGTATGACTTTAGTGCGCTCAGTCCTTTTAAATACGACACTATAAATTATTTGGCACCTACAGGTCCACAATTAACAAGTGTTCCAGGTTCTGATTTAGCAGTTACTTTAGATGGAGTAAATTTTTTATTTACAAAGACAGTTCCCACAAAGCAGACACTGCAAGGTTTTGCGGGAGTGTTACTGGGCTCTAATTTATCGGCTTACTACAATCCTGTGCCAGATGTCTATCACTTTCCTACACAGTACAATGGTAAATTTAATGGCACCTCTAAATTGGTAAAAATAGTATCGGGTGCATCGGTAGGAATTACTGCTGTAGACAGCGTTCGCTTGACTTTAAACAGCACTTATTTCGATACTATAGATGGTTGGGGAAAAGTAAAAACTCCTATAGGAAGTTATAAATGTCTTCGTGAAAATAGAAAGGATGTAACGCAAACAATAGTAGATATAAAATTAGCCATTCCATTTGCACAGTGGAGTAATTATTCTAACACATCTCGCACTACTGTTCGCTATAATTATTTGACAAAAGAAACGAAAGGCAGTGTCATTACTTTTGATTACGATTCGGTAGATAATTTATTAGCGGCTACTTATTCACAAATTCCTCCAGCACCATTAGCGGCAAAATTTGTGAGTAAAAATACAAGTGGCGGTATTGTTCAGTTGACCGATTCTACCGATGGTTACCCCGATACGTATCAATGGAGTTTTGGAGATGGTTCGCCTACTTCTAATGCTACCAATCCTTCGCATACCTATGCTGCCAATGGGGCATATTATGTTTGCGTAACGGTTACGAATACCAACAGCACTAATTCTTATTGTGATAGTGTGCATGTCACGGGAATAGCCAGCACCCCTAACAATGCACCTTTGGCGGTGCGGGATACAGCATCTGTGTTGCAGCCAAATTCTAAAATTATTAATGTAGGGAACAATGACAGCGACCCCGATGGCAATGCTTTTTGCGTAACTACCGTGTATGGCTCTGCTAATTTTTCAGTGGCAGTTACGGGGAATTGTACAAGTGTGAAATACGCACCAGATTCATTGTTTATAGGGAAGGATAGTTGCTGGTATGTTATCTGCGATAATGGTACGCCTAGCCTATGCGATACAGCAGTGCTGGTGGTACAATCGTTGTACAATAAGGCTTTGTTGCCTGTGGCGAGTACAATTATATATGATATGAACTGTGGTGGATTTAAAATTATAAGCACTTCTTTAAATGCGGATAGTTTGGTTTGGAAATTTCAAGATCTTAGAGGTTTGATTTCTACCGTCATAAACATTGATACAGTTATTTTTAAAAATGCCGATTCGTATGATTTAAGGGGACAGGTATGTCTTACTATTTATAATAAATATGGAACTTCACAAAAGTGTGATTCAGTATTTGGTATGTGTTCTGGAATAGAATTCATTTCTATGGAAGGAATAAAACTCTATCCAAACCCAACTAGTAATCTAATTACTATTGATATGAGCGAAAATGAAGAAGAGATTTCTCGCAATTTTACTGCTATTGAAATTTATAATTTGCTGGGTGAGAAAGTAAAAATACAAGAGCGAAAAGATGCAGCAAAATTAATAACTATTTCGTTAGCTGATTTACCAAATGGAATGTATTTGGCTTCTATACTAGATTCTAAGGGAGCTAAGAGAATGTTGGGTAGATTTGTGAAAGAGTAACAGCGAATATTGTTTAATGATACAAATAGAAAGTTCAATGAATTTATTGCAAAATAAATACAATGTATTCTTTGGTGTGCGGAAGCATTTCTATTTTCAATTTTAAATTAGAGCCACAATGAAGAATCCTATTTTATTAGCCGTTCCTTTTTTCTTTTTACTAATGGGTTTGGAATGGTTGTATGGTTACATAAAAAAGAAAGAACTCTATCGCTTAAACGATACCATAACTAATCTTTCGCATGGAATAGGAAATCAACTTTTTGGTGCACTTTTTAAAGTAGCTATTGTAGGTATTTATTATTGGATAAGCGAGCATTATGCTTTCTTTAAAATTCCCTTTACATGGTGGAGCTTTTTACTTTGTTTGGTGTTTTTTGATTTTCTTTTCTACTGGGCACACCGCATTTCTCACGAGTCTAATTTCTTTTGGGGAGCACATGTGGTACATCACCAAAGTGAGGAGTACAATCTTTCTGTAGCCCTTCGCCAGTCTTGGTTTCACAATATGATAGCTTTTTTTATTTTCTTACCCATCCCATTTCTAGGTTTCGATTTTAAAACATTTGGTTTAGCAGCAGCTATAAATACTATCAGCCAATTTTGGATTCACACTCAAACTATTTCTAAGCTACCAAAGTGGTTTGAATATATCTTTAATACTCCTTCACATCATAGAGTACACCATGCTACGAATCCCAAATACATCGATAAGAATCATGGAGGGATGTTCATCATTTTCGACCGACTATTTGGTACGTTTAAAGAAGAAGAAAAGATGGAGGAAATTACCTACGGCATTACTACTCCTTTAAATAGTTGGAATCCTACCTGGGGTAATGTTCACTACTACAAAGAAATGTTTGACAAGGCAAAACTGATGACTAAGTTCTCTGATAAGTTGAAACTAATTTTTGCTAAACCAGGATGGTTGCCAGCTGAATTGGGAGGAATGCAACCTTTGCAGGAAAGAAGTCTTGATTATCAGAAATACGATGCCGATACTACGCTCACATTGAAATTGTATTGTGCATTTCAGTTTCTTTTAACCTTGGTGGGTAGTATTTCTTATTTGTCTAACTTTAGTCATATCAGTGTTTTTTATAGATGGGTGTTTTTAGGAATCATCATCTTAACGGTAATGATAATTGGTGCCATTTTTGAAAATAAAAAATGGGGAAATACTGCTGAGTTTTTCAGGTGGCTACTAGTCTTGGCTGGTTTGATTTCGTTTTATTACTATTGGTATGCTGCTTGGTTGCCTACTATGATCGCTGTATGTGCTTTAGGATTAGTACTTTCTGCAGCATGGTTTGTGTTTTCCTTATTGTCAGATAGAAAAAATACAATAGAAACTTCTTCTGATATGGTTTAGTTCTTTACAGAATTGGACTATTCACTGAACAGCATTATCCACAGTTGCACTCTAATAAAGGGAAAAGTTTAGGTAATTCATACAATCAAAAGATTGCATATTTGCCCAACTTAAATTTCAAACCAAATAAATAACCATGAAAAAAATTGCCTTTTTTATTCTTGCTGTATCATTTTATCTAGGCTCCTTTGCACAAGAAGTGAATGTAACTTCATTTAGAAGTATGCCTTGGGGTGCTTATAAAGATTCTTTGTTTGCCAATGGAAAGAAATTAGAATTTGTAAAAGACAAATCTTCTTTAATAAAAAATGCCTACGTAATTGCAGGGGATGATATGTCTGTAGGAAATGTAAAGTTGAATAGACTCAACTATATTTTTAACGATGACAATCGTTTTGTAAAAGTATTCTTGGAAGGCCCGAAAGAAGATGCTGAACAAATGAAATTTATCTTAGATTATAAATTTGGTGCACACAAAAATGAAAGCAGAGTAGATAATGTTTCGTACAAACAATGGTTGATTAAAGATGTAACTTTTACTTTGGGAGAATATGATTTTTTGAAGTTTGAAGTGAAAATAGAAAGTAACTGGCAGGCATCAGAAGCTTACAAGAAAAATATTTCTGTAGATGATTTTTAAGTATAAACAGGCATTAAAAAAAGGAGAGCAGCAATGTTCTCCTTTTTTTATTTCAAAAATTCATGGGAACTATTATATTTGCCGTCCATTTAAAAATGGTATTGCTCTCGTAGCTTAACTGGATAGAGCATCTGACTACGGATCAGAAGGTTAGGGGTTCGACTCCCTTCGAGAGCACTGGAACAGTCCCATTATTAGGGACTGTTTTTAGTTTAAGACAATTGTAATTACCTAAATTAGGAACCAATCAATCAATTCTATTATGGCAAACGGAGAAATTAGAAAATTTATGGAGACCAATTATTTACACTTTAACTCTGCAGCGTTAGTAGATGCAGCAAAAGGTTATGAAACGCATTTAGCAGAAGGTGGTAAAATGATGATTACTTTGGCAGGTGCTATGAGTACTGCTGAGTTGGGTATTTCTTTAGCAGAAATGATTCGTCAGGATAAAGTAGCCATCATCTCTTGTACGGGAGCAAATTTAGAAGAAGATATAATGAATTTAGTAGCGCACAGCCACTATAAGCGAGTGCCTAATTATCGGGATTTATCTCCGCAAGAAGAGTGGGATTTGTTAGAAAACCATTACAACCGTGTGACCGATACTTGTATTCCAGAAGAGGAAGCTTTCAGAAGATTGCAAAAACATATCCATAAAATATGGAAGGATGCTGATGATAAAGGGGAGCGCTATTTTCCGCATGAGTACATGTACAAGATGCTCTTAAGTGGTGACTTAGAGCAATATTATGAAATAGACCCTAAGAATTCTTGGATGCTAGAAGCAGCTAAAAAGAACATTCCTATAGTAGTGCCAGGATGGGAAGATAGCACCATGGGAAATATTTTTGCTTCTTACGTTATTAAAAATGAAATGAAGGCTACCACTATGAAAAGTGGAATTGAATACATGGTTTGGTTGGCAGATTGGTATCGTAAAAATTCTGGAGGCAAGGGAGTAGGTTTCTTTCAAATAGGAGGAGGTATAGCAGGTGATTTCCCTATTTGCGTGGTGCCTATGATGTATCAGGACCTAGAGTGGCACGATGTTCCTTTTTGGTCTTATTTCTGCCAAATAAGTGATTCAACTACTTCTTATGGTTCGTACTCTGGTGCAGTTCCTAATGAGAAAATTACATGGGGAAAATTAGATATTCATACCCCTAAATTTATTGTAGAATCGGATGCTACCATTGTAGTTCCATTGATTTTTGCTTATTTGCTGAAGTGGTAATTAGTCAGTAGTGCTTTTTCTTGTATTTGTTGGTGATTAATTTTCACAACACCTCTACCTCAAATAACAGTGTTGATTTGGCAGGGATTACTGGAGGACTTCCTCCTTCGCCATATCCTAAATAGTAAGGAATAATCAGCATGGCTTTTGTTCCTTTTGAAAGCAATAACAATCCTTCATCCCATCCTTGTATTACGTTTCCTATTCCTACCATAAAGGAGAAAGGTTTTCCTCTTTTTACGGAAGAGTCAAATACTTTACCATCTTGAAATGTGCCATGGTAATGTACCGAAATTTTTTCGCGTACTTTTGGTAAAGCCCCTCCTCCTTGTCTTTGCACAGCTATGAATAAACCAGTTTCTGTTTTTTCGGCATTAGGAAAGTGCTCCTTTACCCACAATTCTAAATCTGCTTTGTATTGTTCTAAAGCGGCTTCTTTCTTGAGCTGCATAGCAGCTTTTTTTTCTTCAAAAGATGACATTGTTTTTAATTTAATCGGTTCATATAAACAGTGGCTATGGAAACATGAAATTCCATACTTTTTATTTTTCCATTTTCAAAGTGATATACATTTCTGTTCCCATCAGAGCTTTTAAATTCTATGGTGTTGTTATCGGGGTGCTTTAAATCACTGAAGTCGGTTTCTGCTTCATAAAAAATGCGTTGTACTTTCTGGTAATCTTTGAAGTAAATAGTCACTATGGAGTAATTGGGTGCTTCTGAAAAAGTTTTATTGCCTTTATAGGAATCTACTTGATACAATTTCCCATCAAAGTTGACTTTTGACCAGCGTTTTGTTTTCC
This sequence comes from Chitinophagales bacterium, assembly GCA_044228065.1. Taxonomy (GTDB): domain Bacteria; phylum Bacteroidota; class Bacteroidia; order Chitinophagales; family LD1; genus JBGAVP01. Next base: position 52,964 of record JBGAVP010000018.1, on the reverse strand, counting down.
CATTTTCTGTTTCTATATGTGAGGCAGAGAAAAGCTTTCCATCTTTATAGCGAACTTCATAATGAGTATAGTTCTCGCGGTTTATCCATAGTACTTTTGCTTTCGACTTTGTTTCTAAAACATAAAATTCGCCTCCATCTTTTTCTTGAATACGTGTCACCGTCATGCGCCCAATATCTTGCCCAAAAGCATTCATGTCAAAGACTATAGTTTGCGCCCAAACGCTGTTGCAAAGTAGGAATAGCCAATAAAATAGAAACCCTTTTTTCATGCTTTAAAAGTATTCATTTTAATAAAAAAGCGAAGCCAATAATTGACTTCGCTTTTAAAAATTTAGTTTAAAATGTTATCTGATAAACAACATCTCACGGTATTTAGGCAATGGCCATAAATTGTCATCTACAATGAGTTCCAAAGCATCTACATTTTCTCTGATGACATCAAACAAAGGTTTTACTTTATCACAGTATGCCTTCGCTTCATCTGAAATAGTTTTTGCTTTATGTGCAGTATGTAAAGCAGTATCTAATTTATCGGCTCCTACTTTTATTGCATTTACGCGAGTAGCTATATCTGTCAATAAATCTTTTTGTGCTTTAGCAGCAGTGGCAGCTATACCTACCGCTTTTAAGCCTTGAATATTAGCTACTAATTTGTTCATGTATTCCAATGCTGTTGGAATAATTTGGTTGGTAGCTAAATCAATTAAAACTTTAGCTTCAATATCTATTTTCATCACATAACTGTGATTTAAAATATCGTAACGTGCCACCAATTCCCGCTCACTGTAAATACCGTTTTTAGCAAATACATCTTTCGATTTTTTACTTAAGAAAAAGTCGAGTGCATAAGGAGTAGTTTTTACATTGTTCAAACCACGTTTCTTAGCTTCTTTTTCCCATGCTTCTGAATAGCCATCACCTTCAAAACAAACTTTTCTAGAGTCAGATATGTATTGACGAAGTACACGCATAATGGCTCCTTCCTTGGTTTCTCCACCTTTTATCAACTTATCTATTTCTGTTTTAAAATCTACTAATTGTTGTGCCATAATGGTATTCATCACGGTCATAGATTGGGCGCAGTTAGCAGAAGAACCTACAGCACGGAACTCAAACTTATTTCCTGTAAATGCGAATGGAGATGTTCTATTTCTGTCGGTATTATCCAACATTACATCTGGTATCTTATTGTGGATGTCTAACTTTAAATTAGCATTGGTTAGTTCATCGTATTTGCCTTTAGCTACTCGTTTTTCTATTTCATCCAATACATTGGTCATGTAAGAACCAATAAATGCAGAGATAATAGCTGGAGGCGCTTCGTTAGCTCCTAAACGGTGATCGTTATTAGCAGATGCAATAGATGCTCTCAATAAATCATCGTACTCACTTACCGCCTTTATTACATTCACAAAGAAGGTCAAAAACATCAAGTTAGTCTTTGGCGTTTTTCCTGGAGAAAGTAAATTTTTTCCAGTATCGGTTCCCATAGACCAGTTGTTGTGTTTTCCAGAACCATTAATTCCTGCAAATGGCTTTTCGTGTAAAAGCACGCGCAGTTTGTGTCTGCGAGCGATACGCTCCATCAAATCCATTAACAGAGAGTTATGGTCTACTGCCACGTTTACTTCTTCAAACATAGGCGCACATTCAAATTGACCTGGTGCTACTTCATTATGACGTGTTCTTACAGGTATTCCTAGCTTATGACATTCTGTTTCTAAATCTAACATGAAAGCATAAACGCGCTCAGGTATTGTTCCAAAATAATGGTCTTCTAATTGTTGTCCTTTAGAAGAAGAAGAACCCAATAAAGTTCTACCAGTGAACATTAAATCTGGACGCGCATAGTACAAAGCTTCATCTACTAAAAAATATTCTTGCTCCCATCCTAATGTAGCTGTGACGCGGGTAGCGTCTTTATCGAAAAGGTGTACAACTGGCAATGCAGCTTGTTCTAGAAAAGCTGAAGATTTTAAAAGTGGTGCTTTGTAATCTAGCGTTTCACCTGTATAAGAAATGAAAATGGTAGGAATGCACAATGTTTTTCCATCGCCAATTTCCATAATGAAAGCTGGTGAGCAAGGATCCCATGCAGTGTAACCACGAGCTTCAAAAGTAGCGCGGATACCTCCACTTGGAAAGGAAGAAGCATCTGGTTCTTGTTGAACCAAAGCATCACCTCCAAATACTTCTATAGCACCATCTCCTTTTGGTGTGAAAAACATATCGTGCTTTTCAGCAGTTAATCCTGTAAGCGGTTGAAACCAGTGAGTATAAGAGTTGGCGCCTTTTCCAAGAGCCCAGGCTTTCATACCTGCAGCTACAGCTTCCGCTGTTTCACGACTTATTTTACTGCCTGTTTTAATGGCAGATTTTACTGCTTTGTAGGAATCTTCAGAAAGGAAGTTTCGCATAGCTGTATCATTAAAAACATTGCTTCCATAATACTCAGAAACTTTTTTGTTTTCCAAATGAGGAGAAACAACTTCACGATTCACTACCGTTTGCACGGCTTTTTTTCTTGCTGTACTCATAAAAGATGTATTGTTTTTTGTTTTAAATAAAATTTAAAATGCGGGGCAAAGGTATTTTTCTTTTTGTGATGAAAAAAGGGTTTTTGTAAAATTTCTCAACAATTAGGTGAAGAAATCCCCATAAAGTATGTGATAATCAAAAAATAAATGGGAAATGACTTATTTTTTGAATGGAACGAGCAATTTTATGTCACATTTAATTTTATTTAAATTGACAAGGGTGAGCAGCGAAACTAGTAAAAACGGAAGTGCAATTACTTTGTAACGAACTATGGCTCCTAAAATAGGAACAGATAAACCAATGATGAGGTAATTCATTAAAGAAAAAGAAATACAAAAAATGAACAATTGTAATTTTCGCCCTTTCAGAATTTGAACTTTAAAGGCCAGGTAAACAATGCAAAGAAGCAGGAGTGTGTTTTCTATTGCAAATAACTTTTCAAAAAGACTGCCACCAATATCTAAAATAAATGGGTGATAAAAAGTATTCAAAAATGCTTGAGGTAATAAGTTCCAAATTTGAGAGCAGTCAAGAGGAAGGAGACTTTTTTCGAATAGACTGCCAGCATTTACTTGTAATCCTAAGGTGATAAATTCATTCCGTTTTAAAATAATGGAAGTAACTATTTCACAAAAGAAGGTATGATGAGAATACAGGAAAAGTAATAAACCAATGGATGCAATCAAGCTTACAATAATTCTCCAATAGCCTTTAAAATTAATCACTGCCATCAAATAAAAAGAAACAATAAAACTAAGTGCTATAAATGGTTTTAGCTGCCAAATGAAGATAAAGCTAAGTAGCGCAATAAACCCGTTTAAAAAGACGGAGTTAAAATCGAGTATTTTAAAAGAAGATTGAATTAATATTCCCAAAAAGAAAAAAAGCAAGGTTTCTTTAAGCATACCCGAGCCCCAAAAAAGGACAGAAGGCACTAGGAATAAAGGCAAGTATAGTATTTGTGGAAATTTATCGAAGTACGATAAGAAAGCTTTATAAACAGATAGGATTCCTATGAATGAAAGCATAGCAAAGAAAAGCGCATGGATGTATATATTCCCCAAAGAGAAAAATCTAAAAAAAATGTTGGTACGGATAATTAGGTGATTATTAGATTCAAAATAACCAGCACCGCTTTTGTCGAAATGGTGTGTTTTTATTAAAATGTTATTAATTTCTTCGTTGGTTCTTTCAAGCCTTATTCCGGTAAATATTTTCAAAAATGATTTCGGGTGCTCAAAAAGGGATTGATAGATAGTATTTCCATCATCAAAGTATTTATAAATATCTGCTTTGCTTCTATCAGTATAGTAATACGTATAAATCAATACCAACAAAATAGATGCTAGTATTTTAAAAGAAAAGAGTAGTGAAAGCCAATTGAAGGAAATGCCACTTTTTCGGAAGAATGGATTTTTTTTTAGGGCAAACAAAAAAAGTAAAAAGTAGAGTATAAAAAGTATAATTGCAATCAAGGTATTGAGTGTTTAATACTGAAAAGGAATTGAAAGTCTGTATCTTTCAACCGAAACATTGCTAAGTTAGAGTTAATTATAGAATTTGCAACGCACCATTACCAATACTTCGTTTGTAAGACTGCTATCCACAGTCCTAAACTTTTTGATAACCATTCTTATCGCCAAAATTTTGGGGATGAAGATTAAGGGAGATGCAGCGATTATTTTCACTACAGTCACTTTTGTGGTGTACTTTTGCAATATTATAGGAGGTCAAGCCATGGTGTATTTAATTCCAAGACTTAGATTAGAAAAACTCATCCTCCCAGCTTATTTGTGGACGCTAATTGTGACCTTATCTGCTTATCTAATTTTTTCTTTTTTTCACGTTTTTACTCCCTTCAGAGCATTTAATATCTGTTTGCTCTCTCTGTTTGTTTCTTTAATAAATATTCATGCTACCATTCTTCTGGCAAAACAGAAAATTAAAGAATATAATACTTTGTATGCATTGCCTATTTTTCTTTCACTTTTAGGAATGATAGTAGCTATTTATGGATATGATTTAAGAACAGTGCGGGCGTATATTTATCCTCTTTATTTTGGATATATTGTTACATTAATGTTAAGTTTTTTTTATTGCTTTAAGTATCTTATAGAACTATCTCTAAGTGGTGTTTTTGAAGAAATAGAGAGTAGCTTTAAATTTGGAGGTAGCTACCAATTAGTGGATTTGTTTCAGTTGCTTAATCTTCGTTTTTATTTTTATCTGCTCTATTACTTGCAAGGAACAGTTGATTTAGGTTTTTATTCATTGGGAGTATCGTTGTTAGAAGTGGTATGGATTTTTGCTAGGAGTGTTTCGGTTGTAAGTTACAGTCACCATAGCTCTAAAAACAACAATGAAGTTTTAGTCAAGGAAACATTGAGATATTTAAAAATGAGCTTAATTCTAAGTCTTTTAGGATTATTGTTCGTAATGGCTGTTCCAGTAGAAGGTTATCGTGTTCTATTTGGCGAAAGTTTTATGTATATCAAGTATTCTGTAAAATGGTTATACCCAGGAGTTTTGGTATACAATGTAATGCTTGTTATTCAAAGCTACTATTTCAGTAAAGGGAAATACAGCAAACTGATTTTCGCAAATATAGCGGGGTTTTTGGCTGGATTAATGGTTTGTAATTTATTAATCCCTTCTTATTATTTTTCAGGTGCAAGTGCTGGAGCCTCTATTTCTTTCATACTTTCGTCCCTTATTATTCTCATGTTTTTTATTAGAGACAATCGGCTTTCTATTGCTGATTTTATTATTTCAAAACAGGATTTTTTATTTATCAACAATGTTTTCAAATCTTATTTTAAAAGAGGTTAAGAAGATTACTTTTGCGGAAAGTTATTAAGGTTGGAGATAGCAGTTCGTAGTTGCGAAAAAAATCTTATTACCCAAAACTCACTACTCATTACTAAAAAAAACAAAAAATGTCTGACGCTTCTTTAGCAATCACTACCGTAGAAACCGCAAAATCATTAGGACTTTTGCCAGAAGAATTTGAAACAATTAAAAAGGTTTTAGGAAGAACTCCCAATTTTACAGAGCTCAGTATTTACTCTGTGATGTGGAGTGAACATTGCTCTTATAAGAATTCTATTAGGTGGTTGAAAACCTTGCCCCGTAAAGGAAAGCATTTGTTGGTAGAAGCAGGGGAGGAGAATGCTGGATTGGTAGATTTGGGCGATGGACTAGCTTGTGCTTTTAAAATTGAATCGCACAATCACCCTTCTGCATTAGAGCCATACCAAGGCGCTGCTACAGGAGTAGGAGGAATAAATAGAGATATTTTCACCATGGGCGCGCGTCCCATTGCCTCTTTGAATTCATTGCGTTTTGGTGATTTGGAAAACGATCGTACCAAATATTTGTTGAAAGGAGTTGTGAAAGGGATAGGTGATTATGGCAATGCCTTTGGTGTGCCTACTGTGGCTGGAGAAGTTTATTTCGATCCAGTTTATCAAACCAATCCTTTGGTAAATGCCATGAGTGTGGGAATTGTGAAAGTAGGTGAAACGGTTTCTGCCACTTCTTATGGAGCAGGAAATCCTGTTTACATTGTAGGCTCTTCTACAGGGAAGGATGGAATACATGGAGCTGCATTTGCTTCAAAAGATATTACGAAAGATTCTGTAAACGATTTACCAGCAGTACAAGTAGGCGATCCATTCCAAGAAAAATTGTTGTTGGAGGCTTCTTTGGAAGTGATTAAAACTGGCGCTGTTATTGGTATGCAAGACATGGGTGCTGCAGGTATTACCTGTTCTACTTCTGAAATGAGTGCCAAAGGAAAATCTGGAATGAAGGTTTATTTGGATAAAGTTCCTACTCGCCAACCGAATATGAAAGCATGGGAAATCTTGTTGTCAGAATCACAGGAACGTATGCTGATTATTGTACAGAAGGGAAAAGAGAAAGAAGTAGAAGCTGTTTTTGAAAAATGGGATTTACATTGTGCAGTGATAGGAGAAGTAACAGATGGTGGGGTGTTGGAATATTATATGGGTATAGAACTAGTTGCAAAAATTCCTGCTGAATCTTTGGTGTTGGGTGGAGGTGCGCCTGTATATGACCGTGAATACCGCGAACCTGCTTACTTTCAAGGCAACAAGCATTTTGATATAAATGTAGTAGCAGAACCAGAAGATTTAAAAGAAGTAGCTGAGTCTCTAATTCAGTCCTTGAATATTGCATCCAAAAAATGGGTGTATGAGCAGTATGATTCTATGGTGGGTATAGCCAACACTTCTACCAATCGTCCAAGTGATGCAGCCATTGTAAGAATACACGATAGCAATAAAGCATTGGCGGTAACGGTAGATTGTAATGCGCGCTATGTTTGGGCCGACCCATTTGTGGGCGCACAAATTGCAGTGGCTGAAGCAGCTAGAAATATTGTTTGCTCTGGAGGAGAACCATCAGCAGTGACTAATTGTTTGAATTTTGGAAATCCTAATAACCCTGAGGTTTATTGGCAATTTGTAAATGCAATAAAAGGAATGGGCAAAGCCTGTGAAGCTTTAGGAACGCCAGTTACGGGAGGTAATGTAAGTTTTTATAACCAATCTACTGATGGTGGTGCGGTATTCCCTACACCCACTATAGGTATGATAGGCTTGCTGGAAAACAAACAACAATTCCTCACTCTTGGTTTCAAAAATGAAGGCGATTTAATTTATTTGATAGGAGAATCTAGAAACGATATTTCTTCTTCAGAGTATTTAGTGAAGCAACACCAAATCAATAATTCTTCAGCTCCTTATTTTGAAATGGAAGAAGAGTTAGCGGTGCAAAGTGCCGTTAAATTGTTGTTTCGTTCTAATCTTATCAATACCGCACACGATGTTTCTGAGGGTGGATTGTTTACCACTTTATTAGAATCAGCTATGGCTGGTAGTAAAGGCTTCAATATCGAGACCGATTCTGATTTACGCAAAGATGCATTTTTGTTTGGCGAATCTCAGTCTCGTGTAGTAGTTACCGTACCTGCCAGCAGAGAAGATTCTTTCTTGAAAACAATCTTAAAATCAGATGCAGAATTTTCTAAACTAGGTGAAGTAAAAGGCGCACAAGTGGTGATAGATGGCGAAAAATGGGGAACCATTGCTACTTGGAAAGCTAAATATGACAATGCTTTGGAGTCAGTGTTGAATAGTTAAACGCCAATTTATATCTTATTTTACCTTTTTATTTTTTTCAAAGTAAAGGGTCTTAATCAGATGCTTTGAGAAATTCTTAGAAATTTAAATGTTTTCATAAAATTAGGTTTCAGTAGATTAGCGAATGATTTTTAAAAACCAACTTTTTATGAAAAAAATAATTACTGTTTTATCTGTCTTTTTATTTACTTTTTTTAATAGGGTTGATGCCCAAGTGTATCCCTATTTTGAAGGGTTTGAAAGTGTTCCAAATACCACTGCAGTAAATGGAGTAAATGGCATGAGTGCATCCTTTAACGTATACGCTTATAGCGGTTTGAAGAAGGGATTTAACAGTTCTGCTGCGGCACAGTTTCAAATGACTTCTTTCAGAGCAAAAGATTCTTTAACCACACCCACAATTGGTCCATTAACTGCTACTTCACAACTTACTTTTTTGTTTCGTATTTCTGAAACGGGTGCCATTGCTACTTTAGACCATACTTTAATTGCAGGTGATAATATTGAAGTAATCTTAGTGTCCCCTTTAGGTTCATTAACAGCTTATACCATTACCTCAGCTAATCAATATGCTAATAAATATAGAACTCCTCAAGATTCAGCTATGTATCAGGTGAAGTATAATGTACCAGCAATTGCTGTAGGGCAGTCTGGTCAGATTCGTTTTCGTGTCAACCATTTTACTGGTGCAGGAAATCAAGATTTTATGTTTTTGTTAGATTCTATAGTGGTAAAAGACTCTACAGCTAGCACTAATCCTTTAGCTGTTTCTGGAACCAAAACAGACATAACTTGTTTTGGAAAGAATAATGGAACTATTAACGCATCTGCTAGTGGAGGAACTCCTAATTATACTTACAATTGGGGAGCTGGTATCACTGGAGCAACGCGCTCTAGTTTAGGTCCAGGCTCTTATACGGTAACCGTTACAGATGGTGCATCTGCCACCGCTTCGAACTCTTTTACTATTTCAGAGCCATCTTTACTGACTCTCACAGCTACTGTGGATACTCAAGTAAAATGTTTTGGTGCAAATACAGGTCATGCTTATGCTATCCCTACAGGAGGAACAGTGGGTTATACTTTTAATTGGAACACGTCACCTCCTAAATCTGGTGCTGTTGTAAGTAGAATTTTGGCGGGTAATTATACTGTTACTGTTACTGATGCGAAGTCTTGTACGGCAACCGCCACTGCTAATGTAAGCCAACCAGCCAGTGCAGTTACTGTAAATGCAGTTGTTACCAATGCCACTACTTTTGGAGCTTCGAATGGAGCTATCAACATAACTGCAAGCGGTGGCACTGGCACACTTTCTTATAATTGGGGAGGCGGAATTACTTCCGAAGATAGAACTGCTCTTCCTGCAGGGAATTATTGTGTAACGGTAACAGATATTAATCTTTGCACTGCCACTCGTTGTGATTCTGTAAAGCAACCTGCTCAAGGTGCTGGAGTTTCGGTTACTGGGGTGGTTACTAGTGTTTCATGTAAGGGAGGAAACAATGGAGCCATTGATATAACTGCTTCTGGAGGGAGTGGGTCATATACTTATAATTGGGGAGCTGGAATTACAATAGACGACAGAACAGCACTGACTACAGGAACTTATGTTGTTTCTGTTTCTGATGGAAATGGACAAACAGCCACACAATCTTTCTTTGTTGGAGAGCCTGCGGCAGCTTTAACAACTACTACACAATCTATGGCATCTACTGGAAGCAATGGAAAAGCCATTGTAATACCATCTGGTGGAACTCCTTCTTATACTTACGTCTGGAATACATCGCCTACGCAAAATACAGATACCGCTAAGAACCTAGCAGCTGGTAAATATCGAGTAACGGTAACCGATAGCAAAGGTTGTACAAAAGTAGATAGTGTAATAGTGGTTGTGAGCGGAATACAGGATGTAGAAAAAGAAAATTTTGGAAAAATTTATCCGAATCCTACTTCAGGAAAAGTAACTATTGAAACTAGTAACCTTAGTGGTGCTGTAGATTTGCAGGTAATAGATTTGATTGGGAGAGTAGTTTACGAAGAAAAAGTGAGTGCAGATAGAAGCAAGTCTATTCAATTAGATTTAAGTGCTTTAGAAAAAGGAAATTATATTTTAAAGATACAATCTGCTACTAAAATAAATACTGCAAAAATTATTTTAGAGTAATATTTATTCAACAATTTATACTTAAAAGCGGAACTACTCAGTTCCGCTTTTTTTGTTTCTTTACAGTATGATAGTAGTTACAGGAGCAGCGGGTTTTATTGCAAGTAATTTGGCGCTGGCATTGAATAAAGCAGGGTTTAATAATTTGATTCTAGTAGACGAGTTTGAGACACCCAACAAGATTTCTAATTATTCTACTATTCGTCATGCAAAAAAAATAGACAGGAATTTATTTCTGGAATGGTTTACCGATAATGCGGAAGAGGTTGAATTTGTTTTTCATCTAGGAGCTCGTACAGATACTACCGAGTTTAATTTTCGGGTTTTAGATTCTCTCAATTTGTCCTACTCAAAAGCCATTTGGGAAATATGTACTATGAAGCAAATTCCTCTTTTATATGCTTCTTCAGCGGCTACTTATGGATTGGGTGAGAATGGTTTTAATGATGATGAAAGTCTTATTTCTTCTCTAAAACCATTAAATGCTTACGGTGTTTCTAAACAGCTTTTTGATGTGTATGTGCTGGAACAAAAAGAGCATCCGCCTTTTTGGGCAGGGCTCAAGTTTTTTAATGTCTATGGTTTTGGTGAAGCTCACAAAGGAAGAATGGCATCGGTGGTTTATCATGCTTTTCAGCAAATAAAAGAAACAGGAAAATTGAAGTTGTTTCAATCGCATAATCCCGATTTTAAGGATGGCGAGCAATTACGTGACTTTATTTTTGTGGATGATATTATTCGTATTTGCTTTTTCTTTTTTAAGCATCAAAAACACAATGGAATTTATAATGCTGGAACAGGAAAAGCTAGGAGTTTTAATGACTTAGGAAAAGTTGTTTTTACGGCAATGAATCTGCCCGCAAATATAGAGTACAAGCCTACTCCGGAAGATATACGGGATAAATACCAGTATTTCACGGAGGCTAAAATGGAGAAACTTAGAAATATTGGGTTTGAAAATTCATTTACTAGTCTGGAAGAAGGAGTGGAGCAGTATATTTCTGAATCAATGAAGCAGGCTTAGAGAATATTAATCCAACACTACCCATGTGTGGTCTGCCAGTAATCGAATACTAGCTTCAAATTCATAGGGTTTGTTTTTACCCCATTCGTTGGGCGCTATCATAGAAAGCACTTTTTTCCCATCTTTTTTAAGGTATAAATGGTAAATATTTCCTATCAAGGGTTTGAAGCTACAATCTGCTTCATAGATAGACTCTGAAATAGTAATGCGGTCGTGAATTTTTTGTGCTTGTGCTAGTAAAGATTCTACTTGAGACTTAATTTGATGTAGTTGCATATCGCTCTGCTCATACATGGCTTGCATAGCCAAACCCTTGGTGCGGCCTTTATCTATTGGGCGTATGATGGCACTGCCTACCGTATGAGCATAAGGCAACAGACCGGGATTTTCCGCCATTTTATCTTTATCAATCAGCGAATCGTAGTCTCTTTCCTCCATGCTTTTTTAAGTGGTTAATCTCAAGTTATTGATAAGAGATTAAAGAACAAGAAATGAATAGTAAAGTTTAATAGAATAGAATTATGAAGCAGTGGCCACCAATCCAAACTCTTGTAAAACTTGAGGTACCCATGCATCTAAGCGAGGATTGGTGAGTTCATCTTGGTTGTCCATATCAATGCACAATCCTACAAATTGATCTCCACGTTGTGCTTTAGAAACATCGTGCTCGAAACCTTTTACGGAAGTGAACCCACATAAGTGCCCGTTGTTTTTTTCTACTATTTCGGCAAATACTCCCAAGGCATCACAGAAATAAGATGCATACCCATATTGATCTCCTAATCCAAAGAAGGCAACTTTTTTAGTAGCAAAATCTATCTGTTCCATTTCTGGGATAAATTCTTCCCAATCGCCTTGTAGCTCACCATCGTACCATGTTGGCATGCCTAGAATTAGCAAATCATATTTTGCCATATCGTCTTTTTTCTTCTTGTAGATTTCTAGTAAATCTACCGAATCAGCACCCAAAACGGCTTCTAGTTTTTTCTTTAAATCTTTTGCAACAGTCTCGGTGTTGCCAGTATCAGTACCGTAAAATAATCCAATTTTTGCCATGTTATTTTTTCTTTGCTTTTTCTTCTTTTATTTTTTCTTTCTCTTTTTGTTTAATCTCTTTTTCTATTTTTTTAAGGTCTTTCTTTGGTGGATTCAATATCGCAAATTTATCAGTATGCATGATTTCTATCGCTTTGTTAAGCGGTTCATTCATTTCATTAGTAACTCTCCAAAACGTATTGCCATCAAACAAATCACGGGCTATTAAGCTTTTTAGCTGATTTAAAAACAACGGCTTTGAACGAAGCATTTGAAGTGAATCGCGCTTTACACTATCCTTGTCTCCAGCCTTATAAAGCAACTCTAGCAACGATTCATCTACTTTGAAGTTTTTTACATAAACATCAGCCGTAGGATAAGTTCGCTTTAGAGTTTCTCTGTTCTTATCTGCATATTCAAGCGTAAAAGTATTCAAAATTCCTTTACCTCTTATGCCTTGATAGTAAGGCGAATTGAGATTGGTATCAATAGGCACAAAGTAATCAGGCACTACACCACCACCACCAAATACTTTGCGTTTATTTTTGGTGTAAAACAAAAGTGAATCAGGGAAATGAGTGGTATCGGAACCAAACAATTCACCCGTCTTTATTCTTTTGCTGTATTCATCGTAATAATCTTTTTTGCCCTTGTCATAAGGTCGTTGTATGCATCTTCCACTCGGTGCAAAATAGTGAGCAGTAGTTAAGCGAATTACCGAACCATCTGAAAGGCTCAATGGATTTTGTACCAATCCTTTTCCAAAACTTCTTCGGCCTACAACCAAAGCCCTGTCTTGGTCTTGCACACAACCTGAAACAATTTCGCTAGCAGAGGCAGACCCTTCATTTACTAAAACGATTAATTTACCTTCTTTAAAAGTTCCTTTATTATCTGAAAAATACTCACGTTTAGCGCTATGTGCTCCTTCGGTATAAACGATTAATTCATGGAATCCCAAAAAGTCATTGCTTAGGTCTATAGCTGTTTTTAAATATCCACCTGGGTTATCTTGTAAATCTAAAATCAGATTTTGTAAGCCTTGACCTCTAAGTTTATCAAGCGCTTGATAATATTCGCTCATAGTAGAAGCAGAAAAACGGGCTATCTTGATGTAACCAGTGCTTGAGTCAACCATATAAGATGCATCTACACTGTAAATGGGAATTTTATCGCGAGTGATAACAAAAGTGAGCACATCATTTTTACGCAAAATACCCACTTTCACTTTCGTTCCTTTAGGTCCACGTAGTCTTTTTATAACCCCTTCGTTGTCTATTTTGATTCCCGCCACCAGCGTATCGTTTATTTGCACAATTCTATCACCTGCTATTAATCCTACTTTTTCTGCAGGGCCACTCGGAATAATTTCTAAAGCTATGATGGTGTCTTTCAGTAATTGAAATGTGATTCCTACTCCTTCAAAATTGGCTACCAAAGGTTCATCGCTTCGCTTTAAATCTTTGGCTAAAATATAAGATGAGTGTGGGTCTAATTCTTCCAAAACCTTTACTATAGCGGCATCGGTCAGTTTCTCTGCATTAGTAGTATCGGTATAATACGTATCTATTAAACGCAAAACTTCTTTAAATTTTTCTCCTTGATTTACGGGAAGCTGTGCCTTTATTTCTAAGATAGAAATTAGGAAAAATATAGAGATGGCTAATTTTTTCAACTTTAAGAATTTTATTCGTAATATAATTGCATTTAAATAACGAGCTGCGAATTTAGTAAAAATGAAATAGCATAGAATCTCAAAGCATTTATTCTGTGTTTTAATACGTTCAACAAAAAGTTTTTTAATAAAGTTTATGGAATTTGATTTTAGTGAAATAGAAAAGAAATGGAGTAAAGAGTGGGAGAAAAATGGCACCTATAAAGTGACTGAAGATCCTACTAAGCCTAAGTATTATGTGCTGGATATGTTTCCGTACCCGAGTGGTGCGGGCTTGCATGTGGGGCATCCACTGGGTTATGTAGCGAGCGATATTTATGCGCGATACAAACGCCTGAAAGGCTTCAATGTATTGCACCCTATGGGCTACGATGCTTTTGGTTTGCCTGCTGAACAGTATGCGATTGAAACAGGTACTCATCCACGCGATACAACTTTTAAAGCCATTGATAGATACAAAGAGCAGTTGGATAAAATTGGCTTTAGTTACGATTGGGATAGAAAGGTAGTGACTTGTGAACCTGACTACTACAAATGGACGCAGTGGATTTTCTTGAAATTATTTAATAGCTGGTATAACCGCGAAACGAATAGGGCAGAGCCGATTGAGACGTTGATTCAGAAGTTAGAAGTTGGAAGTGAGAAGTTAGAAGATAAAGATTGGAAAGATTTAAGTGAAGCGGAGCAGCAAGAATTGTTGATGAATTATCGTTTGGCGTTTCAATCTTTCACAGAGGTGAATTGGTGTGATGCGTTGGGATGTGTATTAGCAAACGATGAAGTAAAAGATGGCAAAAGCGAGCGTGGTGGCTATCCTGTAGAGCGAAGAAAAATGAAGCAGTGGAGTTTGCGAATTACAGAGTATGCTGATAGATTGTTAGAAGGCTTGGAAAGACTGGACTGGAGCGATTCTATGAAGGACATGCAGCGAAATTGGATAGGTAGGAGTGAAGGGGCGTTGGTACAATTTAGATTGGAACAGTCCAATTCTTTTTTAGAAGTTTTCACCACTCGTGTTGATACGCTCTTTGGGGTTACTTTTTTAGTGATAGCACCAGAACATGAATTGATTGATTCGCTGATTACATCGGAGCAAAGGGAGGAGATGGAGAAGTACATAGCGTATGTGAAAAGCCGCTCTGATATTGAACGTCAGCAAGAGAAAAAAATCACGGGATGCTTCACAGGTTCTTATGCTGTGCATCCATTTACGCAACAGCAAATTCCTATCTGGACTGCCGAATATGTATTGGCTGGATATGGCACTGGAGCTATCATGGCAGTACCAGCAGATGATGAACGTGATCGAAAATTTGCCGAAAAATTTGGCTTGCCTATCATAGAAGTGATTGATAAAAGTATGCACGCTGGTGCTACTATTGAGGACAAAGTGGGTAAAATGATAAACAGCGATTTTCTGAATGGAATGGAAGTGTTGGATGCCATTCAGTTGATGTTGAGTAAGGTGGAAGAATTGAGAATAGGTACTCGGAAAGTGAATTATAAATTTCGTGATTCTAGTTTTAGCCGTCAGCGCTACTGGGGTGAACCGATTCCTATGAAGTACAAAGTAGTGGGCGAGCCTGATGCACCCATAGGAGGTGAAAGTGATGATATTCCGTATCCGCTCAGTGAAAACGAATTGCCATTGGTTTTACCAGCAGTAGATTCTTTCAAACCAAGTGGTGATGGGCGTTCTCCCTTGGCGAATAGCAAAGAGTGGGTGGCTAAAAATTTAGAGACGGACACCATGCCAGGCTATGCAGGCAGTAGTTGGTATTTCTTGCGATACATGGATGCAAAGAATGATAAGGAGTTTGCGGCCAAAGAAAAAATAAACTACTGGCAGAATGTAGATATTTATTTCGGAGGTGCAGAACATGCTGTAGGGCATTTGCTGTATGCACGTTTCTGGAATAAATTTTTGTATGATTTAGGCTATGTGCCCAAAGATGAGCCATTTCAAAAGTTGGTGAATCAGGGGATGATTGGTGGTGTATCAAAGTTCGTTTATAAATTAGATAAGTTTTTTTATCAATTACCGAAGTCAGGGGAGGCAATTGAAATATATATTCCAGATATTTATGTAACTAAGGAGATTGCTGAAAACATTGAGGAAAACTCCAATAATATTAGTGTATCCAAGAAAATTGAAGAGGCAGCTAGTATAGCAAAGAAATTTCTTACAGATTATATCTTAAGCACCCCCATCGAGGTATATGATATCGCAGATAGTGCTTCTGAAGATGAAATAATAAGATATAAAAATTCATTGCTACAACTGAGATTGCAAACTGAGTTAAATTATCCGCTTAAAGTATACAAAGTAAGAGTAGATATTTCGATAACCAATGGAGATTTGCTTGATATTGGCAAGGCTATTCAAACATCTCGCTTTTCAACTGATGATATTTTTATTCTTAATGATGATGACCACTTTGTTTGCACTTCTGAACAAGAAAAGATGTCTAAATCAAAACTTAATGTTGTCAATCCGGATGATGTGATAGCAAAGTATGGAGCAGACTGTCTGCGTATGTTTGAGATGTTTTTAGGACCACTAGAGCAAAGCAAACCTTGGGATGACAAGGGAATTAGCGGTGTGTCTAATTTCTTGCGGAGATTTTGGAGAATGTTTTACGATGAAGGCAAGCAGAAATGGAACACAGAAACTGCTACGCCTGCAGAGTTGAAAATTTTACACAAGACTTTGAAGAAAGTAACAGAAGATATTGAGCGTTTATCTTTCAATACTGCTGTTTCCGCTTTTATGATTTGTGTGAATGAATTGAACGATTTGAAATGCACAAAGCGCGAAGTTTTAGAACCATTGGTGATTGCACTGGCTCCTTTTGCGCCATTTATGACAGAGGAGTTGTGGAGTCTTTTGGGCAATGCCAGCAGCGTACATCAGCAACAGTTTCCTGCTATAGAAGAAAAGTATTTAGTAGAAAGCGAGTTTTTGTATCCAGTATCTATCAATGGTAAAGTGCGCGCCAATATTAGCTTTGCACTCGACCTTTCTGAACAAAATATCAAACAAGCTGTTTTAGAAAATGAAACCATTTCGAAATGGACAGAAGGGAAAGAACCCAAGAAGTTCATTTTTGTAAAAGGGAAAATTATTAATGTGGTGGTTTAAATGATTAGCGAATGTGAGAATTGGTGAATTAGCGAATTCATAAATGCTCAATTTCTAGGAATATTTTTTTGTGGATAGTTATTCTCACATTAGCTCATTCTCACATTCTCAAATTTAATATATGGAATTCATACAAAATAAATCAAACCGACTCTTTATCATTTTAGCTGCTTTCTTTTTAGTGAATGCAGTAGTGGCGGAGTTTATGGGTGTGAAAATATTTGCACTAGAGAAAACCTTTGGTATCACTCCGTTTGAGTTCAACTTTTTTGGAGAAAATATTAAAGGATTTAGTTTGACTTGTGGTGTGTTGTTGTGGCCTTTTGTATTTGTGATGACCGATATTATCAACGAATATTTCGGAGTCAAAGGCGTACGCTTTCTTTCGTTCATAGCAGCTGGAATGATAGCATATTCCTATCTGGCATTGAAAATGGCAATGGGTGTAGCTCCTGCCGATTGGTGGATTTCGAGTTCCAATTTTGGTAAAGACTTGAATTACGAAAATGCTTACCATGCAGTATTTGGACAAAGTAGTAGCATCATTGTAGGGTCATTGTTAGCGTTTTTAATTGGTCAGGTGCTAGATGTTTATATTTTTCATTGGATAAAAGAGAAAACAGGCGAGCGTTATATTTGGCTACGTAGTACAGGTTCTACCTTGGTTTCGCAACTGGTAGATAGTTTTGTAGTGCTGTTTTATGCGTTTTATGTTTCTAAACTCGGCACACCTCAGCAGTGGACTATCCAGCTGGTACTGGCCGTTTGCAGTGTCAATTACATTTATAAGTTCATTATGGCTGTAATTATGACTCCATTGATTTATTTAGTGCATGCTGCTATCGAAAATTATTTAGGGCATGACTTGGCAAAGAGATTAAAAGACCAAGCGGCTAGTAATTAGAATACTTTTAAAATTTTAGAAATGATTTGGAAAACGAAACCAACAGTAGAAATGCTCAATAATTATCCTGTGAAAGATATGGGTAAATTATTGGGGATAGAAATTCTGGAAGTAGGAGATGATTTTATAAAAGCAAGTATGCCAGTAGATGAACGCACACGCCAGCCTTATGGGATTTTGCATGGTGGTGCATCTTGTGTTTTAGCAGAAGGTTTAGGAAGTGCTGCGGGTGCTTTTTGTGTAGAAATGGGTAAACAAATTGTAGTGGGTTTAGAGATAAATGCCAATCACATTCGCCCAGTGAAAAGTGGCTTTGTGTATGGAACAGCCAAGCCTTTGCATTTAGGAAAGAGTACTCAAATTTGGGAGATTAGAATAGAAAATGAGGAGCAAAAATTAGTTTGCATCAGCCGATTAACTTTAGCTGTCAAAGACATTTGATTTTTAAATTCTTAATTCAAGAATGGCTTCACACAACGATTTAGGAAAGAAAGGAGAGGAATTAGCAACTGTTTATCTTAGCAGTTTAGGTTATGAAATTTTAGAAAGAAATTATCGTTTTGAAAAATCGGAGGTAGATATTATAGCCAGGATTGGTAATGATTTAGTTTTTGTAGAGGTTAAAACCCGCACCACCGCTTTGTTTGGAAACCCTGAAGAGGCTGTGTCTGCAGCTAAAAGAAAAAAGGTGATACAAGCTGCTGAAAATTATTTAGAAACTAACCAGTCTGGTTTAGAACCTCGTTTTGATGTAATTGCAATTACAGGCACTACAGAGAAACACGAAATCCATCACATAGAAGATGCATTCTTTTTTGAATAAATCAGAGATAGGTAATCCCTAACTCGATAGGAGAATGGAGAATGTCAATTACTTTCTCAAAATCAGATTCGTTTTCTAAAAAATTGAGATGCGTAGTATCTAGTAAAACTACTCTGGGCAATAGTTCTAGTTTGAAAAAATCTAAATAAGCTGTTTGTATTTTTTGAAGATAGTCTGCTTCTATATTTTGCTCAAAATCTCTTCCTCGCATTTTAATATTGCTCAATAATTTTTCTACAGGAGCATATAAATAAATGACCAAATCAGGTTTGGGTAAATTAGGATTAATGATGTCGAAAAGCATTCTATACAATTTAGCTTCATCTGCACTTAAATTGTTTCCCGCAAAGATTTGTGATTTCTGAAAAAGAAAATCGGAAATAGTGCAGTCTTTGAACAAGTCTGCTTCGGTGAGCAAATTTTTAAGATGCTGAAAACGCTCTGCCATAAAATACAATTCTACTGGAAAGGCATGGCGCTCTGGATCTTGATAAAAGCTGGGAAGAAAAGGATTGTCTTCAAAATGTTCCAAAATCAATTTCCCATTCAGTCGCTCCGCCAACTTTTTGGAAAGTGTGGTTTTGCCTGCACCTATACAACCTTCTATAGTAATGAAATGATACATTTTTTCTTAATGATGAGTTATGAATGCTGAATTATGAATTAATAATCAAAACATTCCTTTCTATTTTCTATTCTCTTACGCCTGCTCTCTGTTTTCCGACTTCCGACTTCTAACTTCTAACCTCTGCTCTCTAACCTCTTTACTTCCGAAACATCTTTACAAGTATCCAATAATTCTTTCATTGTTTTTTTTAAAATAGGATGCTCAAAATTTACTGCTATTTCACAAAGAGGCACTAAAGTAAACCTTCTGTCTTGAATAAATGGGTGAGGCACTTTGAGGTGTTCCTCATCCAAAATATTATCTCCATAAAATAAGATGTCTATATCAATTACTCTTGGCCCCCATTTTTCTGTTTTAGTTCTGCCCACCAGCGTTTCTATTTCTTGTGTAATGTGTAACAAATCATAAATAGGACAGTTCGTTTTTATCAAAATAGCTTGGTTCAGATATGCTTGCTGATTTTTATTTCCCCAAGCTTCTGTTTCATACAAAGCTGATTGGCTGGTAACTGTACCCGCTTTAGTGTTTAATAAAACAATCGCTGCTTCCAGATTTTTCAATCGGTCGCCTACATTAGAACCCAGTAATAAATAAACATTTAGCATCGCTTAGTTGTTCCTGCCAAAAATATTAATATTGCTCATTCGTCAAACTTTAAGTTATTCTTTTTCATTCAACAAATACTTTTAACATGCGTCAGTTCTTCAAATTTGTTTTTGCCACCCTAGTAGGTTTGATTTTATTTTGGGTAGTTGGCTTCTTTCTTTTAGCGGCTATTGTTGCGGGCGTTTCTTCTTCATCTGAAAAGAAAGCGACCATTGAATCTAATTCTGTTTTGAAATTAGATTTGAATTATGCAGTGCCAGAACAAACAGTCAATAATCCTTTTGCTGCTTTTGATTTTCAAACTTTCAAACCTAAAAAAGCTACCGGATTAACGGAAATATGTGATGCTTTGAAAAAAGCGGCTACCGATAAAAATATAAAAGGTATCTACATAGAGTTAGGAGTAAACACGAATGGCTTAGCAACTCTGGAAGTTTTGCGTGATCAAATAAAAGAGTTTAAGAAAAGCGGAAAGTTTGTGTACGCTTATGGAGAAACGGTTTCTCAAAAATCGTATTACCTATCTACCGTAGCGGATAAAATTTTTCTAAACCCAAGTGGAGGAATGGAATTGACGGGATTTGGTCGTGAAATTATGTATTACAAAAATGCTTTTGAAAAAGCAGGAATTGAGGTACAAGACTTTCATTGCGGAGCGTTTAAAAGTGCCATAGAGCCTTATTTACGTGATAAGATGAGCGAACCTAATCGTGCGCAACTCATGAATATTTATGGCGATGTATATCATCATTTTTTAACCCAAATAGCTACTGATAGAAAAATAGATACAGCTACTTTAAACAATGCCATCAATAACTTACAAGGATGGTTGCCAGAGGAAGCAAAAGATTTGAAATTGATAGACCAAACTGCTTACTATGACGAAGTTTTAGCTGCTATGAAGGAAAAAGTAGGGATTGCCAAAAAAGAAGATTTGAAATTAATAGAAGTAGCTAAATATGTAACTACGTTGGAGAAAAATGTGGAGTCAGGAAATAAAATAGCAGTGGTGTATGCAGAAGGGGAAATAGTAGGGGGAGATGGAGATGATGGGCAAATAGGTGGAGAAAAATATGCCAAATTGATTCGCAAACTACGCTTAGATGATAAAGTAAAAGCCATTGTTTTGAGAGTGAATTCACCGGGAGGAAGTGCTTTAGCTTCGGATGTGATGTGGAGAGAATTGGTATTGGCCAAGAAAGACAAGCCCTTGGTAGTTTCTTTTGGAGATGTGGCCGCTTCTGGTGGTTACTTTATAGCTTGTATGGGCGATAGAATATTTGCACAGCCCAATACCATTACAGGTTCAATTGGTGTTTTTGGTTTAATCCCAAATGCTAAAAAGCTATTGAATGATAAGCTTGGAATTACAACCGATAAGGTACAAGTAACGGAGCACGGTGCTATGTCTTTAGGCACGAATCCTTTGAACGAAGCAGAGAAAGCGGTGATTCAAAGAAGTATAGAGAAAACGTATCGTGAATTTAAATTGCGCGTAGCGGAAGGAAGAAAATTAGATACAGCCTATATAGAAACCATAGCACAAGGACATGTTTGGACAGGTAATCAGGGAATTGAAAATAAGCTAGTAGATGAAATAGGAGGGTTAGACGCGGCTATTAAATATGCAGCTACCAAGGCTAATTTGAAGGATTTTAGAACTAAATCTTATCCTGAAGAAAAAGACTGGAAAGCTCAATTGACAGAAAGTTTAGGAGATGCGAAGGCAAATATCATTAAGTCTGAAATAGGAGAAGAGCAATACAAAATTTATAAAACGATCAAAAATATCACACACACCACAGGTATTCAAATGAGAATGCCAATGGAGTTTGATTTATAAGCAGTTGGTAAATTCCATTGTTAAATGAAGGGTAGCTTTGGTTATCCTTCATTTTTTTTGTAGGAAAGTTCCTTTTTTACTTAAAGTTTGTGATTAGACAAAATATTTTTATAGAGTCTATTGTAAAATCAATCTAAACTTCTATATTTGCGTTCCGTTTTCCGAAAGGGCTTCTAAGACGGTAAAAAAACATTAATTAACCACAAATAAAAACCTCAACAATGGCAGATTTAAAGGCACTTGCTGAAACACTTGTTAACTTAACAGTGAAAGATGTAAATGAATTGGCAACTATTTTAAAAGCTGATTATGGTATTGAACCAGCAGCAGCAGCAGTAGCAGTAGCAGCAGCACCAGGTGGAGCGCCAGCAGCAGCAGAAAAAACTGAATTTGATGTAATCTTGCAAAACGCAGGCGCACAAAAATTAAACGTAGTTAAAATCGTAAAAGATTTAACTGGTCTTGGATTGAAAGAAGCTAAAGATTTAGTGGATGGAGCTCCTAAGGCAATAAAAGAAAAAGTTTCTAAAGAAGAGGCTGAAGCAATTAAAGCACAATTAGTAGAAGCAGGAGCAACAGTTGAAGTTAAATAATCAACAACTCCTCAACTAACTTTTTAAGGCACGACTTGTTCAAAAAACGAGCGTGCCTTAAACTGTTTTTAAACCAATAGGAATAAGAACAGTTTTTCGGAGATAAAAGTTAGTTTTCTTAGTATGATATCTCCGGTTTTTGTGGCGATACTATTCTTTTAATAAATATAAATCCAACATGGCCGAAATCCTTAAGAAACCAGTACAAAGAATTAATTTCGGTAAGATTCATCTCGCAGATGAATCCCCAGACTTACTAGATATACAATTAGCTTCTTTTAAAGAGTTTTTACAATTAGAAACCACCCCAGAAAATCGTTCATCTGAAGGACTTTATGAGGTTTTTCAAGAAAACTTCCCAATTTCAGATTCTCGCAGTATTTTTCAATTAGAGTTTTTGGATTATTTTGTAGATCCACCAAGATACTCTATTGATGAATGTATAGAGCGTGGTCTTACTTTCTGCGTGCCGTTAAAAGCAAAGTTGAAACTTTCCTGTAACGACCCAGAACACATTGATTTTAAAACAATAGTTCAGGATGTATTCTTAGGCAACATACCATATATGACTGCCAAAGGTACTTTCATTATAAATGGAGCAGAGCGTGTTATTGTTTCTCAATTACACAGAAGTCCAGGTGTATTCTTTGGACAATCTTTGCACCCAAATGGTACTAAAATTTATTCTGCCCGTGTTATTCCTTTCAAAGGAGCTTGGATGGAGTTTGCTACCGATATTAATAACGTAATGTATGCATATATTGACCGTAAGAAGAAATTCCCGGTTACTATGTTGTTGCGTGCAGTTGGTTACGATTCAGATAAGGATATATTGACTTTGTTTGATTTGGCAGATGAAATCAATTTAGCTGTTAAGAAGGATCTTAAAAATGCCATTGACAGAAAATTAGCTGCAAGAGTTTTACGTACATGGATGGAAGATTTCGTAGATGAGGATACTGGCGAGGTTGTTTCTATTGAGCGTAACGAAGTTTTGTTAGAGCGAGATACCATCATTACAGAAGAAAACTTAGAGTTAATTAAGGATTCAGGAGTAGCTTCTGTGTTTGTACATAAGCTTGAACAGATACAAGATTACTCTATCATTTTCAATACATTACAGAAGGATACCTCAAACTCTGAAATAGAGGCTTTGAATCATATCTATAAACAATTGCGTGGTTCAGAACCACCTGATGAAGAAACAGCTCGTGGAATCATTGAAAAATTGTTTTTCTCTGATAAGCGTTACGATTTAGGAGAAGTGGGACGTTACAAAGTGAACAAAAAATTAGGCTTGGATTTAAAAACCGATACTAAGGTTTTAACTAAAACGGACATTATCCTTATCGTTAAATATTTGGTGGCTTTGAGCAATCAACGTGCTGAAATTGATGATATTGATCACTTGAGTAATAGACGCGTTCGTACAGTAGGAGAACAATTGTATTCTCAGTTTGGTGTAGGTTTAGCTCGTATGGCGCGTACTATCCGTGAGCGTATGAACGTACGTGACAATGAGGTATTTACTCCAGTAGATTTGATTAATGCTCGTACATTGTCATCGGTAATTAACTCTTTCTTTGGAACTTCTCAATTATCTCAATTCTTAGATCAAACCAACCCGTTGGCGGAAATCACCAATAAGAGAAGAGTCTCGGCATTAGGACCAGGTGGTCTTTCAAGAGAGCGTGCAGGATTTGAGGTGCGAGATGTTCACTATTCTCACTACGGTCGTTTGTGTACGATTGAAACACCAGAAGGACCGAATATCGGATTGATATCTACTTTGTGTGTACACGCCAAAGTGAACGATATGGGATTTATAGAAACTCCGTACCGTAAAGTAAAGGATGGCAAAATAGATATAAAAGCAAAACCTATCTATTTATCAGCAGAAGAAGAGGATTTGGTTAAAATAGCACAGTCTAAGATAGAGATTGATTATAAATCAGGTGTATTCTTGACCGATAAAATTAAATCTCGTTTTCAAGGGGATTTCCCTATTTTGACTCCGAAAGAGGTTGATTTTATGGATGTAGCTCCCAATCAAATTGTGGGAGTTTCAGCTTCATTAATTCCATTCTTGGAGCATGATGATGCGAACCGTGCCTTGATGGGATCGAATATGCAACGTCAGGCAGTTCCTCTCTTAAAACCACAAGCTCCAATTGTAGGAACAGGATTGGAAGCAAAGGTAGCTGTAGATTCAAGAAACCTTATTAATGCTATTGGAAACGGTGTAATTGAGTATGTAGATTCTAACGAGATAATTGTTAAATACGAAAGAACAGACGAAGATAAATTGGTAAGCTTTAAAGATGATAAGGTTACTTACAAGTTGCCTAAGTTTTTGAAAACCAACCAAAGTACTTGTATAAACTTGAAGCCAATTGTTAAGAAAGGGCAGAAAGTTGTAAAAGGACAAATCTTGTGTGAAGGGTTCTCTACTCAGCAAGGAGAATTGGCTTTGGGCTCTAACTTGAAAGTGGCGTTCATGCCTTGGAAAGGGTACAACTTTGAAGATGCGATTGTTATAAACGAGCGTATTGTACGGGATGATGTATTTACTTCAATTCACATTGAAGAATTTGAATTGGAAGTAAGAGATACTAAATTAGGTGAGGAAGAGTTGACCCCAGATATACCAAACGTATCAGAAGAAGCTACTAAAGATTTGGATGATAATGGTATTATCAGAATAGGTGCTAAAGTTAAAGAAGGCGATATTTTGATAGGAAAAATTACTCCAAAAGGAGAAACAGATCCTACTCCAGAAGAGAAACTCTTGAGAGCTATCTTTGGTGATAAAGCGGGTGATGTGAAAGATGCTTCTTTGAAAGTACCACCTTCAGTAGAGGGAATTGTAATCAATAAAAAACTTTTTGGAAGAGCTAAGAAGGATAAAACTTCTAAGATTAAAGAGAAAGCGGCTATTGAGAAATTAGATAAAGATTATGCTAAGCGCTTATCAGACATCAAAGATATTTTGATTGACAAGTTGATGAGTGTTTTAAGTGGTAAAGTATCTAATGGTGTTTACTCTATTTTTAAGGAAGAGTGGATTTCTAAAGGAACCAAGTTTACTTCTAAAGTATTACAAGATTTAGATTACTCGAATGTAGATCATGGTAACTGGACTAAAGATGAAGATACCAATCGCATCTTGAAATTATTGTTACACAACTACAATATGCGTGTAAATGAGGAAAATGGAAAATACAAAAGAGAGAAATTCAATATCGCTATTGGTGATGAACTTCCATCTGGAGTATTGAAATTGGCTAAAGTTTATATTGCTAAGAAACGTAAGTTGAAGGTGGGTGATAAGATGGCGGGACGCCACGGAAATAAAGGTATAGTAGCACGTATTGTACGTGCAGAAGATATGCCTTTCTTGGAAGATGGAACTGCTGTTGATATTGTATTGAATCCACTAGGGGTGCCTTCTCGTATGAACTTAGGTCAAATCTACGAAACGGTTCTAGGATGGGCTGGTCAGAAGATGGGAGTTACCTTTGCTACCCCAATTTTTGATGGTGCTACCCTTCAAGAAATTCAAGATTACGTAGAAAAAGCAGGCTTACCTGAATTTGGTTCTACTTATCTATATGATGGTGAAACAGGCGAAAGATTTGACCAACGTACAACAGTGGGTGTTATCTATATGATTAAGTTGAGCCACATGGTAGATGATAAGATGCATGCTCGTTCAATTGGACCATACTCTCTTATTACACAACAACCATTGGGAGGTAAAGCTCAGTTTGGAGGTCAGCGTTTTGGAGAAATGGAGGTTTGGGCATTGGAAGCTTACGGTGCTGCTAACATTCTTCAAGAATTATTGACAGTTAAATCAGATGATATTATAGGACGTGCTAAAACGTATGAAGCCATTGTGAAAGGTGATAACCTTCCTGAGGCTGGAATACCAGAATCTTTCAATGTGTTAATGCACGAGTTGAGAGGCTTAGCATTGGACTTGAAGTTCGATTAATTCTTCTCTTAAATTTATGTAAAAGGTCGGCAATTGCCGACCTTTTTTTATGGTAAAACATTGCTATTATTTTTGACGTAAATAAGAACAATCAATTGTTTTGTACTTAAAATCTTTTTCTACTATTTCCCTACTACTCTCACCACTCCACCTCCATTATAAGAATGGTATTCGCCAGCATACATAGCATCAGCCATAATAGGTCCCATAATGAAAGTGCCAGGTGAAACTGCCCGCACAGCATAGTAGTACCGCTGTGTGCCTCCGTAATATAGATTTACAAACAAGTTCACTCGGTCATCTCTAAAATCAGATGCAGTAGGAGTATTGTCGTTTTTGATCCAATCCATCCCAGGTATTTCTTTGGTGCGTGGGTTTTCTATTTCAAAACCTGCGGGAAGCATATCGGTAATAACTATGTTATCAATCGCCTTGCTGTAGGTATTTTCGATGGTGATGCCCACAATAATTAAATCGTTTTGTTTAAAAGTATTGCCACTCAAAACGTGCCCATATCTATCATAAAAAGTTTTACGAACCTTTAGATAGCTATCCTCTTGTTTGTAAGAACCATCTGCTGTAATGCCTTCTGTTTCGTAGAAATAATACAATTTCCCAGAGCCTTGAGTGCATAGCTCCACTCGGCTTCCTGTCAATTGTTTAGTATTTAATTTTATGGTATTGCCTTTCATTTCTCCCACTACTTTCCCATTCACTTTTAGTTGTGCGGTAGCAGTAGCATTCGCATTTTGGCGCATAATTTTTCCTAGAGCCAAGAAACTAAATACACGTTCCTGAGTATTCCAATAGTAATCTTTTTTGAGGTTATCAGATACGTGTTTTGCCATAGTAGGAATCTGAGTATTCTGCGGATCTACTTCTACCAAAGTATTGAGTGCTATGGATTCATCGCGCATGGCAGAACCAAAACTTCCGCCAGTTTCATTGTCTGAAACTTCTCCTGCAAAAGAGGAAGGTAGCAGTTCACGGAATTTTCCTTTATCGCCCGAAAGCGCAAAAGCAGCAGAAAGCAAATAGCGACTATCTAATGTAAGCATAGCTGTATTTGCTTTGTAATAATTCATAGTGCTCACTTGTGGTTTTCCTGCCAAAGCCAAGACATATAAGGAATACGCTACTTCCCGTGGAGCTATTTTACGATTTTGATTACGGTTGTAATAGTAGTTGATGGTTTCTTTGTTGCGGAGTTTTGCGTTCAAATACGAATACAATTTATCTTGCAAATCTTCATCCACTTCAAAGCCAGCTTTCTTTGCTTCTATTAAAAAATGTGCTGCATACACGGTTGCCCACCAGCACTCGGTTCCTTCGCCATCCCAAAGCGTTAATCCTCCATTGTAAAGTTGGCGCATTTTAATTTTTCGCATGGCTTCCTGCACATTGTAGTTAGCATTTTTACCTACACTTGTATTCGTAATACCACTTAAATCTTGAAAATACAATTGTGGGAAAGCAGCTGAAATCGTTTGCTCAGTGCAGCCATAAGGGTATTGCAGTAAGTAAGTAAGATGATTAGAAAACTCAATCATAGGGGAACGACTTACTACTAATTTGTAGTCCATACTAGATGGTATAAATTTTCCATTGGCTGAAAGGTCAATGGTGGCGTTACTTCCACCGTTCACAGTTCCTGAGCCATTTATCTTTTGTAGAGATGCGGGTGGTCGAACAGTGATTTCCGTAACGTCCGAAAATTTCTCACCTGCACCACTTACATCTACCATCACTTTTGCAGCGTCTGCTCTAGGGTCTGCTACTATTTTAAACCAAACTTTACCTTCGCTCTTTGCATTTACTCTTACTGATTGTGTATTGTCTCCCACAATTTTTAAAGGACCTTCGGTGCGGGCAGTGGTGCTCGCGGTGGTGTTAGAATTCGTAGTGTTGCTAATGGTTACAGGTACATCTATGGTGTCTTTGGGGCTTACAAAGCGGGGCAAAGAAGTTACTACAACTATAGGGTCTGCTACGGTCATGTGAGCTTCGCTAGAACCGAAAGTATTGTCCTTATAGGCCACCGCCATTAGGCGAACCTCACCAGAAAATTGTGGAATATCAAATTCGAAATTTGCTTCACCACTCCCATTTGCTGAAGTAATTCCGCTCCAGTAAGTGAGTAGTTTTACTCGTTTATTTTGAATGGGATTTACACGTTTGGTTAAATCAAATCCATCACCTCCAGTACTAGAAATTTTGTTGTTTATTTCTGGAAAAAGTAACGGATACAAATCAAACGAGTTTACATTCAAAGCTCTGTTTTGATAAAAGAAACTATAAGGGTCGGGCGTTTTAAAACCAGTGATTTGTAAAATACCTTCGTCTACAGCAGCTAATGTGATTTTACTATTTGGGGCAGCTTTTACGGTTACCTTTTGATGGGTACGTGCACGTACAGATTTAGCGGCAATAATTTCTACTTTTTGTTTGCGCGATTTTTCTTCGACTGAAATAGATTTATATCCATGTGCTACGGTAAGCGGCAAATCTGTTTCTTCATGTGGCTTTATCAAAGTGGCTTTGATATAAGCATTGGGCAGATAGTCTGCCTTTAAACTAATAGTAGTAGATGCAGTTCGTTTATCAGTTTGCAGATAGAAATGATCAATTACTTTATCGCTTTCTAGTGTAACTAAAATCTTTCCGTTAAAAGGTGTTTTGAAAAGTACTTTGGCACTTTCGCCTGTACTGTAGTTTTCTTTATCTAATTCAATATCGATGCTTCCTTCGTTATTCACTTCAAAAGAAGAATTACTATTATAGCCCCATCCATAACTGTAAAAAGTTTGAGAAACATAGGAGTTAACACCTGGTTTTGAAACTCTAATTTCATAATCGCCAGAGGTGCGTGGCACAAAACTATAAGAGGTGCTTTCTCCAGATACAGTAATAGTTTGGTCGCTTATTGTTTTATCTTCCTGTTGCGACTCATAGCGGAAGTACTCTCCAGAACGACTTAAAATAGTTTTGTACTCATGTTTAATAACTTGAACATGTGCTTGTGTGCTTACTGCTTTTTCATCTTTATTTAATGCCACCAAAGGAAAGCGCACCGCTTGATTAACGGGGCAATAGTAGTAGCCATCAAAACTCAATCCGTAAAACACATCTTGTGTAAAAATATCTATGGTAGATTTTCTATTTACAGGTCTACCCGATTCATCAAAAACAGTGGTGTAAAAATCGGTTTGTAAAATTCCACTATTGCTGTAGGATGCAGGTACTGTAAAAGTTTCAGAAGCATTACCGCTTTCATCAGTAACTCCTTCTTTTGTAATTTTATCGTAGCTGGCATTTTGATTTGCTAAAGAAAAATTAAAACTGTTGAACTTCTTTGGAGAGAAATATTTTTGCTTCACTTGTATTTCTACTTCATAGTTTCTATTAGCTGCTGGCGGTCCAAAGAAATTGACCGCATTGACACTCAGTTTTGTAGTTTCATTTATTTTTAAAAACGGTTTATCAAGTACGGTAGTTACTTTAATTCTATCGGGCATAAATTCTTCAATCAATACATTTTTGGTAGTAAGTAAAATATCGTTAGAGGTATAAACTTCTAGCGAATAGCTTCCTGTAACCGCAGCAGGTGATAACTCAATGCCAGCCTCTAAAGAGCCTTCATCATTTAATGTTTTTTTGAGCGATTTTAATTCTTGTCCGTTAGGTAAAAGGAATTTCAATTTCACTGGAATTTCACCGGGTGTTTTCCATTTTTGATCACGAATAATCACAGAGAAATTTATTTTTTCACCTGGGCGATACATATCTCTTTCGCTGTAAACAAAGGCATCCAGCCCAGTAGAGTTAGGGCGCTTTCCACCTACTTCAAAACGAGAAGTTTCAACTCGAGTAGAAGCCAAAGGCATGTAATTAAAATCGCTACCTGATTTAGCAACTATCATAGCAGGTCTGAAACCACTGAAATCTTTACGCTTCATTGCTATTTCAGCAATTCCATCACCATCCGTTACACCTGTTCCTATTACTTGATTGTTGGTACCATAAATAGAAATATTTACTCCAGAAAGTTTCTCCGCTGTTTTGATTGAGTTTGCAAACACGATCATTTTATCGCTACCATCTTTGGCTATTAAACCTATATCAGAAAGAGAAACAAATCTACTTTCACGCAAATAATATTGTGTGCTAGAGCGGATAGATAAACGATATATTCCTTTAAATTCTGGTAGTTTATCAGCAAAGTCAAATTTGAATAAACGACTGTTGTTGTATTTTGGAAGACTAGCTGTTTCTATTTCTTTTTCATATACTACATCTCCTAATTGTAAATCTGAATTGTATGTTCTTTCGCCTTCTTCCCCTTCATTTTCTTGGTAGTCATTATACCCGTAGTCATCAAATCCATAGCGGTTGGCAGCTAGTAGGTTACTCTCATAAATTTTCGATATGGTTACTTTTATTTTAGGAACATTAATGATTTGTACCTCTATGTTTTTAGCTCCTTTTCCAGTGAGATATATGCCTTTGTTATTCGCAAATTTGATTGATGGTTCTAATTGTCCGAATACCACTTGATGTGAATATTCTTCCTTCAACACCCCGCCAATTCTACCTTTGATACCTGCTTTTAAAGTAACGGTATAGTTTTTAGTAACATCAAATTTGTCGGAACTAAGTACCAATCCATCTTGTGAAACTTCTGTTTTGAAACTTACTGGTGGGTCAAATTTTATAAGATTGGTAAGGCTTTCAGCTACTATTTGTTGTGAACTAAAAATACGAACGGTACCCGCTGTGCCATCGTGCTCAGCTTGTATATCGGTTATATTTAAAACAAAAGGGGAACTTAAAACTAATTTAGATTCGATGGACTCTTTAGTAGCATTAGAGCCACCTTCAGGCAATAGCCCTTTATCAACTTTTACGGTAATGTTGTAGTTTTTATCTTCCAGTTTTACCCCTAAAATATTGATGGCAATATGATTATCTGCTGAAGCAGTTATAATATTAAAATCGTGTTTAGTGCCATCTACTTCTATGCTTAACTTTTCTTTTAGTTTAGTAGGATTCACTTTGTAGAAAAAGAAAAGTTCTATTTGTGCTATAGCCGCTTGGGTGCTTTCATCCAGCACTGTCCAAAGCGCATTGCTGCTTTCTAAACGCTGATAAGGAGTATGAAATTTTATTTCGGGAATGCCTCCAAGTTTATAACTGCAATGTGAAACAATCTTATCCGTTACCACTGCTTTGTAATCAGTTGCTGCATCTAAATCATGGTCGGGTGAGAAAACGAGTTCATTAGCATTCTCCCATCTGAAACGCCCTTCTATAGGTGGGTCGAAGGTAATGTAGTGGGTGCTATCCCAAGCATTTAAGAGTGTATCGCCCACTAAATTTTTGTCAAAAGAAAAAGTGAGATTTCCTAAAGTAGGTACTTCATCGGCTGCATTGGTGCCAATTAGTTTTACTTTGTTTTTTGAGTTACAGGAAACTAAAAATAGCAATCCAAAAATTGCTGTGAGACGAATAAGGTTACGCATAAAATAGGGTGTGAAGAATATGAATATTAAATATACGCTAAAGTGTATTTTTTAGTATGAGATTTTGAAACTATATTTTTAGCATGAAGGAGCGTTACTTTTTAGTGCAGTTTTTTTCTATATTTTTTACAATAAGTGCGTCTAATTCTTTCTTTTTAAGCAATTTTTTAGCTTGAGTTAAATCTTCACAAGCGCCTGCTTTATCGTTCATGTAATCTTTTAATACCGCTCTGTTCCAGTAACCCGGACCTGCTTTTTTGGGAAGTGATTTGGCTATATAAGAGTCCCATATTTTTAAGGAATTTTGTAAATAACTTTTGTCTTTTATACCCACCACGAAATAATCCTTTCCCAATGCATACAAAATCTCCAAGTTATCAGGGTCAGACTTTAAGGCTTTTTCTAAAGTAACTATATCGGTAACGGCTCTATTAAATTGTTGGCTTTGAGGAATAGTTGCATGACAAGTTTCCAAAATCTCTTTCACCGTTCGCTCTTGAGCAGAACCAGATAAATACAAACAAAATACAACCAATAGCAATGTTAGTTTTCTCATAAATTGAAAATACTAAAAGCAATTTTAATTGATTGAAATGATGGTTTATTTTTATTTTTCGAAACAAAATAAATGTAGAAATGAAGAAAATAATGTTGTTGGGTTCTGGAGAATTGGGAAAAGAGTTCGTAATAGCCACTAAAAGATTGGGAAGTTATGTAATAGCAGTAGATTCCTACAACGATGCACCCGCGCAGCAAGTAGCCGATGCCCGAGAAGTAATTAATATGCTGGATGGAAATGCACTGGATGCAATTGTAGCCAAGTATAAACCTGATATTATCGTCCCCGAGATAGAAGCGATTCGCACCGAGCGATTTTATGATTATGAAAAGCAAGGTATACAAGTAGTGCCTTCTGCAAGGGCTGCTAATTTCACCATGAATCGAAAAGCCATTCGCGATTTGGCGGCCAAAGAGTTGGGTTTAAAAACTGCCAATTATAGATATGCTACTTCACTAGAGGAATTAAAAACTGCTGTGGCAGAAGTGGGGATTCCTTGTGTGGTAAAACCTTTGATGAGTTCGAGTGGCAAAGGACAATCTACTATTAAAGTCGAAGCTGAAATTGATAAGGCTTGGGAGCATTCGCAAAGCGGAAAACGCGGAGATATAGCAGAAGTGATTGTAGAAGCTTTTGTAAAATTTGATTTTGAAATTACATTGCTCACTGTCACTCAAAAAAGTGGAGAGACTTTATTTTGTCCCCCTATAGGGCATCGTCAAGAAAGGGGTGATTACCAAGAAAGCTGGCAACCTTGCGAAATGGATGCTAAACATTTAGAGGAAGCAAAAGTAATGGCTGCACAAGTTACCAAAGCTTTGGCAGGTGCTGGTTTGTGGGGAGTAGAATTTTTTATTTCAAATGAAGAAGGGGTGTATTTTTCGGAACTTTCTCCTCGTCCGCATGATACAGGTATGGTTACTTTGGCAGGTACACAAACGCTTACCGAATTTGAACTTCATGCCAGAGCAGTTTTAGGTTTACCTATAGCTGAATTAAAATTAGAAAGGGTAGGAGCGAGTGCTGTTATTCTAGCAAACTCTGAAGGGGTGACTCCGCGCTACTCAGGAATTGAGAATGTATTGAGTGAAAAGAATGCTGATATTCGAATTTTTGGAAAACCAACTACTCGTCCTTATAGAAGAATGGCGGTGGTTTTAACATGGGATAAAATTGGGACGGATGTTGTAGCTGTTAAAAATAGAGCAATAGATTTGTCAAAGACAGTGAATGTAATATCTTCATAGCGTTTTCAAATAAAACTTTATTAAATAAGAGTTAAATAAACTAACCAACATGCGCATTAAATTTTTACTTTCTTTTCTTGTAGTTGCATTTTCTGTAACTGCTCAAAAACTGAATTACGATGTGGTTTTATTAGGAAACACTGTAGGTAAAACTACAGTTGAAAAAAGGGATTCTTCGAATGGAATTACTCGATATAAATTAAGAAGTCAATCAGATGCTAAAGTTTTTTTTACTCATCATAAATCGAACTTGAGTTCTGATGTGATATTTAAAGATGGCCAAATGATTTTTTCTTATTTCCACAATGTAAAAGAAGATGAAGAAATTACTACAAAAACTTTTTGGGATAAAGTAAAATACATTGTAGAAAGTAGAGGAGAAAAGAGAGTTATAAATAAAGTTATTCGCCAAACTTCTGTGCAGCTTTATTTTCAAGAACCTAAAATTTTGAGTCAAATATTTTCTGAGCGCTTAGGTTATTTTATTGACCTGGTAAAATCAGCTGAAGGGGTTTATGAATGTACGCTTGCGGGTGGTGTAACTTCCATTTATCGCTATGAAAAAGGCAAGTTAGTAGAACTAGAAATGAAGAGAAGAATTGGAACTGTTTTCCTTAAATTAGTAGAGAATTAAATTCAAATTTTCTTAAAAATTAAACACCAACTTTGCGTTGATTCTGCGGGTGGTTAAATAGTTAGGAACTGCGTATTGATTGCTGTATAGGTCTTTCACGAAGAGATAAGAAACAGTATTGCTGATTCCAAATACATTTAGTACATCTAAACTCAACCATACCGATTTGATTCCATCTCCCACCTTGGTATGTTTTTTTGCCCATTTAGGATTCCATAGTTGAAAGGCAAAACCTAAATCTACTCTTCTATAAAAAGGCATACGGTTTTTGGTATCATACGCCACTGCATTAGGTGCTTTGTATGGAAGCCCAGAGCCAAAAATTAAATTTAGATTTAATCGTATGTATGGAAACTTAGGGATGTAGTCCGTAAAGAACATATTAAACATCACCCGCTGATCGGCAGGGCGTGGCTGATAACCAATATTGGTAGTAGAGCTATCCACAATTTTTGTTTTTTCATTTCGCACTTTTATTTCGTTGTGTGCCGAATCGTAGTAGTGTGTAACAGTTCCGCCTATGTCATTAAAGGTGCCCATCACCGACATGCTAATCCAAGATTCTGCGCCCTCTGCCAGTTCGCCATTTAATCGCAAGTCAATTCCGGTAGCGTAACCTTTACCCATGTTTTGACCGTAATAGCGGATGAGCGCATTGTCAAATTCATAAGGCACTATGTCCCACAAATATTTGTAATAAACTTCTGTTACAAAACTAAACGGACGCTTCCAAGCTTTGAAAGCATAGTTTAAACCTGCTACTACATGGGCAGATTTTTGAGCTTTTAGATTGGTATTTACATTGCCATTTAAGTCGCGCATTTCTCGGTAAAATGGAGGCTGATAATACAGGCCAGCAGCCAAAGTGAAAATGAAATCTTTTTTCAAAACAGGTTTTACAGAAAACTGAACGCGTGGAGAAAAACACGGCTCTTTGTTTACATCGCTTATTTGAAAACGCACCCCATAATTTAAACTGAAACGAGCAGAATCTCCGAATCGCCAAGTGTCTTGAATAAATGCACTGAAGCGATTAGTAGTAAGTGCAAACTGACTTTTTAAAAGACGATTTACATTTACAGTTGGGTCGCTGTTTACGGGAAGTGAATCTCCATAGAATGCTTTGCCAGCAACAGTATACGGCAAAGAATGACCTGAAGAATCTAAGCGATCCCACTCAGAAATGCGATCTGAAAGTTGTTCGTGTTTGTAATCTACACCCCATTGCAACTGATGCCCTTTTTTAATCCATGAACCTTTTAATCCTGCTAGATAAATATCAGTATTTAATGTGTTTCTTCCCCAATTTTGTAAGCCTCCTATTCCTCTGTAAGAAACTACATCACCAAAGTTGCTTTTGCTTTGGTCTGTTTCTACATCGCCTAAACGATAGTCTGCTAGGATGTCAAAACTTTCCTTTTCTCTATTGTTATAAACAGACCCTAACAGCTTTAATTTTAAATTTTCTTTAGGAGAGAAAGTAAGCGCTAAGCCATTCATGATAGAGGTATATTTATCGGACTCAGAGCCCTCAAATGCCATCTCTAGTTGCTTTACATCTTGTACTGAGCCAAATTTGGTGGTGCGAGAATCAGGTACAAAGTCAAATTTATTTCGGGCATAATTGCTTATTAATTCTATGCTCCATTTTTCATTGATAAGGTAGTTAGCATATAACTGTGCATCTATAAAGTTAGGAGAATACTGCCCTTTTGTTTCTAAACTTTTTATCAAATACTGACTTGTCTTTTGACGAAAACCTATTAAAAAAGTAAATCGTTTATTTTTACTACAACCTTCTAAATTTCCTGCAAACCCAAGTAGACTGGCCGATACAGAGCCCCCCCAAGATTTAGGTCGCTTGTAGGTAACATCTAAAACAGAAGATAATTTATCTCCATATTTTGATTGAAAACCACCCGATGAAAATTTAATATTGCTCACCAAGTTAGGATTTGCAAAACTTAAACCTTCTTGTTGTCCTGAGCGAATTAAGAAAGGACGATAGACTTCAAAGTCGTTTACATAAACCAAGTTCTCATCATAATTTCCACCACGTACTGAGTAATTAGAACTCAACTCATTACTCTTATTTAAACCCAAAGCCTGTGCAGTTAAATAGGCCTCAATTCCACCACCACCTGCATCGGGCAGTAGAATATCTTTTACTTTTATTTCGCTTACACTAGCCTGCTGGCGGATACTTTGGTCTTTTATCTCTACTTGATTAAATTCAAAAGTTTTGGATTTAGAGGTTATATTAAAAGACTGAACTTCATCTTTCTTTAGTGTGAATGTTTTTCTTTGTGTTTCAATAGAAAGAGAAGAAAATACCAGGGTTATTTTTTGCTCTGCTGGCACCTGTAATTCAAAATAGCCTTTCTCGTTTGTAGAGGTAGCTAACTTTTGATTTTCTAAAATTACTACCGATAAAAGTTCTAATGGTTTTCCATTCTCATCTTTTACAAAACCTTTGACAGTAGCTGTGTTCTGCGCTAAAACAGAAAGAGAGATAAGAAAACAGAAAGCAGAAAACAAATATTTTTGAATCATTAGCAGTAAACGGAGGTTGCTTGGTTTTATTATAGTTAGAAGTTGGTTGTTCGGAGTTATTCGAGTTTAGAATTTATTTTTTAAAGTTTCATCAAGTTGCTGATTGTTTCTGTTGGATTTTCTGAACCAAATACTGCATTTCCAGCTACTAAAATATCGGCTCCTGCTTCTACTATTTCTTTAGCATTCGCAAGTCCTACGCCACCATCTACTTGTATTTTAGTGCTTGCGTTGGTAGAAGCTATTAATGCCTTGCATTCTTTAATTTTCCGAATAGTATATGGTATAAATTTTTGCCCGCCAAAACCAGGGTTTACACTCATAATCAGCACCACATCTAATAGCGGCAATACCTCTTTTAATACCTCTACTGGGGTGCCAGGGTTCAGTGCTACACCAGCACTCATTCCAAGGCTTTTTATTTCGCGAATAATCGAGTCTAAATGCCAGTTGCCTTCAAAGTGTAAGGTTATGTGATCGGCACCTGCTTCTTTAAATTGCTTCAAATATTTCTCAGGTTGTACAATCATTAAATGCACATCACAAAATTTGGTGGTATGTTTTCTAATGGCTTGTAAAATGGGGAAACCAAAAGAGATATTGGGAACAAATACTCCATCCATCACATCTATGTGAATCCACTGTGCTTCACTTTTGTGGAGCATTTCTACATCTCTTCCAAGGTGGGCAAAATCAGCACTTAAAACAGAAGGAGCTATGATTGTTTTCATAGAGCGAATATGTGCTTTAATATGGTAAATGGCAAATTGGGATGCTTGTTTTGAAGCTATTTTTTATCTAAAAACTCATCCGCAAAATGTTTCTTTTCCTTTGGTTGCGAAAATTTATCTGCATTGTAAGTGCTTGAGTTTCCTTTTGGAATAGAAAGCGATTGCCAGTTTTCGTTTAAAATCATTTTACCTATAAAAACAATTTGTCCAATGTGATACGGATAATGTGCTAACTGACGGTCTATCGCATCTTGCACACTCAGCCCCATGTTTCGTATATAAATTGTTTTGTCTAAATCTTCTGAAGTTAAACTGTTGAGCGTATTTAAAAAGCAATCCCAGCCTTTATTCCAAGTAGAAAGAACGGCATCTCGCGTTTCTAATTTTGCATCAAATTCCGCATCTCTATTTCTCCATTCCTTCTCGCCATCTGTAGTAAAAATATCGGTCCATCGCGAAAGCATATTGCCAGCTATATGTTGCACTATAATGGCTATGCTGTTGCTTTCTTCATTGTATTGCCAAAACAGTTTTTCATCGGGCAATTGATTAATGGTTTTTTCGCCTAATAGTTTATAGTAGTCAAATTGTTTTTTGACATTTTCTAGATAGTTATTTTGTTGCATGAGTTGTGTAGTTAAATGGATTTGAATTTAAAAGTAGTAAGTTCTAAATAAACGAATGAGGTAATTCTTTCTTTCCATTTTCTAATCTCTTACTTCTGTTTTCTACCCTCTTCTATCTAAACTTATTGTAATCTATCCCATAAATAATTATATTAGGCTTCCTTAAAAAATACAACTGGGCAAGGCATGAAATTTTTTCGTCTCTCTTTTTTGATTGCTTTTGCTTTGTATTTGCTGTGTATCCCTGCTATTTCTTTTGCTCAAAAGGCGGATCAAACAAAGGATATTTTGAGCAAGCATCCTAAGACTGCCAAAGTGCTGGAAAATATCTTGTATGGCTTGTCTTTTTTGCATTATACAGATCGAAAGAAGGACAGAATTTTAGATGGTCCTGAAGATTTTGAACGCTTTAGGGGGAAGCGTTTAAATACCATACAGTTCAAGATTTTAAAGCCTTATGGTGTTTCTATAGAACATCCTGATACGGTTGTAAAAAACAAGTTGGTGAAATTTGCCAATGGCATTCATATCACTACTAAGCCAAAGGTGCTGCTCAATGAAATGCTTGTGAAAGTAGGAGATACGATAGACCCACAGCTAATGGCAGATATGGAGCGAAATATCTGGAATAAAAATACTTACAAAGACCAGAAAATAATTCTAGAAACTGTGCCCACTGATTCTAGCAGAGTAGATATGAAAGTGATGACACAAGATTTGATGAGCTGGAATATTGTAGATATTATAGGCATAAAAAGTTCATCCATAGGAATTGAATTAAAGAATTTTATGGGCTATTCGCAGAGTTGGAATAATTATATCTCCCTCAATTATCGCAAAGCAAACATTTGGAGTTTTCATGGTGGTTATGCTTTTCGAAATATAGCCTCCTCGCAAATCAATTTTAATCTGGACTACAACTACGATAATTTCAACAAGGGGCTAGAAATGTATTTAGGAAGAACTTTTTTTGCTTCTAAAACTAAATGGGCAGGTTATGTATTTGCCAATTACTATAAGCAGAGTGCTAAAGAGAATAATTTTTTAGCAAGTACCATTACCACCAATGTGGTTTTTAATGCACAAGCATTGTGGTTTGCACGAGCATATTCACTTCCTTTTTTGCGTTCGAAGCGTGACCCCAACATGGCTTATAAGTTTATATTGAGTGCTAAATTTAACCGTTTACAGTATGGCAATCGGCCATTCGCTCGTTCCTCTGACAATACGATTTCATTTATAAATAGTCATTCGTTTTTATTGGGAGTGGGAATAGCGCGTTGGGATTATTTTACAGAGCAAAATGTAGATCAATTAGTAAAAACAGAGTTTTTTACCAAAGGAATTAATCTGGCATTTTTAGGGGGATATGCTAAAGATGAAGAGACGGGAGGGCGCTACTATACTGCCTTTGTAGGTACTTATGGTTTTAAAGTTCCTAAGTTAGGCTATGCAGCGCTCAGAGCAAAATGGGGAACTTATTACTATCAGGAGAAACCACAAAATCAGGTGCTGAATATGAATCTGTTTTGTTTCTCCAATTCACTCAATTTTGGAAAGAAAATATTTTTCAGACAATTAGTGCGCGTCAATTATAACCAAGGGTGGAATTTTGCTCCCAATCAAGATTTATATTTGAATAACGACAATGGTGGGGTTCGTGGAATATTTTTGAATTTATTGAGAGGGGAGCGAACATTTAGTTTGAGTATAGAACCGAATTTCTATGCGCGTTTTAAAGTGCTCGGGTTTTCTGGTTCTGTATTTTGTTTTGCAGATTTGGCTATGGCAGGAAGTGGAAAAGGCGATTATTTTAATAGGAAATTATTGCAAGGATATGGCGTGGGGCTTCGTGTTAGGAATTTGAAATTGGGAATAGATTACTTTGATATCACATTTGCTTATTATCCGAACATGGGAAGACAAGACATTAAGCCCTGGAATTTTTTAGGTAATTTTTATAATTCAAAAGCACTTGGAAATTACCAAGGGACCCTTTATGATAGCAAAACTATGATTTTCCAGAATGCTCCAATTGATGATGCAGATGCAGGGTTTTAACGGAAGTTACATTAGAGTTTATTTAAACGTATTTGTTGAGAGGAATTCAGAATTTCAATTTTTAAGGTATAAATTCCAGTTGAAAGGGAACTTAAATTTAAGGGCAAATTGTTTATTCCTTTTTTAACTTGAATCGGTGATGTAAATACAATTTGTCCCATTGTATTATAAAGTTTGATTTGAGTAATTTCATCCACAGGAGATTGAAAAGAAAGGTTTGTAAAATCGTTTGCTGGGTTTGGGAAAAGAAGAGTATTCTTATTGAAATCTTCATTTAAACTTGCATTAGTTATATTGCTATATTCCCATTTTCCATCAAAGTCAATTTGTTTTAGGCGGTAGTAATAGACTATTCCTAATTTGCAATCACTGTCATCATAACTGTAATTATGGCGCATAGAACTATTCCCGTTTCCCTCTTTGTAACCAATCTTTTGGAAATTAATTCCATCGGTACTGCGCTCCACTTCAAATCCCCAATTGTCTATTTCTGATGAGGTAGCCCAATTCAGTTGAATGTATTGGTTATTAACGTCATTTGCCTCAAATGAAATAAGTTTTACCGGAAGTGGTGTATTGCACTCTGCACAACCGTTGAGTCCTTCTACATAGAAAGTGGATGATACACCACCATTGCCATCTACAATAAGGTAATAGCGTTGTCCAATAGTTAATCCTGACAGGTTGAATTCTGTATTTGCTCCAATTCCATTTACATAGACATTACCAGAAGTTACAACTCCTCCTCCGTTTGTTGATAGGTAGGACATATTGTTTACACTTTCATCATCAGGACAACCACCTGTGGGCACTGTAAACGTGCCTGTGCAATTTCCCGATTGGGTTACTACAATCGGTTGTGTGTCCGTAGAGCCCGAAGTAAGATTGGTATTGCCGCTTAATGAAATGTAAGCACTAGTGGCACTTGCTATGAAGTAAAACCAAGCGCTATTATTATTAGCTCCATTCCAATTACAGGCTCCGCCTACAGTGTTGCCAGGGTAATTGGCATCGCTTTGCGCATAGCTGTTATTGCTAGCAATTAGCTTGTTTTTAGTATCTAAACAGGATGCGTTGCCGCACTCGTTATTAGCATCTGTAATTATTACATTGCTATTCACAAATGCTGGCCCAAAATGCAACTGCACACTTTCAAAAGAAATTTCTGTACCCGATGCAGCACTTTCTTTTATGGAAAAAACCCAAGTTCCATTAGGGTTTTTGCCATTAAAACTCGATTGAAAACTGTTGTCTGTTTGCACCGCATAGTAACCTATATTAAATGGGAAATAGTTGGTTTGAACTGAACTCGCGTATTCACTAATTTTTTCCAAAGCTGCTTGGTCTCTGAAATGCAGATCAACCCACATATTGGAAGTTTGTGTCGTAAGGTCTGTAATGAAATCCAAGTTTGTACCATCGGGTGCTGTCAATCGAAAATCGTAAGAGCTTAAATTCTTTTTACAAGAAGCGCTACCCAATTTTACATCAATTTGTCGCAATACATATTGCCCCGATGAGGTGCCAAGGGTTGCGGGTATTCCACTTACCGAAATATTTCGAGTAAACGTGCCAAAGGCAGTGCCATAGTCGGTTCCACAAGCCTGCGTAGTAGTGTTAGAAAATATTGTTAAGGGAAGCACTGCAAGCCGTGCCGTGCCTGATTCACGAGAACCGCAAGTAGCTGTTAGGACACACTTGTAAAGGTATCCATCCATGCTGTAAGTAGGATTATTGAGAATCAAAATGGTATCAGTAGCTCCAGAATATATCCCACCATTAGAAACAGTACTCCATGTGCTTCCATTGTTTGTACTTACCTGCCATTGGTAACTGGCACCTGTGGTAAATGTAGGAGATACGCCAAAAGAGGCTGAGCCCGTTTGGTTGTAAACGGTATCATTTTTGGGGTCGCCATCTGTACCTAAGTAGATATTCAATTTTACCCAATCATAAGTAGTGCATCCAGTGCCATTTGAAACCGACCATTGAAATACCGAATTAGAGGCAATGCCTGTAATGCCGGTTGTAGCTAGGTTAGGTGATGTAATAGTAGGATTGCCAGATGTGGTATATATGCGAGACCAAGTACCCGTGTAACCACTTGGCGCGCCCGTTGCCGCCATGGTGGCTGTGGTGGCGGCACACCCTAGCGTTTGATCGGGGCCTGCATAAGCCGTAGTAAAACTAGCTGCGGCTGAATAATTGTAGGCTTTATCACGCATGTAGATGGCATATACTACAGGCTTGCCAGCCGCCCCGTTGTCTGTAAAGCTTTGCGCCCCCGCAGCGATGCTATTACTCAACACGGTCCAACTGCCAATGTTGCTTGGGCCAATTTTAGAATCGGTAGCATAATACGCCTGTTGGTTCAATGTAGGCAAACTAGTTCCAGCAGGTGCCCTAAGTAGTAGCACGCCACTTATACCACTGGTTTGCGTTGCATTATCTATGCCGTCAGTCCAGGTGATGTTGTTATTACTTCCAACCGTATTCACACAAATTCCAGAAGCGGCATTGGGGGCTGTTACATCTATACCAGAAGAAAGGGTAGTGGTATAGATAATTACATCTTCCAGTGCATAAGCGTCTGGGGAATTGTTTCCCTTAAAAGCAATTCTTGGAACATAGGTCTTGCCGTTGGTTGCGGTGCCACTTGCCGTAAAACGAACCCAAGTGCTGGCGGTGGTATTGGTTAATGTGCCGCTTACTGTAGTTCCCCCATCAGTGGAAATTGCAGATATTCTGGTTTGGTCAGCATTATCAGCCGATCGTACCCATGCCAGAATGTGCACATAATTTGTACCCGAAGCAGGAATACTAACTGGATAACCCAAGTGCTGCACGTATCGCTCGGTGGTACTTGTAAGATTTATATTTAATCTCCTGTTGCCGGTAAGCACGCTAATCACGGGATTTGAAGGAAGTGTACCCACAGTGGTGGTAATATCACTGGCAGTTTCTTTTACCCACCCACTAGCGGTACTCACGTTGTTTTCAAAACCAGGGTTGAAAGTTACGGGCTCAGAAGTGAACGTCCACACGTCTCCGATAGTTGTTCCGCAAGTATTTTTTGGGTTGATACGCCAATAGTAAATAGTGGAAGTGGTTAAGGTACTTGGTGTATAAGTGGTTCCTCCCTGATTACCAATAAACGAACCGGGTGAGCTGGTTCCAAAATATACATCATAGCTGGTAGCTCCGCCTCCATCAAGCCAGGTTAAATCTGGATCCAAGCTTACTGCAGTAGCCCCATCCAAAGGTGATGGGCTAGTGGCTTTGGCAGGCGCATCGTTTACGGTTATGGTAGCGTTACCATCCGTTGTTGCCGTTGGGGAGCAGGTTCCTGAAACCACACAACGGTATTTATTAGCATTCATACCTGCAGTTGGGTTGGTGATGGTTAAAGTAACCGTTGTAGCCCCTGAGTAAACACCAGCATTGGATACATCATTCCATGCGGTAATAAATTCTTGCCATTGATAGGTTAAGGTACCGCTACCAGTGGCAGCTACTGTAAATGTTCTTACACCTGCACCTGCGCA
Organism: Chitinophagales bacterium; assembly: GCA_044228065.1. Taxonomy (GTDB): domain Bacteria; phylum Bacteroidota; class Bacteroidia; order Chitinophagales; family LD1; genus JBGAVP01. Next base: position 9,347 of record JBGAVP010000018.1, on the reverse strand, counting down.
AACGGCAGATGGGCTGGTGGGTTGCGCAGTAATAGCAGGAGCTACATCCACACTCATTTGAACTACATTCGATTCAGCGGCTCCCGTCCAGTCGGCTTTGCAGGTAGCGCGTGCTAACCTTTTGAACCAAGTGGTTTGTGAGATGGTTGTTGGGTCATAAGTCGTACTATTTGAACTAGCTATATCGCTAAAGCCTGAGGACGCACTAGTGGTAGAAGACTGCCATTTATATTCCAACGTACCTGTGTGGCCTGTGGGTAGCGCGGTACTTGTGATTGTGTTAGGATCAAAACTTCCGCAGTTACCCGTTTGTGCATTGCCTATTGAACCTGCATTGGTTGGATTTACACAAGCACTACAATTCATAACAGCCGCCTCCCCTCCAGTAAAAACGCCATCATAAAAATTGGTGATGGATTTTGATATGGTGTTGGTGCTTGTAGTTACTCCATCCATACAAACCCACACACTGCCGTTTTTTACACCGCCATAGATGTTAGATTCTGTACCATTTACATCGCCATCGGCATAAGCAAATGTGGCAACGCAGGTTGGAGAAGTGATGCCGCTTGTTGTAACCGTCCAGAAACGGCTTAAAAAATCAGTAGTGCTGGAATTGTTGGTTTGTTTAGAATTATCAACCCTTACCCCAGCGTACGCAGAGGAAAAAGTTCCTGCTGTAAAATTTAAAGTAACGGGGCTATATTCCGCAGTGCCAGTATTGTCTCCAATAGGGAATAAAAAGGAACCGGTACCTGAATAATTTTTTCTGAACTCACCGGTGCTAGTGGCTACTACCATATTGGTGGAAGATGGGGTACCGCTTACGTTGGCTGATGTGCCTAATGTGAGATTGTTTGCGCCAATCGTGAATAGTCCAGAACTTAATGCTAATGAAGTTGAAATATCCAAAACAGAAGATAATGTTACACCAGCATTATTATTAATGGTAACATTAGGAACTGATGATGGTAATCCTGAGGTTGGCTGATTGGAGGTGCCATTAAATTCTACTGTTGCGGCACTGCCTAAGGTTATTGTTGGTGTGTTGGTGTTGCTAATGGCTCTTGTAGCACCACCAGAAAACCCATTTGTATTTACTTCTTTTGTTATGCCATTTAAGGTAAATGTTTGACTTGCAGATGCAGCAGAAAGACTATTTGTGGTTGGATTTGAAAGTGTAAGGACTTTACTGGCGGCAAGTGTAAATGAATTGCAATTCAAGGTAGAACCCTGTGTGATGTTAATATCGCCATTAAAATTTAAAGTGCCAGTAAATGCACCTTGACTTAAATTTGTAGCATTGGCAGAACCATCGCCAATGCGCAATGTTCCATTTACTGTTAATGCACTTGCACCTGCGCCAAAGTTTGGAGCATAAGTACCTGAAGTACTCTCATAAGCGAGATTTGAATAAGTTCTACCGCTGGATGAAACCGGTGTATTTAAAGAGGATGAGCCTCTGTAAATGAAGTTGCTGCCAGTATTTAACGTAGCCGAATTTAAAGGAGTAGAAATTCCCGCTAAAGTATTGTGTACATAAGTCCCGTTATTATTTACAGCCCAGGTACCATTTACTGTCCAGGACGAGGAGCCTTGATTGATAAAAGTACCATCAATATCTAAATCAGGTGTGGATGAACCTGAAGAAACCGTACAGGTAGTATTGGCTGCTTGAGTAAATGTTTTACCAGTCGCAACTACAGATTTAGCATTGGCATTTCCTACAAAGAAGTTGATGATATTAGATGCCCCATTTGAGAATCCGGTACTTTCAATGTTTTGTGTACCAGAGGTTTTCGTCATATTAAATCTCGATGTAAAATCTGCATCAGACGCAGTTTCTGTTATGGTGCCTCCTGTATGAGTAAAATTTCCCTCCACATCTATTTCTGCAATTCTGGAGGGTGGTGCACTAATAGTTGTACTGGTGTTATTAGAAAAATTAAGTGTGCCAGTTGATTGTTCAAAATTACCTTTCACAATAATTTTTTTGGTAAGTGATGTGCCGTTTGCAGCCGTAGGTCTATCTAAAATTAAACTTCCATTTGCATTGATAATTAGACTACCGTTAATTGTTAAAGTAGCAGCATTAGTAGTTGAAGATGATAGTCCGATAGTTCCTGTACTGGAAATAGTCAGATTTCCCTGAATGGTTCGGGTAAAAGCCCCAGTTGCTAAATCACAGCTAGCAGAGCCATTGAAAACTACATTTCCAAAACTTTCAGTAAACTCATTATTGGCTACTGTAACATCAATTTGCAAAGTAGATGCGGCATCCCAAGTACAAGTAGGTATCGTACCGCCCGATGCATTATGAATGTAAAAACTACCGGATTGAAAAGTTACATTTCCAGTTGGTATTAATGTGGTTGCAGTAGCTGTTCTTTTATAAGTACCATATACATTAAGATCAATAGCATCAGGTCCGTTGGCTACAGTAATAGCACCACTAGTTAGCAATTCAACAGAACCAGATGAACTGATTGTTGTCTGGTCTATGGTAATTGTCGTGTTTACGGTCATGGCATGATCCACTGTAATTACCCCATCTGTAGAAGCAGGAGCGGAGGGTGCAGGATTTACCCAAGTGCTTCCATTGTATCTCGACCAATTTCCTACAGTTGCCCAGTCCCCAGCAGTGTAAGTTTTGTAATCCCCAGTTGCTTGTCCCCTAAGAGTAAGTGATTGAATTGCTGAAAGAAAAAACAAACAACAACAAATTATTTGCGTAGTGTTTTTCATAAACTTGGATTTGTACCAAAGTAGTACAATAACCAATCCTAGTATTCATTGGAATAGCAATAAGATATTTTCTTTGCCCTATTCTTTTGGTAATATTATACGGTAGTATTCGAATAAATTCACTAAAGACTTAGAGGGCTTTTTTTTCAGCAAATTGTTTAAATTATCCAGCAAGTTAAAGATAGGGTCATATATAATTCTGTGGTGGGAATTAGTAGTAAGAAAACGCTTTGCCCTATCTATTAATACAAATGCGAATTGTGTATCACCATCTTCAATATGTATTTTTAGTTCTAGAAGTTTGCTCCAAATGGCAATATAATTGCTTTTTGAGTAGGTAATGTCTAATAAAATGGCAATACATTGTCTTGTTTTTTGATCTTTATAAAATTGAAATGCCTGCAAAAATTTAAGGTAGTCTTGGTTCTCTTTAGTAAAGAAATCTACTTTATATTTTTTTAGTAAGGAATCATAGTTTGAGGTTTTACCTTCTAATAAATTAAAGAAAAGGAGAAAGAAGAAACCAATGGAATCATGTATTTTATAATCCAACTGAATCTCGAACATTTTTTGTGCATCTTGTTTCATTTGTAAGATGGAATAACCATAATACAAACCAGCTATAATGCTTAAATAATACCAACTTCTTTTCAATTTATCTTTGGAAGCTTTGTCACATGTTGAAGATTCAATTTGGACAAAAAGTTCTTCTAATATTTTTTCAAATTCTTTTCTGTTGTAAAAATTAAATCGGGCTTCAGCTAGTTCATATAAAAGCTTACTAAAATCATCTTTTGTTTCCTCTTTAATTTGTAGAAAAGCAGATGGAGTTGGTATGATTTGTTGAAATGATTTACTAAAGGGATTATCTATATAAAGGGCTGAACTAATACTATAAAAATAAGACATAGCCTGGTGATGACGAAGTTCAGAAATTGACTTACGTTTTATTAATAGCTCACTAATTTTCGATATATTTTGATTTGTTTGATTTCTGCCCAACCACCTAAGTTCTGTATCTAACTCAGTTAAAAGTTGGTCATAATCTTTTTCATTTGTTGCAGTTTCAATTGCTTTCTGATTATAGAAAAATGCTAAATCTTCATGGTTTCTTTTATCAAAAATTTGTGATAGCAGATAATGCCTTTGATTACTTATAGCAAAATGATTTTTTAAAAGTAGGGTTTCAATTTCTTTGCATGCAAAATCTACCCATCGCCTTTGTCTTTTGTCTTGTTCTATTTGAGATGTTATACACCAAGATGTAACCAATTTATTGAGCCAAACTGCGAATGATTTTTCAGTCAGATTTCTTTTCCTAAGCAAATCTGCAAGGGCCACCATTCTTTTATCGGTAGATGTTTTGCAGTCATTTAACAGCTGTCTATGTTCCGTTTTGGTAAGCTCTTGTACTAATTGAAATAAACGTTTGCCTTTCAATGTAAGGGATTTTTGGTATTGAAGAAATGAACATTTTAAAAATATTACAGATGTTCTAAATAATTCATAGTTACCTAATTAAAGTAATACTACCATTGTATGAATTTGTTTTATTGTTTTGGAATGTTACAGTTGCTATATACACAAATACAGAAACTGGTTGTGCTGATCCTTTATATGTACCATCCCATCCTTCGCTAAAATCGGCAGTTTCAAAAACTAATTCACCCCAACGGTTAAAAATTTTCAATCTGTATTGTTTTACTCCATTTCCCAATGCTCTAAAAATATCATTTTTACCATCACCATTTGGTGTAAATGCAGACGGGAAGTAAACTTTACCAGGATCTAAGACTAATATATTTATACTATCTGTTGAAATACATCCCAACGCATCTGAGTATATGAGAATGTATTGAGAATTTGTAGTTGGTGATGCAGTTGGATTTTTACAATTAGTACAACTTAAGAAAGTTGGTGGCGACCAATTGTAAGAACCATTTCCCGAAGCACCGCCCATGATTACAGGGGAGAGGGCAGCGCTTTCACCACTATAAATTGAAATGTCTTCCCCTAAATCTAATGTAGCAGACTGAGATGCTGTTACTTTTAAATTATCCGATGCAGTGCAACCGTTATTGTCGGTTACAGTAATTGTATAAAGCCCAGATTGTTTGGTTGATATAGTTTGAGTAGATTCACTATTGTTCCATTCGTATTTTACATAACCACTTCCAGCATCTATCAATACTGAATTTCCATCACATACTGTTGTATCATTTCCTAAATTTATACCAATAGAAAGCGGTTCATTTACTTTTATAGAGGATGATACAGTACAATTATCTTTATCTGTAACAGTTAAGGAATAGTTTCCAGTTATTAGGTTTTGTAAAGAAGAATTTTGATTTCCGTTACTCCAGTTGTAACTATAGTTAGGATTACCTCCAGTAACATTCGCAGAAGCTGTTCCATCGCTATAACCAAAGCAGCTAGCATCAGTTTTAGAAAGAGAAATATTTAATGTGTTTACGCTTGTTCCAACAGTAGAGGTAATAGTATCCTTACATCCATTTTTATCGGTCGTTATTATTTCATAAGAACCAGCTGCTAGACTTCCAAAAGTATTAATGGATTGTGGGGTAGTTCCATTTATTGAATACAAGTAAGGCGAGGTGCCAGCCACTTGAATATTCATGGTTATAGAACCATTATCTAAACCACAGGTTGTGGAAGTTACTGAAGCATTACTTTTTAATGTACAACAAATACCACTTTGTATGGTTACATTACCAGTAGTTTGACAATTGTTTTGGTCAGATACCGTGAAAAAATAAGTGCCTGCAGTGAGATTATTGGCAGCCGAAACATTTCCTGTGTTGGCATTTGCACTCCATGTATAACTTAATGTTCCGTTTCCACCAGATGCATTTATGTTTGCACTTCCGTCAGAAGTTCCAGTGCATGTTTCATTTACTTTAGTTACTCCATTTATACTTGGACTATTAGGGTTTGCCAAAGTAAAAATGGTATCAATAAAACAATTTGCAAATCCATTATCTGTTACAGTTAAATTATATTGGGATGCGCCTAAATTATTAGCAGTAGCTAAATTTCCTGTAGCGGCATTCGCACTCCATGTATAGCTGTAATTGCCAGAGCCATTGCTTGCAGCAATTGAAATGTTTCCATTTTGTGTACCACAGGAAGGTTGAGATAAATTTGCAGTTATTTTAAATGTACAACAATTGGTTGGTGCTGTTAATGTAGTCGAATTAGAAGCTTGACATGTTGACGCATCTGTCACACTTACCTGTACAGTTCCAGCCGAAAGATTATTGAGTGTTTGAGAAATAGCTACTGGCAAATTTATAGTAAACGGAGTTCCTCCTGTATCAATAGTTACGGAATAGGGTGCACTTCCTCCACTTAAATTAACTGTGACAGCACCGTCTTTTCCTGCACAAGTTGGATTAACAGGGTTTGTAAAAGTGATACTTAAACTACTATTCGAGTTAAGGGTAATATTGGTATCTTTTGTACAACCGTTTTGTGTGACAGAAACAATATAAGCACCAGCCCCAAGATTGTTAGCAGTGTTGCTATTTCCTGTGTTGGCATTGGCACTCCATGTATAAGACGTAGTTCCAGATGAGGTAACATTTAACGAGATGCTTCCATTATTATTTCCGCAGGTAGGATTTGTTTTAGTAACTGTAAAAACTGGAAGCGAAGTGCTTGTTAGATTTAGAGTAGTATCTTTTGTACAACCGTTTTGGGTAACAGAAACAATATAAGCACCACCCCCAAGATTGTTAGCAGTGTTGCTATTTCCAGCATTTGCATTGGCACTCCAAGTATAAAATGCAGTTCCCGATGAGGTAACATTTAATGAAATACTTCCATTATTGTTTCCGCAGGTAGAATTTGTTTTAGTAGCTGTAAAAACTGGAAGCGAAGTGCTTGTTAGATTTAGAGTAGTATCTTTTGTACAACCGTTTTGGGTAACAGAAACAATATAGGCACCAGCCCCAAGATTGTTAGCAGTATTAGTGTTTCCAGTATTGGCATTGGCACTCCAAGTATAAGATGCTGTTCCAGATGAGGTAACATTTAATGATATACTTCCATTTTTATTTCCACAGGTTGCATTAGTAATAGCTGTTGTAAAAATAGGCAGACCACTTGAAGATAAAGTAATTGAAGTGTCTTTTGTGCAGCCATTTTGAGTTATAGTGACATTGTATGTGGAGCCATTCAAATTGGATGCAGTGTTACTATTTCCAGTGTTAGCATTAGCACTCCATGTATAAGATGCAGTTCCTGATGAGGTAACATTTAAAGTGATACTTCCATTGCTACTACCACAACTTGGATTTGTTTTTGAAATTGTAAAAACAATTGTAGATGGTGTAAGGCAAGTGCCTCCATTACAATTCCCAACAGTTGCATCATTTATAGAAGGAGCTACGGCTCTCGTCCAAGTTCCCCCATCAGGAATTCTACTAATGGTATTTGCATTCACATATTGCCCTATATAGTTTATTCTACTTGGAAATGTTTGAAAAATCTGCTTAGCTGAAGGTAAACTACTAATAGAATTTGTACAGCCTGCAACATTGTTCAAAACACAAGGGTTGTCATCTAAATCAGTATCGGTTGTGATTTTTGATGATTCACCAGCATTTACAGTCCAATAGATTGCATCAACTGGTTGTCCGTTCGGATCGTATAGAGCTACCCAACCGTCCCCATTTGCTAGCACACAATTTCCTACTGCGCAATAATTACTTGTATTGAGGTTAGTTTTAAAATCAACAGAGGCTGCATTTGCAGATGAAGTAGAAGTGCCAATTACAAAATGTCCCAATGGAGGAATAGTTGTACCACTTGGCAGTACAATACTTCCTCTATTGTTAACAATACTTCCATCATCATCAGCAAATCCAATCATAAAACAACTAATGTTTGCGGCTTGGCATGGGCTAGTGTTAAATAATTCTACATACTCTGTACCAGTACTTACAATGCCTTGAGCCGTAGATGGGTAGTGCATCACTTCATTTAATACTACTTGAGAAAAGGAAAATTGAAAAAGGATGCTTAGGCAAAGTAGAATCGTTAATCTAATTTTTATCATTTGGTTATATTTTTTTTGCAAAAAAATAACCCGTTACATTTGTAACGGGTTAAGCTTAATTAACGGGTTGAAGTTTTAAAAAAGTTGAACAGCAAAATATTATTAATACGTTCACATATACACTTTCAAAAGAAATTATGTGGCTAGGATGTGAGTTTATATTTAAGTTAAGATTTTTCATTTTAGTCTACTTTCTCAATTTTTTTAAATGTTATTTGTGTTCTTGTTGATGTTATCTTAATAAAGATGTTAAATAGAAATTAGTTAGACCATTTGAGGTTACTATTTAATATACTAAAAGCCCTATTTGTTTTACATTTTAATTTGCTGATTATAATGTAAGGAAATTGTAATGGACTTTTATATGCCCTATTAGTTATGCATAAAATAGGCTCTTTTTTTAATTTATTTTTTGAATACACAAAAATTACATTTTATCTTTTAGTACTATAAATGGAACTATATTGTTAGTGACAAATTGAAATCCTATATTTGCCGACTTGTTAATACTTGATATGGCAGACTCGACTTTTTTTGCACATGAAACAGCCTGGATAGATGAAGGTTGTACAATAGGTAAAGGAACGAAGGTTTGGCATTTTAGTCATATAATGAGTAACAGTGTAATAGGTGAGCATTGCAACATAGGTCAGAATGTAGTTGTATCACCAGAAGTAGTTCTAGGAAATAATGTAAAAGTGCAGAATAATGTATCCATTTATACAGGTGTAACTTGTGATGATGATGTGTTTCTGGGGCCATCTATGGTTTTTACCAATGTAACAAATCCGAGAAGTGCGGTGAATAGGAGAGGCCAATATGCCAAAACCCATGTAGGTAAAGGGGCTACTATTGGAGCAAATGCCACTGTTGTTTGTGGTCATAATATTGGTAAGTTTGCTTTTATAGGTGCAGGGGCAGTAGTCACGAAGAATGTGCCAGACTATGCGCTGGTATTAGGAAACCCAGCAAGACAAACGGGTTGGATGAGTGAATATGGTTGCCAACTTAAATTTGATGCAGGAGGAATAGCGGTTTGTGCTGAAAGTGGAGAAAAATATAAACTTATAAATGGCCAAGTGACAAAAAAATAACTATTTAATAATAAAATAAAATATGCTACAACAACTACTCAACAAAGAAAAGAAATTAGCGGTAATTGGATTAGGTTATGTAGGGCTTCCTATAGCTTTAGAGTTTGCCAAAACTATTTCCGTGATTGGGTTTGATATCAATCAAAAGCGGGTGGATTTAATGAAACAAGGAATAGATCCTAGCAATGAATTAGAGAAGTCTGCATTTGAAGGATGCGATATTCAGTTTACTGCAAACATTGAAGATTTAAAAGCTGCTAACTTTTTTATTGTAGCAGTGCCTACACCTGTTGATACACACAATGTCCCCGATTTGAAACCAGTGCTCTCTGCTTCCAGAACTATCGGACAAGCTATCAAGAAAGGAGACTACGTAGTATTTGAATCTACCGTGTATCCTGGTTGTACAGAAGAGGATTGTTTACCTG